>CAZAXD010000004.1:72778-108602 GCA_964489015.1 uncultured Sphingobacterium sp. | reverse complement strand
CCATTAGGATCGAACCTCACCAGAAAGAGGTCATGATTGCCCCCATTTGTAGTCTGATGGGCTCCACTGGTCGCTATGGCATTTGCGCTAGCGGTATACCCAGCTAAGTAGATAACCCCATTTGCTGCTACGAAACAAACACGACCCACATCTATAGCACTCCCGCCATAATAGGTCGCCCACTGCCGAACCCCATTCGCATTGAATTTCGCTAGGAAAGCATCGCCTGAACCTCCTGAGGAAGGCTGGTGAGACCCAGCCGTGGCGATATTAGCCGCAATAGCGGCATAGCCTGCCAGATACACGGCCCCAGTGCCATCGACGAAGCAACCATACCCTTCATCGGCTAAATCGCCACCATAGTACGTCGCCCAGACTAACAGGCCATTAGCGTCAAACTTTGCCACAAAGGCATCGGTTGCAGGACCGCCGTAGACTGTCTGATGAGCACAGGAGGTGGCAATGTTAGCTAGACTGCTAGTAGAGCCGGATAGGTAAGTAGCCCCCCATCCCCAGCAGCCATAAAAATAGACCTTTCATAGCCCGAGCCCCCGAAGTAAGTTCCCCATAGCCGTACAAGCGGATCTAATACGAGCGGCTCTCCGGCCTGATAGCCCTCTACCTCGATACCCACTTCGCCGCCTGGGACCCATCAGCCACTGCGTAGCACCCGGCCGCATTGCTGGGCAATGACCTGTCCATCTCGAATCTCTCCCATCCCGCTTCGGACTGTCAGCTCTCCCTATGCCACGCTAACCGCTCCACCACTTAGTCGGAGACGTATCCGTCGATAAGCTTCCGCTTTAGCCAGATGCCATTCTACTTCTAACTTGCCATCTCGCTCAAATAGCAGCATGTCCACCCCAGGCCATACCTCTTTTAAACGAAGCTGCTTATATCGCTGCAAGAAAAGCACCGGCTCGACTCCCGCTGGCACATTGTAGTAGTTAATGTAGCCTGGCAAGGGCTCGCTTGCCTCCACGCTTTGAATAGTTCCTTCTACAAAGTCAATATCTACCCACCAAATCCGCCAGCTCGTCGTAGACGGCCGGGGGGAATACTCTCTCAGCACAGAATCATGTATGCGCACGTGAGCGATTTGCCACTGTTCGGGCTGTACCACCTGATAACTTATGCCGTCTTTCCGCACATAGACGCTAAGCCCCCCCGCAAACACCGTAGTATAGAATGTCCGGCCGCTGCTGCCAGTCGGGGGCCATGACTTGACCGCGGTTTTGTTCAAACCACGCGGTAGTCGCCGCCACCTTGGGTTTAACATCAAGTCCCCAGGTCTCAGCCCATCGCGTGCCGGGGACCGGCCTCAGCTTAGCGCCCATCGGCGCCCTACCAATCTCGCTACGCAAGAAGTCCGTAGGCAGCACATCGGCTTCTGATCTAGCATAAGTCGCCAAACCATCGCGCCCACTAAGACGGTGCCCCTTAGAAAGCTACTATTAGCTTGCATACCCCTCTACAAATATACGTAGTTCCATATTACGCCTTTCGATTAGTCTATTCCAGCTAAGCACACAAATTCCCTATTCAGCTTGGTAGCTTTAAGCGTCGGTCCACAGAACCTAGCCCACCCGATGGTTAGTCAAATGCACCTGCCACGGGGCCCAATAAGGATGCTCTAGAGGCGGCAGAACCCGCCACGTCTCCAATTGCACAGCCCAGAGGGCGATAGCACGCGGATCCGGCGCCGGCGGCGTATACCCATACTTCACATCGCCAATGATAGGGCTACCAACCTCAGCTAGCTGCGCTCGAATCTGATGGAATCGTCCCGTCCCCAGCGTGATGCGGGCTAAGCTTTGCCCCCCTCTCTCTGCTAGAACCTGGTAGCGCAAAACCGCTAATGTCGTACCAGCTTTTGGCGTGTAAAAGACCTGGGCCCGATGCCGACGCGTATCACGCGCTAGGTAATGTCGTAGTTCTCCAAAAGCGGGGTATAACGGCGTCGCCGTGACCGCCAAGTAGACTTTTTGTATACGCCCTTCTCGGAAGCGCCGACTCCAGTAAGCAGCTCCCTGGGAGGTTTTGGCCAGTAAAAGAAGCCCACCTACCGGTCGGTCTAGCCGATGCACCAAATGCAAGGGTAACCCCAGCATTCGACGAGCCCACGTAAGAACATCTAAATCTCCACTGGCATCGCGCTGGGCTGGCATGCCGGCCGGCTTACAGACGATGACCTCCTGCTCGGTTTGGGCAACGATAAAGGGCTTATCGACCTTTTGCAATCTTTTGACGAAGTTGGAGGATACCATCAATAAGGGCTTCTGGCCGCGGCGGACAGCCCGGCACATATACATCGACGGGGATCACTTTATCTACGCCCTTTACCACATGATAGCCATGCTGCCAGTAGGGGCCACCTGCGGTCGCACACGCACCCATCGCAATCACGTACTTAGGCGCTGGCATCTGCTCATACAAAAGTCGAATACGCTCGGCCATCTTGGCTGTGACCGTTCCCGATACGATGAGCAGGTCAGCCTGCCGCGGCGTGGCTCGTGGAAAGACCCCATACCGATCCAAGTCATAATGACTGGCGTAAGCGCTCATCATCTCGATCGCACAGCAGGCTAAGCCAAACGTCAAAGGCCAAATGGACCGACTCTCCGCCCATCGCAGCGCCTCCTCTAGCTTCGTTAAGACATACCCACTCTCCTGCACCAGTCAAAAATACGAGCTATGGCTAAATTCATGTACCTTTGGTAGTTATGGCTGACCCTACCTCCTCCCGTACCCAGGTTCGTCTCAATCACTACTTAGCCTTAGCAGGCATCGCTTCCCGTCGGGCAGCTGTCAAGCTTATTCAAAATGGTCTTGTTAGCGTGAATGGTCAGATTATCCGCGAGCCTGGCATGCTCGTTCACCTAGAGAAGGATACGGTTACCTTCAAGGGGCGCCCCCTCCGCCCAGAAAAGCCTGTCTATATCCTTCTCAATAAGCCGAAAAACACCTTGTGCACGGCCAAAGACCCCCAAGGTCGCCAGACCGTGCTGGACCTACTCGAAGGCGCGCCGGCGGTGCGTTTATATCCGGTAGGTCGTCTAGACCGCAATACCACAGGTATCCTACTCCTTACCAACGATGGCGCCTTAGCGCAGAAGCTCCTACACCCTTCTACCAAGGTACCCCGTACGTACCAGGCCACCACCGTCAAGCCTATGACCCAAGCCTTAGTTCAAAAATTACTGGAAGGGGTCGTTTTGGAAGACGGTCCCGCCAAAGCTGATGACGCTTACTTAGAGGACCCATATACCTTGATTATCACGTTGCATATCGGCCGTAAGCACATCGTTCGACGCCTCCTCGAAAAGCTAGGCTATCGCCTCAAGAGCCTGGATCGGATAGCCTTTGGGCCGATCACTCGCAAAGGCGTACCGCGTGGTCAGTGGCGCTTCCTTACTGCCCAAGAGATTGGCTGGCTGCAGATGCTAAAGAAGCCTTCGACTGCTAAGCCCTTGCCCAAGCCCCTTAGTCGTCCAATGACCTTGCCCAAATCCGAAACGCATGCCCACTCGCATCGCCGACACCCGAGACGAGGTCCGCAGTCCTGAGCGGCGGGCCATCCTCGAAACCTTTGCTTTTTGCACGGAGGTGCCACAGGTCATTCACCTGCACACAGAGGAGTTTAGCGCAGTCTGCCCGGGCACGGGGCTTCCCGACATTGGCACTTTAGACGTTTGGTATGTCCCCTCTGACCGCTGTCTCGAGCTCAAGTCCCTCAAGCTTTACCTTTTTAGCTATCGGGAGGCGCAGATTTTTCAGGAGCCGGCCGCTGACCTCATCTTTGAGGACCTCTGGGCTGTGCTAAAGCCTCGGTATATGCGGCTCTCTCTGCGCTATAATATTCGTGGCGGCATCCTTACTACGGTGCACTTAGCCCGGGGTGATCTCAGCACTCTCCCCGTAGAAACGCAGCGCCTTTTACCCTAAATAAATGCCATTGTCCAGGCCGATGTGGCGCTGAAAGTAGGGTCCGGATCCAACCTGCTGGGTCCGAGGTGATGGCATGAATAGTGAGCACACGTTCCTGCTGCTGCCCTTCTGGCTCTATGCTAAATCGCCAGAGTCGTAGAGCCTCTAGCGTAGCAGTGTGTTTGCGCCTCAGCCTCTGATAAAGCTCATGTCGCGCGACCTGAGTCCAACGCAGCCACAGGCGGCGAAGCGTAGCTTGGGCCTGCGGCATGTCTGCGAATGCTTCCCAGGCTGGACGATGGAGAGCCAATCTATCCGCAAGCTCGGCGATAGCAGAAGCCTCCCAGGTTTGAATAAGCTGCTGGACCCAAGTCCCCCATGGCCGTTCAAACAGTTCATCTAAGAAGGGCTCCAAGGCTTCGGGCACGTTATCTACGACGCGTCCCCGTAGGCGCGGCCAAAGCACTGGGAAAAACACATCAAACCGCTCAAAGACGGGACGCAGTTCGAGCCAGTACGCTAGCTCCGCTGGTCCCGCTACATATGCTAAGCTAGGTAGGATTCGCTCCTGAAAGACCGGCCGTAGGAGCACATTCGGGCTCAGACGGGCCGGATCCTGGTACGCAGCCTGAAGCGCGGCCTGACGCTCCTCCGGTCTGATGTAGACCCGCTCCTGATCGCTTAACCAAAAGAGATTCACCGGCTGTGGGTTTAGTCGGGGGCGTACCTGCTGACTCCGCAAATAAGCCGCAGCCTGCGCGTGAGCTGTCACTGCGACGCCCTCCCGAAGCTCCTTTTCCCACACATCTTGAGCGAGTGCCTTGAGCTGCGCATCATCTGGCGAGAGGATCACGAGCCCAGTCCCCCGAAATAGCGCATACAAGGCCGCGCGGAAAGCTTCCTCCCATTGCTGTCCCACCTCGTAATACGTCTGCAGAGCCAAGCCCTCCACCTGCGGTGGAAAAGCCGGCACGATCCGATGCCGCCCCACCGGCCCCTGAAAGGTACCTTGGTATACAAGCCGCTGCTGCCAGCCCAGCGCAATCCAGTTCACCTCTGCCGCATCGTGATCCTCCGAAGCCATCCAAAAAACCGGCACCACTCGATACGGCGATCCTAATTGCGCCTCGATGAATCGAGCGGCTTGGATAACACTTACCGCCTTGTAGATCGTATAAAGCGGCCCTGTAAGCCAGCCTACCTGCTGTCCCGTTACCACGACATACGTCGTTTCGGCCTCTAGCAGGCGTAGGCTCTCTGAGAGGGCCGTATCGGAAACGCTGTAAGGAGCAGATTGCCGGCTTAGCACGTCGACCAGAGCCCTGCGGTCTACTGGATAAAGAGCTCGCTCGCGCGCAATCGCCCGCCAATCTACCCGCCCCCATGGCCACGACACCAGTGGCCCCAGCCATGCCTCTCCCGCTAAGTAAGCCGCCCAGAGATTAGCCACGCCGCTGCCAACGATAAATCACCTCATCCGCCAGCCACAATCCACCAATCGTCACCGCCGCCCCGGCTAGAGACAAAAGGGGATTCATAATAAACACCCCCGACAACACCCCCAAAACCGCCCCGAGATTTTGAATAAACTGCAGATGCTCGCTCGTCGTGTATAAGAAGAGCGTCTCAAGCTGACGCTCGTCAAATTGTCGAATCTGTGCATAAATCATGTTGTAAAGCTGCAAGCGCCCAATAAAAGCTTGTATAAGTCGAACAAGCACCTCCTCTAGCTGACCCGTATGGGATAGAATAAACTGGCGCACCTCTTCTTCTTGAATGTCGAGCTTCTTCAGCGCTTCCTCGAAAGCGTCCGGGATCGAAAGAACGGTTTTTTGAAGGACTTCATGGTAGCCTTTCTCGTTTAGCTGGCGATAGGATCGAAAGAGTCCGCCCGCAATCCCAGCAGGTACGACCTGTAAGAGCTTGGCATCAATAACCCGAATAAGCTGGCGCTGATTGTAGGGATTCTGAATATATTGCGCCAAAATCTGTTTCCCAGTCTGGATAACAGTTTCCCGAAATTCTGGATCATTGAGAAGATCGGAAGTACCTTCTGTGAGGGCTTGTGCTAAGCGCCTAGCGACCCCAGCTTCGTGCAGGACAGTATAAATGGTCTCCTCGCTGAGGATGTGGCGACCAATGGCAGTAGCAAAACGCTCTGCGATGCGGTCTTTATTAGCGGGAACAAGGCCCTGGCCCCAGATAGGACGGGGCTGACGAGGGCGGAAGAGCATCTTAATGGCCAACCAGTTAGTCACGTAGCCGATCATGCCCGTTACGCTAAGCACGTAAATCCGCTCGTACCACACCTCATACCGCGCCGGCAAAAATGTATACCACTTATGCAGTAGATAGATGCCAATCAATAGGCCTAGTGCACTAGGCAAACGCTTGAGAAAAGGCATGAGGATGCGGTACCTTCGGCGAATGGCTGTTCCTCCCCCTGTCGGTGGGGCTGGCAGTCCTAAGTCCAAGACGCCCTCCAGTCGATAGTACCGCTTTACAAACGCCTCTAGCTGCTCCCACACAAAAGCAAAAGTAACACTTTTGCAGAGTGGAATTTCTTCGGTCTGAGGCACAGGCACTTATGCCGCAGCTTGTAGAATGGCGCCGACACCTCCATGCCTACCCGGAGCTTTCCTTTGCTGAGGAAAAGACAACTGCTTACATCAAAGCTGTTCTAGCGCAATGGCCAGGGCTACAAATTCAACAACCCTTACCTACGGCAGTGATTGCTGACCTTGTCACAGATGCAGCGGGCCCTTGGATAGCCTTGCGCGCCGATATCGATGCGCTGCCGATTCAAGAGGTTTCCCGAGCCTATGCTTCTAAAGTGCCGGGGGTGATGCATGCGTGTGGCCATGATGCCCATGCGGCTATGCTCTTAGGCACCGTAGCGCTTCTTTATAAGCTGCGAGACCACTGGCGAGGCGGTGTGCGGTTCATCTTTCAGCCCGGAGAGGAGCGGTCGCCTGGGGGCGCTCATCTACTCGTGCGTGCAGGCGTTTTAGCAGAATGGCCCTTCCAGGCGATTTATGCCCAGCACGTCACACCGAGCCTGCCGGTGGGCACAGTAGGTCTAAGGGCGGGCCCCTTCATGGCCGCCAGTGACGAACTGCATCTGACCATCCGCGGCAAAGGGGGACATGCTGCTTATCCGCAGCTCACGATCGATCCTATCTGGGTAGGGGCCCAGCTCCTTGTCAGCTTACAAGGAGTCGTAAGCCGCCTCAGTGATCCTCGTAGCCCCACGGTACTGAGCTTTGGGTACTTCTGCGCCGGCGAAGCGCCTAATGTCATTCCAGAAGCTGCGACCCTCAAAGGCACCCTGCGCACCTTCGACGAAACATGGAGAGCTCAAGCCCAAGCGCATATCTCGCGCCTGATCACGCACTACACCACCGGCTGGGGGGCCGAAGCAACCCTCGAATGGAAACCCGGCTATCCCGTCCTCGTCAACGACCCAGCCCGCACAGCGCACGCAGAGACCGTGGCGCAAGACTTAGGGCTCAAGGTCCAAGCCCTCCCCCTCTGGCTAAGCTCTGAAGATTTCGCCTTTTATGCGCAGCAGGTACCCGCCTGCTTTATTCGGTTGGGCACTGCCGGAGCCGACCCCGACACGCACGCCTCTGTGCACACAAGCCGGTTTACTATCGACGAGGCAGCCCTCCCGCTAGGTAGCGCCCTGCTGACCGCTTTAGCCCTCTCCCACCTCAGCCACCAAGCCTGAGCTACGTCCCGCGCCTTTTTGACTTTAGCTTTATTTTAGCCGATAAGTATGCGTATTTTTTGGCTATGGTGTGCGGTGGGGTTTGCCCAGACCCTGACAGGCATCGTCATCGATCACGAAACGCAGGAGCCCTTACCCGGCGCAAGCATTCGCATTCAGGGCACCCCGATTGGTACCCTCACGAATGACAAAGGCGAATTTTCTCTCTTTATCGGGTCACAAAAGCTACCGTTTTACGTAGTCGTCTCTTATGTAGGCTATGACAGCGCCCGGGTGCTTGTGCAGACCCTCAAGCCTCTCCGCATTCCCCTCGGGCAAAAGGAAATCCTCCAGCAAGCCGTCGAAATCGTGGAGCTGCGTATCAGTCAAAAGCAGCAGGAGTCCCCCTTGACCGTGGAAACTATGGATGCTATCGCTGTCCGTCAGAGCCCTTCTCCCGACTTTTATGAAAACCTTGCCAATCTCAAAGGTGTCGATATCACCACGGCTAGCCTTGGTTTCAAAATCATTAATACCCGTGGCTTCAACTCGACCCGTCCTGTGCGCACCCTTCAAATCGTGGATGGTATGGACAATCAAGCCCCGGGGCTCAACTTCTCGTTGGGGAACTTTGTAGGCGCCCCAGAAGCCGATATTCAAAGCGTCGAGCTTGTCGTAGGGGCTAATTCGGCCTTGTACGGCCCTAATGCCTTCAACGGCGTGATTGTCATGAATCTCAAGGATCCCTTTCTACAACCAGGCACCAGCCTCGTTTGGAAGGTAGGCACGCGCTCGCTGCTCGAAGGCGGCTTTCGACATGCCCACATCTTGGACAAAAAGGAACGCTGGGCCTTCAAGCTGACCGGCTCCTTTATGACGGCTCAGGACTGGCCAGCTCAAAATGCGGACCCAACGAGTCAGGCCCTAGTCGGTCGCGACAATCCTGGTGGCTACGATGCAGTCAACCGCTACGGCGACGAGAACCCGGATCCTCGCTCCAATAATTTCCAATCTGACCGCTATTCTCGCTACTTCTGGCCGGGTCTGGAGATCTTTTACCGCACCGGCTACTGGGAGAGCGAGCTCGTCGATTATACCGTCAAGAGCATCAAGCTTGGAGCCGGCCTCTACTTTCGCCCAACCAGCAAGACCCGCCTCGAGTATACAGCAAACTTTGGTACCGGTACCACGGTGTACCAGGGGGATAACCGCTATAGCATTCGAGACATCCTCTTTTTTCAGCATAAAGTCGAGTGGCGCGGCCCCAACTACTATCTACGGGCCTACCACACGACCGAAGACGCCGGTAAGTCATATGATATCGTCTTTACGGCGCTTTTACTGCAAAATGCGGTCAAGCCGAGCGGGCGCTGGAGCCTCGACTACCAGCGTGCTTACGACCCTTATGCAGCCCGGCTGCGGGCCGAATTCAATGTCCTGGGCATCAATCACCTCAGCCCAAACTTCGACAGCGCTTATGCTGCCCTCATTGACCGATATCGCGACTCCCTATATATATGGCATCAAATCGCCCGTGCATATGCGGATAGCCCGGGCAATACCTTTGTTTGTGATACGTGCACAAGTCGCTTAGAGCCCGGCACACCCGCCTTTAACGAAGCTTTCCAACGCATCACGTCAAACCCGTCTTTCCTAGGGGGGGGTAGCCGCTTTGTCGATAACTCTAGCCTATATCATATCCAAGGCGCTTATCAATGGACCCTGACCGACCGCATCACTTTACACACCGGCGCCAACTATCGCCTTTATCGACCTAGAAGCTACGGCACCATCTTCGCCGACACCCTGATAGACCCTAACGACCCCAGTAAAGGTTATCAAAGAATCAGCCTGTATGAGTGGGGGGTCTTTGGTCATCTCGAGAGCCGTTGGCTTGGAGGTCGCCTTCACGTGAACCTAGCCCTGCGAGCCGATGCCCAGCAAAACTTCGTTCAAGAACGTAATGTTTTAGATAGGCCCTCCTTTGCCAAGCTCGGGCGCGCCCTTAGCCGAAACTTTGTGTATTCACCCGCCATCATGCTGACCTACTTGCCCAGCCAAGGCCACACCTTGCGGGCTACTTACACCTCTGCCCTCCGCTACCCCACCCTACAGGACCAATACCTTTACTACAACGTCGGCCGGGCCATCCTTCGAGGCAATAGCCAAGGCATGGGCGGCATCATCCCCTTGGAAAATCTGTACGACTTTCTTGCTACGAATGATCAACGCTACCTGAGCCCCATCTTCGTCCCAGGCGTACGGCCCGAACGGCTCCGCACCCTCGAATTTGGCTATAAGGGTATCTGGAAAAATCGTCTATTCGTCGATGCCGGCTACTTTTATAGCTGGTACTGGAACTTTCTAGGCTTTCGCCTTGTCTCTACGGTGCCAGACCTTGTCGGGAATCAGCCCGTACAGATTTATCGCCTGTCCGCCAATGCCTTTGATGTCGTGACGACACAGGGCTTTGCTTTAGGGGTGTACTACTTTTTCGCTAAAAAATATACCTTGTCCGCCAGTTACACCTATGCCATTCTCAATAAAGGCGGCGGCTGGCTAAGTGAGGTAGCCCGCTGGGGCAATCGTGTCCTAGGACAAAACACCTTTCGCGTTATTCTACCCCATACCGACCCCATCATTCCGGCCTTCAATACCCCACCCCACAAGTACAACTTAGGGCTCTCCGCTAATGACCTGACCACACGCTTCACGCTCTTTGGCAAAAGCTGGGAGCTAAGGTACTGGGGCTTCGCCATCACGTGGCGCTGGGTACATGGCTTCTGGTTTGAGGGCTCGCCCCAATTTACAGGGTATGTCCCGGGCTATGGAACCCTAGACGGGCAAATCTCGTATCGCCCCGCCAAAACGCCCGAGATCACTTACAAGTTAGGTGGAACGAACCTCTTAGGTCAGCGTTTCTTTCAGGCCTACGGGGCGCCCTTTATCGGTCGCCTCGTTTATGCCGGCGTGTGGATAGACCTTTGACTTTGCCCAAAAACTTTACTTTTGTTTCTGGTTATGGACTGCTCAGGTTTGGGGGTGGCGATCGTCACTCCCTTTAGAGAAGATGGGAGCTTAGATGAGCCCTCCCTGAGAAAACTAGCTCAGCACCTAGCCCAAGGCGGTGTCGATTACATCATAGCCTTAGGCACCACGGGCGAAGCGGTCACCCAGACAGCCCAAGAGCGCACCCGCCTGCTCGAGGTCCTCTTTGAGGAACTGCACAATCGAGTGCCGATCGTCATCGGGGCGGGGGGATATGACACCCACGCTATCGTCCAAGAGATGCAGTTTTATGCAAAGCATTTCCCTGCCTCGGCTTTTCTATCCGTGACCCCTTACTACAATAAGCCACGGGGCGATGGGCTTTATGCTCATTATCGTTATTTGGCGGAGCGAAGCCCTTTGCCTATCATCTTGTACAATGTACCAGTCCGAACGGGCGTCAATTTACCGGCTTCGGTGACTATCCGCTTGGCGGAAGAGTTTCCAGCCCAGATCATTGCCCTCAAAGACGCCTCTCTGGACCTCATTCAGGGGATGGAGATTCTTTTCGGAGCACCGCCCACCTTTCAGATGGTATCGGGAGATGACGCCTTAGCCTACCCCACTATTCTAGCTGGCTATGTGGGGGTTATCTCGGTCTTGGGGAATGCCCTGCCAGCGGCTATGAAACGCCTCGTTCAGCTAGCAAGAGAAGGGCAACGCGCAGAAGCCGCTGAGTCCCAGGCACGTCTTTTACCACTTATGCGCCTTCTCTTTGCGGAGGGCAACCCCACTGGCATTAAGGGTCTACTTTCGCTCATGGGTCTTTGCAGCCCCTATACGCGTTTGCCACTCATCCCCGCTTCCGAAGCGCTAATGGCTCAGTTTCAGGCCGCCCTTCATACATTGCATATCGCTTAGGCTCCAGAGCCGAGCTTAGTGGAACCATCCCTACAATATTTTTGTTAACGTACCCATCATGCGCGCTTCTGCGATCAAGGTGGCATTCATTGTTTCAATGGCAGCCTTTCTAAGCTGTGAAAGAGAGGAGCCTACTCCACCAGCTCCTACCTGTGCAGGCATAGACACTCTGCAGATTACATACACAGCTGATATAGCCTCGCTTATGCGTCAGCATTGTACGAGCTGCCACAGCGGTGCCAGCCCTGGTGGCGGTATGCGTTTAGAAACATATGATCAGGTGCGTACGGCGGCCGCTAGGTGCTATGACCAAATGAGTCGTGGCAAGATGCCTCCCGGTGGCAAGCTTGACGACTGCACCATTGCTCGCTTCAAGCGGTGGATAGACACAGGCTACCCGCAATAAGACGTCTCAGCCTCTCGTGGCTTTGGGTCCTCACGCTCTTACGAGCGCAGGAGCCGGCCGATCCGCCCTTGCCAGTCATAGCGACTTTCAAAGGTACTCGGCTTTACAACTGGCACACGATAGAGAATCTCGCTCCCCATCATTGGGAATTTCGGGTAGCGCATCGATTTGGAGACCTTTATAGCGGGGTACGGCGCTTGTGGGGTATCGATGACGGCGCCCGTGTGCGGCTCAGCTTCGATTATGGCCTAACCTCTTTTCTCACCGTAGGACTCGAGCGCTCAGGCGAAGGGCCCCTCTACGATGCCTTTGCGAAAGTCCGCCTCCTCACCCAAAAGGCGCCTAAAGGCCTGCCTTTTACCTTGACGCTGTACACTAGTGTTTTTTATGGCGACCTTCCCCGCGCCGCTGTCCAGGACTGGACCCACCGCCTGCGCTACTTTAGTCAGATTATGCTCGCCCGAAAGTTCTCCCGTCGCTTTTCTGCGCAAATAGGCTTAGGCTGGCTACACGAAAACTATTCCCGCAGCTGGAACGCCCTGAATGACTACCTACTCCTACCGATTCTCGCTCGCCTCAAGCTCACGCGCCGCTTTACCTTAGGTGTAGAAGTCGCACCCCCCCTTTGGAGAAACAAGCCTGATCAGGGACGCGGTCTACCCGATTACCAGATTCCCTTTGCTTTCGTGTGTGAAATCGAAACGGGGGGGCACGTCTTCCAGCTCGGGCTAAGCCGCACCAGCGGCATCGCGGACCCTTTTACCCTCCTCAATCAAGGGACTGCTTTGCGGCTCGGCTTTAATATCTCCCGCATATTCGCTTTGCAACATGATCCGAGTTTGCAATAAAGTGGCTTGCTGGACAGCCTTCTGGATAAATGCCTTACTAGCTCAGCGATTTGTGACGGATACGCTGGTGATTAGCTTCTACTCAGATGCCCCCCTAGAAAAAATCTCTGCCGAAAACCGCACCGGCTGTTACAGTTATGTCGATCTGGGTACGGACTCTGTCTATGTACGGGTCCGGATTCGGGGCTTCTCCTTTCCGAATAAGCTCATGGAGGAGCATTTCAACGAAAACTACCTCGAGAGTGATAAGTACCCTTATGCTTACTTTTGGGGCCGGCTTGTCGCACCTTTTCCGTCTGACGAGCCAGGAACTTATGCCGTGAGCGCGGCAGGTCAGCTGACGATTCACGGCGTCACACGCGAAGCCCTCATTAGCGGTGTCTTTACCGTGGAATCCGCTGGTAGTCTGCGTCTAGAAGGTAAATTTTTCGTTCGGCCAGCCGACTTCAATATCACCATTCCGAAGCTCCTCTGGCAAAAGATTGCCGAGACCGTGGAGGTTTCCTTTCTAGGTACTTATCGCCCTAAAAGCAGATAGCTAGCTGGGGTAACAAGATACCCCAGCCGTATGCGCACCGAGTTTTATGACTATTCCCGAAGGAGCCGATAAGAGCCGATCACACGCCCGTCCGAGCTGCAGCCTGCTACTAAGTAAACACCGGGTGGCAAATCTGGAAGCGGCAACGGCTGACGGCCCGGCTGGACGAGACCCTGCCACCGCATGGCGCCGGTCGCATCATACAGCCGCAACTGTATCGGTTCTTCGCCGCTGTACGCTACCCAAAGCTGCTCCCGAAAGGCATTGGGCCAGAAGGCAAGCTGCACTGGCTGGTAGCGCCAGCTAGCTACGCCTTGGGCAATGAGTTGCCCTTGCTTGCCCAGAAGTCGTACTTCTACGAGCCCTTCTGAGCCGGGTAGCTCCCACCCCGCAAAGAGGTGACTCGTCCTTTCTACCCGCCGAGTAAGCTCCAACGTCCCGCTAGCTAGCCGAATAACATAGTTAGCACCTTCTGCCGGACAACCTACACATTCCCAACTGACTAGAAGTCCAGTGGGGGTCGTACTAGTTTGAATCGATAGGGCTATCGCCGGCAAGACACCACAGCCACTTGTACAGTTGGTCGTCACCTGGGCCTGGCCCCAGTTATTTGGGTCATTCACGGTCGCGCCAGGTGCCTGGCACACGTGCAGGTCAGATGAGCTCGTCAAAGTCCCATTGAGCGTGGCATGGCCGGTGTAAGCGATGGCATTCGGACCGACTGACTGAACACTCGCATTGCCGTTCACAGTCAAATCAGTCAAAGAAAAGCAACCGCCATCCCGCATGCATAGGTCCGAGTTACCATTGAGAGTCAAGCTCTGCGCCTGGATCGTGGAACCGATATTATAAAAGCGGCTGGATGCATTGACTGTAATATCTCCACCCACGCTCAAGGTGCTGCTAGAAGCGACATTCCACCAGGTAGAGTTTCTGCCGTTGAGCTGAAGGGAGCCGCCTATGTTTACTGTGCCGTAATTGGTGACTATCGCATTAGCGTTGATGTTGAGATCGTTTGTTACCTGAAGCATGCCACCAGGGGAGACGTTGATTTGAGCCCCGCTGCCGTTGAGATTTAGATCTCCATTCACACTCAGAGAACCGCAGATGATAAGGGTAACATTCTTTTCAAATTCGATAGAGTTTACCGTGATACTTTCGTTAGGTAGTATACAATACGTTCTACCATCCTCTAGTCTGACGTCCACATCAAGTGGGAATGGGGTGCAATTTGAGCCACAGCTTGACGCGCTAGGCGGCGTGATTAATCGACAAGGTTGACCTAGTACGTAGCCCAGCCAGAGAAGAACTAAACTTAGCCGATAGTGCATAACATTAAATATACGAAAAACTACGCATATCGTTGCAGGGCCTACCAACCAATCCGCCACTCTAGCCGCCAGGCTCGGGTAGGCATAGGATAGCCTTTGATAACCTCATAAGTATGCGGGCCCCAGCTATAGAGTAACACAGCGAGCTGGTGAGGAGGCTTTCTATAGCCCAGGGTCAGGTTAGGCACGACATAAGGCGGTAGGAAATTGAGATAGCCGCCGGCTAAGCTCGTATAGCGCCAGCTAACGTATTGCAGTTGTAAGCTTAAGGCCCAAGCCCCCCTCGTCCAGGTCAGCCAAACCGCTGCTAAGTAAGGGGGCACATAAGGCAGTTGGCTACCGCTAGTTAGCGAAAAGTCTTGGGCCAACGTATAGGTATAAACCAGTCCGCCCTCCCAAGACTTAGCCTGATAGGTGAGGCGCGCCTCGAGAGAGAGGTTGCGACTGTGGCCCAGGCTCAAGGTTTGCCACCGGACTGGTGAGAGCGGCACGGCTACAATGCGGTCTTGAACGAGGGCAGCCGTCAACCCCATGTAAGCCCTCCAGCACCCGCGCCGAAACCGCCCCCATCCTTGCACCTGGAAAAACCGCTCAGGTGCTAAGTCGGGATTTCCATATCCTATCCAGAAGCGTTCATAGAGGCTCGGGAAGCGGATGCCACGCAGTACACATGCCCCCACATGGTCATTACTGACCGCTACAAGGCCTCCAGGCCACAAGCCCATTCCGGTTAGGCCCGAGAGGCGCCCCTCTAAGCGGTATACCCATCTACCGAGGGGCCCTGTCCATCGCACCCAGAGTGCGCCTTCTCCCTGCCGATAAGCACGAAAAGGCCAATAACCTCGTCCCAATCGATCGCTGATTAGATAGTCAGCTACGCCCCAGACCTGTAAAGTCAGCCTATGGTTTCGAAACAATAGCTCTCTTCGCCACAAGCCCTGCAGCACCCACTGCTGGGAGGAGCTAATCTGCCCCTGAAAATCCTGGTATCTCAGTCTATCGGCTATGAGCTGTAAGCCTAAGGCTTGATGAACGGTTTCGTACCAGGCTGTCTGGATAGCGCGGGCTTGTCTGAGGTGCTCTGGCGGCCAGAGGGGGCCCAAGCGTCCCACAGGCCCGGGTACTTCCTGCGTACTGAGAAAACCCCAAGTCGTCCAGGTCCAGCCTCCATGCGACCAGATGCCGGCAGCTTGAAGCAGTCGATAAGCCGCGTTATCGAGTCGACCACGCGCAGGCCGATCGTAGGTGTAGTTATTTTGCACGGTGAGGGTGCGCAGCTGCCCATGCCACCCAGGTCGCTCGATTAGCCCCTCAAGGGCAGCTTCACCGTATGCGCCCAGGATAGCATTGAGCTGACTTTTACGGCTCTGAGGCCGAAGGATTAAGTCAATCCTTCCCGATGCACCGGGCTGATAAGCTATATCGCCTCCCGTTTCTAGCCGGATCGCAGAAAGGCCTCCTAAGTAATAGGGTGATAAGTCGACGATTCCTAATTGAGGCTGCCGAATCGGAAAGCCCTGAAAGGTAATAGCCGTATAGGACGGAGCTAAACCTCGGAAAGCTATGGTCTTCAGGGCACCTTGACCGCCATACTCGCGGAGGTAGAGACCTTCTGCTTGGGCTAGGAGCTGCGTCAGGTGAAAGCCTGGGGCTTTCCAACCCCATACCGAGTCTGCGGCCCAGAGCCGCTCGGTGGGTGAGTGCTCCGCCTCAATCCGAACTGTGTCCAGCCACAGGTCTTGCGCGCTAGCTAGCCAAATAAGGGGCCAGCACCAGCGCCACGATACCGGTAAGCTTGACAAGGATATTCATTGAAGGGCCGGACGTGTCCTTGAGCGGGTCGCCCACGGTATCTCCCGTGACAGCGGCTTTGTGCGGATCAGATTTCTTGTAGTAGGTCTGCCCACCAATAGTGACCCCTTTCTCAAAGGACTTTTTGGCATTGTCCCAAGCGCCGCCAGCATTACTCTGAAAGAGACCAAGTAGCACGCCCGTAATCGTGACACCGGCCATGTAGCCTCCGAGCACTTCCGCTCCAAAAGAAAGACCTACTACGGCTGGAATCACCAGTGCTAAAGCCCCTGGCAAGATCATCTCTCGTAGGGCGGCGCGGGTTGAGATTTCGATGCAGCGTTCGTATTGGGGCTCGGCCTGCCCTTCCATCAGCCCTTTGATCTCCCGAAATTGGCGCCGGACCTCTTTCACCATATCCATGGCAGCGCGGCCGACCGCCGAGATCGCCTGAGAAGAAAAAAGAAATGGCACCATTGCGCCCAGTAGCAGTCCTGCTAAGACCGGCGCCTTGTAAATGTCGATACGGTCGATCCCCGCTACGCCTACATAAGCCGCAAAGAGGGCTAAAGCGGTCAGGGCAGCCGAAGCGATGGCAAAGCCTTTGCCCATGGCAGCGGTGGTATTTCCCACGGCATCCAGGACATCCGTGCGGCTTCGAACCTCCTCCGGCAAGCCGGACATTTCTGCGATGCCGCCGGCATTGTCAGCAATGGGCCCAAAAGCATCGATGGTGAGCTGCATAGCCGTCGTGCTCATCATACCAGTCGCTGCAATCGCAACCCCATATAAGCCAGCTAGATAGTACGAAGCAAGAATTCCCCCTGCCATGATTACGGCTGGCAGCGCTGTAGACTCCATACCTACTGCCAAACCGCCTAAAACGTTCGTGGCATGGCCCGTTAGTGATTTGTCTACAATGCTGCGGACAGGCCGCTTTCCCATGCCCGTGTAGTAATCTGTAATCCAACTCATGAGGGCGCCCACGACTAACCCCACCACGATAGCGCCGTAGACAGTACTTCGCGTGAAATTCTCCCCCCGCAGGCTTAGCCCACCCTCCGGCAAAACCCACTGAACGAGGGGATAAGCAGCGACGACCGTTAGCACAATAGCACCCCAGTTTCCAAGATTGAGGGCATTCTGAACTTTGCGGGCATCGGCCCCCTCTTGGGTACGTACAAAAAACGTCGCCGCCATTGAGAAAAGAAGCCCCAGAGCCGCTAAGGCGAGAGGGAGTACAATAGGCCCCCAGCTTTGGAGGGGTGTGACCATCTCTAGACCCAGTACCATGGTCGCCAAGATGGTGGCCACATAGGAGCCAAACAAGTCAGCCCCCATTCCTGCAATATCTCCGACGTTATCCCCGACGTTATCGGCAATCACAGCTGGATTACGCGGGTCGTCTTCGGGGATACCGGCTTCAATCTTACCGACCAGGTCAGCGCCTACATCGGCTGCCTTTGTATAAATACCGCCCCCGACCCGCGCAAAGAGTGCAATGCTTTCTGCCCCTAAGGAGAAACCCGTTACCACCTCGATAACGCGCCGAAGCTCCGGGCTGTACCAATCTCCCCGCAAAAAGAAGAGCGAAAACAAGATAAACAGACCGCCGAGACCTATGACCGCTAAGGATGCCACGCCCACCCCCATGACCGAACCGCCGTGAAAAGCGATCTTGAAAGCCTGGGCCAGTGATGTACGGGCCGCCTGCGTAGTCCGCACATTCGCCTGAGTAGCCACTCGCATGCCAATGTAACCCGCTAAAGCCGAGATAGATGCCCCTGCTAAAAAGGCTAAACCGATGAGGGGATGGGAACTAACCTCGCCTTTTCCAGGTAGGGTGCCCAAGTACGCTAAAAGGAGCGCTACTATCACCGCAAAAACGGCAAGAACTCGCCACTCGGCTTTGAGAAATGCGAGGGCTCCCCTCGCGATATAGCTCGAGATAGCTTGCATGCGGGACTCGCCACCCTCTTGCCGGAAAACCCATCGACTACGCCACAAGAGAAACACAAGCCCTAGAGTCCCCAGCCCCAAGGGGAGAAATGCTAATCCATCCATATCGGCCGCAAAGTTAGGAGTTTATGATTGGGAGAGGCGGCTGCGACGATAGCTATAGAGGAAGTACACGACCAGCCCCAGCACCGCCCAGATCAAAAAAGCTCGCAGATTTTCCTTGCGGGCCTGAGCAATGAGGAAGAGATTGACTGCCACGCCACCCAGAGACACGAGAGGCCACAGAGGAGCCTTATAAGGCCGTTCCAAGTCAGGCCGCCGCAACCTGAGGATAAAGACCGATAGCGAGACCAGGGTAAAAGCCAGCAGCGTACCTAGGCTAGTGAGCTCCGACACATTGGCAATCGGCACAAGAGCCGCCGTGATAGACATGATCAGCCCTACTAAGAGCGTGCTTCGAGAAGGCGTCTTATAGCGAGGATGGATGTAACCGAAAATCGCTGAAGGCAAGAGCCCGTCCTTAGCCATGGCCAAAAAGACCCGTGTCTGACCTAGCAGCATCACCATCATGACCGAGATGAGCCCCAATGTCGCCGCAATCGTTATGATGTAAGTGGCCCAGCCTACCCCGGCTCCGGCAAAAGCGGAGGCTACCGGCGCCCGCTCATCTAGGTCCTCATAACTCACCATACCCGTCAGCACCACAGAGACTCCGATATACAGGAGCGTCGTGATCAGCAGCGAAGCGATGATCGCAAAGGGGACATCCCGTCGTGGGTTGATCGCTTCTCCGGCCTGAGTCGAAACGGCATCAAAGCCGATATACGCAAAAAATACAATCGTGGCTGCCGTAAAGATGCCCGGCCAGCCGTAGTGAATATTACCTTCAGCATCTAGGACTGGCTCCGGAATAAAGGGCCTCCAGTTCGCAGGATTGACAAAAAAAGCACCAGCTAAAATCACAAATAATACAGCCCCGACTTTGAGAAAGACGATCAGGTTATTCGTAGAAGCCGTCTCTTGAATACCCCGGGTGAGGATAGTCACCACGATCCAGGAGATGAGAAATCCAGGCAGATTGATAGCGAAAGTAGGGCCGGACAGGCCGAGCTTATTTCCATAGGTAAAGGGGTCGTTCGTGAGCCAGTCGGGTACGTCTAAACGGAAGAGATGTAAGAGCTTTTCGAAGTAGCCGCTCCAGGCGACGGCCACCGTCGTAGCACCCATCATGTACTCGAGAATGAGATTCCATCCGATAAACCAGGCGACCAGTTCACCTACCGTGGCGTAGGAGTAAGCATAAGCGGAACCTTCTACCGGCACGATGCTAGCGAACTCAGCATAAGCGAGAGCCGCTAAGAGACAGGCAAAGCCCGCAAGCACGAAAGAAAGGGCTAGGGCGGGGCCGGCGTAATTTTTCGCGGCGACCCCCGTTAGCGTAAAAATCCCACCGCCAATAATAGCCCCGATTCCGAGCGAAACGAGCGCCCACCGGCCTAAAGCCCGACGAAGCCCACTTTGTTCAGCCTGAGCCTGATAGGCCTCGATCGCTTTTGTGCGAAATAGACTTTTCCAAAAATTCGTCTGGGCCATCGGGCAAAAGTAGGGGGATTTAGCTTTTAGCCCAAGCGAGAGCCATTTGAACGGCAGCTTTCCAGCGATCGAGGGAGTGGGTCTGGCGAGGTGTAAAAGTCTGGGCAGCCGCAATGGGCTGAGCGGGTAAGCCAGCGGCTTGCGCCGCTAGCATGGCCGCCCCCCAGGCCGTGACTTCCGGATGAGCAGCCCGAACTACTTCTGCTCCGGCGAGATCCGCCTGCAATTGCATAAGGTAAGGATTGACACTCACGCCACCATCTACCCGCAGCGTGCGAATAGGGCCCATGAGCTCGAGGGCTTCCGCACTTTGATAGGCCATAGCTTCCAGTGCCGATAGAAGAAGCGCCTTGCGATCGGTGTCTCTTGTTAGACCGATCAGAAGTCCTCGTGCATACGGGTCCCAGTAGGGCGCCCCCAATCCGGTAAAAGCCGGCACGAAAAACACATCCCCCGCCGGCCCTGTTAGCGTGTCTAGCTCCTGATAGCTCGTTAGTACCCCGATTTGCTCAAGCCACTGCAGCGCTGCAGCGGCACTAAAGATAGCTGCTTCCCAGGCGTAGGCGGGCTTCTGATTACCTATTTGCCATCCTACTGTAAGGAGAATCCCGTCCGGGGGCACCTGCGGGGTGTCACCTATGTTTTTGAGCAAAAAGCAGCCGGTGCCATAAGTATTTTTCGCTTCACCGGGCAAAAAGCACCCATGGCCATATAGGGCGGCTTGCTGATCGCCGATGACGCCCCAGATGGGCATTGACCCGCCCCACACTCGCGTCTCGCCGTAGAAGTGCCCACTCGAATAGACAGTCGGAAGGCTCTCCGGTCGAATCCCAAATAAGGCTAAAAGCGCTGAGTCCCACTCGAGGCGATGAATATCTAAGAGCAAGGTGCGGGCGGCATTGGAGACGTCGGTAGCATGGCTACCAGTCATCTTATAAAGTAGCCAGCTATCGATGGTACCGAAGGCAGCGGTAGCCGGAACACCCGCTTCTTTTTGAAGCCATTCGATCTTGGTGGCTGAGAAGTAGGGATCGACGACGAGGCCGGTCTTAGCTCGAATAGCCGGCTGCTGCGGCAGCAGCTCGGTACAGCGGTCGGCCGTGCGCCGATCTTGCCACACAATCGCTCGGTAGTAAGGACGCCCCGTAGTGCGGTCCCAAGCGACTACGGTTTCGCGCTGATTGGTGATACCGACGGCGGCAATGTCCGCGGGCTGTAGACCCGCCGAGCGAAGGGCTTCCCGAACGGCTGCTTCCTGCGCAGCCCAAATCTCCTCTGGATCCTGCTCAACCCACCCCGGCGCGGGGTAATAAAGTTGAAAGGCAGCTCGCCCCAGGCCCAAGATCTCACCCGTCTTAGAAAAAACCAGAGCGCGAGCAGAACTGGTTCCTTCATCCAGCGCTAGGTAAGCCTTCATACGACAGCCACCCGCTTTTCGATAAGGTGGCGGATCACGTGGTCCGGACTGATACCCTCCGCCTCTGCTTGATAAGAGAGAACCATCCGATGCCGCAGCACGGGGAGCGCTATGGCTTGCACATCCTCCACATCCGGCGCATACTTGCCTGCAAAAAGAGCCTGAGCTTTAGCCGCCAAAATCAGAAACTGCGCGCCGCGAGGACCTACCCCCCAGCTTACATTTTGCTGAATGAAGGAATCGTCGCGATTTTCTTGCGGACGGGTTAGACGCGATAGCTCGACAGCATACCGAATCACATTATCGGGCGCCGGCATCTGCCGAATAAGCCGTTGGTAGCGTAGGATAGCTTCCGCCGACAATAACGGAGTTAGCTGCACTTCTCGGTCGCTGGTTGTGCGACGAACTACCTCGATCTCCTCGTCCTTACGCGGATAGCCCACGTAAATTGCAAACATGAACCGGTCCAACTGCGCCTCGGGCAGTGGATAGGTCCCCTCCTGCTCGATAGGGTTTTGGGTAGCTAAGACAAAAAACGGGTCCGGCAGCGGATGGGTTTGGCCTGCCACCGAGACCGCCCGCTCTTGCATAGCTTCTAAGAGGGCGGACTGGGTCTTAGGTGAAGTGCGGTTTACTTCATCTGCTAAAACCACATGAGCAAAAACAGGGCCTGGGCTAAAGCGGAAATACCGCTGACCGGTCTCTGGGTCTATCTGCAAAAGTTCGGTCCCGATGATATCAGCGGGCATGAGGTCAGGTGTAAACTGGATCCGATGAAAAGACAGTCCTAGAAGCCGCGCCAAAGAGCTGATCATCAGCGTTTTAGCCACACCAGGGGGGCCTATTAGCAGAGCATGTCCCCTCGCAAATAAACTGATCGTCAAAAGGTGGAGCGGTTCTGTTTGGCCCACGATGACGTCTGACAGCTGGGTGTGCAGGGTCTGATACGTGGCTCGCAGCTGCTCGACCGCTCGACGAAGCTCTTCTGTCTGCATTAGGCAAATGTATAAAGATCCGCCGCAAAAGTGTTAGTACCTTCGATCCATGCGCATCACAGGACTCGTTGCGACTGGGGCCATCACGGCTGCCCTTATTCTAGGCTTCTGGCTACCCCTACCTACGATAGAGGGGCTGGAACGCACGGACCGCAACCTTTTCTTTCATGTACCCATGTGGTTTAGCATGTATGTACTGATTGGGCTTTCGCTATACTGGAGTGGGCACTACCTCGTCAAAGAAAGGCTGAGTAGCGATGAGAAGGCACGGGAGGCTGCCCACTTAGCGATGTTTTTTGGGGGATTAGGACTGGTAACGGGAATTTTATGGTCTCGGGTTACCTGGGCCATTGCGCTACCGGATACAGATTTAGCAGCGTGGTGGGGCTGGGACCCGAAGCAGACCTTTGCCTTAGTAGCCCTTTTGATGTACAGCGCCTACTTTGTGCTTCGGCGCAGTGTACGAGAGCCCGTCTTGCGAGCCCGATTGGCGGCGGTCTATAATGTGATTGCCGGCCTTTTGGTGATCCCCTTGACCTTTATTTTACCCCGTTATCTGGGGGGTCTGCATCCCGGGTCGGAGGGAACCCCCGCCTTTCGCAGCGAAGACATTAGCCCATGGCATCGGCTTGTTTTTTACACGGCGGCCGTGGGTTTTATCGCGCTGGGAGTATGGCTATGGCAGTTGCGTGTCCGAATAGCCCACTTAGAGAAGAAAACGTCTAGCGCGTCGGCAACTCTTCCCGCCAAAACCGCTTAGGTACGTATCGCTGCGGCCGATAAAAACCGCCCAGTCGCACCTCTGCAGCGGGTAGGATACGGGTAGGCTGTGGCATAGCCCAATGCACTTGTCCCCCTACGCCAGCTTCTAGGTAAAAGCGTTGTAAGTACGGCTCTAGCCACACCCGAATTCCCACGATCCCCACAAGACGCCTATCTCCTCGCAGCTCGCGACTAGGCCAGTAGCGCTGATGAAAGGAAAGACCCACATAAAGCGGCCAGTCATACCGCACCTTCTTCCGAAAAAAACCTATGCCTGCTTGAGATACGCCTAGAGAAATGTAGCCGGGGATGGGCGAAACGTGTACAAATGTGTGATGGTATCGCACACTAAAGGTCGGTCTAGCCCACAGATGGACGCCCCCCAGCCCTATAGACGCTCCGATATGAAAAGGCCTGGGTGCATCCAGCGGCTGACTATAAAGCCACGAAACGACCCCGCTCCCAATCAATGCGATACAAATCCGTCTCACGACTAGTCTTAGTTTCCGGAATCCCCCCCCCAAAGGTTGTAGTACGCGCCTCAAGGGTGCGGGCAATGCGACCATTGGCGTCTAAGTAGCTACGCACGGTGTGCATCGCATTTTCACCGACCTGCAAGCTAGCCAGAGCCAGCGTATCTCGAATCGCACAGGTCGAATCCACAAGCACCCCATAGGCAAATGAGCCCTGCAGTCGAATCACTTCTATCACCCAGAGCTTATAAACGGATGAAGCAGACCAGGTACCTATCGGCGCATAAACGGCCTCTGGCCACAAACGCGCTCTCCACCACGCCTGTAGATTGGGTAAAAACGGATCACCAGCTCGCTCCATGGGAAATTCTAGGGGGATGGACAAAGGGGAGAAAGCCTGATGAAAAGCTGTGCAGGGCGGGTGCTCTTCTGTCAAGGAAAACGTGGTGCTATCACTCGGAAGCCTTTCGGATGGCTGCGTAGATTGGCAGCCCACCACAAGGCTCAAGATCAGAAGCTTCCATCTAGCAGGCATGGCGTAAAGTTACAAACGCGAATCTACAGAAATACGTAACATTGCACTAATGTGTGGCATTGTAGCCTACACGGGGCCTAATTCTTGTGCCTCTCTGCTCCTGGAAGGGCTCAAACGCTTGGAGTATCGCGGTTATGACTCAGCCGGGCTTGCGCTCCTTACACCAGATGGTCATTTTACGATTTACAAGCAAAGCGGCAAAGTCTCAGCGCTTATCGCCTCGGTAGCGAATCAGGTTCCGGTGGCGTACACGGGCATAGCGCACACACGCTGGGCTACGCATGGTGCCCCTACTGACATTAACGCGCACCCTCACCTGAGCTATGATGGCCAAGTCGTACTCGTTCACAATGGAATTATAGAGAACTACCAACAGCTGCGCCAGCACTTAGAGCGGGAAGGGATCCGGTTTCAGAGCGAAACGGATTCGGAAGTTTTATGCAACTGGATTGCCTACACCTGGCAGCAACATCGTGATTGGAGTTGGTCTCATGTTCTAAAGGAAGCCTTTCGTTTGGTAGAAGGCACCTTTGGGGTAGCGGTTTTGCGACGGACTCACCCGGCGGAGCTCACGGTGGTACGCCGCTTTAGCCCCATTGTGATTGGGATTTTACCCCAAGGCTACCTGGTTGCCTCCGATGCGACGCCTATCGTCCCACACGCCATGTCCTCCACTTAGAAGATGATGAATTTGCGATTTTATCACCTGATCGACCTCAGCCTGAGATACACGCTTTTGCTAAAAGTAGCCGCCAGCCTCAGATTGAATACATCGACTGGGCTGTCAGTGAAATAGAAAAAGGGGGCTTTCCGCATTACATGCTTAAGGAGATCTTTGAACAGCCCCAGGCGATTCAGGACTGCATGCGGGGCCGGATTCGCAAAGAGCCGGAGGAGGTCCGGTTAGGTGGTATCGCGGGCATCATGGAACGCCTGGTGGCAGCTCCTCGCCTTATCATTACCGCTTGCGGCACCAGCTACTATGCCGGCCTAGTTGGGAAGCATCTCATTGAGCAGCTAGCACAGTTGCCAGTCGAGGTCGAGTACGCTTCGGAATTTCGTTACAGGGAGCCTGTTCTCCATGCTCAGGACGTGGTACTGGGCATTAGTCAAAGTGGTGAAACAGCTGACACCCTAGCCGCCTTGCGTCTTGCTCGGGAGCGCGGGCTCTTAGTACTGGGGATAACCAACGTCGTAGGCTCGAGCATTCCCCGGATCACGCATGCTGGGGTCTATATTCATGCAGGGCCGGAAATTGGCGTCGCTTCTACCAAAGCTTTCACGGGCCAGCTAACAGCTCTGACCCTTTTCGCCTTACATCTAGGCGCTGCCCGCTATAAGGTCGACCGAAACCTACACAATACCCTGATTGAAAACCTACTTCAGTTGCCTACGCTTATAGAAAACACGTTACACCGTCTCAACGAGCCTACCAAGGCCATTGCAGAAAAGCTTGTCCATAAAGAGCATTGCCTTTTCTTAGGTCGGGGCTATAATTATCCTGTCGCCTTGGAAGGCGCCCTCAAACTCAAAGAAATCTCTTACATCCATGCGGAGGCTTATCCCGCTGGGGAGATGAAGCACGGACCAATCGCGCTCATCGACTCAAACATGCCTGTCGTCTTTATCGCCGTACAAGACCGCCTATACGAGAAAAGCCTTAGCAACTTACAAGAGGTTCGTGCCAGAGGCGGGCAAATCATTGCTATCGCTACAGAGAGCGACCAACAGATTGTCAAATATGCCGACGAGGTCTTGTATGTGCCGCCTGTTCCCGAGCCACTCTATCCTGTCCTTACCGTACTGCCGCTTCAGCTTCTGGCTTATCATGCGGCTGTCCTACGGGGCTGTGACGTCGATCAGCCTCGAAACCTGGCTAAATCTGTGACGGTAGAATAAGCGTTATGGCGCGCCACCCTTTTCTATGGATTGCGGGTGGCGTCATAAGCGGCCTTCTTTTAGGTGAGTTAGGGTATTGGGGACTTCTCGGTGTCGCCCTTATAGCCACCGCAGTGCTAATAAGCTGGATGCACCAGAAGGTAGGTCGTACGGGCTGGGCTCTTACCTTGTTTGCTTTGCTTGGGTGGCTACGCAATTGGGTAGAGCACCGGCCGAATCCGCAAGATATTCGGCTTGCCATAGGCCGGGTGGGATATGTACGGGGCTACCTGGTAGAGGAGCCCTTTCGCACCCGTCGAGCTTGGCGCCTGCTACTGAGGGTCCAGAGCTGGCGCCTGGCAGGCGATTCCGTCTGGCAGTCCGCTGCTGGTCACCTTCTACTGTATACGAAAGACTCCTCAAATCTCGCAGTGGGTGCTCAGCTAGAAGCCCTTGTGCGACTAGACTCGATCCGCTTTGGAACGCAGTATTGGTCCCGTCAAGGTATAGGGACGAGTGCGTATAGTCCCGACGTAAGGCGGCTTGGTTGGGAGCCGTCTTACGTCGCGGGGTACTTTCTGCGAGTTCGTGCCAGGCTGATAGATCGGTTGCGGGCCACCTTTCCAGATACGGGGGCGACACGCGCTCTATTAGAGGCACTCCTTTTAGGCTACACACGCGGATTAGACCCAGAGACCCGAGCGACCTTTCAGCTGACCGGGGCCGCCCACATTTTGGCCGTATCTGGACTTCACGTAGGACTTGTGCTAACCTTTTCATTGTGGATCTTGGGCAGAGTGCTGCCCCCTGGTAGGGACCGGCATCCGCTAATTACGGGTCTAATGCTGGCTTTAGTGTGGTTTTATGGGCTTCTCACGGGAGCCTCACCCTCGGCTATGCGAGCGGTCATCATGGGTAGCCTTGCGCTCATTGCCCGCTCGGCTTATTTACGCTATGATGCGCTAAACGCTTTGGGAGTCGCCAGCTTTCTACAACTGCTACTAGAACCTAGCCTACTTAAGCATGCTGGCTTTGGGTTGTCTTATTTAGCGGTTTTAGGAATTCTGGCGTGGTATAGCCCTCTGCGGCGTTTTTTGCAAGCCCTTGACAAAGTGCCCCGCCTAGGTGTTTATCTTAGGGACCTGCTGTCTATCTCGCTGGCTGCCCAAGCTGGGACGCTGGGCCTATCCTGGGCGCTATTTGGGCAGTTTCCAGTGTATTTTCTTTTGGCGAATTTAGTTGCGGTACCGCTTTCTAGCCTCTTAGCCCAGCTAGGCCTAGTGTGGTTGGCGGTTATACCTATCCCCCTTTTAGGGAAAGGGGGGGCCTGGGTGATTTGGCTACTAAGCAAAGCCCTCTTATTGATTTTAGGCTTTATTCAGCAGCTGCCCGGCGGCGTACTAAGTTTAGCTCCGATTACGCTCTGGCAAGGCTTGGCGGTGTCAGGCTTTTTAGTTGGGAGCGGCTTCGCCTATCAGACCTGGCGCCAAGTAGAGCGGCGGGACCTAATCGTTTGAGGGCTTGAGCCCCAGAGAACCTTTGTGAAGGCTTTTCAGTCAAGGTCATAAGGCACACCATGAGGGCAGCTAATCCCCTAAATAAAAAGCTGGGGCTAGCCTCACTAACCCCAGCGACTAAAGCCCAGGCCCGCTTAGCGGATCACGTTGACCCAGAAGGTAGCAGCGCCGTAGGCGGTCTGTGCCTGCAGGAGATAAGAGCCCGTGGCAGGCACCTCGAGATCAAGGGACACCGTACTTTCCCCTTGCGGCACACGACGAGTCCAGGTCTGAACGAGACGACCATCCGTGGTATAGAGACGAGCCGTCAGGATACCGCTGCTAGGAGTAGAGAGGTTGAGGTTAATGCACTCGGTAGCAGGATTGGGATAGGGGGTCGAGAAGCCTTGCTGACCATTCCGAATAGTAGGCATCTGCGTAGTAGAGCAGGTAGCACTGGAGCTCTCTTCGTAAATGATGGGATACAAGACGAAGTTGAGCTGATACCCAATCGAAAAGTATTGAGGGTACCAGTAGATGTACTCCCATTGAGAAGAAGCGGTATTGAACCCTCCTATTAGCACCACATTCCGACCAATGTAGTTAGTATCCCCCGTCTCGCAAGGATGTCCAGGGTCATAAGCCGGACCTATGAGACCAAACAAGGTATCATTTATATTATCAATTCCAGGGGTGTATAAATCATAGCGAAGAGCCGCGTATACAGAACGAGGGCAGCCCTCAATTTTGAAAGGCTGGCTAAAGTAGACATAGTCAAAACGGTCCGAACGGTTACCTGCCAGATCTTGCGCTACACACTGCCCACTGCTAAGACTCCACCCAATCCGGATCTGATCAGCGGTTTTCGTGGACTGGAGCAGTATGGTATCAGGCAGGGTACCGGGACGCTGATCACTCACATCCACTTGAAATGTAATCTCCGTGGTGTCCCAGAGCTCGTACATGATGGTATACCCATTGTCAGCTACATTGAAGGGAGCGGACTGAGGTTCTGAGGTGGTAGAGCCGTCGCAGTCACGCGGCGAGGTATTAAAGTTATTGAGTATGTGAGTTGCGAGACCTTTGATGACAATGGCTCTCCCATTTCCAGGGTCGATGTCATAGCGCTCGGCGATACCTCCCCCTAAATACTCAGTGGTATCCCCTTGGGGCGGGAGATCTAAAAGGTAATTACCAAGGGCGGTAGGATCACCAGGTCTCGACCACCTAATTAAGTATGCGAATCCGGATAACACCGAATCCAGATGGCTATGATTGCACTGAGAGGGGGTGCTGGGGTCGATATCGTCACCTGCTCCATTACCCAGCAAAGTATCTTGCGCAAAGTTAGGCAGGGTGTTGGGTGTCGTAGGCACCGTGTCCGCATCTTGGTGCGGCTTGAGCCAAGTAAGATTGTCACTAAAGCCTCCCGCCGTCCGCAAGCTAGGGCGACTTGGCCCATCAAGCTCAAATCGGATCCACTGTGCATTTCGAAAAGCCGCGTCAATCTGCGGATTGCGCTTCAAAACGCCTTGAGGCTTGAGAGCCTTGACAGAGTTTTGGGCCCAACTGAAGGACAGGAGCCCAACCGCTATAACGAATAGGTACCGCATATCAAGGCAAAGTTAAGGGATTTCTCACAATTACAAGCCCCTCAAACGGCTAGCATCCCATCACACAGGATTAACGGTCTGTCAATCAGTGAGTTACGACAGAGATAGCAAAATACGTTATGAAAACTCATATAAGCGGCTGTTTTGTACCTTTAGGTCCAATGGAGATACGCAACCGAAAGGCTCTGTATGAGTATGAGATTTTAGAGCGGTATGTAGCGGGCCTTGTCCTAACAGGGCCCGAAGTGAAGGCGCTACGGGGGGGCGCTGCGCAGTTAGAGGATGCTTTTGGGGCCTTTCGAGAGGGCGAACTCTTTCTGTATAATCTGCATATTGCCCCGTACGCCCAGCGGGGCTATGCCGCGGTAGAGAGTCGGCGGCCGCGTAAACTGTTACTGCGACGCGAAGAGCTTCGGCGTCTCCTCGGTCGACTCACGCAAAAGGGGCTCACGCTCATCCCCTTACGTTTGTTTTTCAACGAACGCGGCTACGCCAAGGTAGAGCTAGGCCTTGCCCAAGGGAGGCGACTGTACGACCGCCGGGAGGACATCAAAGCGCGGGAAGCCCGTCGCGCCGTTGAGCGTCTCGTGAAAGGCCGCCGCATGTCCTAAATTTGCCGCATGCCCTCCTATACAAACGAAGAAATCCAGCATCGACTCGTTTTCTATCCAGAATGGTGTCTGGAGGGGCGAGCGCTGACCCGGCTGTTTGAATTTGACGACTTTTTACAAGCATGGGGCTTTTTGTCCCAAGTAGCTCTCCTTGCGGAGCGGCACAACCACCACCCTGAGATCTGGAATGTCTATAATAAAGTTCGCCTCTCATGGTCTACCCACGAAGCGGAAGGCATCACCGAGCGTGACTTTACCTTAGTGGAGGAGACGGACCGCGTCTATGCCTGTTATCGTTCGCATTCGAAATGAGTCTCCTTTCCCGCTACCTGCTTATCAGACGACAGGGGCTGCCGGCTTAGATCTGCAGGCGCATCTCAGCGAGCCTGAGATTCTTCAGCCAGGGGCCCGTGCCTTGATAGGCACAGGTTTGTATATCGAAATGCCTCTGGGGTTGGAAGCGCAAGTGCGACCTCGGAGTGGCTTAGCGCTAAAGTATGGTCTCACCGTACTTAATACTCCAGGTACTATCGACGCCGATTATCGCGGTGAGATTCGGGTTTTGCTTATCAATTTAGGGACAGAGCCGGTGCGGATTGAACCGGGTATGCGCATCGCTCAGCTAGTGTTTGCACCGGTCACGCGTGTTACTTGGGAACCGGTAGAGGTGCTTAGCGACTCGGAACGGGGCCTTGGCGGCTTTGGTCATACGGGCGTATGACCCTCTGGTATAAGCTGCGGGGCTTGTATCGGTTTTATCCCGTACAGCTACCTTTCTTTCAACTTCGCCGGCATCCTTTCTTAATGGGGCTCTGGGGCGTTCTTACCGCTATGGCCATGGGGCTAATTGGACGCGGCCTAGGCGTAGAGGTGATCTTTTATAGCCCTGGTCAGGGCATGGCTTCACCCTTTTGGGGAACCTTGACGTGGGGCGCAGCCTACGGGTTCTTTACGATGGCCTACCACCTCTCGACCTTTCTGTTAGATGGCCATCATGCTTCATTCCTGCTACTGGAGCGACGCCCCATTCTGCATTATGCGGCTAATAATAGTCTGATACCCCTGCTATTCCTGTTTTATTACCTCCACCGCTACAATCAAATGCACGTAGCGAGTCCCACGCTCCTCAGCGAGCTAGCAGGAGCCCTTATAGGCGTTAGCCTGGTGTGGTTGGGGGGGTTATTGTACTTTTCTACGTGGCGGGTCGGCCTTGTACAGAAGCCTAGGGCCCTTCCAGGCATAAAAGTACCCTCTGGTCTCTGGTTATCCGGCTCTTCTAGCGCAGTATGGTACTACCTGAGCCTAAGCAAAGGGATAGCCCCCGTCCGGCTAGAGCAGACCCAAGCGGTACAGCGCCTTCTCGAGCGAGTCTTGACGAAGGGACATGCTGCCGCACTGGTGCTAGAAGTCGTAATGATCCTGCTCATTTTCACGTGGGGTTATGTGCAGACTGTGAAGGACTGGTATCTGCCCGCTTCAGCGGTGGTATTATTTATCGGGGCGGTATTCATGATGCTAGTAGGTGCCTTGGATTTCTGGCTAAAACGGATGGGGGGCTGGGGCTGGCTATTAGCTGGCCTGCTAGGCACATGGTTTTTAGTCACGCCCAGTTCCAGGGCGGCTGCAGAGGCCTATGGCTTGTCTTACCTTCGACGGTATCGGTACCGGCCACCGGTCTGGGACTCGGTCATCCAGCGTCAGTGCACCCAAGACTCCTTAGAAATGGCCGGTATTTTGAAGCAGCGCTTAGCAGCCAAGGGCACTAGGCAGCCCTTAGTATGGGTGATGGTCTCGGGTGGAGGCTGGCGCGCCGCTTACTGGACTTATCTCAATCTTCACCTTTTAGACAGTCTATCAGGCGGCCGTTTTTACGAGAAGCTATTTGGTCTCTCTGGCGCTTCTGGCGGTCTGATTGGCGCCGCTTTTTGGCGCGAGCTCAAACTCTTTCAGCCGGAACGGACTCAAAAGCCTCTGCCGGCTGACGAACTCACCCAGGACTTACTAAATCCCATATTCACGCAAGGACTCTTAGGCCTTTTTAGCCCTCAGATCACTTGGGAGGATAGTGCTACCGGGCTACGCTATGCCAAAGGACGAGCTTATGCCTTTGAAGCACAGCTCATTCGTAATGCGCGAGCTTTTCAAGACCGGCGTCTGGCGGATTACCGAGAGCCCGAAAGGAAAGGACTAACCCCCATTCTTATCGTGAGTCCAGCCTGCCTCACTACCGGTCAGCAGCTCCTCATATCCCCCTTAGGTTTATCCTTTCTGTGCTGGACTCGCTACAGACCCATAGCTTTAGAGCTACGCAGCTTATGTTCTAGTGAGTCGATCCGTTGGACCAGCGTCCTGCGCATGAACGCCGCTTTTCCCTTCGTTTTACCGCCAACTTATCTCCCGACCGAACCGCCTCTAGAAGTAGTCGATGCAGGTGCCATAGACAATCTCGGGGAAGGTCTCGTTCTACGCTTTTTGTGGGAAATGCGGGAAGCCATTGCCCAGCACGCGTCCGAGATTATTCTCATTGAAATACGAGACTTACCGCCTACCGAGGGAGTTCTCCTACACGGACGCTCGCGCCTAGGTGATTTCGTCCAAAGATTGGGGGGACTTTATACAGCCTTTTCACAGTCACGCTACCAATTTACCACCACTACCTTAGCTGTACTAGAAAAAGTATATCCGATTCCGATACGGAAGTACACCCTCTACTATGAAACGGCTGGCTATATACCGCCGCTGGGATTTACTTTATCGAGGCTTGATCAGCGCTTTTTACAAGAACAGGCCCGTACCCGTTTGCATCTTAGTACCCTACAGCGCATTATCTCAGAAATGGGAAACTAAACCTATCTTTGGGGCATGTGGCGCCTCAGCCAAGGGTTACTCCTGCTCGTGCTATGCGGCTGTAATAGCCGTACCCCTTCTCAAGCCATGTCTTCGCCCCCCCCGCAAGCGACTGCGGCACTCTCCATTCCACCAGAATCGCTAGCTGTGCCATACTGCCCAGAATGCGAAATGCGCTTTCCGCCACACCCCATCGTTGATACATTGCAATACAATCAAAAATTATATGGTTTTTGTAGCAGAGAATGTAAGCTGGCCTTCAAGAGCCGCATGGGTCTGTAAGACCTTTTTGGTTTTTATCGTTTGGGGATGCGCTACTGACACAGGACAGCAGAATCAAGGTGATATTGGCACGGATACCCTTTACAACGTCCGCTGGGAGGAGCTGGAGATCTACATGAAAGCGGCGCCATCTCCGGCCCAGGTGAGCTTGTGGCTCCGTACAGAAAAAGTGCCCTTTTACAAGGAGGTATTGCACGATGCGGCCATGGCAGGCCGTTATCGGGGCGCAAAAGCAGCAGCTAACTTGGGTATCTACTTAGCGGACATGGCTTATGCTCATGCCACGCAGCAATATCAAACCGCTTATGAGTACCTCACCGGTACTAATCAGCTAGCCCGCCTGTATGGCATGGAAGAGCTACTTTCTGTAGAGCGGATTCGCCAGCTAGACCAATTACAGGGAAATCCAGACAGCTTACAAAAGCTTTTTTCACAGTATTACGCAGATATCCAAAATAGACTACAGGAAACAGGGCAGCAATCTGCACTAAGACATATTATACTTGGAAGCTGGTTAGAAAGTCTACACATTACCCTCTCTATCCTAAAGAAGCAGCCAAACCGGCAAGGTCTGCGCGATGCTATTGTCTTACAAAAAAGTCTCGTCCCGCTGCTTCAGGAACTTTATGCTGCAGATTCCGCTTATAGTAGCGAATCTAAACAGGTGCTAGGTCATCTCTCGCAGATACAAGTAGAACTAGCTGCTATCCCGTCCATCTCTACCGCAAACCCCTCTACCCAAGCCAGTACCAAAGGCGGAGTCATCCGCCTGCAGTCCAGTAGTGCTGTTCCTCTTTCTCAGAAGGAGCTAGAGGTCATATCGACCAAAGTCACAAGTATGCGAAACTACATTACCCAATCATGAAACAGATAGGTGCCCTACTTGCTTTATGGACTTCCTTTAGCCTAGCCCAGACGCCGTGCGCCAAACTGGTACCTTTATGTCGAGGTGCCTTTCTCGGAGATTATAGCTGGGATGGGCGCTATTGGCGAGCCGAGCTTTATGCCGGGGAACAGTCCGAGGTTTATTATACGTTTTTTCGGGGATTGCGTTATCGCCTTATTCCGTGTGGAAGTTCGAGTGAAAAAGCTGGTCTAGCCATGCGGATTTATGATGCTAATCACACCTTGCTCATCGACACAGGCGGCCAAGCCGAGCAGCGAGGTTACTGGGAACTGGAACTAAGCAGTACCCAGCTCCTAATCATTCAGCTTTATTACCCCAAGGGAGACGGCTGTGCGGCCTTGCTAATTGGGCACAAGTCTGCGACAGAACTGGTATCGGAGAACTAAAGCTATTTTTGCCCAGTGATTGGCTGGTGGATAGGGACTGCTTTTTTGAGTGTCGTCCTGTTAGCTCTACTGGGTGCCATTCGGGGCGTATCCAGTCGAGTCTTGCATTATGCATGGCGCTTGGGTGCGCTCATCCAGGGAGGCGTCGGTCTGTGGTTGTGGTATGTATATCAAAGCCGAGCCCCTTTAGAAGTCCCTCATAAACTTATCACCCTGGACTGGCGACTGCCTTGGTGGGGTTTTTGGGAAGGTAGTAACTGGGTATCGCGGTATGATATTAGTCTGTTTTTTGGGGCGGATGGCACAGCAATGCTACTAGGCCTAGCTTTCAGCTTGGTAGGTATCGTTCTCAGCTTCTGGCCCTGGCGGCTGACAGCAGAGCGACTTCAGATACCCGCCATTGCTTTGACGCAAGCTTTTGCCTTGTGGACGCTCTTTGCTTATGACATTATCACCTTTTACATAGGCTTTGAAGCCACCCTTCTGCCCATGGCATACCTGCTCTTTACCCTGATACCGCAGCCCGAAGCCGCTCGTCAAACAACTTTTCGCTTTCTTCTATACACGCTAGCAGGCTCTATACCGCTTTTGATAGCCATCTTGTATGGTGGCAGCCGTATGGGGGCTTTGTACGGGCTAAGCTTTAGCGGCACGTATCATACCTGGCTTAAGTATCCTCTTCCCGTAGAAGACCAGATCTGGGTCTATCTGGGCTTCGTGCTCGCCTTTTATGTCAAATTAGGGCTTTTTCCTTTGCATGGCTGGATGTTGAGCCTGTACCGTTATGCCCCGCTGCCCTTGGTAGTTCTCTCTTCTGCTATCCTAACGAAGCTGGGGGGCGTGGGGTGGCTGCGCTGGGCCGGTGCCTTTCCGCAGGCCCACTTTGCCGTAGCACCTTATGTAGGCTGGCTCAGCGTGCTAAGCATTCTACTAGCAGGTCTGGGGGCTTACTTTCAAAAAAATCTCAGGAGTTGGCTAGCTTACGGCACCATTTCTCATTTAGGCTATGTAGCGGTCGGTATCATGGCGACCATGAACAGCGCTAGCGTGGGAAGCGCCTGGTATATGGTAGGTCATGTGATTATCGCTGCGGCGCACCTTTTGACCGTAGAGGCGCTTATTACGCAAACGAAAACCGATGACCTAGACCAGCTAAGTGGCTTAGCCGCGAGCCTACCCCGCTTGACGTTTTTCTGGATCTTGGTAGCCATGGCGAGTATTGGGCTACCAGGCCTGAGTCAGTTTCCAGCAGAATTTTTGATACTCACCGGAAGCTATCAGACTTATGCGCTTCAGCGAGGCGTTTTCATAGGAGCGCTATTAGGGGTGGTCGTGGGAGCCGTTTATACATTACGCGTCCTAAGGCGAGTGTTATTTGGGGCCTCTGGTCATACGCCAGCTGACTTAGGCTTACGAGAATCCGCCCTAATGGGCCTTTTAGCCTTGTGGATTGTAGGCATGGGATTCGTGGCGGGGCCTTTCTTGGCGGAGATTGAGCGGTCTGTGATCCCCCTGACCGAAGCGATTCTCTTTCAAGCGCTGGGACGATTGTAAAAAAGGAGTTGTCCTAGTCTAAACGGTTGGGCCCCCTGACCCTTCAATGAGTTTTTT
>CAZAXD010000004.1:0-72678 GCA_964489015.1 uncultured Sphingobacterium sp. | reverse complement strand
CTAACTTTGCTGTATGCGACTGCATTTGTGCCTAATAAGCTGCTACGCAGCCTGGGCACAGTACGTAGGCATAGGTACGGCCTCCCCTACTCACACTGTACACGTATCGGGTGGGGCGACTCGTATAGAAGGCCTGAGCGGCACAGGCCTGGCGCTCGTGGGCCTTAGTACCCAAGGCGTCACGTTCCGGCTTGATTTTAGCGGGAATGCTGTGGATTTTCTGCGGGGCGATGGCACCTGGGGCGAAGACCCTGGCGACTGGAACCTCACAGGCAATGCTGGGACTACCCCTACTATCCACTACCTGGGCACCACTGACGCTACCCAGTTCAGTATACGAACGGCCAATGCCGAGCGGATGCGGTTTTTTGTAGATGGACGTATCCTTATTGGTACGACAAGCCCGCTATCGAGCCGAGCCATTTTACAAGTGGACGGCGGTAATACTCACCGCGCCATTTATGGCTACAAGGCCTCAAGTAATGGCACGAGCGTCGTTCTGGGCATAGCGACCCAAGGTGGGCCCTATCGAGCAGGAGCCTGGGGGATAGGCCAGGGATCAGACGGCGTGGGGCTCGTGGGTATGGCGGGCGTGACGGACTTCGTTCATTTTAACTTAGGACCCGGTATCAATGGCACCAGTCCAAACTACGGCGTCGTGGCTTATGCCGAAAATACCAGTGGCGACCGAGCAGCAGGCCGCTTCGAGGCTTATGCTAATAGCTCCTCTCAGATCATCCGCACACTCGTAGCCGCTTATATAGGCGGAACGCTTTATAAAATTTATGGTGTAACAACGGGCGGCGGTACGCCCCCGGCTGTCTCTACCCTGCTAGCAGATTCAACACGCCAGTACCATGCCCTCTTTGCCCCAGAAGCCCCAGAAATTCTCTTCATGGACCGCGGTGAAGCTACTTTAGAAAATGGGACCGTGTATGTCCCGATCGATTCCGTCTTTAGCTTCAACCTGTATGTAACGGAGGACAACCCACTATTCGTTTTTCTCCAACCTGTGACCTCTATGAGGGGGACGCTTTATGTGACGGAGCGCAGTCGGCAAGGATTCTGGATACGATCAACAGACCCCACGGACCGGGGTACCGTTGTCTGGTGGCTCGTAGCCCATCGAAATGATACGTACACCGATCAGGGGCAGCGCCTATCTCGGCATGTGGGGGTGCGCCTGCCAAAAGCCCCAGCCGAGCTTGTAAAATAACATGGACTTGATTATTATGCAGCAGTACTGGATCATAGGGCTTGCGGGATTTTTATGGGCACAAACCAACGTCGGTATCGGCACGACGAATCCGACGCATCGCTTGCATTTGGCTAGCGGGACCCTGCGGATCGACAACCTCACGGGCACCGCCACGGCCTTAGCTACGACCGATGCAGCGGGGGTTTTAGGTCGCTTGGCGGAGGCTCCTAGCCCGACTAGTTACCTTCGCGGCAATCAGACCTGGGGCGGCCCAGACGCCACAGACTGGAAATTGCTAGGCAATGCCGGTACGACCCCAGCCACCCACTTTGTGGGCACGAGCGATGCCCAGGACTTTCGCCTGGGCGTGAATGGCTCAACCCGTTGGCGTATACTAGCCGGAGGCCGGCACTGGGTCGGCGCTAATACTACCCTTACCCTCAATAACGCCGAGGTCACCGTAGATGCCCCAGCTGGGTGGATCGCCGTTTACGGACAGGTCACCGGCGGCATTCGACCCGCCATCCGGGGAACGATGGGGGATGTCAGTGCCTCCGGTCCAGGATTAGCGGGTGTCAATGCCGCTGCTGATGGGTGGGGGGCTATCGGCGTCGGGGGCGGCACGACTTACCTCGAACCGACAGCGCTTGGCGGCGGCGGCGCTTATGGCGTGGGGCCCACCGTGGGCGCTAACGGCGTATACACCGGCGCCGATAACAACCGGGCTGGCGGAGCTTTTGCAGTACGCAGTAGCGCTGGCACTTATCAATGGGTTTACGTTGGCGGATACGAAGGCACGATCCAGCGCAAAATCTGGGGAGCCGGCACACCCTCCACTACCATCTTTGACAGCACTACCTCGCAGTACTACATTCTCTTTTGCCCCGAAGCCGCCGAAGCCCTCTTCCAAGATCAAGGTCGCTTCCTCCTTATGCAGTCGGAGCAGTTTGTCCCCTTTGACTCGCTCTTAGCCTCTCATCTCGCCCCGCCTTATACCATTCACTTACAGCCTTGGGGCGATATTCGTTTGACGGTACACCAGGTTACGGCGCGGGGCTTTGTAGTCAGAGCCGATCGAGTGCCGACAGCCCCTATTCCCGTCTCATACCTTCTGCAAGCTCGCCAGAAGCAGGCTCCTGAGCGCCTACCCCAGGTAGACCCCCACCGCTTCTTCACCCCCTACGTGCCGACCACTCGGTACCTCACCCCTCAAGCGTTGTGGAACCAATCAGAAACTCGCTAATTCCTATGCGTAGCTACCTACTTCTCTTGGGCAGCCTATGGGCGCAAAACGTAGGTATCGGTACAGGCAACCCTACGCATCGCCTACACTTGGCGAATCTGAGTGCCACGGACCAGGGACTTTTACGCGTGGAGGCCTTAGCGCACCCCAATCAAAGCCTCGGGACCTTTTCGACGACGGGCGTACTAGGTTATATCCCTTTCACAGGCTCAGGCCTGGACCTTCTTCGTGGCGATCTAACCTTTGCCCCAGACAATACCGACTGGCGGCTCTTAGGCAATACGGGGACTAATGCTAGTCTGCATTTTCTGGGCACTACCGATGCACAACCCCTTATCTTCCGCACCAGTAATACGGAGCGCATGCGAATTCTAGCTACAGGCGAGGTTTGGATTGGTACCACGACACCCCTAAGCCCTAGTAACAACCGCCTCAATATTCTTTCTGGCTCAGGAAGCGCCGATCGAGCGCTAACGGCTCGGTCCGATACGATCGCTCTATACGGCGTGGCTACAAGTACGGTAGGCCCCGGCATCGTCGGCTACCTCCTTCCCACCGCCGCAAACGGTATTGCGTTTTTCGCTCGGGGCAATAACTTGGCTACCTTTCCGACGGTCATTCCCTTTGCCGGGTTCGTAGCCCAGGGGACCGTACGCGGTCTCATGGGTGCTGCTAGCAGCACCAGTGCCACGCCAAGAATGGGGGGCTACTTTAGCAATCAGGCGGCTACTACCTTTTCGCGTGTCGCCTGCCGGGATGGCACGACAAACTATAAGGTTTTAGGCACAGGGACGGTCAATACAGTGGTAGAGGATGGGACCGGCCAGGCTTATCTCCTGACCGCTCCAGAGGCACCCCTGTTTCTCATACAAGATTTTGGAGAAGCCCAACTTACCGAAGGCACCGCTTACCTCACGATAGACCCTCGATTGCTGGAACAAATAGACGTAGAAAACCTATCCGTCTGGCTAACCCCCCTCGGCCCGTGCGCCGGACTTTATCCGGAAAAGGATCCCACCGGTAAGGGCTTTTATGTCCGAGAGCGCGAAAGCGGGCGATCCCATGTGCGTTTCATGTGGGCCTGGAGTGCTCCACTCAAAGGTAGCCTACGCTTTCCGCTCGTTAGCCCTCCTCCTTCACCCGTTACTAGCCAGCCCTGAGCTTAGAACGCCTATACCCATACGCCGCATAAGCCACCAAGCCTATAGCTACCCAGATTCCCAGCCGTTTCCAATTTTCGATCCCTAGCTCGATCACAAGATATAGCGCACTAAGGCAGCCAAGCACGGGTATAAGCGAAAGGTTATACCGTATTGTCAGGTACAGAGCCAGCCCCACGATTACTAGAAGCATCCGATAATGCCACCAGGTTCCTCCAAGCGAAAAGTCTGCCAACTGCTTCAATAAATCTGGGTTGAGATACCAGGCCCATGCGAGCCCAGATATGACCATAATCAAGAGCAGCCATCGCCCTGGCAGGTACGGCACACGAAAGCGAGGATTATAGGCCGGCGGCGGGTTGTGATGTAGATAAGCGACTCCCCCACTGACCAAGGCAAAGGCCATCAAGGTACCCATACTCGTTAGGTCTACCACCGTCTGAAGCGAGGAGAAGAAAAGCGGCACCGCCACGACGACGCCGGTGAGTAAGGTCGCCACATGAGGCGTGCCATAGCGCTTATGCACCCGTCCTAAAGCCGCCGGCAGTAGTCCATCCTGACTCATGGCAAACCAGATGCGGGGCTGCCCAATCTGAAATACCAGGAGCACACTAGCCATGGCTACCACGGCACTCACCGCAATCATACCGCCCAGTAGGCGTGTAACGCCCGAAGAGAGAGGCAATTTTGTAAATAAATGCGCCAACGGATCACTAACACCCAATTCCGTATACGACACCACGCCAGTGAGCACCAGGGCAATCCCAATATACAAGAGCGTGCAAACGATCAGGGCCAGCATCATGGCAAGCGGCATATCGCGCTGCGGGTGGCGAGCCTCCTCGGCCGTAGTGGATAGGGCATCAAATCCAATATAGGCAAAAAATACGGCTCCGATGCCGCGCATCATGCCGGAAAAGCCGTTTGGCATGAAAGGTGACCACTTCGCCGGATCCACAAAAAAGACGCCTATCCCGATTACGAGCAAAATGACCCCTAGCTTGATAGCCACCAGTACGTTATTAGCTACGCGGCTTTCTCGGATCCCCACATAAGCCAGCCAAGTGACGGCCGCTACGATTCCTAACGCCGGCAGGTTTAGCACCAGCGGTATCCCCAGTAACCTGGGCGCTGCTTGCCAAGCCTGATAAGCGGCTAAATACGCGGGGTCCTGCGTACTCAGATAGGCCTGGGCCTCGCGCCAGAGTGAGAGCGGATCGGAGACATAGTAGAGCGGCAGACCAAGCCCCATGCTTTCTAAAAGCGCTTGGAAGTAGCCCGACCAGGAGATCGCTACGGCGATGTTTCCGACAGCATACTCTAGCACGAGCATCCAGCCTACCAGCCAGGCCGATAGCTCCCCAAAGACCGCATACACGTACGCGTAAGCGCTACCAGCTTGCGGCACTGAGGAAGCCATCTCCGCATAGGCCAGCGCAGAAAAGCCCGCCACCACAGCCCCGATTACAAAGATCAGTACGACAGAAGGTCCGGCCATCACCGACGCTTCCCCCACCGTGCTGAAGATCCCCGCACCAATCACCGCAGCCACCCCTATCGCCGTAAGGTCCCATATGGACAAGATGCGCCTAAGCCCCCTATCGACCGGAGGCGCTATCGGCTTGCGACGAAATAATGCCCGAATCACCCCCGCTTCGCTATCGGAACGTACTCACGATAGGCAGGCCCCGTATAAATCTGACGCGGTCGCACGATCGGCTCTCCTGCCCGCCGCATCTCCCACCACTGCGCAAGCCATCCCGCCAACCGCCCAAATGCAAACATCACCGTAAACATCTCCACCGGTATCCCAATAGCCCGATAAATGATCCCCGAGTAAAAGTCTACATTCGGATACAACCGCCGCTCGATAAAATAAGGGTCGCTAAGGGCTACCTCCTCTAGCTTTTTAGCAATATCCAGCACCGGATCATGAATGCCCAAGGCATTGAGTACCTGGTCGGCCGCCTGCTTGATGATCCGAGCTCGCGGATCAAAGTTCTTATACACCCGATGGCCAAAGCCCATCAGCCGAAACGGATCATTTTTATCCTTGGCTTTCTCTACCCACTTTTGGACGTTGCCCCCATCCGCCCTGATCATCTCAAGCATTTCGATCACCTCCTGGTTGGCGCCGCCATGCAGGGGCCCCCACAACGCACAGATACCCGCCGATATCGAAGCATAGATATTCGCTAACGAAGAGCCTACCGTTCGCACCGTACTCGTAGAACAGTTTTGCTCATGGTCCGCATGGAGAATCAGCAGCTTGTCCAGCGCGTCCACGACATGAGGGTCCGGTTCATAATCATAAGTAGGCATGCCAAACATCATGTACAAAAAGTTTTCTACATAGCCCCGCTCATTACGAGGATAAGTGCAGGGATGGCCCTTACGTTTTTTGTAAATCCACGCGATCAGGGTGGGGATTTTAGCTAAGAGCCGAATGACATTCCGCTCGATTAGTTCGTCTGAGGCATAAGGGTCTAAAGACTCCGGATAAAATGAGGACCAAGAGCACACGACGGAAGCCAATATGCCCATCGGGTGCGCCGAGGAAGGAAAACCATCAAAAAACTTCTTGATGTCTTCGTGGATCAGAGTACGTTCTTTGATTTTAGCCTCAAACTGCTCTAGCTGAGCTTTGGTGGGCAGCTCGCCATAAAGCAGGAGGTAAGCTACTTCCAAATAGGTTGAAAACTCAGCTAACTGCTCGATCGGATACCCGCGATAACGTAAAATCCCCTGCTCGCCATCGATAAACGTAATCGCGCTTTTGGTAGTCCCTGTATTTTTGTAGCCGATGTCTAGCGTAATGTGGCCAATTCGGTCACGGAGTTTACCGATATCGATAGCTTTCTCGCCCTCGGTGCCAGTGAGCACGTCTAACTCTACGGCGTCTGAGCCGAAATGGAGGGTAACTTTTTCCATGCTGCGAAAATACAGAGAAACAAGTTTTGCCGCATGAAAGGCTTTATCGTAACAGGCATTCACACCGAAGTAGGCAAGAGCCTGGTGGCCTATGCTTTAGCGAAAGGGCTATCGTGGCCCTACTGGAAGCCCGTCCAGACCGGCACGCCGACCGATGAAGCCTTAGCTCGGGCAGCGGGTTTGCAGGTCCTGCCTGCTGCTTATACGTTTAGTTTGCCGGCAGCGCCGCTTATTGCGGCCCAAGCTGAGCAGCAGACTATCGACTTTGCGCACCTGAGCGGAGCGCTAGCAGCGTGGCACGGCCCCCTCATTATCGAGGGGGCAGGCGGCCTTTTTGTGCCGCTCACCGCCCAGACGCATCTCATCGATCTCTTCAAGGTCTGGGGTCTACCCTTGATCTTGGTCGTACGCCCTTACCTTGGTGCCATGAATCACACCTGGCTTTCGTTACGCGCGCTGGAGGCTTACCAGTTACCCTTGGCAGGGATTGTCCTCAATGCCACCCGAGGCGACCCCAGCGAAGCCTACTTCCGAAGCACCTTCGAGGCGCTCCTGCTGGGCGAAATCCCCTACTTGCCGAGTCCGCCCCCTCTGGAGGTGATCTACGAGATGAGCGGCCTGAGCCAAACCGTACCCCGCCTTCTTGAAAAATTTCACATAACCTCATGAAAATCATCTGTATCGCACGGAATTATCCCTTACATGCTCGGGAGATGGGCGCAGCAGTCCCGCCCGCGCCTATCTTTTTTCTCAAGCCCGCTACAGCCTGGGCCCGCAGTGGGGAGATCAGCCTACCACCCTTTACGAGCCGGCTAGAGTACGAGGCCGAATTGGTTTTTCGCTTAGGGCACGGTGGCCGAAATGTCACCCCAACGGAGGCGCTTGGATTGGTAGATGCGATGAGTGTTGGGATAGACTTCACTGCACGCGACCTACAAGCTCGCCTCAAAGCAGAAGGCCTGCCCTGGGAAATGGCTAAGGCCTTCGATGAATCGGCTTGGTGGGGCCTCTGGCTGCCGATCGCTGCCGACTGGACCGAGCGACCTTTTCAGCTGTACCGAGCCGATACTTGCCTGCAGGAGGGTTATGGCCGCGATATGATCTTTAGTCTCGGCGAAATCTTGGCAGTTGCTTCGCGCTACTTTACGCTAGAGCCTGGGGATGTGCTTTTCACGGGGACGCCGGCCGGTGTAGGTCAGGTTTATCCGGGGGACGTTTTACGTGCCTATTGGGACTCGACGTTGTTGGGCGAGGTGTACATTTTACCCCAAGCCTGACTAGCTTTAGCGGCCGTCTCGATCAGGTGCGCAGCCGTCTGCGGGCTTAAGTACCAGTCAATCAACCAGTGCACGAGGTATAGAACTGGCGTTAGAGCCAGGGCTATCAAAGCCTTGTATAGGTAGTTGAGCAAAGCGATAACGGTTACCTGTGCAAAGCTCCACCCCGCCCCAAAGTAAAACGCAATATAAAGCACGACAAAGCTATCCACGAGCTGCGATAGAAGGGTCGACCCCGTCGCCCGCACCGCAAGCCATCGCCCCCCCGTAAGGCGCCTCAGCCAATGAAAGCTTAGGACGTCTACGAGCTGCCCGATGAGGAACGCGGTCAGCGACCCTACGACTATCCACAAGCTCTGACCAAAGACCGCCGAAAAGGCCAACGGCATATTGAGCTGGGCACCCGCCACTTCCCGCCACACCCAGAAGGCCGCAGGCGGAAGCAGCATAGCAAGCCCTACCATCAAAAAAGCATAAGCAATCACCCCAGCCCCCAAATAGGATAAGAACCGAACTGCTCGGAGACCATAGTATTCGTTGATGAGGTCCGTGGCGATAAAGACCCAAGGCCACATAAGGACCCCTGCTGACAAGGAGAGGGTTAGGCCCTCTTGCCCAAACAAGCGAAAGGGCTTGGGTGTATAACCGAGAAGAGCTTCCAAAGAAAAGACCTTGACACCCACAAATTCTGCTATCAGCGCATTTGCGATAAAAAAGGTTGCAAGGCCTACAAAAAGGCGTTGGGACTTATTCAACATAATGAGTGATAGGATAAGTCTGACCTTCTTTAGCTAAGTCCACCCGTGGAAAGATAGAGCGAGCTTCATGAAGGAGAGGCGTGGGGTCTTTATAACGAGCGGAAAAGTGGCCAATGAGGAGCTGCTGAGCCCTGGCGGCCTGGGCAAGTTGGGCTGCTTGGGCAGCAGTCGTGTGGAAGGTCTGCTGGGCTCGCTCTGCTTGATTGGCCAGAAACGTCGCTTCATGATATAGGAGTGTCACTTCCTTAACATAAATCGCGAGCTCCGGCTTGTAAACCGTGTCGCTGCAGTAAGCATAGCTACGGGGCGGCAGAGGTGGTAAAGAGAGCATATCCCACGTATAGACTTGTCCTTGCCAGGTAATCCGGCCTTCTGCCCGAAGCTGTCCTAGCTGATATTTATCGATGCCTAGTGCTTCCACTTTTTGGGAGTCCAGACGGCGAGGCTGGACTATTTCCTGAAATCGATAGCCGAGGGTAGGGATGCCATGGCTGAGGGGAAACGCTTCGATGCATAAACCATCCGCTTCCCACAGCGAGACGGGCGCATGCTGGGTCCAGACCTCCAAAACGTAGAGGGGATACCGCAAGCTAGCATAGGTGCTGGCTAGCTGCTGTTCGACGAAGGTTCGGAGCCCAGGCGGGCCCCACAGGAGAAGCGGCTTGATATGTGCTTGCAGATGTAAGGTTGTCAGCAAGCCAGCGAGGCCGGCCACATGATCGGCATGTAAATGCGATATACAAATAGCACGGAGGCGATGCAGCTTCAAACCGAAGCGGCTAATCTGATGCTGCGTCGCCTCCCCGCAATCAATCAGAAAGTGTTGTCCTTCGTAGGTAAGCCACTGAGCCGAATGGTGCCGACCATGAGCCGGCATCGCGCTGCTGGTGCCCAGGACGGTGACTGAAAACGGCCCCACTAATCTTCGTCTTCCTCTTCGCTCTCCTCCTCCCAGTCTTCATCATCCCAATCCTCGTCTTCTTCTTCCCACTCTTCGTCATCCCACTCCTCGTCTTCGTCCCAATCCTCAAAGTCTTCGAGGTCCTCTTCGTCCCAGTCTTCCTCTAGGGCCTCCTCCTCTTCAAATTCTTCTTCAGCTTTCTTTGCCATGAGCTGGCTCTGCTGCGTAAAGTACGCTAAAGCCTCTTCCATTGTAGACATGATAGGCATAACAGTATCGATTTTCGTTAGTCTGAATACAGATTCGACAGCAGGATTGAGCCCCATGACGGCCATGCTTCGTCCCTGCCCCTCCAACATGCGCCGCAAAAGTAATAACGCACTGAGTACGCTACTATCTAGCCATTCCACGGTGCTCAGGTCGACAATCACCGGCTTTGGCTCGGTGGCATGCGCCAAACGAGTAAATTCCCCTTTGAGCTCTGTCGTGTAGCCGGCATGCAGCCGTGTCTCTAGCGGCCGAAATACTAGTACGCCCTCCTCTGACAGCACTTCAAATCGCATCTCTCAGAAATAGATTTGTCTGCTTCTCTTGGCCGATTGTCGTTTCGCCCCCGTGCCCGGGCCATACGATGACATCATCGCCTAAGGGCAGTAGCACATTCCGCAGGCTATGCATGAGCACTTCATAATCTGCTAAAGGTAGCTGGTAATTTCCAATGCTGCCCCGAAAAAGAACGTCGCCCGAGAGGACCTGCCTCGAAGCCGGGAAATAGTATGCCACGTGACCAGGTGAATGACCGGGAACCGAAAGCACCTCCACCGGTTCTGAGCCTAAAGCCAGCGCCTGGCCGGGCATGAGCCAGCTATCGGCCGAAGGGCTCGGTTCGTAGGCGAGCCCCATCATCGAAGCCCAAGCCGGCGCATGGCACCAGACCACCTCTTCCCGTTCGGTGTAGTACAGGGGAGCACCTGTCAACTCCCTCAGCCACTTGACCCCCAAAATATGATCAATGTGTGCATGGGTTAGATAAATGGCTTCAATATGAAGGCCTTCGGCTGCTACCAAGTCTAAAAAGCGACGCTGCTCTGTCGTCGTATAAAAACCCGGATCAATGACCCATGCATGGCCATCCACGGCCACGACGTAGGTATTTTCCTCATACGGATTACAAGTCAAGCGCCAGAGCCGCATCAACTGTATGCGTAAAAGCCACGCCCCGTTTTACGACCCAGGTGCCCCGCCTGCACGAGATTGACTAGGAGCGGACAGGGCGCATACTTCGGATCCCCAAAGCCCTCATGTAACACACGCAGGATCGACAAGCAGACATCCAACCCGATGAAATCGGCTAGCTCCAAGGGCCCCATGGGGTGATTCATGCCTAATTTCATGATACTATCGATGGCCTCCCGGGTGGCGACACCCTGCCATAGCGCATAAATCGCCTCATTGATCATGGGCATGAGGATTCGGTTGGAGATAAAACCGGGATAATCGTTGACAACAATGGGTTCTTTATCCAGCCCTTTTGCGATAGCGATAATAGCCTGGGCGGTGTCGTCACTGGTCTGGTAGCCCCGAATGACCTCGACCAGGCGCATGACCGGAACGGGATTCATGAAGTGCATCCCGATAAAGCGCTCAGGCCGGCTCACAGCCGCCGCTAGACGCGTAATAGAGATAGACGAGGTATTGGTAGCAAGTAACGCATCAGGCACCGCTAAAGCGCTAATCGCTTGCCAGGTGGAAAGCTTAAGAGACAGGTCTTCCGGTATAGCTTCTACGACGAGCTGGGCACTCGGGATAGCCGTTTCCAAGCGCTCATGAAAATGAAGACGACCTAGTAAAGCCTCGCTCTGGGCGGCGGTGAGGATACCTTTACGCACCTGCCGCTCTGCATTCTGGGCCACGATCTGCCGAGCCTGGTCCCAGCGCTCTCGGTTGACCTCTACCCAAGCCACCTCGTAGCCGTATTGCGCAAAAACATGCGCGATGCCACTGCCCATCGTACCTGCTCCAAGTACTGCAACCCGCATCATATGCTTATAGGGATATTACGACCTCCGCCAAAGATACAGCAGTGGTAGGCTCCACAATGCGGACTAAATAACGACCGCGTGGCAAGGCTGGTAACTGATAGCGCTTAGGTCCCTTCTGCGCCACCTCTATAGACATAGTAAATACCTCCTCTCCAAAGCTATTGTACCCTCTCATCAGGTACGTGCCCACCTCTGAAAAATCGCATCGGAGCAGCCCACGCTCAGCATCCTCCACATGCAGCCTGGGCGGCGGTGGGAGCTGGCCATACGGCCAGTAAGTACCTAATACACTCGGGCGAACGGCACTGGTCGCCGGCTCCCAGACCACTTCATAAGACCAGCCCGTCTGGCCCTTCACCCCATCGTAAAGCTCATAGGTCTTCGGTAATGCCCAGCGGTCTACACGAACCTTGCTAACGAGCTTGCGAACTGCTTGAGGAGTTTCGACTCGGTAGAGCGCTAGAGAGCCAAACCTATCGGCTTTTTCTAAAAAGACTTGGACTGCAAAACCCGGCCCCTTATCTACACACGAGACCCTAAAGGATAACCCAGCTATGCTATCCGAGCCTATCCAGATCCACGCAAATAGAAGCGGGAGCATGTATAACGCTTTACTTCTTTCGAAGCTGCTCCATCAATCGAACAGCACGCTCCGGGTCAAAAATGAGATAATACAGCATGAATAGAATGACGACGACCAAAATGGCTATCAGAATAATAAGCGCCATTTGGACGCGATTCATACGCGTGTCTAAGACCAGCTTTTCTTCGGCCAGGCGTTTATTGACTTGGAGTACGGTCTCACTTTTAAGCTGAGCTTCCTCGGCTTCTTTTTCGAGGAGCTTATTTTGCATTTCGAGCTTGCGATTAGCTTCGTCGAGCTTGCGCTGTAAACGATCAGAGTTTCTCGTAAGCAAGCGAGCCTCCTCAAGCAGCCCAGCATAGGCTTCTACAAGCTCCTCATAATATTGCCGCCATTCTTGGGCGGATAGATCGATTTTAGCCAAATTTAATCGGGCATTCTCCAAAACACGGCTTTCCTCGACAAATTCGTCGGCTTTCCAACGTCCTTCGCCTTGCATACAACGCAAAGGTAGGATTTTATACGGGTACTAGCTCAAAGGGCACATCTAGCAGCGCTTGATAGTCCTGCCCAGTCTCGGCCATGTCCTCGTCGTCCGCATCGTAGTGCCAACGGATGACAACTTTATGACCAGCCTTGTGCAGTCGCTCCAAGCGGCGAAAGATATCAAGGAGCATCTTGGATGAGCTTGTATTGAAGTATTCAAGCTGAAACTTGAACACCGTTTCACTGAGCGGAGACTTGCTATATTCGTCTATCCAGTCGAGCACCTTTCTGTAGAAGCCAATAGAATCTTCCGGGATACTGCGACCAGAGATCTCAAAAATGCCGAGATCGGCATTGAGGATAACCTTCGGCGTCTTAGAGGTAGGCTCGATAACCAGGTTTCTCATGCTCGGTGCAAATTTAGCCCTTATCTGGGATTCGGGAGACGCGGGCCTCCAAACTAAAGAAGGAGTACTTATCGCTTACGGGATGAAAGTCATAGCCCAGTTTCTGGCCAGATTTTCGCGCAATATCGATCATGCCTAAGCCAGCAGTCCCCTTCTCTGAGAACTCCCCACCGGTCAATACCTCCTGATAAAGCTGCTTGAGCTCTTCCTTGCTAGCGCGATTAATACGGTCTAAACGTGACTTTATTTCAGGAATGCGATCGTTGACAACGTGATTACCTGTAATAATGTAGTAATCCTTCTCCTCTCGGCCTATCATCAGCAGAGCTGTCTTATCCTTGATGGGATTACTCGGATCCGTAGGCGGCAAAGCGTCTAAGTGGTGATACACGTTCTGGAGACACTCCACCATCACATTAAAGACCCGCTTCTTAACCTTCTTATCTTCGCCTTCACCCTCCAGCTTGTTTTCTATCATTTGCAAGATGGAGGAGACGAGATCAGCTGTAACCTCGCCTTGATAAACGAAGATAATGTTGTTAATCTGCATGTTTTTGTAATAGCTATAAACCATGCTCATAGGCTTTCTAAGACTGGACCTTGATAGAGAGCTCGATGGGCAGGTTGAGGAGCGCCTGATAGTCTTGCCCCGTCTCCTCCATATCCTCGTCATCTTCGTCGTAGTACCACGTCACCCGCACTTCATGCCCACTCGTATGAATCGCTTCAAGTCGCTTGAGTACTTCTAGAATATTCTTTGAGCTGCTGGTGTTAAAGTATTCCAGATCAAATTTGACATGGGTAACCGGAAGCGGATTTTGGGCATAAGCCTCTATCCATTCAAAGATAGGCTTATAAAAACCGACCGAATCTTCCGGAATACTGCGCCCCGAGATTTCAAATATGCCGTTTTCTGGGTCCAGGATTATACGGGGCGTTTTGTGTGTAGACTCTATACGCAAGGCTTCCATATACAGATTATTTTTTCGCTATTCTGGCTTCTAATCCAAAGAAAGTAAATTCATCATCTAGATACTCAAAGGCATAAGCCAAATGACCACTAGATTTTCTCGCCAAATCAATAATGCTAATAGCCGGCAAGCCGCCAATCGAGACGGACTTATCGGGCTGGCTTTCTGAGAGAAGTCGATGGTATTCGGTTCGCAGCTCTGCTTCCGTCATAAGATTGACCCGGTCAATATAGTCCTTGACTTGATAGACTCGCGCTGTCTTGATGCGCTGACCGATGCTCACCGAGTAGAGGTAAGGAAACTGCCTCACCATAAGGAGGGCGCTTCCCTTCATCGCTTCTTCCCCCAGGGTAAAAGATTCAACCATGATATTGAAGAGCTTTTTACTTACTTTTTTGTTTTCACCGGCTCCTTCAAGCCGATCTTCGATGATACCAAGAACATCAATGATAATATCAGGGGTAATTGGGCCTTGATACATAAAGACAATGTTGTTGTCTATCATGTTGCGATAGAGCGGATAGGCGTAGTGAATCGCCGGCGCATGTAAAAGTCCGGTATCGGAAGGCGACATAAGACAGGGCAAAGATAATGAAAAACTATAAGCGAATCCCCAAAACGGTAATATCATCGGTCTGCGCTAAATCCCCTCGGAAGCGATGGAGATAAGTTTCTAAGAATTCCTTTTGCTGACTCATGGGTAGCCCCACGATGTCCATGAGTAACTCGCGAAAGCGCCTATGCCCCAAGCGGCGCGCACTATCAGCGCCAAACTGATCTAAATAACCATCCGAATACAAGTACAAGCTATCCCCAGGTGAATAGTAAAACGTGGTAGTGGCAAAGACCTTATGCGGGTCTATCCAGCTAGAGCCCCCTAGTCCGGCTGGAGAGCCGGCTATGAATTGCCAGCGTCCTTCATGGTAAAAGAATAGCGGCCGATGCGCTCCAGCAAAGTGCAAAAAGCGCCGCTCTGGCTCTAACACACACAGGGCTACATCCATACCGTCTTGCGTATCTTCTCTTATCATTTGGCGCAGGCGCTTTTCCATGTCATCTAGAATCTCAGCCGGGTCCGTCAGCTTACGTTCCCGAATAGCCCCTTCCAGGAACGTACGGCCTAGAAACGCCATGAAGGCCCCAGGCACCCCATGCCCCGTACAATCCACCACTGCCACGTACACCCGATCCCCCTGGGCACCTATCCAGTAAAAATCCCCGCCCACTACATCTCGTAGCAAATGCAGCACAAAACCATCTGAGAAGTAATTCTGTATCACTTGAGGGCTAGGTAAAATCGCTTCTTGAATCCGCCTCGCATACGCAATACTCTCCATGATGTCCCGGTTTTTCTCCTCGAGCTCTTGCTTTTGCTTTTTGAGCAGGCGAGCACTAGACTCCAGCTCGACGTTTTGCCGCCGAAGCTGCTCCTGAACCTGCCTCAGCTCCGTAATATCCTGCAAAAGCACGACCACCGTCTCCACGAGTCCATCCGGCCCTAGCTCTGGGATGCCCCGCACGGCCATCCGCCGCTCCCCATAAACAGAAGGAAAGGCTATCTCATCGGTCTGTATTTGTAGATCAGAAAACACTCGTTCAAGGAAGTCCCGCCAAAATTGAACCTCATTCATCGAGAAGCCGACAGAGTAGATCGTATTCCGAATATAGTGGGCCGGCTCATACCCCGTGTACCGCCCGATAATGGGATTGACGTAGAGAAACCGGCCATTCCGATCGAGGCGCCAGATCATGTCAGGCGCATGTTCGACGAGCGATTGAAACTTGATGCGGGTGCGGTACTGCTTTTCAAACTCTCGCTTGTCGGTGATATTACGGATAACCGCTAAAATGGCTTGGAGCCCCGTCTCGTCGAGCAGGTTTTCCGCTTGCATTTCTAGCCACAGAAGCTCTCCATTCTGGTGTCTGTACTGAAATTCGATAGTCTTAGCTTCGCCGGGCTTAGTGAGTAGCTGAGCAAAAAAGCGGCTGACTTTTTCAAAGTCTTCCTTGATCACCGGGCGGAAAAAGGCCTCCAGCGCTTCGGGCGCATACCCCAGGACCCTCGTAACGGAAGGGCTAATGTAGCGGGGACGACCACTGACATCAAAGAGAACAACGACTTCCCCGATCCGGGCTAAGATTGTGTCCAGATTCCGCTTTTCTTGGCTAAGCTGCGCCTTGATGCTTTGCAAAAGCTGCTCGCGCTCGGCGAGCTGACGGACTGCCTGCTCATTTTGCTTCGTAAGGTGGGCGAGCGCATCGAGGAGCTGGACGTTCTGGTCTCGCTCCGTTTGAAGGGCTTGGTTTAGCCTTTCTTGGTCAGAAGCCAACTGCGCTCGAACCGCTTCCAATAGGTGCCGCTCCAGGGCCGCCCCCAAAAAGAAAAGCCAGCCTTCGATGAGCGCCTGCTCCTCTGGACCCCAAGGCGCAAAGGCTGCCACTTCCCAAACGCCCAAAAGGGTATTGCCGGCGATGACCGGTAAAAAGGCCATGGCCAATGTCGCTTCCCCTACCAGCTGACTTAGGGCCGTGCTATGGGCCGGGATCGGATACAACCAGAGCCCTTCTCCGGACAAAGCCACCTGCCCTACCCAACCCTCACCCACCGCAAACCGAGAGGGCGCCCCCGCTGGATAAGCATACCCCGATAAGCGCACTAGCTGCCGCTCCTGGAGCTGATAAAAACCCCCAATAAAAGCCCCGCTATGCTGGACGAGCCAAGACGTCGCCTGCTGCAGATAAGTTTGTAGATCACGACTAGCATAGCTCAGACGAATCAAAGCCTGAGCCCCTTCGCTAAGCTGCTCTACAAAGCGGCGGCGCTGCTCCAATTCCAAGAGGCGCTGCTCCAAGGGGTCTAACGCACGACGAAGGGCCGGGGGCAAGTCTTCGATCTGCAGCGAAGGCACATAGGGACTTTTGGCTAAAGTTTCTAGGCGAGTGAGGACACGACCGACCTCCGCCAAGGCCCTGGTAGTCTCAAAAAGCTCGGCCGGTGCCGAAGGCGGCAACGCCGGCGGCGCTAACGCCCCCTGGGTGAGAGCCTGCGCCTGACTCTCTAAGGCCGACAAGCCTTCACCTATCGAACGTAGCCAGTAAAACCCTACACCTAGGCTAAGCCCCACCAATCCCCCTAAAAAGGCATAGACCCAGCCCACATACCAGCGGTCCCACTGTAGCCACCGATCTATAGCTCCATTCTGCAGAGCTTCCCACAGGGCGACCTCCCGCCGAGTGCTGATCCACAAGCCTAGCAAGAATAACAGACCGACCCCACTCACAAACACCCCCAATCCGCCCGTGAGCAGCGTACTAGTGCGCCTGCGCTTCATTGACGTTGGTACCGCAAGGTATATTCGCCTTGACTAAGGACCAAGCCTCGCAGAGCGTCTCTTACGTCTGACCAGTTTGCGTCGGTACGCACCTTGATGGGAACACTAAGGCCATAAACCCGAATAACATAGCGATGCGGTTTATCCCGCTTGGGTGGGCATGGCCCACTGTACCCTATCTGACCAAAGTCGTTGGCTAGGCCAAGCTGGGCTTGTCGAGGGCCCAGGGTCGTGTCGCGATAATTAACCACCAGCCAGTGCGTAAACGTGTCAGTCGGAGCATCGGGGTCATAAAACCATACTACGTACGCCTTGGCCTGAGGGATAGGCCGCCAGGTGATGAGCGGCGGGATATTAGCCCCGTCACACGTGTGTTCAGCCCGAAGAAAGTCACCAAGCGCATAACGCTCTACGGTAATTTGCAGCGGCTGCGCCCAGCCGCTTATTACCAAAATAGCAAACCACCGCATTAGACAAAGATACGCGTTCGGGCTAGACTCAGGGGTCGGAAATTTCAATTATCAAACCATCATACGCTAAAGCTACTCGCCGCGGTAGGCTTTTTTGTACCTCCGCATGCCTTCCCATCAGGTGGCTAATGTGTGTCAGGAAAGCCTGCCGGGGCGCTAGCCGCTCAATAATAGCCAGGGCCGCTTCTAAATGCAAATGTGAAATGTGCGGCTCGCGCCGAAGGGCATTCAACACCAAAACCTCCAACCCCTCTAAGTAGGGCCAGGTCTCCTCGGGAATCGCACTGACGTCGGTTAGATAAGCTAACTTGCCTACCTTATACCCCAAAATCGGTAGTCGATGATGACACAGGGGCAGGGGCCAAACCTCCACCTCATGCAGGCAGAAAGGAGCCAAAGGCTCCACCTCCCATAAGTCCAATAACGGTACCCCCGGATAATACGGCTCGCTAAAAGCATAGCTATATTCTCGGCGGAGTTGTTGCCCAGCTACGGGGTCTGCAAAAATGGGAATACGCTTTTCCTGGAGGTAGTTATAAGGCCGTACATCATCTAAGCCGGCCGTGTGGTCCTTGTGAGCGTGGGTAAACAGAACGGCATCGACGGTAGGCAGGGCTGCGCGTAGGGCTTGCTGACGAAAGTCCGGTCCCGTATCGATCACCCATACCTTGTCCCGTACAAATAACGCCACCGAACTGCGCAGCCGCTGATCAGCCGGATCGTCCGATAGACAAACAGGACACCGACAACCGATTACGGGAACCCCCTGACTCGTACCCGTCCCTAAAAAAACGAGCCTCACAAGCCATAACGCTTGAGGAGCTCCTCCTCTTCAGGCTTAAGCTCCAGCTTTTCTCGCAGGTGTGTCGCTATCGTCGCCAACGCATAAACCCGCCCAGCCGGCGGATAGGCGCGATTGAGCAGGACAATGCGCCGCTCAAGAAGCCGACACGCACCACCTCTAAATGTACCTTTGGCATAGCGCACCTCGTAGCCATTTCGCCGAAAAAGCGCCTCTAATGCGTCCAGCGCTTTTTGGGGACTCACCCGACAAAGGTAATTAGGAATCTGGGCTAGGTTGTAACCAACTTAGGATCTCGTTCAGTTGGTCCGGCGCTAAGGGGGCTGGCGCCCCAAGCATGAGGTCCAGGCCGCTAGCCGTCTTAGGAAACGCTATCACATCTCGAAGACTTTCTCCCCCCACCATGAGCATGACCCACCGGTCTAGTCCAAAAGCACAGCCTCCATGGGGTGGCGCCCCATGTGAAAGGGCCTCCAACAAAAACCCAAACCGCGCCTCCGCTTCCGCTTCTGAAAAGCCCAGTTGAGCCAAAACCCGCTTTTGTAATTCAGCTGTGTGACAGCGCAGGCTACCGCTCATGATCTCATTCCCATTAATCACCAGGTCATACGCCAGCCCCCGGACCTTGAGTGGATCCGTCTCAAGCAAGTCAATGTCATCCGGATGAGGATGCACAAAAGGATGATGGGCAGCGGTGAGACGACCCTCCGCATCCAGTTCATACAGGGGAAAGTCAATCACCCACAGCACGGACCAGGAGCGCTGAGGTGGTAGATTCAAATCACGAATGACAGCACTGCGCAGCACCCCCAAGACAGCATAGGCGGGCCTATCCAAGGCCACTAACAGACCTAAACCATCGCTGGGCGGCAAAAGTCCATCCCAATCAGCCGGCCCTAAAAACTTAGTCAGGGAAGACTGAACCTGTTCCGCTGCTTTTTGGATGATGGCTATAGCTGAGGCGCCTTGGTCCCTGGCCAGTTGGGTCCAGGTGTCTTGCTGCCGGCGAGTGGCCTTAGCCCCCTCTACCCAGAGAAAATGGAGCTGCTTGCCTACTAAAAAGGGGACCTTTTGAGCGCCAGGCCAAGCCGAAACGGCTTGCCAGCTAAGCCCATAGCGCAAATCCGGCTTGTCGGAGCCGTAACGCGCCATGACCTCCGCATAAGTATAGCGCGGCAGCGGTTCTAAGGTCACGCCCGCTACCTGCTCGAAAACCGCCTGTACTAATCCCTCAAAGACCGATAACAAATCCTCTCGCGTCACAAAACTCATTTCACAGTCGATCTGAGAAAATTCCGCTTGGCGATCGCCTCGATAGTCCTCATCTCGAAAGCAGCGCGCAATTTGGTAGTAGCGATCTAGCCCCGCTATTACAAGCAGTTGCTTGAGGAGTTGGGGCGACTGCGGTAACGCATAAAAAGCTCCAGGCCTTAGGCGAGATGGTACGACAAAATCTCGAGCCCCCTCCGGCGTGGATCGAATGAGCATAGGCGTCTCCACCTCGACAAAACCCCGGGATCGCAAATATTCTCGTACGACCCGCACCATCTCAGCCCGGCGCATGAGACGCTCCTGCATGATCGGCCGCCGTAAATCGAGATACCGATACCGTAACCGCAGCTCTTCTTGGGCGTTCGTCTCGTCTTCGATTAGAAAGGGCGGGACTTTCGCTTCATTGAGGACGACGACGTCCGTCACTTCAATCTCGACAAACCCTGTAGGGAGTTGGGGATTAGGGCTTTCCCGACGACGAACGGTACCGACTGCGCGGATCACCCACTCCCGGCCTAGGGCCTTGAGCGGCGCATACCAGGGTGAGTCCTGCAGCGCATACAACTGAACGATACCGCTGCGGTCCCGAAGGTCCACAAACACAAACTTGCCTAGGTCGCGCACGCGCCGAACCCAGCCAGCAACCTGGACTTGCTGGCCAATGTGCGATTCTCGCAGGGCCCCACAGCCCATGCTTCGATAGGAGGTCGATTCCACCACCGCAAAAGTACACTACCCTACGCGCACCCCTACGACCGTCACATCATCGATCTGAGCGCCATTGCCCCGCCACGCCTCAAAAAAAGTCAAAAGCGCCGCCCGCTGCTCAGCCGGCTCCACCCCCCTAAGCTTGTGATATACTCCTTGACCCGTTTGGTCTTGAGCTTTTCCCCAGCCCCCACCCGAAACTGGTCCATATACCCATCCTTAAGAAAGAAAAGTGTACTCCCCGGCGGCAGATCGAGGACTTGACTCGTAAAGGGCTTCATGGACTCAAGCCAACCTACGGGTTAACGGTCCCCTTTCACCTCGACGAGACGGCCCTGATGCACAAGCCACAGATTGCGGTTGGCCCCAGTAAATTCAATTTGAGTCGGATTGAGAGTATCAAACCGAACCAGTAGCGCGTCCATGCCATCTCTAAGGTGCTTATTGCCCTCGATTTTAAACGTTTCGATGACCAGATCGCGCACCCGATCAAGAATCTCACCCGTACCTTGAAGCCCCTCTTCTCGTACGGCCCGGGTAAGGGCACTACTACAAACGACGCTAACCATCGCCCCTGGCACGCCGTGCCCCGTACAGTCACAGACCGCTAAGTACAGGTAACTTCCTACTGCCTCCATCCAGTAAAAATCACCCGCTACAATATCTCTCAGCAGGTACAGGACAAAGCTATTCGGGAAGTACTGCTGCCATCGGCCTGATGTCGGCAAAATAGCCTCCTGAATCCGCTTAGCGTAGTGTATGCTGTCTAAAATATCCTGGTTTTTTTGCTGGATGATGCGGTTTTTCTCAGCCAGCTCGGCATTGGCAACGCTGATAGCCCGCTTTTGTCGCTGAGTTAACCGCAGAAACCACACCACCACTCCCAGCAGAATAAGCACCCCAGCCAAGATCGAACCGATAATGTAAAGCCACTGTCTTTGGCTCTGAGTCTTAAGCTCTTGGGCCAAGAGGGTTTTTTGATGCTCAGCCTGGTCCAGTGCACGCTGCTTTTCATAAGCGTAGGTCAACTCTTGAGCAACAAGGGCTTTTTGATTATCGACGCTGCGCACACTGTCGCGATATGCAATAAACCGCTCATAAGCCTCTAGGGCCTTACCAGGTTGACCCGTTTCCTTGTAGTAATTATGGGCCATTTCATAGACATCGGAAAGCAGTTTGATGTCACTAATGCGCTCAGCTATTTGAATGGCCCTTCGCAGGTGATGAGCAGCCTCCCGGAGACGTCCCTATTTTTGCAGGGCAAACACCGCTGATAAATGCGCTCGCGTGATGAAATCCCGGGGAGCAACCTGCCCGCAATCCGATATCAGGCTATTAAGTTCTTGAGCTGCTTGCTCGTACAGGCCCTGGTTCTGTTTGAGCACAGCGATATTTAATCGAACCATCCATTTCCCGTTCACATCCCCTAACTCTTCATACAAAGCAAGCGCTTTTTCATACTCAGGGATGGCCTGTTCATAACGCTTCATATTCGCTAAGCAGGCGGCACGATTAAGTAAGAGTTTGGCCAATTGGTACCTGAAACCGTACTTTTCGGCAATTGACAAGGCCTTATCGTAGTAGGCAATGGCTTTTTCAAAAGCACCAGTAGAAGCATAGGTCACGCCTATGTTAAGGAGAACCATGATAGCCATGCGCTGATTCTGAGCAGCTTCTGCCCGCTTTAGCACCTCAAATTGATAGGCTAAGGCAGAATCTTTTAATTATGGGCATTGGCTATAGCCGACAAGACGCTAGTCTCATCGCCACCAATGGCACGTATCAAAGCCAGAGACTGCTGGTAGTAGTCTAAAGCTGCAAGGAGATTGAGCCGACTGTAGTGGATATTCCCTATGCCCTCCAGCGCTATTGCCATGCCATTTGTGTCGTAGCTGGCTTTAGCCTCTTCATAAGAGATGTTATAGTAACATTCCCAGTCAGCCAGTTGGTCGTTCATTACGTAAAACATGGCTAAGTTTCTAAGCAGAAAGATCTGAAACTTTGTTGCCTCTGACGATATACGCGAAGCCGTGAGCCGATGAAGATGAAGCACCCGAAGAGCCGAGTCGAAATACTGGATTGCTCCCTTGTAATCATCTTGGTAGTAAATGCAAGCGGCTATGCAGGCAAGGCCTTTAGCTTGCCAGAAGTAGTCCTTAGCTCGCTTAGCATGCTCCATGCAAGCGCGGCAAAAAATCATCGCTGACTCCATTTCATTTACACTCAGAGTCATGCCCAGTTCGTAATAGATTCGGCTACAGGTGGTATCCACCTCACAAAGAGCAGCCTGCCTGCGTAGTGAGTCCACGATAGTCCTGGGCCGAAGCAAAACAACAGAAGGCAAGTGGCACAAACCACCATCGAGATGGAAGCATCATCAAAATTAGAAAAAGATTCTCTACCCCATCCGAGCCACACCGTGAAAAAATGCAATCAGCATAAGTCCACCTACGACCAGGCTGCCCCACGAAAACTGCGCCGTAAATGCCGATAGTAGCCCCCATAGCAACGCATATCCCCCTACCACCCCTAACCCGATAAGTCCCAGATGCCACCAGGAGAAAGTAGGCCGGACCTGCGCCTGAAACTGCTTCCATAAACTCGGCGGCGTGGGCCCAGCTACGAAACTCACCCCTATTACGAGGCAAACCGTCCAGGTTACCGTAGCTAAGTAGCTATCGGGAAAAGACCAACCCACTCCCTCATGAAAGAGCAGGTACCCAACCAGGGGCGCAATAAGCGCAGTAAACTCACTCCATATCGAGATGCGCCGCCAAAACCACCGAGCTAATAGGACAAAACCCACACCAGCCCCCGTCTCTAGTAGCAAATTCCAAGCGCCGGCAATGCTGTGCATGATGGAGACCAGGCCTAAGCTAAGCACACCGAGCCCCAGCGTAAAGCCCTTTCCCGCTACCAAGCTGCGCCGCTCAGGTAACCCAAGGTCATTCGCTATGTAAGAAGCGCCCCAATTGAGGTGGGTAGAAATGGTGCTCATATAAGCGCCGACCAGCCCTATGAGTAAAAAAATCTGCTCATGCGGCGAAAGGAACTTCTGGGCCATGAGGAGGTAAGCGGCTTTGTGATCCGTAAGGGTGGGCAATACAAGCAAGGACGCCAATGCCACAGAAAACCACGTTATCGGCCGCACGATGTAGTGCAGAACCTGAAACAGGGCTAAGGCTTTCTGGGCCTCTTTGGGGGAGGGCGTAGCTGCCATCCGCTGTAGCACATAACCCCCTCCACCAGGCTCGGCACCCGGGTACCAGCTAGCCCACCATTGTACGCCTAAAAAGGCTACCATCCCACCAACCCCCCAGCCTAAATGCGCTGCCGAGGGCCAAAAGACTTGAGACCAAGCTGGCACCTGTGAAAGGTCTACTGCCTTTAGCACCCGAATCATCAACAAAGTGGTCGAGGTCAACGCCAGACCAAATTGCAAAAGGTCCGTCCAAATCACACTACTCAGCCCGCCCCACCAGGTATAGAACATCGTCACCGCCGTACATACGCCCAGTACAGCCCACACAGACCAGCCCTCCAAGCCTAAAAAAACCTCCAATACCGTTTTCATAGCAAGCTGAACCCATCCCATCACAAGCAAATTGATAAATAGGCCCATATACACGGCACGAAAACCCCGAAGAAATCGGGTCACGCGATTATCACCATAACGCAGGGTGATAAACTCACTATCGGTGATGACACCCGTACGTCGCCACAGCGGTGCAAAGACCACCGTACTCACCATGCCTCCTATGAGCATATTCCACCAGCGCCAATTAGCGGCTAAGCCCCCCTCTCGTACATACTCCGTAATGGCTAATGGTGTATCGACAGCAAAGGTCGTCGCAACCATGCTAAGCGCTGCAGCCCACCAAGGCATGCGTCGCCCAGCCGCAAAGTAATCAACCCTTGTTTCTTGGGCACGTCCTCGTCCAAGCCACCCCACTACCAAGCTGGCTCCCAAGTACACCGCTAAAGCAACCCCGAGCATGATGCAAAATAACGGCCATTCCCCCCTTGCGCAAATCCAAAATTCCGTACCTTTGCCCTATGCAAACCCACCTACGGCTTTTGAGTACGCATCTAACTGCCAAGCGGGCGCGGCTAGCCACGTGGAGGTTAGTTTGGCGTATCGCCTAAGATAAAGCGAATCTCACAGCTTTTCGCAAGCTGCCTTATCGGAGCACGCGCAAGGCGTGCTAAGGTGTATTTGAGTGCCTTGTCATTACACCTTTTCCCTTCAAACCCAAATAAGCCTTATGAAAACCCGAGCATACCTACTGAGCGCCGGGGATTTGCCCCGTGCCTGGTACAATGTACTGGCTGATTTGCCTAAGCCGTTAGATCCGCCGTTAGATCCGCGCACGCAAACGCCGCTCATGGATCCAGCACCGCTGCTAAGACTCTTTCCGCAGGCCTTGGTGGCCCAGGAAATGAGTGCAGAGCGGTACGTGGCGATTCCAGAGGCGGTTTTAGAAGCGTATGCGCTATATCGGCCGACACCGCTTCTGCGGGCGCTACGGCTAGAAGCAGCCCTGGACACGCCAGCTAAGATTTACTACAAGTACGAGGGGGTCAGCCCCGCTGGTAGTCACAAACCCAACACCGCTATCGCCCAAGCGTACTACAACCAGCAGGAGGACACGACTACCCTAGTCACCGAAACGGGAGCTGGCCAATGGGGCAGTGCGCTGAGTCTAGCCTGTCGTCTCTTTGGGCTTGAAACGCGGGTCTACATGGTTCGCATCAGCTACGAGCAAAAGCCGTTTCGTAAGCTTGTCATGCGCACTTACGGCGCCGAAGTTTATCCAAGCCCGAGCCCCCGTACCCCCTTTGGCCGCAGCCTGCATGAAACGGACTCGGCGGGCAGCTTGGGCATTGCCATCACCGAAGCTATTCAGGATGTGCTCGACGACCCCCACGCCAAATACGCGTTAGGCAGCGTACTCAATCACGTTTTACTGCATCAGACCGTGATCGGAGAAGAGGCCTTCCAGCAGATGGCTTTAGCGGGCGAACAGCCTACTATCTTAGTAGGGGCCGTGGGCGGGGGGAGCAACTTTGCCGGCCTTACCCTGCCGTTTATTGGACGGGCTTTACGGGGTGAAATGCCTCAGCCTCGCGTCGTAGCCGTAGAGCCGGCTGCCTGTCCCTCCCTCACCCGTGGGCAGTACCGGTATGACTACGGCGACACAGCGGGACTAACCCCGCTCCTCAAGATGCACACCCTCGGTCATGACTTCGTACCGCCGAAGATTCACGCCGGCGGGCTTCGCTATCATGGCATGGCGCCCCTCGTGTCTCATCTGTATGAGCTCGGACTGATTGAAGCTCGCGCTTATCCCCAAGCCGACATCTTCCAAGCAGGGGTCTTCTTTGCACGCACGGAGGGGATCATCCCCGCCCCCGAGGCCGCCCATGCCGTCAAAGCCGTCATTGACCTCGCCCTCGAAGCTAGACAGCAAAACGAAAAGCCCGTTATCCTCTTCAACCTCTGTGGACATGGGCTTCTAGACCTTTTAGCTTACGAGGACTTCTTCCAAGGTCGCCTCGCTGACTAAAGCCACCCTCTCCACTACCAGGTGGGTGCCCAATGGGTGTCCACCTGAGCTTTTTTAGGCTTTGGCAGCCCGTATTTATGTTTGCACCTATCATGGCCACCTTCCAAGCTCAGTTGTCAAAAGAAGAAAACGCCCTCTACGATAAGGTTCTTCAGGGACTTCCGCTTTCTGACCAAGGCGCCCTCGCTCTGTATGAAAGTCGCAATCTTGCCCTACTGGCTAAGCTAGCAACGCTAGTACGAGAACGCCTCCACGGCAAAAACGCTTACTACAATAGAAACTTTCACATTGAACCTACCAACATCTGCATTTATGAGTGTGCGTTCTGCTCTTTTGCACGCAAGTTTGGCCAGCCGGGCGCTTGGGAATACACCTTAGACGAAATCGAGGCTATCACTGCGCGCTATCAAAATACCGGCGTGACGGAAGTGCACATTGTGGGTGGCGTCCATCCTAAGCGCGGCATAGAGTATTATGCGGAGATGATCCGGCGAATCAAGCGGATCCTGCCAGGCATTCACGTAAAAGCCTTTACGGCGGTGGAGCTCAAGGTCATGTGTGCCCGTAGCCGGCTTTCTTACGCAGAAGGGCTGCTTGCCCTCAAAGAAGCCGGTCTGGACTCCATCCCAGGCGGCGGCGCAGAAATCTTTCATCCCGAGATCCGTCAAAAAATCTGCGCGACCAAGGCTTCCACAGAAGAGTGGCTCGAGATTCATCGGATAGCCCATCAGCTCGGGATCCCTTCTAATGCCACTATCTTGTATGGGCACATTGAGTCTTACACGCATCGGGTACATCATATGCGCCTGCTTCGAGCGCTTCAGGCCGAAACCGGCGGTTTCAATTGCTTCATCCCACTCAAATACCGCCGGGAAAATAATGACCTCTCGCACATAGGTGAAGTCCCGACCATCGAAGATCTCAAAAATTATGCGGTGTCGCGCCTGTATCTGCACAATATCCCGCATCTCAAAGCCTACTGGCCGATGATCGGCGTCCATACGGCACAGCTTAGCCTCAGTTTTGGCGTGGATGATCTCGATGGCACGATCGATGACACGACCAAGATTTACAGCATGGCTGGCGCGGAGGCTCATCCACGCTTATCTACTGAGGCGCTGGAGCATCTAATTCGTTCGGCGGGTTATCTGCCAGTTGAGCGGGATTCGCTGTACCGCCCGATAGCGAGACCGATGGCAACTGCCTAATGTGCCAAGCGCTTTATTTTCTGAGGCATGGGCCGACTGTAGACGACCCGCCTGTCTTGAAAGGCCGACGCTTAGACCTACCCTTATCGGAAATAGGTCATCAGCTAGCCAGTACTTGGGCTGAGCGGCTAGCCGCCGTTCCTTTTCAAGGCGTCATTTATAGCCCGCTGCAGCGTGCTCGGCAGAGTGCAGCACCCTTTTTAGCGCGGGGGCTACCGGGCTTTGAGCTGGAGGCATTTGCCGAGGTCAACTGGGGCGTTTGGGAGGGACAACCCCGTGCGACGGCCCCCCTTGATGAGCAGTTAGAACGGTGGGCTGCCGGGGATTACCAGTGGGCCCCTCCTGGTGGCGAAAGCCTAACAAGCATTTATACCCGTCTGGACAAGGGGCTGGCTCTTCTTGCGCAGCTCATACCAACCGGCGCCGTGCTTATCGTGTCCCATGGCTACACCTTGAGCTTGCTCCTGTGCAAGCTACTAGGCTACCCGCCCACCGAGCGGGGCCGATTTCATCAGACGCCGGGAACCCTCTCGTGGGGCATCCGCAATGCAGCCGGCTTCTTTTACCTACGACAGCTTGCGATTGGAGTTAATGATTGGGCTTTTTAGGTACTTCAATGCTTATCCCTATCGCCGCTTATTGGCGACAACGCCCTGGCCTGTCCGGGTTTATGACACTCCCAAAGGGGTCGTAACGGCCTGGCGTGCGGGCAAGTTAGACGCAGCGCTGCTGCCTGTGGGCGCCCTGCGTAACCTGCACTACTGCCTAAACTGGGGCATTGCCAGCCAGGGCCCCGTATGGAGCGTAGGGCTCGCTAGTCATCATCCGCCCCAGCGATGGCAAGCCATCATCATAGACCCCGCTTCTACCTCTTCTGTTCGTTTACTTAGTTGGCTTATGAGGCAGGGGCACCTCCCCCTGCTTCCGCTCGCTACGCATTGGCCTAGCTCGTATGTCGCTTACCTGGTAATCGGCGATAACACCTTGCAGGTACAAAGGCTCTACGAGACTTTTCTCGATCTGGGTAGCCTTCTCACGCGCAAACGCGCTTTCCCCTATGCAATCTGGTGGGCTAAGCCGCCGTGGCAAAACCGCTTACGTCGGCTCTGGGCTCAGACTTGGCCGCTCCTTACCTGGAGCGAAGAAGCATATCCCCCTAGCCCCTTACAGCCTGAGCAACTGCACACCTACTGGACCCAAGCCATCCAATACCGCTTCCGTCGGCACGAGATGCGATATTGGCTGCGCAAGCTTAGTAAACACAGGACCGCTGGTTTTTCGTTACCTTTGACCTATGCCAGATCTTAGTCTGCGCTCTCGCGAGGTGCCACCCTCTCCAATTCGGAAGCTCGTGCCCCTCGCCAATGCCGCCAAAGCCCAAGGCAAAAAAGTCCTGCACCTCAATATCGGTCAACCTGACCTCGCCACCCCAGGTCCCTTCTGGGAAGTTCTTCACAAAATCAGCATCAAAGTCCTCGACTACACCGAGTCCGGAGGTATCCCAGCCTTTCGCGAGGCCTATGCCCGATTTTATCAGGACATTTACGGTATAACCCTGACGCCAGCCAACTTTCTCGTCACGACAGGCGGGTCCGAAGCCCTGCTCTTTGCCTTTTTGACGCTCCTTGCACCAGATCAAGAGCTGCTAGTGATCGACCCGACCTATGCGAATTACATTGGGCTTTCATATGCCACGGGGATCCGCTTGCGGGCTGTAGAAAGCTATGTAAAGGAGGACTTTGCCCTTCCAGCGCCGGCCGACCTAGAAGCCTCGCTTTCCCCCCAAACCAAAGCGATCTTGCTATGTAATCCTTCGAACCCCACTGGAAAGCTCTACTCGGAGGAAGAAGTAAGAGCCATCGGCCAGATCTGTAAGAAGCATAATCTCTGGCTTATTAGCGATGAGTCCTATCGGGATTACTGCTACGATGGCAACCGATTCTTTTCAGCGCTGGAGCTAGGAGAAGACTTTGTAGTAGTCATTGATACCCTATCTAAGCGCTATTCGGCTTGTGGGGCGCGGATTGGGGCCTTAGTCTCCCGAAATTTAGACGTGCTAGAGGCCGCCCTCAAGTGGGCTCAAGCACGCTTAGCACCCCCTACCTTAGGACAGATGGCCGGAGCAGCCCTGCTAAGCCTTCCTCGTGACTACTACGATCAGGTGCGCGCGACGTTTGAGCAGCGCCGAAATCTGCTTTTAGAGGGGCTGCGAAGTATTAGCGGTGTCACGTGTCCAGCAAGCTCAGGCGCTTTCTATCTCTTTCCCGAACTGCCCATTGCAGACAGTGACGACTTCGCCCGATGGCTCCTCAGTTGCTTTGATCTCAATAACACCACCGTGATGGTAGCGCCAGGCACCGGCTTTTTCACGCAGCCAGAACAGGGCAAGCGCCTGATTCGTATCGCTTACGTGCTCGATCTGCCCCTCCTCGAAAGAGCCGTTGAAATCCTTCACGCCGGGCTCAATATTTATAGCCGCGAAAAAACTTCCGTCTTTTAGGCAGATCGCAGGACCCGTATAAAAGCCTCAAGGAGGGTGGCTGCCGCCTCAGCGCTCATGTCGGGCCAGATGGGGAGGGTAATGATCTGCTCATAAGCCTCATCCGCTTGGGGAAAGCGCTGACCCGTCGCCCATGCCGCATAAGCGGCGTGGCGATGGAGCGGTCGATAGTGGAGATTGAGAGGAAACCCTAACGCCCGCATCTTAGTGAGAATAGCATCTCGTCGGGAGGCCCCGCCTTCTACAAAGACCGGAAAAAGATGCCAGCTAACTTGATCAGGCACCCGAACAGGATATAAACGGAGGCCAGGCACCTCTTGAAGGTGGGTTCTATATAGCTGCGCCAAAGCTCGACGTTTCTGCCACAGCTCCGCCTGGCGCTCAAGCTGAGCCAGAGCCAAGGCAGCCACAACCGAACTAAGCTGATAATTCCAACCTAGCTCGACTACTTCGTAATCCCAATAAGCCTGGTCACTCCGTAAGATGCCATGCGCCCGCAGGCTTTTGGCAAGTGAGGCTTTTTCGGGATCCGCAAAAAGGATAGCCCCGCCCTGACCGGCAGCGACGGGCTTAGTCGCATGAAAGCTAAATGCGGCTGCTTCCCCAAAAGTCCCACACAAGCGCCCTGCTAAATAACTCGGCAGGGCATGACAGGCGTCTTCGAGGACCCATAGGCCTTTAGCCCGAGCTATGGCCAGCAGCTCCTCCATAGGCGCTGGCTCCCCGGCATAGTGTACTACGATGAGGCCACGAGTGCGAGGGGTCCAAGCTGCTAGCAACGTATCGGGCGTCAGGTGAAGCGTCGGCCCCACGTCTGCTAGCCGAATCTGACCACCGGCATGATAAATAGCCGCAGCACTGGCTGTAAAGGTCCACACGGGCACGATGACCTCGCCGGGAGCTTGTCGAAGAAGGATACGAAGTGCAAGCTCTAGCGCCGCCGTCCCAGAATGAACAGCCACAGCTGGACGCTGCCACAGCCGAGTCATAGCGGCTTCCAGGCGCTCCACCCAGGCACCACCGCCCCACCACCGCTCCTCTAAGGCCTCTAAAACGTAATTCCGTTCTAGCTCAGAGAGCGCCGGCTGATGAAAGGGAAGCATCTTCTTCATACGGCCATAGTCCGAGCACGCCTGGCATAAGCCAATCCAGCAAAAATCGACCCCGCTCCGGCACGTCAAGCCCCACCCCCGGCGCCAAGGTGGCCCTAGCATGATAGGCCCAGTCAAAAACTAACTCAAAAATCGAGTGAATCCATCCCACCTCACGGAGATCTTTGAGCGGATGCGCAAAGTCTGGCAAGCCAAACTGGGCATACCCCACGGTTCGCAGCCATAAAAAGTCCGCATGGCCCCCCCAGAGTTTGGCGAGCGAGACTTCTACTTGAAGCGGCAGGAGGCCGGTCCATAGGTGCAAGGGGGGCGTTTCGAGGGCTATCGCCTCAAGCCCATCCGCAAAAAGCCGATGAATCCACTTAGCCGTATGGGCGGTAGCTGCGTGTGGGTTCGCTACGCCCACTAAGCCCGATAGGCCAGACAAGTGCCGGTACGCTTCCAAAAAGGCGACAACGGGCGCCGGCTGCAGGGCAAACTCATACACGGCATAGGCCCGATGTGTCCGTAAAAGGGTTTTTTCTTCGGCGCTCCAAAGGGACAGTTCGATAGTATCGGCCGCTAGGTCCTTGGGAAGCGGCTCCGGCACGAGAGACAGACCGAACCCGTCCGCCGGCGTTTCCAAAAGTAGATACAACGTAGCCCGCGCTAGCGGGGATACAGCGGCAGCTGTGTTATCCATTGTCGAGTTTGGAATTGATAACAATAGACCTGCGTCCCGATCACAAAAGCCAAGTGGTGAATAGTCCAGCGCGACAGGGCCTGAACATAGCGTTGGAGTTGGCTCTGGATAGCCGTGCGCCAGCGACCAAGGGGCGCCTTGGCTACTTCTGGCCGTTTACATTCTGCCAAAAGCCAGATAGCCCCCTCTCTCGTAAAAGCCGCTACGTCAAACCGCCCAGCATCCCCCAGGCTGTATTCGACCTGAAGCGCCGACCAAGGATAGCCCATCTCGATGAGGCGCCTAAGGAAGGCTTGGCGTACATACTCTTCTGGCGTAGCTGCCACGGGACGCCGTCGAACGATGCAGACTAGCTTATCAAAGCGCTTCTCGCCCACTTCGCGCGAGGTTCCGAGCCTTGACGCTATGGATGTTATTCGTGACTCGAAAGCGGAAGTACTTACCAAATTGGGGATTTCGCATTTTGCTTAGCCAGGAGAGCCTAGGCGCTAACTTTTCTTTAGGGACTAAGAGACGCTCTTTGGTAAAGATAGCATCTTCCCGCGAGCGAAAAACAAAGTCATACTCCGGGCTCATCACGATAGCCTCTTCAGGGCAAACCTCTTCACATAAGCCGCAGTAGATGCATCGTAGCATGTTGATTTCAAACACAGCGGGATACCGCTCCTTGGGATTATCCGTTTCCGCTGCTTGCATGTGGATGGCAAAAGGCGGGCATACACGGGCGCAAAGCCCACAGGCGACACAGCGTTCTAGTCCATCCTCTACCACCAGCACGGGCCGCCCCCGAAATTCCGGTCCTAATACGATCTTCTCCTCAGGATACTGTACGGTAAATTTTTTCTGGAAGAGCTTCCGAAACGTATACGAGAGCCCGGCTAAGATGGGAGGTAGATACAGCTTATGCCACCACGAGAGCTGCCGCTCATGGGGTGGAGCGGTTTGGATCTGCACAGCCATTAGGCAAAGTAACAAAATAAGCCTGCTTCTTACCTTTGCACATGGGCTGGTTATGCCTGATGGCCTTTTGGGCCTGGGCTCAGAAGCCATACTTTCAGCAGAGGGTAGATTACCAGATCAAAGTACTGCTCGTGCCAGAGAAGGCCCTCCTGCGGGGACAGCTGCGCCTTGTTTATGAAAACCGGTCGCCTGATACCCTATATGGGCTTTATATGCATTTATGGCCGAACGCCTACCGTAGTCGGCACACGGCTTATGCTCGCCAGGAGCGTCGGGGCGGTTCAACAAAATTTCATTTTGCGAGGCCAGCAGAGCAGGGCTGGATAGACAGCTTAGACTTTCGGATAGACGGGACTCCGGTCAAGCCTCTGCCAGCCAAAGCCGGTCCGCCACCAGCCCCCGGCTATAGCCCAGCGCTCCTCCGACGAGCGACCGATGTCGTCTGGCTGCCCTTTCCGCAGCCCCTCCCCCCCAATCAGAGAGTCACCATCGAGACCCCTTTCCGGGTCAAGGTGCCCAAGACCTTTTCCCGCATGGGCCACGAAGGACCGCAATTCCAAATCACTCAGTGGTACCCTAAGCCAGCCGTTTATGATCCCAAAGGCTGGCATCCATTGCCCTATTTGGACCTGGGCGAATTTTACAGCGAGTGGGGGCGCTATGAAGTAGAAATTACTGTGCCTGCCACATACGTGGTCGGCGCAACAGGAATTCTTCAGAATGCGGAGGAACTGGCTTGGCTACGACAGCGGGAAGCCACCACGCGGGAATGGCTGGCCGCCAGGCGAGGCGGCCAGCCTGACTGGGACACCAGCCTGAGCGCTCCCCCTAAAACCCTGCGATTTGTCCAGGATAGCGTGCATGACTTTGCCTGGTTTGCAGATCCGAGGTACGCTGTGCTGGCGGACACCGTGACCTTAGAGAATGGGCATCGGGTGGCTTGTGTAGCCCTCTTCCGGCCTGCTTATGCCCAAATCTGGAAAGAAGCACCCCGCTACATCGCTGAAGCCGTCCGTAACCTCTCGAAGTGGGTAGGACCCTATCCCTACGCCCATGCCACCGCTGTAGAAGGGGCCCTCTCCGCCGGCGGCGGCATGGAATACCCCATGATCACGGTGATCAGCACAAGCGATGACAGTGGCACTTTACAAACCGTCATCCACCACGAAGTAGGACACAACTGGTTTCAAGGCTTGTTAGGCTCGAACGAGCGCCTGAACGCCTGGCAGGACGAAGGCATCATCAGCTACTACGAAGAGCGCCTCGGCCGCACGGCCTATGAAGAGAGTACCCAAGTTCAAGCAAAGTACAGCCTTGATATAGGCGGTGTAAAGCTCCCCGTCCTCAAAGACTATTCCACTAGCCTCACGCCTAATCCGCTCTTTTATGCACTGCACCATTGGAACTTAGATCAGCCTTTCACGCAATCGTCTGAATTCTTTAGCACGCTAAACTACGGGCTCGGCGTGTATCAGCGAACGGCAGCGCTTCTACGAGCCTTTTCGGAATGCGTGGGGCGCTCGGCCTGGGATGCCGGTATGCAGCATTACTTCAGCCGGTGGGCTTTTCGGCATCCTTATCCGGAAGACTGGGCCGCGGCTCTAGAAGAAAAAGGTCTGCCGGCTCTTGCCTTCCTGCGAGTACTAAACGGACATCGGGAGCCAGACTTTCGGCTACGCGTACGCCGTCTTTCAGCGCACACCGTCGTTGTGTCTATCGATGAGCCTCAGAGTCTCTGGCAGGGCCTCTGCTTGCCACTGTACGTTCTCGGTCGAAGGGATAGCATACGCTTGGAGTACGCTGTCAAAGTCGGTACATCCGATACGCTAAACCTGCCAGCGGATGCCCGCCTCATTCTCCTTCACCCCACACAAGTGCCTTTTGAGCGCCGCACCGGGAATAACCTGTACTATCTGAAGGGGCTTTTTCATCAATTACCTGGACTTGCCGGCTACTTCGGGCCGTATAAGCTGCTACCTATTCACAGATTTGGCCTGGGCCTGACGCCCCTTTGGGGCTATAACTACCGGGATGGACTCCTGTTCGGTCTACTGATTAATCACGGGCTTTTTCCAAAGCGGCTGGTAGAGTTTCATGCGCTGCCGATGTATAGTGTTTTACGGAGCCAGGCGCGGGGTAGTGCGGGACTTACGCTGCGAGCCTTTCCCAATAGCCCCTGGTACCTCGTGGAGCTGCGGCTACGGGCGTCAAGCTTTGCTGGGCTCGTCCGAACTAAGGCTGCCTTGGAATGGCATCGACGTGCCCCTTGGGACCGCTTAGGCTGGGCGCACACCCTGCGCTTAAGAACCTACCAACTCGGCTTCATCCCCCTTGACGGTTGGAATGTGCGCTGGGAAAACGGTGGCCGACCAGTCTACCTGGCCCTAGACTGGGAAGGCCGCCGCGAAGAAGGTATTCTCACCGTATACAGCCTTCTTTCCATCGGTCACGACCTACGGGGCCATGTGCGAGCGGAGGGGGAGTGGCGTTTTTACTGGCGGCTCCTGCGCCGGTGGGGCCCCTGGGCCCGACTGTATGGCGGGTATGCAGCGGACGGGGCCGCCGATTATCTCCTGCTGCGTCCAGCGGGCTTCGACCCCTTTGGCGAAAAGATCCTCCTTGATCGCTTCCGGGAAAGCGACCGTTTTGTGAGTCGTCAGATGCCAGAGACCCAGGGCGGCTGGCGAGCTCCAAGCGATGCCCTCGTCACGCAAGCCCTCCTCGCTATGAACCTAGAAATTCCCATCCCAAGCTTCTCGATGCTTCGCCTGCGTTTAGATGCTGGATATCTGCCCCTCGAAGCGCGGTCTTATTATGGGCTTAGCGTAGGGCTGCCGGTTATTCGCTGGCGAGACCGGCTGGTGGCTGGTCTCTATTTCCCGATTTGGGGGGATGCGTTGGGGGCTGGCCGCCTACCCCAGGGCCTCGGCGATAGCATCCGTCGCGCAAGCTGGCACATCGAATTCCCCCTTGATCTGCGAGGCGCACCAGTCGGGTTATTCTAAGTTTTTTGTTTGAGGGGTATGCGTGTGCTCGTGACCGGCGCCACGGGCCTTATCGGGCGGGCTCTCGTTAGAGCGCTTTTAGATCGAGGGGACGAGGTGCATCTTCTCACCCGCCAGCGCCTGGAGCCCCAAGAAAAGGTCATACCTCACCAATGGAATGCGCAGGCTATGCCAGCGTCTCTCGAGCCCGGGCAGATTGACGCCGTCGTGCATCTAGCGGGGGCCTCGGTCGCAGGGAAACGCTGGACAAAAGCTTATAAGGAGACCATATGGCATAGCCGAGTCGAAACCACCCGGCTCCTCGTCCGATGGATCGGTGCGCAGCCCCTTCGGTTTGTGAGCGCCTCCGCCGTGGGGTATTATGGAAACGATCTGTCCTCAGAGCGGCGGACAGAAGCCTCGCTGCCAGGCAAAGACTTTTTAGCCGGACTAGCCCAGGCCTGGGAAGCCGCAGCTAGGGAGGCTGTCAACGCCCCCCCTTTCCTTGCGCGATTCGGCACCGTGCTTAGTAAGGAAGACGGCGCCCTCCCCAAGCTGCTAAATGGCTTTCGGTTTGGCGTAGGAACCTACCCCGGCCCGGGGGCACAGGGCTTCTCCTGGATCCACTTGGAGGACGCAGTCCAGGTGCTACTATGGGCGCTCGATCGACCACAAGCTAGCGGCCCCTACAATGTTTGTGCCCCACACCCCGTAAGTGGTCTGGCGTTTGCACAGGCGGTAGGCCGGTATCGAGGTACTTATCTGCTAGTCCCACTGCCTCCTCCCCTTTTACAATTGGCTCTAGGTGAAATGGCTAGCTTGCTAACGCGGGGGGCCTATGTTTATCCAGAACGCCTTTTGGCAGAGGGCTACGCCTTTCGCTATCCCACCCTAGATGAGGCATTAAGCGCTATTCTATCCTCGTAGCTAAGCCGATCAAAGGCCAAGCTGGCACGCATAGGACGCTCTCGCTCAGAAGACAAAGCTTGGGGTGTACTTCGCTTCCTACTTTTGCTTATGCACGTCGACCATATCGGTATAGCCTTACCGGACGAGGCTGCCGTCCGTCGTTGGCAAGCTATTCTAGGCATAGCCTCCGCCTTTGTCGAAGACGTAGAGAGTCAGGGCGTCCGTGCTTATTTTTTTAAAACAGGGGCGGTAACGATAGAATGCTTAGTCCCCCTCGCTTCCACCTCACCCGTAGGACGATTTTTAGAGAAGCGGGGCCCGGGTCTACATCATATTGCATTTTATGCGAACGATCTCTTAGCAGAGAGGGATCGTTTGGTGGCGCAAGGGCTAACGCCTCTTTCTGAGGCACCCCAGCCAGCGGCTCGCGGCAAAAAAGCCTTCTTCTTTCATCCGCGTTCTGCGGACGGCGTTCTAATCGAGCTTGTTTCGAAGGTTAACGCTCCTTCATAAATCGTTAACACTGCTGCGCCATTTTTAGCGCCTGAATGCGCTGGCTCGGTATCGGAAGTGCGTCCCTTATCTTGGCGACTTGTACGCCCCGAGCACTTGTCAATATCAAAGGCAGTGATACGGTTTTGCCAGTTAGTCAGGCTTTAGCCGAAGCCTTTCTAGATCGCTACGGGGCCCCACTCATTAGCGTAACGGGCGGCGGAAGCGGAGTCGGTATTGCCGCCCTACTCAATCGCGATACACACATTGCCATGAGCTCCCGCTCTCTGAAGCTAGCAGAGCGGCTCCGTATTCAGCAGCAAAAGCGCCTTATCGTAGAAGACACCATAGCTTGGGATGTCTTAGCGGTTTGTGTGCATCCCAGTAACCCTGTCCAGACCCTCTCCCGTGCGCAGCTAGCCGCCATTTACGCTGGAGAAATTCGGAATTGGAAAGCCTTAGGCGGCCCCGACTTAGCGATCGTACCGTACTCACGGGAGTCCAGCTCAGGAACGTTTGAATTTTTTCGCGAGCATGTGCTCCGCGGAAAAGATTTTGCACCAGACGTACGCCTCATTGCAGCGACGGGGACGCTCGTCCAGTCTTTAGCCCAGACGCCGGGTAGCATTGGCTACTTAGGAGTCGCTTATCTCACGCCTGAGATCAAGGCGTTAGCTATCTCCAGCGAAGAGCAGCCAGCCGCCTTACCCGCCCAAAGTAAAGCCGCCTTAGCGCGTTATCCCTTAGCACGGCCCTTGTATTACTACTACGACGCTGCCTTTTCTGAGACGGTTAGGCCTTTCCTAACGTTTGTACACAGCCCTGAAGGGGCCGCAGTCATTGCGAAAGTAGGCTATATCCCATGAAGCGCTGGCGCGAAGTCGTAGGACAGGTAGGTTTCCAGGCAGCGGCCTTGACTACCGCGCTCACCCTAGGAGGGATTGTATTCTTTCTAGGGTGTGAAGGGCTACCCGCCTTGAGCCGGACGCCTTATGAGGGGGTTCAGTTTGCGGTGCATCCGACTAACCCTATTCAGTCCCTCTCCGCTGCGGAGGCCAGGGCGCTCTTTCGGGGCAGCACGACCTGGGAGGCTTTAGGCGGCCCTCGCTTGCCAGTCGTGGCCATTCACCTTTCCAATCTAGAAGTTCATCTCAAGGGCCATGTCGACAGTGCTTCGATCCGGACTTTTTTGGACTCGGTCTCGCAGGAGCCTGGGATTCTCATGGCTTTACCACCGATATGGCTACGGCCCCACCTAAAGCCTCTTACGGTGACATGGTCCCCCTGGCAGGCGCTATTAGGCAGTGTGCGATGGTCTCCCACGTATGAGCCGATTCCAGAGGTGGGGCTCTGGCCCCTTTTAGTGGGCAGTTTGTGGGTAACCGTTATCGGGCTATTAGTGACAGTACCGTTTGGCCTGGTCATGGCGATTTATGTAGTAGACTTTCTGCCGAGACGCTTGTATTACCCCATGAAGGTCTTATGGGAGCTAGTGGCGGGGCTCCCGTCGGTCGTAGTAGGCTTCTGGGGACTGGTCGTCCTGGTACCCTGGCTTCAACGCAGCCTTGGTTTGGAGACGGGGGAAACGGCTTTAGCGGCTGGCCTTTTGCTAGGCTGGATGACGATCCCCCTCATGGCCAGCCTAACCGAAGAAGCTTTGTCCAATATCCCTCGCATGCTAGTCGAAGCCAGTTATGGCCTTGGCGCTACACGCTGGCAGACCATCCTCCGCGTCAAGCTGCCTGCCATAAGCGCCTCTTTTTGGACAGCGACCCTGCTCTCAGCCGGCCGGATCCTAGGCGAAACCATGGTCGTGCTTATCGTCAGCGGGAATGCGCCGCTCTTGGCCCCTTCCCCGTTTATGCCTGTGCGGACCCTCCCAGCTACCCTCGCCGCCGAGCTCGGCGAAGCCCCAGTCGGTAGCTATCACTACCACGTCCTGTTTTTCTTGGGGCTGGTTTTATTTATCCTCACGTTTTTGCTCAACCTCTTAGCCTATGGTTTGGAACGGAAAGCCTCGTAAGCGCTGGCTGGAGTTGCTTGCTACGGCCGGCGTGGCCTTAGTCAGTTGGGCCATGCTCCTCGTGCTAGGCGGCGTTTTGCTTTACTTAGCTTATCGGGGCACTAAGGTGGTCTCTTGGACGTTTCTCACGACCCCGATGCGGGAAGGCATACAAAAAGGGGGCATTGCCCCCGCCATCGTAGGCAGCCTATGGGTGGTAACCGTGGGGCTCTTGACCGGCGCGCTGCTCGGTACAGCTTCGGGGGCTTACTTTAGTGAGTTTGCACAAAATCGCCGCCTAGTTCGGGCCATGACCTTCCTAGTCAATACGCTGGCTAGTATCCCCTCGATTGTATACGGGCTATTTGGGTTAGCGCTCTTCGTGACGAGCCTAAGGCTAGGCGCGTCGATATTAGCGGGCGGACTGACCTTAGGCCTTTTGTCGTTGCCGCTTTTGATTCGGAATGCCCAGGAGGCCTTTAGCGGCGTATCGCAAGACCTCAAGCTTGCGAGCCTGGGGATTGGCGCCTCACCGCTGCAGACCTTTTTCCGCATTACGATACGACTAGCCTTGCCGCGCCTCATCACGGGTTATGTCCTAGCAGTGGGGCGCCTCCTGGGCGAAACGGCGCCGATTCTTTTTACCGTGGCTGCGTATTACTTGCCCATTTATCCCCGGAGCCCTTTAGAACCCACCATGTTACTGCCTTATCATCTGTATGCGCTTATTACCAGCGGCACCAATGTGCAGGCTACGTATCCCATGGCCTTCGGTACGGCGCTAGTGCTGGTTTGTATTACCCTTTTACTCATTTTAGTGGCTGCTATTTTGCGATTCCGCCTAAAAAGCCATGCATAAGATTGCCGCAGAAACCGTTAGTGTGTGGTACGGCAGCTACCAAGCGCTTTACGAGGTGTCTTTGACTTTAGAGCGTAACCAGATTTTGGCCCTCATCGGCCCCTCGGGTTGTGGTAAGTCTACGTTCCTGCGGGTACTCAACCGCATGAACGACTTTATCGAGGGCTTTCGGCTCACAGGCAAAGTATATGTCGATGGCGAAGACATTTACGCGCCTACCGTCGATCCGGTTCTTTTGCGTCGCCGGGTCGGCATGGTCTTCCAGAAGCCTACGCCCTTCCCGCTTTCGATCTACGAAAACGTAGCTTATGGCCTCCGAATCCAAAATAAACTGCCAGAGCGCCTGATTCGAGAGCGGGTGGAACAGGCCCTGCATCAAGCCGCCCTTTGGGATGAAGTCAAAGACAAGCTCAAGCGCTCGGCTTTGTCCTTATCGGGTGGCCAGCAGCAGCGTTTGTGCATCGCAAGGGCCATCGCCGTACGCCCCTCGCTCTTACTGATGGACGAACCTACCTCGGCACTGGACCCCATCTCTACGGCCAAAATCGAAGAACTGCTCACGGACCTTCGCCGCGCTTACACCATCGTCATCGTCACGCATAATATGCAGCAAGCAGCCCGCATTAGCGATTATACGGCGTTCTTTCACTTAGGACGTCTAGTGGAGTCTGGCCGAACCAAGGATTTCTTCACAAATCCCCAACAGCCCGAAACTTTGCGTTATATTACCGGACGATTTGGATAAAAACCATGAGCCTCATCGAGAATGAACTGCTAAAGCTGCGCGCCCGCTCGCACGAGGTGATACAAATCCTACACCACCAACTAGAGCTTTTTGAAGACTCTATCCTTCAAAAAGACTGGGAGGGGCTTCGGCAGGTGCAGCAGTATCGCAGCGAAGCCCTTGCTAAAGACATGCGCCTCGACCGGCGCTGTGCCCGCATCTTAGCCCTCCATCAGCCCGTGGCGCAAGACCTGCGCTTCGTCCTAGCCGTCTACCGCATGCACTTTCACGTGACGGAAATCTCCGAACGCCTGGAGGCTCTCGGTATGCGTCTCGCCGAGAACCTGCCCATCCTGCCTCCTGACCAGCTTGATCAGGTCCCCCTCGGCCAGCTAGTCCAAAACGTACGTCGCCTCCTTGAGACCTGTATCGAGGCTTTCTTTGAGTCTGACGTCGACCGCTCCAAAAAAATAGATCAGGACGATGAAGCGGTAGACGAGAGCTACGAACAGTGTATCACTCAGATTCAACGGCAGGTCACCCATCCCTGCTCACTCCCCGAAGCAAGAGCCTGGCTCGAGCTTGCTATCGCCGCCAAGACGTTAGAAAAGATTGCCGATTACGCTTTAGGCATCGCGGATGCTTCTATTTATCATGCCGAGGGCATTTATTACTGGCACCGCAGCCATCCCAAGCACGACAGCTAGAGCGCACCCTGTAGCAATAGCGGCAGGCTACTAGGGCCCTCCGGCACCGATAGCAGCACAGCGGTTTCTTTCAGGGGCTCTACCCGCCACCCACGCCAGCGAGCTAGCTCTTGAATTATCGACAAGCTGACCTCGTGTAAGTAAGAAACAGCCGCATTCAGATATAATTCCTCCAAAAACGGCTTCCACTCATAAAAGAAGGGCGCTTTGCCGTACAGAGTCTGAACCGTTCGCCAGTGGTACAATCGCCATCGGCTCTCTACTGGCCAAGTAGCCTGCCAAGGCACCTTTTTGCTAGCCCGCACGAGGGGAATAGACAACCAGAGCCCATTCGGTAAGGCGCAGCGATAAAAAGACGATGCCTTGGGTATCTTAGAATCATATCCCACATAAAAGCGCTTAAGCTGATCGGCTCGCTTTATCCAATCCACTGAGGGCCAGTAATACAAAGGCAGCACCTCAAGCATGCATGGCAAGCGGTTCTCCCGCTTCTAGCTGGTCCAGCACCGGAAAGATAGTATTCGGATCTAAAAACTCCCCCACATACTCCGCACTGGAAATGTAGCGAACGATTCCGTACCGATCAATGAGATACGCAGCAGGAAGCGGAATTCCCTCTTCATAACCGGCTGCTGTTTTTTGAAGAAACTGATTGGCGTAGCGATTACCGTATTGCCGAAGCACAACGAAGTGCTCATCTGAAAGCATCTTGAAGGAGATACCTAAGCGCTCTATCATAGCCTTGTTGACCCCTAAAGGATCCGGCCCTATTCCCAGGATAACTACATTTTTCCCGTAAAAGCGATGTTTATTGCGCTCATACGTGCGCAGCATCATATGACATCCTGGACACCAGTCTCCTCGCACAAAAAGCAGCAGGACGGGGTTGTGCGGAAAATACTGGGAGAGGCGCACCCATTCGCCATCTGTACTCGGCAGCTCAAAATCTGGGGCCGGATCGCCGACCTGGATAGCATAGCCTTGCCTACTTTGCTTAGCAATGTAGGGCGCATCCTGGATATAGCCCGCTGATGTGACGGCTCCTGGCAACGCCGCCGCATAACCGGCCCAAGGCCATACCCCTTCCATGTAGCCAGCTAAGGTCAACAACACGGCTCCTACCATAAGCATGAGCGGCTCGGCCCACAAATATCGCGTATAGGTGAATTTGTGCATGAAACGTTGGCGCACAGTCAGCGCCCCCGCCAATAAGACAAGCGCTGGCCCATACAAAAGCACTTTAGCCAGCCAGGAGCCCGGCAGAGCTAAAGCTAGAAACAGATTCCCCACAAAGGCCGCCCCGTACTGCATAGGCCCCGTGAACCGCTGAAAATCAAGGCCTATGAGCAGCGTCCCTAAGGCACCGCCCCATAATAGCCCCCCCTCAGGGACTACTGTTCTAAGCATACCTGCTAAGGGTACCCACTCTTGGGTACTCCAAAAAGCCAGGAATGTAAGGATCAGCCCTGCATACGTCATTAAGGGCGTCCGATTCCAGAAAGCTTGGAGCTTATACCACTTAGGCATCATAGATAATGCTTAAACAAAAATACGCGGTATATGTTTCTAAACAGGTCTAATGAGGGTTTGGTTGTATCTTTGGAGAGATGCAAGAGCGACTCCGGGGGATTGTAGCGCGATTTGCGCAGGTAGAAGCGAATTTGAATGCTCCAGAGACCTTAGCCGACCCGGCGCGTTTACGAGACTTAGGCCGGGAATATAAGTACCTGAGTCAGCTTGTGCGCTTAGCCCAGCGGTATGAGCAGCTGCAGGAAGCGTTGACTTCTGCTAAGCATGAGCTAGAAACTGCGAAAGACCCTGAGTGGCATGAGCTAGCTAAAGAGGAAGTTGCTCGGCTGACAGAGGCCCTGAGCGTGCTGGAGGAAGAGATTCGCTGGGCTCTCTTACCGCCCGACCCTGATGATGACAAAAGCGTCATCGTCGAGATTCGGGCCGGGACTGGAGGGGACGAAGCCGCCTTATTTGCTGGGGATTTAGCCCGAATGTATCAGCGGTTTTGCGAGCGACAAGGCTGGCGCTGGGAGGTGACTGATTTTACCGAAGGCAACGTCGGCGGTTATAAAGAGCTCATCGCCACCATACGCGGCGAAGGGGCTTACAGCTGGCTCAAATACGAAGGCGGCGTCCATCGCGTTCAGCGCATCCCCCAAACCGAAAGCCAGGGACGCATTCACACCTCCGCCGCTTCAGTAGCGATCTTACCTGAGCCAGACGAGATCGACATCGAAATCAAAGAAAGCGATATTCGCAAGGACACCTACTGCTCTTCAGGTCATGGCGGGCAATCAGTCAATACCACCTACTCAGCCGTCCGGCTCGTGCATATCCCCACGGGTATAACCGTAGCTATTCAAAACGAACGCTCGCAAATCAAAAATTACGAGACGGCCTTACGTATCCTTAGAGCCCGACTGTATGAACTGGAGCTACAAAAAAGGAGGGCGCAGGAGGAGGCCCTGCGCCGCTCTTTTATCTCTACGGGCGACCGAAGCGCTAAAATTCGCACCTATAATTTTCCCCAGAACCGCGTCACTGACCACCGCATCGGCCTTACGCTTTATAACCTCGACCGCATCATGGACGGCGAGTTAAGAGAGCTTCTAGAAGCACTTAGACTAGCCGATCGGACCGAGCGCCTAGCGACTTCTCATCCTTAGACCTGGTTACCCGGCGCTGCTACGAGCGCTTGCCCCGACAAGTCCACCGCTGCATTGACGAGCTGCCAAAGCTCCGATATGTCAGAGAAGAAGGCCTCTAGGCTTTTGACGTCCGTGACAGACTTCCATACGTCCGGCTCAAAAAGTGTACGCTCTCGCGGAAGCGCAATGTACACATCCTGCCCATGAGAGGCATAAAAGGGTAACGCTTCCGTTGTCCGTTGCGCATGATCCACCAAAGCTTCAATGAGCTGCGGCGTCAGATACCGTTTCGCGGTCATTAGAGAACTCGTATAGACCGTGTACATCTGATCAAAAGCAGGATTTTCGGTAAGGTACTTCTGCAGACGGGCCTGCGCTAAATCCTCTTCCGATACACCCTTGGGCACAATGTAAAGATCACCTCCACGAGACTCCGGCGTCTTGAGATGGGCAAATAACCCTTCAAAAACAGGCGTCTTTCCTCCGCCTTTTACTTTTTGAAAGGCATGAATCTCAGAAAATTCTAAGACAGTTCCATTCTCTAGCTGTAGAAAGACATAATCATCTCCCTCATATTCATGAACGCTTTTATTAAAGAGCTTGCTACGGCCAAAGGTCGCCACGGGCACATAACGATGGGGAACGTAATACAACCGCTCGTCTAAATAACGGATAACCCCATCAATGACGCGGTGCTTGAATAGATTGTAAAAGCCTCGGCTATTAATGAGCTCCCGGTAAAACATATAACCCAGAAAGAAGCCTACAAGGAAATTGAGAATTGCTATGGCCACAAAGTAATCTTGCCCCATAAAACTGGTAATGGGCCATATTGCAATAACAGCAACAGCTACCGTGGCAATGAAAGCAGCAATCGCTTTGATAATGGTTTGCTTGCGCATGGACTCGACTTTCGCAAGCTCCCGTGACAGATTCTCTCCGAAATACTGCTGAAAATCTTCAAGCTTTTTCATATGAGTTATAGTTTTTTACGTTACCCAAGACTGGGGCACTTTCTGCCCCTATAATAAGGCTAGAACCCCCCATACCTTTTTGTACTTAGGTAGATCATAGACCACTCCGCGCACAAAGGTAAGCAAAAATTCAAGATTACAACTTGGGCAAAGCGCGTGCCAACCCATGTCGTACATTTGCGAGTGATGCTGTGGATAAGATGGGGGCTATGGTCATGTCTGCTCGGCGTCATGCTCGGACAAGGCGCTGGACCGCTGCTGGACTCCCTCGTAGTAGAAAATGAGCGGATAGAGCGCATGGAATTGGGGGCTAAGCCTTTGCCTACCATCCCTACCTTAAGCCTGCCCACCTGGTCCGAGATTGAGCGGCTACCCTGGCACACGGCCCCGGCTATTAGCCCCATTTCTCCTCCGCTCTTATCCCCAGCCCGTCCTACCTGGACTCGGCTTGCGCCGCTTCATTTGAGCTATAGCTTAGGACGCTTCTTGACTCAAGAGACCCAAGTCGCTTGGAACCGCACCCGCGACCTAACCTGGGACGCTGGCGTGCGTCTGTACCACTTCTCTACATTGCAGGGGCATGTCCCCCAAGCCCGATGGGGCCAGACGCGCCTAGAAGCCTGGGGAGGACACTATACCCCCACCTATCGCCTACAGATTCAGTACAACGGAAGCTATGAGAAATACCGGCTTTATGCGCCTTATGCCGAGGCATGGCCCGGCTATAATACGCCTATACCTGAGTCCCTGTATGCTTCTTATTGGCGACAACACCTTGAGGTAGAGACGCAAATCACCCGCCTCCAACTCAGGCTATCCTATCGCAGTCAGCGTACAGATTTTCGTACAGGTGTACCGGAATGGTTACATCAATTAGAAGCGCAGAAAAGCTGGGCATTACGTCATGGGCGGCTGCACTGGACCGGACGGGTCTTTACAGATGGCACCCGCCATCTTTTCACTATACAAGGTCAGTACGAACGAGCGTGGGCTCAATGGCTGCTGCAGGGGGGGCTTTATTGGGGTTATGGGGCGTATCAGGGAGGCGCCGTAGTCCTAGCGCCAGTAGGTCGCTTGGTATATCAATGGCGTAGCTTTCTCCGACCTTTTTTTGAAAACAGAGCCGAACTTAGACCCTTGACTTATTTCTGGGCTATAGAGCAAAATCCATATCTAAGCCTCCAGCGAACGACTTTACCTTTTACACGAGAGTGGGTTCAAAGCTTAGCGGGGATTAGCGGCCAAGGACGGGGCTGGGAGTATCGTCTCGCTGGAGAATATCGACTGGCTTTCGGTGCCCCTGTCCTCGTGCCGCAAGGTCCCTTCTTTAGATTGGATACCCTCAGGCGCTTTCAAAGTTGGGGGCTTGTTTTTCAGGGGCTCTTCTTACCAGCGCCAACTAGTCCTTACGTGGAGGTTCAGACGGCTTTACGCCAGTGGCGGCTGCGTAGTACATATCCGTATTACTTTGGTCAAGCTCCTTGGGAGAGCCGTCTTGCGCTGGGCTATCAAAAAGCCAATCGCTTTCGCGCGCAGCTAGCCATTTATGCCTTAGGCGCTCGTTATCTAGACTCGCTCACGAAGGCCCCGCTTTATGTCGACATCTCGTGGAAAGTAGAAGCCCAAGTTTTGCCCGTTTTGAGTTTCTTTGTAGAGATGAATAATCTGCTCAATAGGCCCTTTTACCGGTGGGCTGGGTACCGTGAGCGTCCTCTGGATTTCCGAATCGGATTTTGGACCAAAATAGGCTAGTTATGGCCGTTGCGATAGACTTTGAGGCTTACACGGCGCTGCTCATGAGCAGCCTAGAGCGTTTTTCGATTCCATCCGTGGGAAGCTTTGTATGGCATATTGAGCGAGCCGAAGGCGATCCCCGAACGGCCACCCTGAAGCCGCCTAAACCCATTCTAAAGTACGAGCCTGGCAACCGCTACTTGGCAGAAACGGTTGCTTTCTTGCGAGACCATTATGGGCTCCCCGAAGAGGAGGCTAAAGAACTCCTGGAAGAAACGGGTCGTCTCCTACTTGGCTATCTCAAAAGCTCGCCCGAAATCAACGTCTGGAAGCTCGGAAAGCTCCGCAAGGTAGGAGTCACCTACAAGTTTGAGGTCAGTGAAGAGACCCCGCTGAGCTTCTTAGAGGACCTAGCACCCGTTTCGCTGCGGGCCACAGAAGAGCGGGTCGTTTCCCTAGGCCCTGCTTCGGCTCCTACACCAAGCCCAAAGGCTACGCCCAAAAAGGAGAAAGAAAAGAAGGCGCAGCCGGCGGAAAAGTCTCGTGTCCGTCAGGTCGACGAGGTTGTCTCTCCACAGCCTGAAGCCCGTTCAGGCAACCGCAGCTTGATCCTAGTCGGCCTCTCACTTCTACTCCTCATAGGAGCCGGAACGGCTGCTTACCTTATCCTTAGGCAGCGTAAAAAGACAGCCAAAACCCCCGTAGAAATCGTACTCAAGTCTGATAAGGGGACGAAGGGAGCCACCGACTCCGCTAGCACGCCGCCGGCCCCAGCCTCTACCGCTACCCCGGCTCCCCAGAGCGAGAAATCACCTACCACCCCAAGCGAAACCGCGACTAGGCATAGCTCCATCCGGGAAATGCGGGAGAAAGGCATAGTTCAGGTCCAAAAAGAGCCGAAACCAGCTCCTGCCCCCAGTACGAGTCCCAAAGGTGCACCGAAGGCGCCGGAATCTACTTCCCCCGCTCAGGCCTCTACGCTAAAAGCCCCCCAACCTGGGCGACACTACCTCATCATAGGCGCCTATCCCTCCCTCGAGGAAGCCAAAGCCAAAGCCCAAGTCTTTGCGGGACAACCTGTCGAATTTTTGTCCCACCCTAAAAAGAGCGGCTGGGTTCGTCTCAGCCTCTACAGCTCTACAGACAAACAAGCGGTAGAGGCACGACGAAACCAGATCTTAGCTCAGATACCAGATGCCTGGATATTTACGCCCTAAGGCGTAGTCTGGTCTAGGCATTGACTTAGCTTATCCAGTCGCTGTCTAATTTCCTGTAAAATAGTATAGGGGCTGGTGGGAGGTAGGGTACTTTGCTCACGAACATACTTTACCAAAGCGGCCCCGCGCAAATGCCGATGGTAAAACCCCTTGTAAATAGCCTCCAAGACGGCTAAGGATTCGACGGGTATACGGATACGTTTGTGGGGAGGCGGCGCCAAGAAGCGCTTGACCCAGCGTCGCATTTGCGAAACAGGAACGCCGAAATAATTTGCGGCTTCCTGGAGGGTAAAGTACCGCTTAGTGGATGGCATGGCTGGGCGTTTCGGCTATTTTCTTGAGTTGGCGAACCTCCTCTGGTGAAAAGGCTCCCCAGAGATAATAAAGGGGATTGACGACCTGGCTTCCTTGCCATACCTCATAGTGCAGGTAGGGAACTCTGGCGACAGACGGACGCGCCACATAACCCAAAATAGCGCCCATCGTCACGATTTCACCGGGTGCCACGAGCGGCTCTATGGGGTAATATCGCGTTTGTAGACTAGGCGTGTGTTGCACGATCACCTGATAGGCTTTGTCATGACCAGGGAGCGGCATCACTTGCTGGATAAGCCCATGGGCTGTCGCCCACACCGGCTGACCAGGCGCTAGAAGAAAATCGATACCGTTGTGGATGTGTAAAGCCCCCGTAACCGGATGATAAGCGGGGCCGTAGCCTACAGCGACTTCATGGCTGCCGGAGGGAAGGCCTCGCGGTAAGTAAGGCGACCAGAGTTCCTCCCGCCCCAAAAAGGTTTCATGCTGGACTACCTGCCGAAGAAGCCCTTGGACACGCATGAGATAGGCTTCGACGGTATCGAGGCTTATGGGGCGAGGCGTCTGTCGCTCCGCTGGGAGGACCGTATCAGGATTGGCTCCAGGCGCCTGCGTCAGCTCATGATAAAGCCGGCGTTCTAAAGTGTCTAAAGCCTGTAGCTCTTGGCTTAGCTGATTGAGCTGATAGGTCATGAGGCGCAAAGAATCCAGCCGCTGCGCCGCTTCGGCCCTGGCTCGAGCTAAGCGTGGCGAGGGAAAGAACCAGAAAAGCAACGTCGATAGCCCCCATGCCACCAAAAAGCCCACACCGCCTAAAAACAATACCCGAAGCCCCCACCAAATCCAGGTGGGCCAGAGTTGATACCGAAGCCACCGGCTAGAAAACCGAAAGAACCCCCGCTGCGCCATGGCATGAACACCTTCGCTATGCGATTTTTTGTGTACCTTTGTCGTGCGGAAGGCACGACAGCTCGGCTCCCAATCCCCCCAGGTCCGAAAGGAAGCAAGGGCCGGAGCTCGAATGGGCGATGCCTCTCCGCATTTTTCGTTTAAGAAAGGCCATAGCGAAGCCGCTGAAGGCGCTGAATCCGCTTCGGGATCGGCGGATGCGTACTAAAAAGCGAGGCAATCCAGTCGCCTGCCCCCTTGAAGGGATTCGCAATAAATAGGTGAGAGGTGGCCGGTGTGGCATGCTGCATGCGGACCATGGCCGTATAACTGTCTAGCTTTTGCAATGCGGAGATGAGCCCATCCGGCGAGCCTGCCATCTGGGCCGCAGTGGCATCCGCCGCATACTCCCGCGTCCTCGAAATCGCGAGCTGAATCAAAACCGCCGCTAACGAAGCTATCATACCTACGACAATGGCAAAAACTAACTCTAAACCAGAGCTATTTTCACTGTCCCGGCTACGCATACCGCCGAAGATGGCCGACCAACGCAGCATGTCGACAATCCAGGTAATCGCGCCCACGATCGTAGCGGCAATGGTCATAGTGAGCATGTCGCGATTTTTGATGTGAGCAAGCTCATGGGCCAAGACGCCTTCAACCTCCTTGGGGTTCATTGCCTGGAGCAGCCCCGCCGTGAAGGCTACAATCCCCTTTGCAGGCGAAGGTCCCGTGGCAAAAGCATTAGGCTGCATTTCTGGAATGAGATAAAGCTTAGGCATGGGCATACCGGCCTTGGCCGTGAGCTTGCGGGTCATGTCATAAAGCCAGCGATACTCCGACTCTGGCAAAGGCACCGCCCGATACTGCCATAAGATCATTTTATGTCCAAAGAGGTAAGCAAAGAGATTCATCACGGCAGCTACCCCGAGCGCCACCGTCATCCCCGCAGGCCCCCCTAGAAGCCTGCCCAAAAACATAAGTAGCAGTGTCAGTGCCGCTAATAGCGCAAATGTCCGCAGGATATTAGCCATATAAGTAAAGGTACCAAAATCTATGCCGTAGCCCCCTTAGTGCACCCAATCTAAATACGCACTTAGCCGCCAAAGGAGCCCTATGGCCAAAATGGCAGCCAGAATGGCTAAAGTGACTTTTATCCAGCTAATAGGTCTATCACCCGTTGCGACGCCGGTTCGCCCATGAACGACTACCCGATACGGCTTGTCCTTGTAGCGATAGGCTAAAATGTAAATGGGGACATACGTTAGTTTCGTCGTGGGGTGATGTAAGTGCAGACGCATAGAGAAGTCTTTGTACGTATCGCCTGGAATCTGGGCTTTACACTGAGCTTCTATCGCAGCATGGATAAGCTTCTGCCCTTCAACCCATGCCGCCTTGAGGTCTACGTCCGGCAGGACGACATCCCACCCCAAAAAGTAGCGCGGATCGTAGTCTAAGAGGTCCGTAGCCGTAGAAAAGCCCCCTGCCCCGTCGATGTAATGCTGGGGTAGGCTTCGAAGGCCCGACACCCCCACATCGTCGAAATGATGGTCCACCCGCCCCTCCACGGGGACTCCCCATTCAATATAGGTAACCTGCCTGCTCTCGTACTGTTTAGTGGCGGCGCTATAGACTCGCTCCGTGCGGGTACGACGGTAGCCTGGCGTAGCTCGCCAGTGGGCTTCCGCCTGAGCATCAAACGTCCACAAGGGCAAGTACACGCCCCGGAGTTCTAACAAATGGGCTCTTTTGGTAAGGTCATTGGGGGCAAACCAGAGAGCTTTTAGCCAGCGCGCAAACTGGGTCTGGGCCTCTTTCGGTCCAATCGTAAAAGGAAGTACCCCCTGGGGCGCTATCGGAAGCTCGTTGAACGGAGCGGCCTGTACCGCATCGGCCCCACAAAAATCACAGCGGCGCGAGAGCTGCCCCCCCTCATAAGCAATCTGCGCACCGCAGCTCTGACAGCTGGCGACTTGATGCTGACTAAGCTGTTCGCGGGGCACAATATAACTCCCGGCCAGTGCCTCCTCTATCGGAATCTCTCGGATCCGCCCCTGGCTCGGCGGCAGCTCCTCCGCCCGCCCACAATAGGGACATTTCAGACTCCGCGCCTCGGCATCGTATTGAATGGCAGCCCCACATCCACCACAACGGAGCGTCACTAAACCCATGGCCAACCGAAGTTAGAGAATTTATTTCAAGGATTTCCGCCGCCGCTCTTGCCAGAGCTGTAAAAGCTCTACCCCAAAAGAAAAAAACATCGCAAAATACACATAGCCTCTCGGCACCTCTAGATGAGCGCCTTCTACAAAAAGCATAAATCCTATCAGTAGTAAAAAGGCTAGCCCCAATAGCCGAAAACTCGGATGCTTTTCTAAGAAGGCATGGACCTTCTGGACCGTCCAAGCCATCACCAGAATAGACAAACCGATGCCAGCAACCATGACCCCAAGTTCACGACTGAGACCTACCGCCGTGAGGACCGAATCAACCGAGAAAACAAGATCGACGAGCATAGCCTGGCTTAGGATACGCAGAAAGTGCCCATTCGTCTGTGGTGCCTCTGGTTTCTCTTCAGCATGCGAGAAGATCTCCCTGGTTGCTTTGTAAATTAGAAAGAGTCCACCAGCTATTAGGACTAAACCGCGCCAGGTGAGCTGCCAAGCGCCCCAGGTCCAAAGTGGCTTTTCGAGCCGTAAAACAAAGACAGCCAAGAGAAGCAGGGCCAATCGCAGAAGGGGCGAGTATAAAAGCCACAAACGCCAGAGCCACTTGCGCTCAACTGCAGAAAGCTGTCCAGCTAATATACCTAAAAACAGCACGTTATCGACACCCAGTACCACTTCCATGAAGGTTACAGCTAGAGCGCCTATGAGATTTTCTGCCATCGGGTAAAGGTAGGCATCGCCCCAAACGAAACCGTAACTTTGTAAAAATGCTCACGAGCGCGGAGGAAAACTATCTGAAAGCCCTCTGGCATCTCGGCTGTGCTACGAGTGAGGTTTCGATGCAGGCCCTCGTCCAGGCTATGAGGCTGAGTGCACCGAGTGTGACAGAGATGGCTAAGCGACTCGCCGAGAAAAAGTTCTTGGAGTATCGTCCTTATCGGGGTGTACGCTTTACAGCAGATGGCGAGGCGCTCGCCGTGCGCATCGTTCGACGTCATCGCATCTGGGAAGCCTTCGTGGCTCAGGTTTTGGGCTACACTGGAAACCGGGTCCATGAACTAGCGGAAAAGTTGGAGCATCTGTCTGACGACGAGTTTACGGAACGGTTGTATGCTTACATTGGACGGCCGGCACGCGACCCCCATGGCGACGAGATCCCGCCCTTACCCGAGGCTCAGGACCTTATCCCGCTCACTCGCCTGCGCGAAAAGCAAACCGGCCGCTTGCACTTAGTTCCTCAAACGCCTCCCCTGAGCACGCTCGTCCATCATTTCGCGTTGCAGATAGGGGATTATTTGCAAGTATTGGCCTTTTTGCCGGTAGACGGCCTGGTGCTGGTTGAGCGGAGTCAGACTCAACTCCTTCTACCCCCCTCCCTAGCAGAGCATCTATGGGTCGAAATTGTTAAGTAACCTGTGCGGCTACTTGGTGTCTGGGATCTTAGTGGACATGTAGGACCAGTTTATGCGCTAGCTTGTGACTATAAGCGGCATACTCTTTTTTCTGGCGGAGCAGATGGTATTATTGCGCAATGGTCTTGCGGCTCTGGAAAAGGTGCAGTTGCCCTAGCCCATACCCCATACGCCGTGTATGCCCTATGGCACGTGCCGCAGCTTGATGACCTGTACATTGGCGAAACGAGCGGCACCATTTACATCGTTAATACCGCTCAAAAGCGGTTGCGCCGCGCCATCCGTTCGCATAGCAAAGCCGTGATGGGCCTCCACTCACATCCTACCCTATCAGAAGGGTGGAGCACCGGGCAAGATGGAGTATTTCTATATTGGGACCTTGAGAAAGCAGAACCTCTAGGTAGCGTAGTTGTAACGCCAGCGGGTCTGCGAGGTTTTACGCTACTGGCCCGAAAAGACATCTTTGTTTGCGCTGGACGGGATGGGTACGCCTATATCTTGGGACGGGCGGAGCCCACGTCGCTGCATCAGCTGCCACTAGAAGACCGCCCCCTTTTCACAGCAGCAGCTCCGACCCATGAAAACCGTGTATGGGTGGCCGGCTTCAGCGGAAAAATTTACGAGCTGGATACTCTAACCTGGGAAAATACCAGAACCACCGAGGCGCATGCCCGAACTGTCAATGCCATGGCGCTTCACCCTTCGGGCCAGTGGCTAGCCACCGCTAGCCGAGACCGCCAGATTCACTTATGGGACCTTATGACGTGGGAGCGCCGCCTGACCCTCGAGGGTCATCAGCGTAGCGTCAATGCTATCCTTTGGCTAAATCCCGAGACCTTAGCCTCGGCGGGGGACGATGGGCTAGTCAAGCTCTGGCATCTGGAGTTTTAGCGAGTCGGACCCGTCCACCAGGCTCCTGAACCACCCAGCCTTCTATCTCCCAAAGCACGATACGCTGTACGACCTCCTGCACGGGTCTGCGTACACCCGCTGCCAAATCATCGATTAGCATTGGTCCTCGCTGCAAGAGCCTATAAAGCGCTTGGTCCGTCGGATCGGCGAATGGTGCCTCGGCGGTCTGTCTCGGTACGTGCGGGAGGCGCAGCGGTAGGCTTTTGAGCTCTCTGAGGAGCACGGCTGGGCTGAACGCGATCTGCGCAATCTGCTGATAGATTAGCTGGTGGACGCCTTGTGACTGGGGCGCATAAATATCGCCTGGCACCGCATATACGGGGCGATCTACGGCAAAGGCGGCTTGGGCGGTGGAAAGGGCGCCGCTCTTCTCCGCAGATTGAACCACTAAGGTGAGATGACTGAGGCCAGCAATGATCCGGTTTCGGTGCGGAAATCGCCGGGGATATAGCTTTTCACCAGGCGGGTACTCGCTAAGGAGGCTACCCCTGGCCATTATCTCCTCAGCCAGGCGCTTGTGGAGCGAGGGATACACAATATCCAGCCCGTGAGCTAAAACGGCTATCGTATATCCCCCCTCTTGGAGGGCCAAACGGTGTGCCTCCGCATCAATGCCATAAGCCAGACCACTGACGATACATATCCCAGCGCCTACTAGCGCCGCTACAAAGTCTTGGGTCACCTTGAGCCCGTAGGCTGTGGGCTTACGCGTACCTACGACAGCCACACAGGGGCGTGCTAAGTCGTCCAGCGTCCCTTTGCGATAAAGGATCGGGGGCGGTGCCATGCCGTGGCTAAGTAAATAGGGATATCTTTCGCTCCAGAAGGGAATAATTTCAATGCCGAGCCTCTCACAGTCCTGTAAAATGGTCTCAGCTTGCAGGCGCAAAGCAGGGCGTTCGACCTCCGCCAGGGGGCCTGGAAGGCGTTTCTCGGTCCAGAAAGTAGTTAGCGAACCCCACTGGGCCCGTAAGCGGCGACAGAGCTTTCCCCCTATCCCTTCGAGTCGGGTTAGAGCGATGAGGGCTATCAGCTCTTCACTGGCCATCCTTCCGCGGGAAGGGACGCACCCAAAGGCTCAGCGTGTGAGCCCCAGCCTGCCGAAAGTAAAGCACGTAGGCATAATCAAAGCCCCACCGACGCAGATGGAGCCCCACCCCAAAGCTTAGACCGCCTAAGCTAGAAGCGCCCCGGGGATTGAGCTCACGCCGGCGCTGTACATGATAGGCCAAACGCGCCGCAAAGCTAGAAGAGAGTTCTACTTCGAGGGCCCCCACCAGATGGCGAAATAGATGTTCCGTCCAGCGGGGCGGCGGTGGCAGAATGGGGTTTCCCGCAATATCGTAACGCACTGGCTGAAGCGGATCATTAGCAGCCAAGCGCCACCGCTCGAGATGAATTGCCCCTACATGAATCCGGAATGGGGCATGCGGCAGCTTGTAGCTGGCTGTTATCTGGACCTGGGTCGGGAACGGCTGCCCAAACGCACGCTGATGAGGACTGAGCAGCTCGGCACCGACGCTCCACAAAACAACGGCTACCGCAAGGCCTCGAGCAGTATCCTCATAGCAAGCGCCAATATCTGCAGCAAGTCCCAGCCTCCGATATCGATCTAAGCTGATGACGGAAAAGGGCGTCTTGAGATTCATACCGACATGCCAGCGCCCAAAGTGTCGTACTGCGCCAAGGGCCCACACCCCCTCATACGCTGAAAAGGTTCCTAAGGTATTGCCTAGCTCGTCCGTATGCCGGATCTGTCCATAATTGACGTATTGTAGGCCGCTCCAGAAAGTACCCACAGCCGGCCAATCATGCACATAGGCTAAGCTAAGGTTTGCGATGTCTGCTAAATAAGGCTGATACGCTAAGGCTATGCGCTGATGGTCTAGAGTCCGTAAGAAGGCGGGATTCCGAAAAGCGGCGGCGGGGTCGCGCCAGGGCCCTCCAAACGCCAAGCCACCCAGAGCTGCCAGGCGCGCCGAAGTTGCTAGGCCCATAAAATCATAACTCCATCCCCCTGCGATCTGGGCCAGGGCTGCGCTAAGAAGCGCTATGCTGAGAAAGCTGTGCTTCAAGGTAGGCCTTGACCGATTCCATGAGCCATTGCGGGGTCGAAGTCGCCCCCGTAATCCCTATCTTTTGCGCACCGGTGAGCCAGGTCACTTCTATCTCTTCTGGCCGCGAAATATAATAGCTGCGCGGATTGGCCGCCTGACAGATGGAAAACAGGGCTTTCCCGTTGGAGCTTTTCTTTCCTGCCACAAAGAGGACCACATCCTGAGACCGGGCAAAAGCCTCTAAATGCGGTTCTCGGTTTGAGACTTGTCGGCACAGCGTATCAGCGACAACGGCATCCGGTACCCGCGCCAGGAGCCGCGCTCGCACCGCTTCAAAAAGCGCAGGAGCTTTCGTAGTCTGGCTAAAAAGGTACACCGGGCGCTGGGGGTCTAGCGGTAGCGTATCTAGGTCCTCCGGCTTGGTCACCACATACAGCGTCGCCCGCTCAATCTGCCCTACCAGGCCTATGACCTCGGGATGACCGGGTGAACCCAGCAGCACGATCTGAACCTCGGGCTGGTCGATATCTCGTAAACGGTTCTGGAGCTTGAGCACGACAGGGCAGGAGGCATCCAGCAGCTGAATCCCATACCGCCGCGCAAGCTCATAGCTCTCGGGCGCTTCACCGTGGGCGCGAAAAAGCACAGTTTTCCCCGCCAAATTAGGCAGATCCGCGTGAGAGATGACCCGAAGACCCTTTGCTTCTAGGCGGCGAACCTCCTCGTCATTGTGCACAATATCACCCAAACAGTACAGGTACGAATGGTCGGCTAAGTAGCTTTCTGCCATTTGCACGGCATACACCACCCCAAAGCAAAAGCCCGAGTGCGGGCTTATCGTAATGACCGGCTTCACCATAGCTAAAGTAAGGGATTTTCAGAAAGGTTGAGGCGCATAAATGAGGGCTTCGGCCCAGGCCACCACGATTGCTATTTGCTCGGGAATCGTGAGATGAGTCGTATCCAATATGCGAGCATCTGGGGCTCTACGGAGGGGGCTAATGGGGCGGGTCTCATCGCGTCGGTCCCGCTCTGCTATCTCGGCCTTGACAGCCTCTAAAGAAAGATTATAACCTCGAGCCAGTAGCTCCTGATGACGCCGCTGGGCCCGAGACGCTAAATCAGCTTGCATAAAAACCTTGAGCTCCGCCTGGGGAAAGACAACGGTGCCGATGTCTCGGCCATCCATGACGATCCCGCCTCGTTTACCGAGGCGGCGCTGTTCGGCTACTAGCTTTTCTCGGACGGCAGCTATGGCGCTTACCTCACTCGCTAAGCGCGCCACCTCTGGCCGCCGAAGCTCCTCGTCTAAGCGCTGCCCATGCAGGTACACTACCATTTCGCGTCCTTCCCAGGCCATGTGGAGCGAAAAGCCCTCGAGCTTGGGGATAATTCCCGATTCTGAGACGGTCTGCAGACCATGCTCCAACAGGTACCAAGCAAAGGCCCGATACATAGCGCCTGAGTCGATGTGAAAGTACTGCAGCGCTTCAGCTACCCCGCGTGCTGTGGTGCTCTTACCCGTCGCTACGTATCCATCGATCGCTATGATGATGCGGCGCATTTTCAAAAATACGTACTTTGCGCCAAACCCTCCCTCTTCATGCATCTCCTCCTAGCAGAGCTCTCAAACAATCATCATGAGGCGCTCCTTGCTCTTTTAGCCTACACAGCAGCCCTGCCGGCGCAGCAAGTCACGGTACTCGCCCCGCCGAGCACGGCTTCGCTCTATACGGCGCTAGCAGAGGTGCATCACTTTATCCCCTTTTCGGGCTGGGAACCACTACTCAGGGACCAATTACACCAGAGCCCCTTCACCCATGTTTTTCACGTGACCGCTTATGGGCGTGAACCGCTCAAGCTAGCCCAGCACCTGGAGCCTCTGCCCCAGGTCGGGCTCATCCACAATACCCAAAAGCTCCAGCGCTTTAGCTGGCTTCAGTGGCGACTCCGTCGCTATCTCAAGCACTTTTTCGTGCTACGCCCAGGGCTCTTAGGGGGTATCTCTAAAACTTACCCTCTGTCTTACCTGCCTATTCATTTCTGCCCACCTTCTTTCTATCGGCTGATACCGCCATCCCCCCTCCCTCATGGCTCTATTTACATCGCTATCCCGGGCCGTATTGAGTACAAACGGCGCGATTATTTTAGCCTGATAGAGGCGCTCAGACACCTAAAAGGGCGAGACCGCTTTCGCTTTTTACTCTTGGGTCCCAGCGAGGCCCCTCATAGTGACTACCCCGACTTGGCTACTCGTCTAGAGCAGGTTGGCTACGCCGATCTCTTTATCCGCTTTGCAGAAGTCATCGACTTTCCACGCTATCACGCTTACATCCAACAGAGCCGAGCTGTTTTACCCTTAGTGCACCTGGAGCCTGCTAAAGCCAAGCCCTACCTTCGCTACCAAATCATGGGGGCTTTTCCCTTAGCTCATTTGTACAAAAAGCCCCTTCTTTTACCGCAGGCCTTTGCTGACGAGCCTGACCTCGAGGATTCAAGCTTTTTTTACGACTCCCCCCAGGCTTTAGCTCAGCGACTCGAAGCGCTCGCCGCAGGTGACCTACCGCTATCCAGCTTATACCAGCGCTTTACGTGGGACCTCGCCCCCTATGTAGAAACGCTGCGACAAGCCTTACAAGGCTAAGGCTGCGAAGCGGACTGATACCAGCTCGGCGGGCTGTAGGTTTTGGTAGGCAGACAAAGCCGCTGCCGAAAAGCATTAATCCAAAGAGGCAGAGCCTCCGCATGATAACGAGCCACAGAAGCCCGGTAACGCTCCTCGACGCTGGCCTCCTCACGCTGCAAGACCAGGTCAGCCCAGCGGATGGCCTGCTCGGGCATGTGCCAGCGCTCTAAGTACCACTCCGCAAGAAGAATCTGAGCTGGGATATAGCCTTGCGAGGCCGCTTTTTCGAGCCACAGGTAGGCAAGCGAATCGCTTTTAGACGTGCCTTGACCATTCGCATAATAGCGAGCAAGCGCCACCATACTAGGTCGGTCCCCTAACTGAGCGGCCTGCGCCGCGTACCGAAAAGCTGCTTTAGGATCCGCAGGCCATACCCGCCGACGAAGCACCTCTACACTATCCGGAATCTCTAGCTCTTGCCAGAGTACCCGCAGCGCCAAGATATGACCTTGACTAGCGGCCGAATCTAATAGCCGTCGAGCTTCAGCCGGTCGGCACGGCGCCTCGACACCCCGCAAATAAGCAATCCCGAGTAGATAAGCGGCTTCCGGCACGCCAGTCCGCAGCGCCATCCTTAAGTACCGCTGGGCGCTATCAGGCTTTAGTTCTATGAGCTGAAAGTATTCCACTAGCGCCATCTGGGCCGATGTGCTCCCCTGATAAGCGAGGCGCCGCAGCGAGTCAACCTGTGCTTGGGAGGGCTTCGGAAGGTGAAAGCGGTTGTCTTTACCTAAAACACCATGCTGGATCAGAAGGGTATCCGCCCACTGGGCCCATACCCAGTTACAAAGCAGCCAAAGCCCGCGCCACCCGCTCATACATAGTCTCCAGGATATTTTCGTAGCTGCGCGGACTAAATGGCCGCTCGGTCAAGCGCTCACAGACCTCGCGGTAACGGGCGGCGGCTTCCGCTACCAGGGAGGCTGGCAGGGCTGGCGGCGTGGCATTCGGCTGGCCCTGAAAGCCCTGCCGCATGAGCCATTCCCGCACGTATTCCTTCGTCATGTGGACCTGCGGATCGGCCCGCCGCTGCCGCTCCTCATACCCTTCTAGAAGTAGGTAACGCGCACTGTCTGGCGTATGCACCTCATCCACCAAAACCACCTCGCCATCTAGTTCCGCAAATTCATACTTGGCATCACAGAGCAGCATGCCCCCGCGTTCTGCCATCTCTATGCCCCGCGCAAAAAGCTGCAAGGCATAGGCTCGGATCTTTTCCCATTGGGGAGCCGGGACAAGACCACTTTCTACGATCTCACGCTCTGATACCTCCACATCATGCCCAATGACTGACTTAGTCGTAGGGGTCAAAATCGGCTCAGGCAGTAAATCGTTTTCTATGAGCCCATCTGGCAAACGCACCCCAGAGATGAGGCGGCCACCTGTCCGATACAAGCGCCACACATACCCTACCAGACACCGCCGCACGATCACCTCTACCGGAAAGACACGCGCTTGCCGTACGATCATAACCTGCGGATCCGGCGTCGAGACCCAGGCCGTCGGACAAATACCACTTAGCTGCTGGTACATGTACTGCGTAATCTCCGTGAGAACCTGCCCCTTGTGCGGGATCGTGTCAGGAAGGATCACATCATACGCTGATATCCGGTCTGTGGTGACCATGACCAAATACTCACCGGCGATTTCGTAAATATCGCGGACCTTACCCCGTCTAAAGCCGGTCTGCCGCTCAAATTGAAAATTCGTTTCGTATATGCCGCTCATAAGGGTATATTTCCGTGTTTTCGGGCTGGGCGTGTCTTCTTTTTGGTTTGCAGGGCAATGAGAGAGTGGTAGAGCACTGAACGGGTCTGCTCAGGATAAATAATAGCATCTACAAAGCCGCGGTCAGCAGCCCGATAAGGGTTTGCAAAGATGCGCTGGTACTCTTTGGTCTTTTCTGCAAGCGCTTGCACGGGGTCAGCTGCCTGGGCGATCTCTTTCTTAAAGATAATCTCGGCAGCACCTTGGGGGCCCATGACGGCAATCTCCGCGGTAGGCCAGGCATATACCATATCAGCCCCAATATGCCTAGAGTTCATCACGTCGTAAGCACCGCCATACGCTTTCCGCAAAATCACAGTCAGGCGCGGAACCGTCGCTTCACTGAAAGCATAAAGGAGCTTAGCCCCCTCCTTGATGATGCCACCCCACTCCTGGCTGGTACCTGGCAAAAACCCGGGCACATCTTCTAGCACAATGAGCGGGATATTAAACGCATCACAAAAGCGCACAAAGCGGGCCCCCTTTTGGGAGGCTTGAATGTCCAGCACGCCTGCCAAAACGAGGGGCTGGTTGGCCACGATGCCGACGACATGCCCCCCTAGGCGAGCAAAACCCACGATGATATTGGGCGCAAACTGCGGCTGAATCTCCAAAAAGCTAAAAGGGTCCACGATAGCTCGGATCACCTCTCGGACGTCATAGTGCTGGGCTGGGTTTTCGGGCACGATATAGCGCAACTGGGGCACGGGTCGGTCCGTCGGCGCTATGGAGGGTAGGACTGGCGGCTTCTCCTGCCAAGAGCTCGGCAAATAAGACAAAAGGCGCCTCGTTAGAAGGAGGACCGCCACGTCATGTGGAGCCGTCAAATGAGCCACGCCGCTTTTAGTGGCGTGTACCTGCGCTCCGCCCAGCTCTTCGAAGGTCACCGTCTCATGGGTGACGGTCTTGACGACATTAGGCCCCGTCACAAACATATAGGAGGAGGCCTCGCTCATCAAGATAAAGTCCGTTATAGCGGGACTATACACGGCCCCCCCCGCACAAGGGCCTAAGATGACAGATAGCTGAGGAATCACCCCAGAAGCGAGGACATTTCGGTAAAAGATGTCGGCATAGCCTGCCAAGGATAAAATACCCTCTTGGATGCGAGCACCGCCAGAATCGTTAAGCCCGATAATAGGCAGGCCGTTTTCAAGAGCAAGATCCTGCAGACGTACGATCTTCTGGGCGTGCATTTCCGAGAGAGAGCCACCAAAGACCGTGAAATCCTGACTAAAGACATACACCGGCCTACCGTTGACATGGCCCATACCGGTGATAACGCCGTCTCCTGGAATGCGCTGCTTTTCTAAGCCAAACTCGCGGCTGCGGTGCGTGACGAGGGCCCCGATTTCGACGAAAGTCCCCGGGTCTAGTAAGACTTCGAGGCGTTCTCGAGCACTGAGCTTACCCTTGGCGTGCTGGGCTGCCACCTTATCGGCACCGCCGCCTTGGAGCGCTTCGGCCTGCTTGCGGGCGAGCTTGTTACGCGTGCGTTCCTCAATAAAAGGGTCAAGCGACATACTTTTGGGCTATCTCCTCGGTCATAGCTAGGTTATGGTGGACTTTCTGGACGTCATCGAGCTCTTCTAGCTGGTCGACTAGGCGTAGTGCCTTTTGTGCCTCTTCCCAGCTTAGCTGGACATACGTCGTAGGGATCCACTGCAGATTAGCCTCTTCAGGCTCAATACCTAGTCCTTCCAAAGTCTGCTGAACTGAGCCAAAGTCTTCGAAGTTGCACGTCACGACGGTCTGCTCTCCGCCCTCAATATCTTCGGCGCCAGCTTCGATCAGTTTTTCGATCAGGCGCTCTTCATCGGAGATACGCTCGGCTGGGATGACAAAAACGCCCTTTCGCACGAAAAGATAAGAGACGGAGCCGGACGTACTTAGGCTACCGCCCCCCCGACTAAAGAGCGTACGTAACTGCGAAACGGTTCGATTGATATTATCCGTCATGGCTTCTATCATGATGGCGACGCCGCCCGGCCCATACCCCTCGTAAGTCACTTCCGTATAGCTCTCGGCGCCGGACGAACCCTTATGGATAGCGCGTTCTATGACGTCCTTGGGCATATTGGCCCGGCGAGCATTCTGAATCGCTAAGCGCAGGCGGGGGTTGGCGTCTAGATTGGGACCACCTTCTTTAGCAGCTACGGTCACTTCCCGAACCAGCTTGGTAAAGAGCGCACCGCGCTTGGCGTCATTCGCTGCTTTTTTGCGCTTGATTTGGGCCCATTTGCTATGACCTGCCATACGGCAAAGATACGAACTCCCCTTTTGGCTTAACTTTGCCTAATGAGTCACGCCTTATTAGCCCACATCGAAGCCGAACTAAAAAACTTAGTTGAAAGTGGACTTTTCAAGCGAGAACGGATCATCGACTCACCCCAAGGGGTCGAAATCCGCTTGGCAGACGGCCGAACGGTTCTCAATTTCTGTGCGAATAACTACTTAGGTCTGGCGTCTCATCCGCGCATTGTACAGGCAGCTCATGAGGCGCTAGACCGATGGGGTTACGGCATGGCCTCAGTGCGCTTCATCTGCGGTACCCAAAGCGTTCATAAAGCACTCGAGCGGGCTATAGCTACCTTTTTGCACTGCGAAGACGCGATTCTCTATGCAGCCGCCTTTGATGCGAATGGCGGGGTATTTGAGCCATTTTTTGGACCTGAAGATGTTATCATATCCGACGCGCTGAATCACGCCAGCCTGATCGATGGCATCCGTCTCACCAAAGCCAAGCGCTCTGTATACAAGCATGGGGATATGGCCGAGCTGGAAGCCCGCTTACAAGAAGCGCAGCCAGCCCGTTTCCGCGTCATTGTCACGGATGGCGTCTTCTCGATGGATGGTGACTACGCCAAGCTGGATGAGATCTATGCCTTAGCCCAGCGGTATGATGCGCTAATGATCGTTGATGATTCACATGCTACCGGCTTTGTAGGCCCTACGGGCCGGGGCACCCCCGAGAAGTTTCACCTACTCGGGGCGAAGGATATCATTCTAACCGGTACCTTAGGCAAAGCTTTAGGGGGCGCAATGGGTGGGTTTGTGGCCGGCCCAGCGCCTCTTATCGAATACTTACGTCAGCGCTCTCGGCCCTACCTCTTCTCAAACTCTCTCTCGCCCGTCATTGCAGCGACCGCTCTCTCGATCTTCTCATGGCTCTCCGAGACGACCGAACTTCGTGACCAGCTCGAGGCCAATACCCGCTACTTCCGTCAGGGCCTTCAGCAGCTAGGCTTTGATATCAAGCCCGGTGATCATCCCATTGTACCGATAATGCTCTACGATGCCGTCTTGGCTAACCGCTTCGCTGATGCTTTGCTGGAAGAGGGGATCTACGTGATCGGCTTCTCCTATCCTGTGGTTCCTAAAGGCGAGGCCCGTATCCGGGTCCAACTTTGTGCGGCCCACACCCAGCACCACCTGGATCAGGCCTTGCACGCCTTTGAGAAGGTGGGGCATCGGCTCGGCGTACGTCACTCCACTGTATGATGAGACACGCCACTATCATCTTAGCCGGTCTTTGCCTTGCTCACAGCCAAGGCCAGAAAGCCGTCATTAAGTGCATGCCCCTCGCGATGCTAGACCCCTTTCAGTACACCTTGCACGGCGGACTAGAGGTTCCCTTCAGCTCTACAGAAAGCATCCAACTCGAAGGGGGGTGGGTCTTCGGCTATCTAGGCCAGCTTTCAGAAGGCGACTTTAAGCAGACAGGGGCAAAGGTTCGCTGTCAGTATCGGAGTTACTTTAGCCCGCGTGCCCCCAAAAACCGCCCCTCCTACACGTTGGAGGGAGGCTACTTAGCGCTCATGGGCGGCTACCAGCGCTATGCCCAGGAGGTTGAGTACCAGGATACACTAGGGCTCTCTCGCCTCTCAACCCGCTACATCCAGGCCTACGAAGGGACTCTGCTGCTCGGCTATCAGGGCCAGCTTGGCAGCCGTTTGACATTCGATGTATGGGGCGGGTTAGGGGCGCGCTACGTCGTACACAACTGGGAGCCTCAGCGGCCTGTCACGAATTTCCTTTCCATGCTAGCCATAGGGGACCTGCTCTTGCTTCCAGGTGGTCGGCCTATCCCGCGTATGGGCTTTGCTTTAGGCTGGATCCTGAAGTGACCAAAAGAAATGGGGGTGGCGAACTTCACCCCCCCATTTCCTATAATTTAGCAGCGCTGCTTAGCGCATTAGCTTGATGACCTGACCATCGATCTCGAGTAGATAAAGGCCGGCGGAGAGACTTTCACCCGAGAGGCGGAAGGTCCAGGTGCCTTGGCCAGGCGTTTCCCAGGTACCGATGCGAACGATCTGACCAACAGGGGTGATGAGTTTGTAAAAAAGCGCTTCCTGGTGCCGAACTCCTACAGTGATAAGCCAGTCAGTACCATCGATAGGCCAGGTAGCAGCTTGGACGAGACGGCTATCTGCACGGGTTGAAAGGGTGCTCGTCACCCCCAACGGTTCCACTGTGCCATCCGGATAAGCGACATAAAGCCCAAAAGCCGGGCCATTTTGATTGGCTGCCGGATCCAAAAATCCGCTGGCAAAGACGGCAGCGCCTTCGCCACTACGGGCCTGAGAGGCCGACAATGTAAAGGACGCCACTACCGTTGACCCAACCCGAATATTTAGAGTTTGATCTGTATTAGCCGGCAAGGTCACAGCACTTCCACGGATACCATACGTGAGTGCACTTACCGTACCGACATTGACAATCTCCACATCCACCGTGGGCGCATCTGTAACCCCATGAAAAGGTATCACGCTAAAACTGCCTACCGGAGCGACACCCCGAGCACCTGTGGCCGCTATCAAGGTAAAAGCCGTAGATTGATTGTCAGGATTAGCAGCAAACTGACTAGGATTGCCGACGCCTTGCGCAAAAACTAGTACATTTTGACCGCTAGCCGGCACGGTAAAGTTTACCGTAGCAATAGGTGTAGTTGTATTGCCACGAGCACTAAAGTAAAAAGGAATATTGGATCCTGTCGATCGGCTCAAAAAGAATGTACCAAAAGCTTGGCGAAAATCTAGCGAGAGTGCATAGCTAGGATTAGGAAAGAATTGAGGGTGAATATCTACCTGCGCCAGCGCCGGATCCGCAGCATTATGAATGATTTGAATCCGTCGAACCTCTTGGATAGATAAGGGGACTACAGTTCCACTAGGCAACACCAAGTGGGCACCGATCGCTTTAGCCGGATCTGCGGTATTGATGTAGCCCGATATCAAAATAACGCCAGCATTCCCCCAAAGAGAAGTATTAGTGGAGACTGGAATGAGCCAGCCCCCATTAATTGCATTATGATCAGCCGAGTCGCCTACGATAAAAACGTCATTCGAGGAGATAGACTTATAACCGGGTGTATACGCGCGGTAAGATAGGTTGCCATCGGGGATATATGCGTGAACTGTGCGAGCTATCGCCCAGTAATAAGCCACTGCTCCCGCATCAAGCGACGCATGAAAAGCTAAGAGATCGACTTGGCTAGGGCTATTCGCCGTGGCACGAGCATTAGCATAGTAGTAAATATCCACGTCAACTGCAGACGCAAGAAAATCTATCGTCCCAGCGATTGTAGCAATGTAATAAACATTAGAGGATAGGACCGGCAGACTATAATTTAGCAGGATATCGCTTGGCCCTGTCGAGTTACCTGGAGCTACACCAGCCTGTAACTGATTGCTATTCGCTGGCAGGGGAATGTAAGGAGTCGCCTGCCGAAACTTAAAGTCAGGGACTGCTAGGCTCCAGTTTTGGCCGCCATCAGTCGAAATATAAATGTCAATGCTATCTAATGTAACGGGGAAATTAACCCCGACTACATCGGCCACACCGTGAATGAGTTGTACATAGGCATTCTGCGCCTTACTAGCAGATAATAACGCTACTACCGCTAAAAGTTTGAGAATACGCATACATAACCTAAAACCTAAAAAGGCCTGGAATGGTCCAGCTTTAGACTACTTGGCTTGTTATGGTTCCTTTTTACTTGTGGAGTTTCGACGGTATGGCCCGCGTAGATTTGTGGCATGTGGCCACTGGCTCGTGCCCTACTATTTAGCCTACCCGCGGAGACAGCGCATGACTTGACTTTTGCCCTTCTCAAGATAGGCCACAGGCTCGGGCTCTGGCATAAAAAACCGCCTATTACGGAGCCTGTAGAAGTGTGGGGCCTACACTTTGCGCACCGGTTAGGCTTAGCGGCTGGACTAGATAAAAACGGAGAGCTCTTAGCTTTTTGGGCTCATCTTGGATTTGCTTTCGTCGAAGTAGGCACGGTGACACCGAAGCCGCAGCCCGGCAACCCCAGACCACGCCTCTTTCGCATTCCCGCCGACCAAGCCCTCCTCAATCGCATGGGCTTCAATAGCCTGGGCGCACGCATCGTCGCCCAAAATCTACAAAGCCGCCCAAGCGGGCTAATTGTGGGCATTAATTTAGGCAAAAACAAAATGACCCCTCTCGAAGAGGCTCACAAAGACTATGCCGAGGCTATGCAGATTCTCTATGACTTAGGAGACTACTTTGTAATTAATGTAAGTTCTCCAAATACACCAGGCCTAAGGTGCCTGCAAAGCCCAGAAGCGCTGACACGCATCGTCGAGGCCATCCAGAAACACAATCTCAAACAAGCACCACTCCTAGTCAAACTCTCGCCTGATTTGTCGCCGACAGAAATAGAAGCGATTGGGAAGTGGGCTATCGAGCAGGGCATAGCTGGCTTTATCGCAGGAAATACCACAACCCAAATTACCTACGCCCACCTGGGACCTGGCGGCGTAAGTGGAAAGCCACTAAAGCCCCTAAGGACTGAGCTGATTCGACAGCTAAGGACCACGGGACTTCCTATTATAGGCTGCGGAGGGATATTTAGCAGGACAGACCTAGAGGAGGTAACAGACTGGGGCGCCACTTTATGCCAGGTCTACACTAGCCTGATTTACGAAGGGCCAAACTTGCCAAAAGCACTAATCGGGCCTTTGCCCTAAACCAGCCGTACCCCGTAGGGGATTTGAACCCCTGTTTCCTCCTTGAAAGAGAGGTGTCCTAACCGGGCTAGACGAACGGGGCAATCTGGACAGGGCAAAGGTACAAAGCTTTAGACAAATGCAAGCCTATTTCTTCTTCAGCTTGGCAGCGGGCTTGGCGGGTTTAGCAGCAGACGTGCTAGCACTAGCCGGCTTGCCGGACGCTTTTTGCTCAGCAGCGCTACGAGTCGCAGCGATTTCTTTGCGAACCTCGTGTGCCCAATTTTTGAGGGCCAAAAGACCCTTCCGGGCACGCGTACCAGCGGCTTTGTTGCCGTCGTCATAAAACTTGCGAAGGTCTACAATCACTTCGCTTACGACTTTCTCGAGCTCTTCATGACGCTTAGCCATACGACTATTTGATTTGGGCTTCATCAAAGGTAAACAGATTTTCCAAATTATACGCCCCGCTGATAGCATGCGATTCCACAATCCATCCACCCTCTGTATGAGCCAACCTTATGTATCGCGGATAAGAAGGTCTCCTAAAATTAGCTCCCCAACAGCAAAAGATCAAAGACCGGATTCAGAGTTCTTTTCCTTAGCGCTTCTACGCTACACTCGATTAATTAAAGCTGCCTTTGGCGCCCAAAGCGCACTTTTCCACGGTGGCTCCCTGTACAGGGCTTTTTACTTAATTTTGGGAATGTGCTGGATTTTCATAGGCGCCCTGCTCCTTGTGTGGGGCCAGAAGGCAACGGGTATCGCCTTTTTCGAAGGCAAATGGAACGATCTCCTCAAGGAAGCCCAGCGTCTGAATCGCCCTATTTTTGTGGACTTTTATGCCGTTTGGTGTGGACCCTGCAAAATGCTAGAAAGAAACACCTTCTCCAATCCCGAGGTAGGTAGTTATGTGGCCAAAAACTACGTAGCCTATCGAATCGATGCAGAAAGAGGGGAGGGGCCTACCCTAAGCAATCGCTTCAAGATACGGGCCTTTCCTACGCTTCTTTTTCTGGATCCCACGGGCCAGGAGCTAGGGCGCTATGTGGGCTATGTCGATGCTCCGACGCTCCTTCGGCTCATGACCCAATACGAGCAGGCGTATAAAAAGCAGAGCCATACAAAGCCTGCGACATGGCCTGACTTTATAGAAGTCTATCAAGTCTACCTATCGGACGTAGCGCGGGAAGCTTGGGATACAGGATTCTGGGCCACCTACGAGAAATGGCACTCGGCTATAACCCAAAAAGATTGGGAAGGCGCTCAGAGTGCTTTATCTCCTCTCAATGCCCCCGCTAAGGATGTCTTAGAGGCGCTCACTCAGTATCACCGCGGACAGACCGAGCTAGCCCTGCGCCTGCTTCATCAAGAACTGTTTCAAAAAAATCGACTTTCCCCCACCCAAGCCCACTGGTTGACTGCCTATACCCTGATATACTGGACCTCCCCCCCACCACCGGAGGCCTATCAGTGGATATCATTCACGATTCGCAAAGACCCGACTAGCCAAGCTTTTCTTACGCAAGCGGCCCTGGCTTACAAGCTAAACCGCCTGCCAGAAGCCCACACGGCCCTCAAAGAAGCTCAGCGCGAGATCCCGTCTCAAGACCCCGCTCTGAATAGGTTACAGCAGCTGGTCTCTACGGCGAAAGCCGCTCAGCACTGAAAGTCCAGCGCCCTACAACAGGCGCATGGTCAGAAAGGCTAAAGGTATTCATGCCCCCCTTGCTGCTATCTTGATGCACCATCCCCTCTAGCCAATGCCCATTTGTAAAAAGGTAATCTAGCCTGCGATTCCACCAGCCCCGGTCATTGACGGTGTGCGAATAAAAGTCCTCTTCTCGCGCTTGATAGACCGCTAAGGGAATCACCTCCTGGTAGCGCTGATAAAAAGGCATTAACCAATTTACCTCTGCCGTATAGTCATCGGCTACAAAATCCGGGTCGATCGCCTTACAAGCATTGTCATCGAAATCCTTTAGCTTTTTCGTACCGGGTGGGACCGTATTCAGATCACCGCCAGCGATCCAAATGGCTCCCGCCTGCGTCAGGCTATCTAAAAAGGTCTTCAGAATCTGGAGCTGGTGATACCGCGTGCTATCCCCCCCTGGCACATAAGCCTCTAAGTGCGTATTAACTGCCCACAAAGGCTGCGCTAGGCCTTGTATGCGAGCGACCAAGAGATTCCGGCGGAGATAAAAAAGCTTGTACCACCAGGGATAACCCGCTACAAGGGGAAGCGGGACCCGATAGGCCGTATCAATAGGCCACCGAGTAAAGATAGCGTTACCAGAATTGATACGGCCTAGGCCACGCTTGGGGACGTACCATACATCCCACTGCGACGCATAAGCCGCATAAGGCAAGCCGCTTCGCTCGGCCAAGAAACGTAGCATGTCTATACCCGCCGATCGCTTAGAAAAGCGATCAAGCTCTTGAATAAGCAGGATATCCGGGTTGACTTGACGAATCTTTCGCAAAAGCCCCTCTAAATTGTCGATGACCTCGGATTTCGTCATGTGCACGCGATCGCCATAGCAGTCGAAGAAAAAATCGATGCGCGCCCCACCAAATTTGATATTCCAGGTCATGACAACAAGCGTGTCTTTGGGCGAGGCAGGCTGAGCCTGAGTAGCCGTATAGATATCTGCTGGCTCTACCTCGCCATGATGACAAACCCACCAATCCGTGCCCAACAGGATAAATAGCAGCAAGGCTACTAGCACCCCGAAGACACCAACTGCATAGGCAAGGACTCGCCCTACCTTGCGCATAGTAGCTGGGCCCGCTTTAGGCGAGCTTAGCTGGGGTAGCCCCACCAGGACTCGAACCTGGATCTTGAGCTCCGGAGGCTCACGTTCTATCCCTTGAACTATGGGGCCGGGGCAAAGATACAGAATTCTCTAGCCCACTTCCCCTAGGGCCTATAGACCTGCCACGCCTGGCAAAGATGCTACTTGAGCACCCAGCCTTCAGTGAACTAACTGCACTCTCTCCACCATTCCTGCCACTAAGCAAAATAGCCCATGTTTGAAAGTCCTGGATACACACTGCAGCATGCCTTATCTAATCCGTAGCCATAATTGATAGGAAGGGTCTCCTTCATGGTTTATGCGTCTAAATTGCATACATAAGCTTTTGGAGGCCTGGCCATGTACTAGAGCATCACAGAATCGAGCTTTCCATTTGGGGAATTGTGCTTCCTCGCACGCTAAGGGTGGACTTGCTAAGGCATCCGCTTCTCTTAGAACCCTAGACCAGAGGTATATTGTATGTCCTGGATGATACAGGGCCATATTTAATTCGAACTTCTCATTACAAAGGTCTAATTCATAACCAGAATCAATTCTAGAACATAATCCTAAAATATCTATCCAGTGAATACTTCGATTGAAATAGGGATACGTGCCAGCTATGCTCACAGCGACCTTCTTAGCTCTTAGCTCTGCAGGCAGGGTTGATGCGTGAAAGACATTGTATCTCTCCCTTATGGATTGCACGCAGAAATTAGCTAAAAATCTCATCAGGCTAGGAAAGCGCATCATCTCTACTTTGAGAGAAGGGGTAGGCATACCCCAGGCGTGAAGTAATAAAGCAAGCACCCTCAGTCCATGTAACCATTGGCTAGTCACAATCCCAATTAGAGGAAGTGCCGCGGTAATAGACATAAACAGAAAGCGGCTAGTAGCCCATGGATACTCCCAGGTGTCACCTCCAACGTATAAGTGATATAACACACCCACTAAAAAGCAACCAAGTAGCAAAGCTCGATCATATCTGATCTTTTCCAATCTTATCCACCGAAATAGATCGTGCCTTAAATGAATCATGCTAATTATCAGCAGTGCTACGGTGGGTAAGTTGAAAAAAATAGCTCGCAAAAGCATGAGAAAACCATTTATTAGCCGAAGGTGAAAGGGCATAAGTCCGACCTTGACGAGATAGGTATTGGGGACCCAAGCTTCATAATAAAGAAGGCGAAAAGCGGTTAGGAAAATGACTGCTCCTATTACACCACTTCCTATCCACAGGAGGGGGACCCATTTTCTTGCCCAGAGGCTCCACCAGACGGCTATCGCCATAGCCCAAAGGGCAAAATCCATTCTTATTAGGACACCTACGCCAGCTAGCACCCACGCCCACCACCCCCAGTGTCCCCTAAGTGCCCATATCACTAGCCAGAGCAGGATAAGCACCAGAAACCCTGTTTCTAAGCCGCTCACATGCCACCGCCAGCTAGACATCCACAAAGCACCAAGCCAGGCTGCATAGATTCCAACCTTCTCCCCACCTATCAATTCGCCTATCTGATACAGTTTGTGTATTTGTAGCCCTAATGTCACCAAACCCGTTAGCAAAATCGGTAAAGACGTATAATTCTCGCTAATACCCATTACATGCCACAAAGCCATATAGAGTGTCCAGAGGAAGTTTGTAAATCCTTCTACGCGCTCTGCTCCACAATACCACACTAGGCCACACCCCTCTGCTAAAGAACGAGCGTAGCTCATTGAGATCATCGCATCATCAATTAGGATAAATCGAAGCCCGCCTCTCTCTAAGACCTGAATATGGGCTGCTAGGATGATGAGAACCGCCCCCACTTCAGCCGCTAATAAGGGCCAAAACCATGGAGATAGCTTTCTAAATGCAGGTATGGGCCTCATGGGACAAATATACGGGCTGGGTATGCCTCATCTCAGAGTTATAACATTTTAAGAAAGAAATCCTGACACGACTTAGTCAAAAAGTTTTATGATACTACCTAAATATCTCCCCCCCCGGACGCACCCAAAAAATAGGATAACCCTGTTCATCTCGTACTGAGTCTACCGGCTTAAAGGTTTCACAAAAGGTCTGCTGCATGGCTTTCGTACCGAAGAAGCCGCTTAGGGAAAAGCTCTCACAGCAGACCGCATCACCCCAGCGACAGAGAAAATTTTTAGACGGTTCCCGAGGGGGTCTATCTTCGCATCGGACGGGAACCGCTACCACGACATCTGCTTCCCGAATCGCTCGCTTCCAGAGACTCACCGTATGCCCGGGGAGGTAGATCATCCCCAGCGAGTACCATGGGGATGGGCAGCGGACCGCGTCATAATCTACTTCTCTGAATGCCGAGCAAAGGCCTATTACGTCCAGGTAACGATACCCTTTGAAGAAGTAAGGCAACGTCCCCGCGGCTGTCACCGCTACCACTTGCCCTTTGGGGAAGGGCACACTTAGATCAAAATGGAAGACCGCCGCAGTCCACCGGGCCCCTTTGATTGGGGACTCCGTGAGAGCGGTATAGAGTCGAGCAGGACGGAGGGCTTCCCAATCCAGTCGACGCGAGGGTGCCCCCATGGCTACAAGCCCCACCAAGCCGAGACCCAACCAGCGCCGCCGCTTCGCTATCCATCCCCCCGCTAATACCAGCACAGGACCCAGCCCCATAAATAGAAACCGGCTTATTTCTAACGGATCCACGTGCGTATCACCCCCCACATACACATGATAGGCTATACTAATGCCCAGCAAAGCCCCCAAAAGCTCCGCAGGCGAGCCCAGATAAAAGGCCTTATTTTTCGATTTTCTCTGCACTGATAAAGCACTCCAGAACCCTAACGCGGCCACAATAAGCAAAAACAGCTCGTAATAGAGCCCTCGTAAAGCTAG
>CAZAXD010000003.1:80785-139760 GCA_964489015.1 uncultured Sphingobacterium sp. | reverse complement strand
CACGAGATACGGCATAAAGCCCCGCATCCTGGTCGTAGCGGCTAATAAAAGCGCCCATCCCCCCACCACTAAAAAGTAACTGAGCCAAACCGCCCAAGGACGCGGCATGATCACACTACCCACAGACACGCCAAAGCCCCAGCGCAGCGGCGCCTCCACCGCATAGGTTCGAAAGCCTAAGGTGTCCGTTTGTACAACCGCTACCTCCTCCTGCTGAAAGAAAAGCGGCGTCAAAAATTCATCATACTGGTGCCGAGTCTGCCAGCCCCACCACGCCCCGCCTAATCCCACTACCAAAAGGCCCGCTATCACCCAGCTCACAGCCCGATCTCCCTTCGACAAAAAAGGGATGATCCCTCGCCAATCCCAATTAGGTCCGCGCACGACGGGCCAAAGTTAGGACAAGTGCTAAACTCACTAGGAGCGCCGCTGTGCCAACCCAGCCGCCCCAGCCCCTCAGTAAGCCTGCTAAGCTTATCAGGAACGCCTCCGGGCCCCAGGGCCATCGGCCCTCCGACAGCAGCACCCCAAACGCCCCTACCCAGTCCCCGCCTGCCGGCGTAAAAAAGCTGCCAACTAAAATCCCGATTAGCCCTGCCGGTAGCACCCACCCCAAAACGATCCGCCAGAAGACCGGCAGAGCCTGTCGACTTTCACCCTCCTGCAGGGCAGCCCAGCCCTGCGCGCCTGCCCGCCAAAAGAGCCACCATTCCCCCAGCGCCACCACCAAAAGCAAAAAGGTGCCCGCCCACACATCATACAGCGTCAGCACCGCTTCGCCCCATACCAGCACGGGCACCGCTAGCCCCACAAAGGCCCCCGTACCCACCCACGCCGCCACCTGCAACGAAGGCCCTAGCACCTCCTGCAAAAAGGTTCGCACCACGATCCCCATCGCTGCCAGCGACGTAAAGGCCGCAATAAACAACAGCACATACCACGCCACCACTAGCAGCGACCCGCCCCACGCCTGCAGCGCATACGGCATGATCGCAAACCCCATCCCAAACCCCGCCTGCCCAATCGTCGCCTCTAACCCTAAAAACGCTGCCGTGATCGGCATCACAATCAACCCGCCCAAACCTACCTCCGCTATCGTATTACCCAGCACCGTCTTGGTCCCTTCTCGCCGAATCGCCGTTCCTGTCGGATAGTACGAACTGTACACCGGATACATCCCAAAGGCCACCCCTACCGAAAAAAATACCTGCCCCGCCGCCGCTAGCCAAACCGAGGGATTCGCTAAAGCCGCCCACCTGGGCTGATACAGATACGCGATCGCCGCCCAGCTGCTGCAGTCGCTACACAGCCCCGTTTGCCCAAGCGCCACCGCCCCGACAGCCAGCCCTAGCCCCAAGGCAAACAAAAGCGGCATCGCATAGAGGCTTAGCCGCTCAAGGCCCTTCTGCAGCGGAAACGCCACCGAAAGCCCAAGGAGCACAAAGACCGCCAAGGTCCACCCCGTCGCCTCCTGGGTTTGAAAAGCGCTCCAAATCCCTTGAACAGCCGCTAGGTCTAACCCGGCAAAGCGCCCCATGGCGCCTCGTACCGCATACCCCAGCGTCCACCCGGCTAAGTGCGCATAGTAGCTCCCCACGACGAGGCTCACATACACAGCCAGCGCGCCCACGAGGCGCCCCGCCATGCCTCCCCATTGATCTAAAAGGCCTACAATCCCATGCGCTTGCGCTCGGCGACCAAGGGCCATCTCGATCCACACGAGCGGTAGCGCCAGCACCACCAGCGCTATCACATACGGCACCAAAAACGCCCCGCCCCCAAACTTCGCCGCCTGAAACGGAAACCGCAAAAAATTCCCTAGCCCCACCGCCCCCCCAATCAGCGTCAAAAGCGCCCCAAGCCGACTACCCCAGCGCTCCATAGGGCAAAGATATCCAATAATAGGGAGCCCTATGCTCTAAAATAGAATGCTAGATGCGTAAAGGGTCTCGTAATTTAGCCTAACTGCTATGAGCGAGACCAGAACATGCTTCAAGAAGACAGAGTACTCGGTAGAGGACTTATTGAATCGGATTGACAGAGGAGAAATTGCCCTACCCGAGATCCAAAGACCTTTTGTATGGTCAAACACAAAGGTTCGCGATCTTCTAGACTCAATGTTTAGAGGACTTCCGACAGGTTATCTATTATTTTGGGAGAATCATTACGAAAATCACGCTGAAAGTAAGTACAAGCCAATAGGAGCTGGCCACACAAACAGTGCCACCCCCTCTCTTCTGGTTATAGATGGACAGCAGCGGCTCACCTCACTTTATGCCATTTTCCGAGAGAAAGAGAGCTTAGACTCTAATTATCAAAGACGTAAGATCGAGATTGCATTTAGGCCTAAAGACGCCAAATTCGAGGTATCTAGTCCTTCAATTCAGAATGACCCCGAATGGATCCCAAATATATCCGCGTTGTTTAGGAAAGGAGTCTCAGAGTGTGAGGAGACTAATAGATTCATTGAACGACTGAAGCAAATGCCAGAATATGGATTAACAGAGAAGGATGTACGAAGAATAGCCAATAACCTAAACAAACTATTCCGTATTAAGGAATATGGGTTCACTTCGCTAGAAATTACGAGAGATATAGATGAGGAGCAGATAGCTGAGATATTCGTACGCATCAATAGCCAGGGGGTTAGGCTAGGTCAGGCTGATTTTACGCTTACACTCATGTCTGTCTTCTGGGATGAAGGTAGGGAAAAATTAGAGGATTTTTGCAAAAAATCCCGAGATCCAAATAGTCTTAAGTCTCCTTATCCTTTCAATTACATCATTCAACCTACTCTCGATCAGCTCCTTCGTGTTGCAACAGTGATCGGATTCAAACGCGCCAAACTAAAGAGCATTTACCAGCTGCTGCGCGGTAAGGACCCCGATACCGGAGATTTTACGCCAGATAAGCGAGAAGAGAGACTCAAGGTCCTAAAGGAAGCCATAGACAAGGTGCTAAATCTAAACTATTGGCATGACTACCTGATTCAACTGAAAAATATTGGATTTATAAGCAATAAACTAATTTCATCAGAAAATGCTGTCATATACACATATGCTCTTTACCTAATTTGTAGAATATAATTCAAGTTTTAAATGGAAAGGCTTAATAAAATTATCTGTAGATGGTTTCTTGCAGCTAGCTTGACAGGAAGATATACGGGTTCGCCTGAAAGTACCGTAGATAGTGATCTAAAAAAGATTAGCGAGGTTAAGAATGAAGATTGTTTTGTAGATTTTCTGTAAAAAGAAATTGGCTTCAGACTAAAAAACGACTCTTGGAATGTTACATTACCAGCTAGTTTAGATAAATATTCAACTAAATCCCATGAACTCTATGCTTTCATTGCAGCTCAAATCCTTCCGGGTACAATGCCCCTGGTCCATCAAAAATCCTCAGGGCGACAACCCTAATGAAGAAGAGATTCTAAAACCGGCCTGCTTTGTGATTGACTTTGCGCCCACGCGCGCGCTACGCCTACTTTCTGAATATGCCACCAACCTCTCCCCCACTAGCACCAACCCCGAGCAGGCCGTACAAGACCTCATAGCCTCTTTGCCTGCTATAGCCTACGATGGGTCCTACATGAAAGAGGTCAATGCCAGCGAGATTTTGGATATTGCTATCGCTGGCACTTCTGCTGCGCTCCTAGCCCGAAAATGGGAAAGCAACCTCCTCATTAATGTGGACAACCAGACCCTTAGCCACCTACTCAGCGACCCCAAAGCCCTCGACGCACTAGAGCGTATCGAAGGCTGGCGCAGCTTAGGGGAAAATTTGATCCAAACCATCATCAACCGGCATAGCGAAATCAAACAACTCAAACAGAAAGCCCGATCCCAGCCCTTGAGCGATACCGAACAAAAAGAACTAGATCAGAAGCAGCGAGAGTACAAGTCCAAGCGTAAGCAGATCCAAGAAAAGCTTATCAAGTTTTTGACACGAGTACCGGTTTTTATGTACCTAACTGATCATCGGGAAAATACCCTGCAGGACGTTATCCAACACATAGAACCCGATCTATTTCGGGCGGTAACAGGACTTGAAAAAGAGGATTTTGCCTTGCTAGTCAAGCTAAATCTACTCAAAGAGCGGCTTGATCAGGCCATCTTTGCCTTTCGCCGCTATGAGGATAGCTCCCTCATCTACACTGGCCTCACCAGGTATCATGGGATTAGACAATATGGCCTACTTAACACCGTGGTGGAGGAGGTTCAAACATGACTAAGACGCGCCGGGAATTATCCACTATGCTAAGCCCAGAAGCCTACGGTCGCATATACCACGCCCCTGCTTTAGAGATCCTGCAAACCCTACCCTCTGAGACCATCGACCTCATTTACATCGATCCGCCCTTCAATACCGGCAAGGTGCAGCAGTACACGCGCCTAAGGACCCTACGCACCCCCGATGGTGACCGCATAGGCTTCGGCGGCGTTCGCTATAAGAGCATACTTATCGGCTCTCGGCAGTTTTTAGATAGCTTTGACGACTACCTCGCCTTTTTAGCGCCGCACCTCGAGGAAGCCCATCGCATGCTAGCGCCGCATGGCACGCTCTACCTCCACCTCGACTGGCATGAGGTGCATTACTGCAAGGTGCTCTTAGATCAGATCTTTGGGCGAGCTTGCTTCCTCAACGAAATCATTTGGGCCTATGACTACGGCGGGCGATCGCGGCGCTGCTGGCCCCGCAAACATGACAACATCTTAGTTTACGTCAAAGACCCCAAAGCTTACGTCTTCAACCCTGACGAGGTAGAACGCATCCCCTACATGGCGCCGGGCTTAGTCGGACCGGAAAAAGCCGCACGGGGTAAGTTTCCCACGGACGTGTGGTGGCATACGATCGTGCCCACCAGTAGCAAGGAGCGCACCGACTACCCCACCCAAAAGCCGCTGAGCATCCTTAGGCGCATCATTGCTGCTTCTTCTAAGCCGGGCGCGCTCGTGCTAGACTTTTTCGCTGGGAGTGGTACGACCGGCGCCGCCGCGCTGGCCCTCGGCCGCCGCTTCCTACTCGTGGATAACAACCCCCAAGCCCTCGAAGTGATGGCCCAGCGCTTTGCAGGAATTGAGGGCATTGAGTGGGTAGGATTTGATCCGGGACCTTATCAAGGTTCTCCCGTGCGAAATATCCTTCGCTAGAAAATCTAGCGCCGGCGGCTACCTGTAGCCCTTTTGGGCGCCACCTTAAGCGGAAAAAGGCTTATTCTTGTCAAGCCCTTTATGCCAATCCCAACCTATCAGGAACTGATGCTACCGCTTCTCAAAGCCGTGGCGGACCAAGCAAAACACCTCCTCACTGCGATCGTTCCTAAGCTCGAAGAGGAATTTAACCTCAGCCCAGAGGAGCGCCAAATGCTGCTGCCCAGCGGGCAGGATACCCTCTTTCACAACCGGGTGACCTGGGCCCGAACCTATCTCAAAAAAGCTGGCCTCCTGGAGTCGCCCAGGCGAGGCCGCATTCGGATCACCCCACTGGGCCTTGAGGTGCTGGCCCAAAACCCGCCTACCATCAATAACGCCTTTCTCATGCAGTTCGAGAGCTTTCGGCAGTTTATTGAGGAGTCGCGCTCGGCTAAGGCGGTTAACCAGAGCCTGCACCTCCTTCCGAAGGCACCCCGGAGGAGGTCTTAGAGAGGGCTTATCTATCCCTCAGCTACAGCTTAACCGCTGAGCTCTTGGACCAACTCAAAAAGGTCTCTCCGAGGCGATTTGAGGAAATTATCGTCCTGCTTCTAGTACGGATGGGGTATGGGGGTTCGTTTGCCGAGGCGGCTAGAGCGGTAGGCGGCAGCCACGATGGCGGCATTAACGGAATCATCAAGGAGGACCCCCTCGGCCTGGATGTGATTTACATTCAGGCCAAGCGCTGGGAAGGCGTCGTCGGCCGGCCGGAGATTCAAAATTTTGTCGGAGCGCCCGAGAGTCATCGAGCCAAGAAGGGGGTATTCATTACGACAGGCACCTTCTCCAGGGAGGCCATCAACTATGCCGCGCAGATCTCAAGCAGGATTATCCTCATCGACGGCCCGAAGCTGGCCCAGCTCATGACGGACTACAATGTGGGGGTCACACCCCGGCGATTGTATGAGATCAAGCGGATAGATCATGATTTCTTTGAAGTAAACTAGACAAGAGGCACCTAGAAGTATTTTCCCTTTCTCCTAAAACAAAGCAAGCGGCTTTCTGCATCATTCCTATAGCTGATTGGCAGAGTGTGCCAAGCTTGTATCTATGATTTTCTTTATTACTGCGGACGTGGCCACCAAGCTTACTCAGTCACTATTAGAGTTCTTGAGCCAAAAAAGGTTGGCTTATGAAGTCGACCCCACTAAGCGATGGATAAGTATCATTTTACGGAAGAGTGAAAAACTTGATTTTGAATAGGCATATTATAAAAGAAGATAGCTCTTAGTAGCCAAAAAATGAAAAAAGTAAGCAATTTAGCAGAATGATCACTACACAAGGTCTGAAAGCTTGGTTACAGCAAACCTCAAGGAGAATACCCTGGAAAGTCGCCGTAGCTTTTACGCCCTTTGACGACAGACAATTTAAGAGGAAAATTCTTTCAGATAGCAAAAAAGATGCTTCATCATGGCTTAACTAGCCAAGCTAGTTATTCACAAGCCAAAGTCCAAGATGAAAAGCTAAATCTATTCTGAAAATATGCTGTCTCTTTTATGAAAAGAGCTTTAGAGTCTGGAAGTCAAAACGGTTTCATTAGCCTATCTCCTCCCTCTTCTTCAAGTCAGGTAGCTCCTAAGCTATGCACTTCCACCAGCTTCTTTACCGATCAGATTGCTAATGCCCTAAACATAAAGCTGAATCAGAGTCAACGGCAGGCTATCTTAGCGCCCAAATCTCAGAATTTATTTCTCGTTGTAGGCCCTGGTAGCGGAAAAACGACTGTGATTGCACTCAGAATCTTAAAGCTCATCCTCGTAAATAACGTTCCACCAGAACGCATAATAGCTACGACCTTCACTCGGAGAGCGGCTAAAGAGTTGCGCTCCCGAATCTTAGATTACGGCATGCGACTCTCTCAGTTCCCAGGTAAGCCTGTAAATCTAAATGCGATATATACGGATACCCTTGATAGCTTAGTGCAGACTTTCTTAAACCCAAATCGTCTACCAGGTCTAGCCAAACCCCAGGTAATTGAAAACTTTTTCGCTCTCGCTTTGATTAAGAAGAAATACTTACAAAAGATTACCAAAGCCGAAAACCAGTATCCACAGAAACTCGGATATACCTCTCTCTACCACGCAATCCAAGCTTTAGAGTCTACCCGAGCTCGCATTGTGCACAACATGGTAGATCGGGAGAAATACAGCAGCTCAAGAGCCCAAAACATCCTAAGTGTCATAGAATCTTATGAAAACTACCTAAGAAGTCAGAATATCTTTGACTTTCCAATGCTAGAAGAGGATTTTTATACGCAACTTAGCCAAGGGAAATTAGCAGGTTTATTCGATGAAATCGAAGTCATTCTAGTGGACGAATATCAAGACACGAACCTACTGCAGGAGCAGATCTACTTTGAACTAGCGAAAATTGCCATACGAAACGGGGGAGGCCTCACCGTTGTGGGGGATGATGATCAGTCTATCTACCGATTTAGAGGGGCTACCGTTGATCTTTTTCAGGGGTTCCATGATAAACTACAGCAGCAGCTAAAAACTAATGCCACTCAAATTTTTCTGATGGAAAATTACCGCTCCACTAAGAATATAGTGGATTTCTGTAATAGCTTCATTAAGCTAGATAGAGCCTATCAATCTGCTCGAATAAGTGGAAAACCATCCATTTCGTTTGCTAGATCATCCTCATACAATCCACCCATTTTGGCGATGTTTCGCTCAGATATTCAGAAGTTAGCCGAAGATCTAGCCGACTTTATCGCTGACATATGCATTAGGGGCGGCTATAAGCTCCCTGATGGGAACATCATAAAGGGTTCAGTTGGGGATTGCGCTCTTTTATGCCACAGCCCCCCGAGAATATGACAGCAGCGACAAGCCCCGTCTTCCCTACCTACTGCGTCAAGCGCTGGATAAACACGGCATCAACGTTTACAACCCTCGTGGACAGCTCCTTTTTGAGGTACAAAGCGTTGCTAAGCTCTGTGGGCTCATTTTAGAATGCCTTGATCCAAATGGCTCTATTCGGGGGCAAAGTACCTGTGAATCTGTATTCGCCTCCTGGTGCAAAACTGCTAAGAATTTTTACTTTTCTAATCCTAGTCTTCGTAGTTTTATCACCTCATGGCAGAACCGTCCATCCCCTCCTAACAGTTCATGGCCGGATCAGATGAATGTAATACAGCTTGTTTATAAGCTCTTACACTGGATACCCAATCTACAAAATAGCGTAGGGGGGCTAGCTTACCTAGAGTTTATCTGCAGAACTGTCACAGAAGAAGCCTACTTTAGTAAGTATAAAGGACATATCCTGTTTAAAGATCGAGACATAGAGATGCAAAGCATAATAACTTTCATAGAATATGTTTTAGAGCCGATTGCGAGCGGTAACGTAGATTTAGATGAAGAGCTTCTCGAAACTCTCCCGCAAAATCGCTTTAATATCCTTTCAATTCATCAGAGCAAGGGCTTAGAGTTTCCCATGGTTATCGTAGAGATCGGCTCTGATCTTAAGAGCGCTCACCATATGCAAGCGCCTAAGCGCTTTCCTCGCTGCGGAGAGTTGACCCATAATTTAGAAGACGGTCTAAGGCCCTACTCCACCTTGGGTGCACCCAGCCGGCCAGCTCGAGACCGAGCTTTTGATGACTTAACACGGCTATATTACGTCGCCTACAGTCAAGCCCAGGATGTACTTCTGCTCGTAGGGCTAAACGGCGTCCTAAGTAAAATCCCCTGTGTAGCGGCAGGGTGGACACGAAATAGTCAATGCAATTGGCAAAATCTCCCTAACTTAATTCACATCTAATGCTAAGCAAAAAGGAACGCCCCGCCCTATTCCTTCTTATAGTCTCACAGGTGATATCCTAGCGTACCTACGTTGCGGTCTGCAGTATTGCCATACAATAAGGGCAAACTTCCTCCTTCTAAGCCGGTGCAGATGTGGTTTGGAGAATTTATTCATGCTGTCATGGAGGAAACCTACTTAGAGTGGAGGAATGCTCAAAGTTCTTTTCCCCGGGACTGGCAGAATCAGATCCGCCCCTTAGAAGTGAAAATTGCCCAAAGGCTCATGACACGGGGTCTGGTACCGCCTTTTAATCTCTTTTGCCGATATGGCCTGGGACCTAGTTCCACGTCAGGAGAGTGCTTTTGTAAAAACGTCTCTGGGCCGGGTCCTCATCAGCTTTTAGCCAGTCGCCGTGCTGAAGCAGCTATCAACGCATGGGGACCTCATTTATTTCCTCTCATCACCCAAGCGCAGGTCCAGCTGAGTGGGCTTCGCCCCCTACCTCAGGGCCCGCGCGAAGTAGTTACTACGAGGTCAAAGGCATTGCCGACATCATCGGCCAAACTAATCACGGCGCTAACTATTTAGGAAATCTAATTCAGAAGCTACTAACCCAACACCTACCCACCCAAGGTAAACAAGGTGAAGTTATTATTGATATAAAGGCATGCGCCGTCCGGCTAAAAGCGCTCGACAATGGCAGCATCACGAGTGGCAAATTCAGACCTATGCTTGGCTAAGGACTCAACAAACAGGTAATCAAGTGGTAGGGGGCATCATCTTGTATCTCAATGAGCTAGAGCCCTCGTCCGAAGATATGATGGACCTACAGCAAGAGATTCGTCAACATTCCACGGATGTTTTGCCGGCACCCGGCTCAGCAGATGAACAGAAAATTCAGAATTGGAATCGATATCAGTCCGTTCCCTCTCTAAGTCTAGTTAGACAGGCCCGTTCGATTAGGGTCATACCCCTAACCTCCTCCTCTATTCAACAAGGCCTAACTCAGTTCGACAATACAGTTAGCCCAATAGAGCAAGCGGTTTATCAGGAGATGCAGGGTGGATTGATTAATAACGTTTGGGCACCTAATCCAGACGCTCGTACCTGTCCTGCTTGCGATCTACCATATTGCTGCTCAAAAGCTACCAGCGTAGGGGCAGGAGGTATCCCGATAGCGCCCTGAATCGGCAACTGAATGCTTTACCTTCTTCTAGACTGGGAGGATCGCATCGACCCAGAGTTTGATTTTACAGCTGACGGGAGGCCCGATCGACGTAAGGACAGCCACAAGCACCATTTGTATGCTCATGAATTTTTTAAAACGCCGCCTTATGATGGCATTTTGACTAGTATAGCTCTCTTTGAGGGTAAGATCAGGCTTAGCCATGAGGGGAGAAAGGTGACAATTCGGGGACTTCCCAGCATAAAAGATTACCTTCGACTTCCCACGGGTCTTATAGCCATGGGAGACTGCGGGGCCTTTAGCTATGTCAATCAACTGGTTCCGCCTACTTGGGCCTCACCTGAGCGGGTCGCCACGCTCCACCAGCAGCTGCAATTTGACCTTGGGGTCTCGCCTGACCATGTCATTCTAAACGCCATCTATATTGAGCCTAAGCAAAAGTACATACTGACGGAGGATGAGAAAGAACAGAGGCGGCAAATCACGCTACGTAATGCCTCTGCTTTTTTAGCTTACATGCAAAAAAACAATTTTACTTTTACACCTCTGGGGGCCGTACAGGGCTACAACCTTCAAACCTACGTAGACTCTGCCCAAAAGCTCGTGGAAATGGGGTATACTTACTTAGCCGTGGGAGGTCTCGTACGCTATCCCACAGCCCAGATCAGGGAGATCGTCGAGGCCATATGGCGCAAACTTCGTCATCATCGACCGCCGATAAAACTACACTTACTGGGCATTTTGCGCCTTCAATTGCTGGATCTCTTCCGGGATTTAGAGATCGCCAGCTTTGATAGCCCTTCTTTTCTTAGAAAAGCTTAGCTTCGCTCCGAAATGAACTATTTGGGGACAGACCTGAGGTGGTACAGTGCGATTCGGGTGCCCCCCTCTTATGACCCTCGCATTCAAAAGCTTGGTTTGCCCTCCGACAATGTCCAAGCCCTAGAAAGACAGGCTCTACTGGCCATTCGTGAATACGAGCGGAAGACTTGCTCGTTAGAAAGTGCTTTGAGTGCAGTGATGTAGTATGATACTCTACTAAGGAGAAGTAGCGAAAACCTAGAAGAAATTCACAAGCGCTATCAGAAAACTCTCGAGAGTCGTATATGGAAAAAATGCGAGTGCGAAACGTGTAGGCAAGCTGGTATTCATGTTATCATCTTCAGGGGCTCAAATCGAAATAAAAGACGAGGCTTTCATAATATCAGGCTATTTTATGAGCACTATATCCAACCCGCCCGACAGAAGGCCTAAATCTTCTCTCTTAATCCTCAGCTGTTCAGCCCGTAAGAAACCCGTGCAAGAGCCGATTCCAGCCTGGGACTTGTATGATGGGGTGGCTTTTCGCTTGCTAAAGCGGCAAGAGCGGATAGGACTCCTCCCCAAAACGCTTGATATTCTCATTCTCTCCGCCCAATACGGGCTGATTTGGCCCTCAGAGGTGATAAGTCCTTACGATGAAAGCTTTTCCCTCACAACTGCTCGGGCCCAGGCTAGTCAGAATCGGGCGTTTCTCAAAGACATTCTAAGCCACCGCCCTTATTCAAAAATCGTCATATGGGCTGGAAAGATTTACCTCCTAGCCCTAGAGCCCATAGAAGCTTGGTTACCTGCCCATGTACCTCTAGAAGTGGTTAGCGGCGGAATAGGTCAGAAGCTTGCGCGCCTCCAAACCTGGATAGAGCACCTGCGGCAAAGCCTTTCCGTCCCTGAATTGCCCTATTCGCATAAGCCGACCTAGCCCTCAAAAGAGCTAATCAAACCTTTATTACTTTTGGCCAAGGCTTGCGAAAAATACCAACTCGCTATGAACTATACCGAACTCACATGGATTACCAATTTCATTTGGAGGATTGCGGATGATGTTTTGCGCGACCTATATGTACGCGGGAAGTACCGCGATGTGATCCTGCCCATGACGATGATTCGCCGGCTAGATGCGGTGCTCGAGCCCACCAAGCAGGCCGTTCTCACCACCAAAGCTCATCTGGACAAGGCTGGCATTACCAACCAGGATGCCACCCTGCGTCAAGCCGCCGGCCAAGCCTTTTACAATACCTCCCCCTTCACGCTGCGTGACCTCATGACCCGTGCCAATCGCCAGCAGCTGGAAAATGACTTCCTCACCTATCTCGATGGCTTCTCGCCCAATGTGCAGGCTATCCTCCACAGCTTTGACTTTCGGCTCCAAATCCTAAAGCTCAGCAAGGCCGACGTTTTAGGAACCCTCATTGAAAAATTTCTCGAACCCCTCCATCAACCTAAGCCCCTATCCTGCGCTTAGCGACGACGGCAGCGTGCGCCTGCCGGGCCTGGCCAATCACGCCATGGGCACCATCTTCGAGGAGCTGGTGCGCCGCTTCAATGAGGAGAACAACGAAGAGGCCGGCGAGCCCTGGACTCCGCGCGACGCCGTGCGACTGATGGCGCGCCTGATCTTCGAGCCCACCGTCGACCCGATCCAGAACAGCACTTATCTCCTCTACGACGGTGCCTGCGGTACGGGCGGCATGCTCACCGTCGCCGAAGAAACCCTCCTCCAGCTGGCTAAGGCCCATGGCAAAGAAGTCGCCGTGCATCTCTTTGGGCAGGAGATCAACGCCGAAACCTACGCCATTTGCAAAGCCGACCTTCTCCTCAAGGGCGAAGGCGAAGCCGCCGACAACATCGTCGGCAGGCCCGAGTACTCTACCCTCTCGAACGACGCTTTTCCCGATAAAAAGTTTGACTTTATGCGCTCGAATCCCCCCTACGGCAAAAGCTGGAAAAGCGACCTCGACCGCTTAGGCGGCAAAGACGGCATTCGGGACCCCCGTTTTGTCGTTTCTCACCGCGGCGAAACGCTATCCCTCGTAACCCGCTCCAGCGATGGCCAACTGATGTTTCTCGTCAATATGCTCTCCAAGATGAAGCCCGATACCCCGCTCGGCAGCCGAATCGCCGAGGTGCACAATGGCTCTTCCCTCTTCACCGGTGAAGCCGGCCAGGGTGAAAGCAACATCCGCCGCTGGATCATCGAAAACGACTGGCTCGAAGCTATCATCGCCCTCCCGCTGAATATGTTTTACAACACTGGCATTGCGACCTACATCTGGGTGCTTACCAACCGCAAGCCGGCCCACCGCAAGGGGTGTGTGCAGCTCATCGACGCTTCGGAGTGGTATACCCCATACGCAAAAACCTAGGCAAGAAAAACTGCGAATTGTCGGAGGCAGATATTGCTCGCATCGTGGAAACCTTTCTCGCTTTTAGGGAGACGGAACAGTCCAAGATTTTCCCCAATGCGGCCTTTGGCTACTGGAAGGTGACGGTAGAGCGGCCGCTGCGCCTGGTGGGCATCGACCCTGAGCGGGAGTACAGCGCCAGGGAGATCAAAGCCCTTCGCGAAACGGCCGAGCGGGCCGAGAACGCCCCGCCCGTGATCAAAAAGATTCACAAGCCCGGCACGGCGCCCGACCCGATTCGGGGGCTTTTTGAGGTCTCCATGCGGGGGAAGCCGCGGACCGTCGAGTACGAGCCCGACCCCGAGCAGCGCGACAACGAGCAGATCCCCTCCCTCGAATGCCCCGCCTGCCACCAGCCCAGCTATCTGCCCACGAAAGAAGACGAACGCACGGCCATCGAGACCTTCCTGCGCCGCGAGGTGCTGCCCTACGCGCCCAACACCTGGTACGATCCCGCCAGCGTCAGGGTCGGCTATGAGATCAACTTCAACCGGTACTTCTATAAGCCGAAGGCCCTGCGGTCGCTAGAAGAAATCCGCGCCGATCTTCTGGCGGTGGAGAAGGAGGCGCAGGGGTTGCTGGACGATATTTTGGGAGGTTAGACGCGATGAGCCTTGAAGATGGACAACAAATCATCAAGACGCGGGATGACCCCAAGCAGCTGACTCTGGCCCCGATTCCGCTGGCTAACGATCGATTAAACTGGAAGAGGGCGTGAGTTGCTCTTGGGCAAAAGCCGACGAGGAGTTTGGTCCTGAAAACTTCGGGAACGCATAGAGCCGTGGCTGACGGCACTCGTTCAGTCCGAGCATTTATACCTGCTTATAGGGTCGGGACTCACTCACGCCGTTCACAGGTTGGCAACGGATGCATCCCTTCCGGGAATGGACACCGTAGACTTCAAAAATCTGGGCGATGTAATCAAAGCAGAGGTGAAGCGCACAGCGGAAAAGGTGGGACGCGGTGAGGGAAACATTGAAGACCAAATCCGCGTGGTCAACGAGTTGCTCCGTGGTTTGGAAATCTATGCATCGACAAAAGAGGATACCCCAGAAGAGCGCAAGCAGATCGAGGGCTTGCGACAGGAGTTGACTGAGGCCCTTAAATCCTTCGCTGCCTCGATCCTCAAAGCTGAGCGAAACCTGGCTTCTGAACCGGATGAAAAACGCGAGAACGCATTCAACTACCTCGTTAGCTTCCTCATGAGTTTCGCAAGCCGATCCGGCACACGTGACCGCCTTCATCTCTTCACAACTAACTATGACCGCTATATCGAAGCAGGTGCGGATGTAGTAGGCCTTCGATTGATCGATCGATTCATAGGGACCCTTGCGCCAATATTCCGGGCATCCCGTGTTAATGTTGACTTGCATTACAACCCGCCAGGCATTCGGGGTGAACCGCGCTATCTAGAGGGCGTAGCCCGCTTTACCAAACTACACGGTTCAGTGGATTGGGTGCATTGTAACGGCGAAATTCGTCGCATAAGCCTGCTATTCGGTGCAAACGATATCGCTCCCTACCTTCAAGCCCCGGGCCTGAAGAATGCAACAGCATTGCAGCTGATGATTTATCCCAACCCGGCGAAGGACGTGGAGACGCTTTTCTACCCTTACAGTGAATGATTCCGCGACTTTGCTGCGGCGATCTGTCGGCCGAATAGCGCGCTGATCTGCTACGGTTACGGCTTCGGTGATGAACACATCAATCGAATCATCGAAGACATGCTGACGATACCGTCAGTACCCCTGGTGATCATCTCATACAGCGATCCCCTCGGTCGGATCATGCGAACGTACAAGAGGTTGGGCAGAAGCGCTCAAATCACGCTATTGCTCGGCAACCATCTCGGCGATCTTAAAATGCTTGTCGATCACTATCTACCTAAACCTGCAATCGACCGAACGACAATCCGAATGGCAAATTTGATCAAAGCGAGGTTGGGCGCGCAGGCCCAGGAAAACCAAGGCCCCAGCGCTGAGAACGAAGGTGGAGCGTTGTCATGAGACAAACATTCTTCGAGTACACCAGCACTGTTCAGATTGGTACGGTAGAGTTCGTCTCTCCCGACGAGATTAAGATTGCTATCGATATCGAGGCTCCAGAGTCGGTAGCACTCCACACAGGAGGGCCAAGACCATTCCCTAGGGTAAATGGATACCTGTTGATTCCTGTCGATCAAGGGTTTCTTGTAGGTCAGGTAGAGTGGATCACAGTTGAACGCTCGCCGTTTCCGAAGAGGCGCGGGATGCAAGATTTTGGCTTGGTGGATTTACCCTATCCACTCCCGCGACTCAGCTTAAATCCACTCGGCATATTGCATGCGGATCGCAATGGCGAGGGCTTCGTCTTCAGGCGAGGTAGCGATATTCTGCCATCAGTGGGTGCTCCTGCTCTGCTTCCTACCGATGACCAGCTCCGAGCAATCGTTGAGTCTAGCGAAAAGAAGCGTGTGTACATCGGAACAAGCCCTGTGGCGAACGATGCAAAAGTTATGTGTCGATCCGGAACGGGTCTTCGGGCGTCATCTCGCCGTGCTAGGGAACACCGGCAGCGGCAAGTCCTATACCGTCGCCGGGCTGATCCGCTGGAGCCTTGAAGCGGCAAAGCAGGCCCGCTCAATGCGCGCTTCATTATACTCGACCCGAACGGCGAATACTCCCAGGCCTTCCCTCCGGACAACCCGACGGTCAAAACACAAGTCTTCAAAGTGAACCCCGGCAATGGAGAAAAACCTCTGAAGGTGCCACTATGGTTCTAGAACAGCGTGGAGTGGTGCTCGTTCACCCAGGCGAGTGCGAAACACAAAGGCCCGCGCTTATTCACGCCTTACGTTGGGTTCGCGAAGGCTTTACTGAACCGGCACCCGATACGAGCCACGAAATGCTATCACCCGGAGCTCTTCTCATTGAGGTCTCTGGGGGAGGTGACCAGCAACCAGTCGGGCGTGTTGTCAAGTTCGATTATGAGATCGAAGCAGTTTGTTCAAATTTCATTGCTCGGGTTGTCCCCAAAAGTGGTTATGAAATCGATTTCCTTGTTTACCTGCACGCAACGCTTTACACAATTGGCTTAAGCACTCGTTCGATTAAGCAAACTACAGGAATCCAGAATCTAGGCATTCGTGCGTATCTAAACGAATCCGTAGCTTTTCCCCCCCCTCCCCGAACAAACCGCCATCGTGGCGTACCTCGACGCGCAGACGGCCAAGATTGACCGCGCCATTGCTGCTGCTCGCCGCAGCATCGAGCTTTGGCGAGAGTACCGCGAGCGGCTCATTGCCGACGTGGTCACCGGCAAGGTGAACGTGCGCGAGGTGGCCGCGCAGCTCCCAGAAGCGCCGGCCGAGGCGGAAGCCGCTCTTGCCGAGCCGGATGAGACTTCCGAAGACAAAACTGAAATCGGCCAAGACCTCGCAAGCGACGAGGAAGCCGATAGCTAAAGGCTGCCGCTTCTCAGAGAAGGCCCTAGTAGCTCCGAGGCTTTTAGTCGCCGAGCGCCACCTAATGGAGCAAGAGGCGATTATTTGCTTATACTTGTATGCTATTTCAGCGAATTTCTAATAACGTACGGCCATGAGACTGACCAATGCCAGTGAAGGGGCGTTAGAAGCGCGCATTTGCGATATTCTCACAAGCAGCGGGTGGATCTCGGAGAAGGCCGCCGATTATGATCGGGAATTCTGTGTGGACTTAGTGCAGCTGGGGGCCTTTCTGAAGGCGACCCAGCCGGCGGTCGCTTCGGCGCTAGACCTGGATCAAGATAGTCCTACCTGGCGCAAATTCTTAAAGCGACTACAACAAGAGATCACGCGCCGCGGGGTCGTGGACGTTCTCCGAAACGGCCTTGAGCACGGGCCACACGAGGTTAAGCTATTTTACGGCACGCCATCGGCTGGTAATGAGCGAGCACGGGCGCTTTATGCGCAAAACCGCTTTAGCGTCACGCGCCAGCTGCGCTATAGCCAAAACGAAAAGCAGCGGGCCCTCGACCTCGTGCTCCTTGTGAATGGCCTGCCAGTCTTCGCGTTTGAGCTCAAAAACAGCCTTACTAAGCAAACCGTTTATGACGCCATCGAGCAGTATCGCCGCGATCGCCATCCGGGGGAGCGGTTATTGGAGCTAGGGCGCTGCATAGCACACTTTGCCGTCGATGATCAGGAGGTATGGTTTTGCACGCACCTGCAGGGTAAGGCCTCGTGGTTTCTGCCTTTTAATAGGGGCTACAATGACGGCGCTGGCAACCCGCCCAATCCCGATGGGCTTAAGACCGACTACCTATGACGCGAGATTTTAACGCCGGCTAGCGTGGTCGACTTGCTAGAAAATTATGCGCAGCTCATTGAGGAAAAGGACCCTCGAACCGGCAAAAAACAGCGAGGGCAGCTTTTTCCGCGGTACCATCAGCTAGACGTTGTGCGCAAGCTGCTGGCGGATGTGGCGAAGCATGGTCCGGCCGGCGCTACCTGATCCAGCATTCTCCCGGCAGCGGTAAATCTAACTCCATCGGCTGGCTAGCCCATCAGCTCGTCGGCCTAACCAGAGACGGTAAGCCCGTCTTTGACTCCGTCATCGTTGTAACCGACCGGCGCGTACTGGATCAGCAGATTTGCGACACGGTTCGCCGGTTTGCCCAGGTAAAAGCGATTGTAGGTCATCCAGAGCGGGCTGGCGACCTGCGGCGATTCATCGAAGGCGGCAAAAAGATTATCATCACGACGCTGCAGAAGTTTCCTTTTATTCTCGATGAGATTGGCAATGAGCATCGGGGACGGCATTTTGCGATCATCATCTCGACTATTTTGACGTATAAAAATCTAAACTGGGAAAAGCTATCGATTTTTTTGGAGTTTCTGGTGCCGAAGCTGCCGGCGCCGAGAGAAGAGGACCTCTCGCGGGGTATCTTGGGGGTGATTGACCTAGATAGTTATCGAGCTGAGAAGCAAGCGAGCGTGCGGATAACCCTGACGGATGCGGAAGCCGAGGTCGAGCTGGTGCCTATGGATGGTGGTGGTCACAAGCCTGAGTTAGAGCTTGACCGCCTCTCAAACATTATAAAGACATTCAACGACGTCTTTGGGAATATTCCTTGGACGGATGCGGACCGGGTACGCAAGCTCATCACTGAGGAGATCTCCGCTCGCGTAGCGGCCGATCCAGCTTATCAGAATGCGTGCAAATACGCCGATAAGCAAAATGCGCGCATTGAGCACGAGAGGGCACTTCGGCAAGTCATTACAGCGCTTATCAAGGATGATACCGAGCTTTTCAAGCAATTTAGCGACAACGAGTCCTTCCGCCGCTGGCTCAGCGACGTGGTGTTTGCTTTGACATACAGGGAGGGAGCTCAGGGGCAATAGGGCGTGATCTTTAGCTGGCCTTGAGAGATAGAGCAGTACGCAGAAAAAAGCGAAAAACGCCACTCAGGGGACTCCTGGCGCTTTCTGGGTACTGGGGTTTTCTCTGCTCTTCGTAAAATCCCTTAATTTAGGCGCTTAGTCCATGAGCCATCTTCGAGTTAGCCCCAATCTGGAAGTTTTGCGGTGGGCCGTGAGCCGCTCGCCGGCCGATCCTCGCCCGGCCTCCAAGAACCTAGACAAGTGGCTTCGGGGCGAGGAGAAGCCCACCCTCAGGCAGCTAGAGCAGCTCGCTAAAAAGACCGCCGTCCCGTTTGGCTATTTTTTTCTACGCAAGCCGCCCGAGGAGCTGTTGCCTATCCCTTATTTTCGAACGCAAACCTCTCTTACGGAGTATAGCCTAAACCTTCTCGAGACGGTCCAGACCTTGCAGCAGCGCCAAACCTGACTGCGAGGGTATCTTATCGGGCAAGGTTATTCGCCTTTGCCCTTCATAGGCGCCTGTCGCGGGGAAAAAGACCCGCTGCAAATAGCCGATGCCATTCGAAAACAGCTCAACTTATCTCCTGAGTGGGCAAGCCAGCATCCTAACTGGGAAAACGCCCTAAAAGCTCTCCAAACTAAGGTTGAGGCAGCTGGAATTATGGTGGTTTCCAGTAGCATTGTGGGGAATAATGCGCATCGCCCGCTTGACCCGAAAGAATTTCGAGGCTTTGTCCTGGTGGATGAGTATGTCCCCTTCATCTTTATCAATAGTGCCGACAGTAAAACGGCACAGATGTTCACCTTAGCACACGAACTTGCCCATCTATGGCTAGGGCAAGGTGCCGTGTTTGACTTACACCAGCTAGAACCCGCACGGGATAAGGTCGAGCAGGTGTGTAACAGGGTTGCCGCTGAATTTCTTGTACCTAGTGAAGCCTTGCGAGCTTTTTGGCCAAGTGCTCAAGAGAACCCAGACCCGTGGCAAGCCATTACTCGCCGCTTCAAGGTGAGTACCCTCGTCGCTGCCCGTCGAAGCTTGGACCTAGGACTCATGAGCAAAACCCAGTTCCCGACGTTTTACACGCAGTATCTACAGCAGGAGAGAGCCAAAAAACCAAAAAGCGGCGGAAGCTTTTATGATCTTCAGTTGGCTAGACTCGGACGCCGCTTTGCCCAAGCAGTGATTGAGGCCAACCAAAGCAGGTGACCTGCTTTACAAAGAGGCCTATCGCCTAACCGGTCTGAGCGGACAAGCTTTCGACAAACTGGCCCAACGTCTCCTCAAAAGCTAGCGCCCTTGGCCTCTGCTTTGTATGTACCGGATACCAGCGTTTTTACTCAAGCCGCTAAGGTGTATTATGCTTTTGACATTGCACCTGCTTTTTGGAGACAGATCGTTGAGCAGGCAGAAAAAGAGCACCTTCACAGCATTGACCGCGTCCACAATGAAATCCTACGCTATAAGGAGATCGATAAGCTCATGGAGTGGGCTAATTCCGAGTTTAGCCCGCACTTTTATTCAACGGAAGCGGCTGATATCCTTGAGGTTTATGCCTCCATCATGCGATGGGCCCAAGAGCAAACCCAATACCTGCCTAAGGCTAAAAGGGAATTAGCTAATCATGAAAACACCGACGCTTGGCTTGTTGCTTATTGTAAGGCCAGAGGTTGTACTTTAGTTACCCAGGAGGTTTATAGTCAAGAGGCCAAAGCGAAAATACCTCTCCCCAACGTCTGCAAGGCTTTCGGGGTGGAATGTACAGACACCTTTAGCATGATGCGGCTCTTAGGCATCCGCTTAGGCTAGCATTAGGAGCCAAACACCTCATGAGGCCCTTTGCCTGAGGCATTGGCATTCCGCGTTTCTGAGCTGCTGCTGAGCTGCCCGCTGCGGAAAGAGAGCCTGCTGATTGGTCTTATGCCCCTAGCGATCACCCAACCCAGCATGATTTTTGCCTACTTTTGACGCATGCGGTGGCTCTGGAGTCTCTCGGTATTAGCAGCGTGGGCGCAGCCCGAAAAGTATCCCCCGGCGCAGACGTTTCCCAAATTTTTGCTCTACACGCTGGACGGCAAGCCTTACACGGATAAGGACCTGCCGCCAGCTGCGCGTGGGCGCATTATACTCTTCTTTGATCCCTACTGTGACCACTGCCAAAAGCAAGCTGCCCTCCTGCGCCAAGAGGCCGCTAAGCTCCAGGGCATTCAACTGCTCTGGGTCTCCACTGAAACCGAAGAGGCCCTCAAAACCTTCCAAAAAGAGCACCTAGCCGGCCTACCAGGGATGATCGTTTTGCGCGACAAAGACTTTCGTTTCGATAGCTTTTTTGGCTATAGCGTAGCCCCGACCATCTACGTCTACGACAAAGCTGGGAAGCTCAAGGCCATTCACCGAGAAGAAGTGCCTACGACTACCCTGCTCAAAGACCTATGAGTAAACCAGCGATCCTCCTTATCGACAACGAAGATTCTTTCACTTACAATATCCGGGGCCTTTTGAGCTTGGCTGGAGCCGAAGTGCAAGTTCGTCCTAGACGTCAGCTTACTGAAGCCGATATCGTGGAAGGGGCCTGGACCGGGATCGTCATCGGTCCGGGCCCTGGACACCCCAAACGTCTAGTGCAGGCGCTTCCCCCCCTCATCCCCCCCCACTGTACAATTCCACTGCTCGGCATCTGTCTAGGACACCAGTACCTAGCTTATGTATACGGCGGACACGTAGAACCCTCTGGTAGGCCTAGCTTCGGCATCCAAACCGAAGCTCATCATAACGGCGAGGGGCCTTTCGCGGGACTCCCCAACCCCCTCAAAGTAGGGCTCTACAATGCTCTTTACGTGAGTCACGTTCCACCTGAGCTAGAAACAATCGCTGTCTCTCCAGAAAGTCATTGTCTCGCTATTCGCCATCGCCAATATCCCCTGATTGGCCTGCAGTTTCACCCTGACTCCGTTCTGACGCCCGACGGCCTGTGTATCTTTCGCAACTGGCTCCAACTCATTCACGCCCAAACGCCAACCTAAAATTGTTTTAGCATCATGGCTCTTACCCAAACCTCCACAGCGACTCCCACGGCAGCCAGCTGGCAGATAGTAGATCGCGGCCCTTACAAATTTGCCTTTAGTGGCCACGTCGAGAATCCCCATTTGGTTTTTGTCCATGGGCTCTTTGGAGCGCTCAGCAACTGGGATCACGCCTTGACGGCGCTGAGTAGTCGATACGCGCTGTATGTGCCGCTACTGCCCATCTATGAGCATAGTCCTGTCGAGCCCTCCTTGGAAGGCCTGACCACCTACCTGCTGACCTTCACCGAAGGTGAAAATCTACCCGCCAGTGTATGGATAGGGAACTCCTTGGGGGGGCATTTAGCGCTCATGCTTTTGCGGGCGCGCCCAGCGCTCGGCCAGGCTCTAGTTCTGACAGGCAGCTCAGGGCTCTTTGAGGAAAGCATGGGTTCGACCTTTCCCCGCCGCAGCAGCTATGAGTACATCGCGGAGCGCGTGGCTTATACGTTTTACGACCCGAGACATGCTACGCCCCAGCTAGTTCAAGAAGTCTACAGCATTGTAAACGACAACTACAAGGCGCTTCGCGTACTTAAGATAGCGCGAGAGGCGCAGCGGTCTTCGGTCGCGCCCTGGCTGAGTGAGATTCAACTGCCCACAGCCCTCATCTGGGGGGTCAATGATGTGATTACGCCAGCATGGGTGGCGTATGCTTTTTATCGGATGCTCCCAAATGCCCGCTTGTACTTTATCGACGAGTGCGGCCATGCGCCGATGATGGAGCAGCCTGAGGACTTTCATGCGCATCTAGTACGATTTTTGCGGGAGGTAGGGGTATGAAAGCGCTTCCACCGACCTTGTCTTTGGTGCCGCTCCTACGCTATCGGCACTTGGGTTTATCGCCGGAGGCAACCGTTCAGCAGGCGCGGCGCCTTTTTCGACGACATCCCCGCTTGTACCAGCTGCCTATCCTGAATGCCGAGGGCCATTACTTAGCCATGCTACCGAAGCGAGCCTTGGCTCGTCAGACCCTGTCTACCGTGCTCGCTAACGTAAGCTGGCTGGAGATCAGCCCGCTACTACCTACGGGCACGGTCTATGATGCGCTGGCCCACATGCACGAGTATAAGACGCCTGAGGTTCCCGTCACTACGCCAGAAGGTCAATACTTAGGCCTTATCACAGCCGATAGCCTAATTAGCTGGTGGAGCCAGCTCGGCGCTGTCCAGGAGCGTGGCAGCGTGCTTATTCTCGAAACAGACCTTCAAAACTACAGCTTAGCCCACATTGCGCACATCGTCGAGAGCGAAGGCGCGCATATCCTCTCCGCTTACCTCCTGAGCCACGAAGAGGAGCCCTATAAAGCCTACATCGTGCTCAAGCTCAATACGCCCTACCTCTCCTCTATCATAAGCCTGCTTGAGCGCGAAAAGTACTACGTCGTCAATACCCACGGCGATCCCGTTCTTGAAAAAAACACCCAGGACCAGCTGCGCTTTCTGAGGCGCTACTTGGGCTTGTAGGGAATTTTGTCTACATTACCTGCATGCTACAGCTAGGCCGGCTACATCTGATTACAGACACGGAGACGCAAACGCGCTTTCGGCATATCGACCTTGTCGAAGCAGCGATCCAAGTAGGTGCACCCACGATTCAGTACCGGGAAAAGCGCTTTGATCCCAGTATCCATTTAGACGAGCTAAAGCGCATTGTAGCCCTATGCCGCCAGCACCATATGCAGCTTTTTATTAATGACCACGTCGACGTGGCCTTGGAGGTAGGGGCAACGGGGGTACATCTCGGAGAGGGCGATATGGCTATCACCGAGGCCATGAAAAAGCTCCCGGCACTCATGCTGATTGGTGCGACGGTGCATTCCCTCGAGTATTACCAGACGATAGCCCATTTACCGCTCGCCTATGTAGGCGTTGGGCCGGTGTTTGAAAGCTCGACCAAGCCCGGCGCTCGGCCTCCTCTGGGCATTGAGGGTCTGCAGCGCTTTGTCGAAGCGATTCATCATCCCGTCATTGCCATTGGGGGCATTACGGCCGAGCGGGCGCGTCAGCTCTTTGCCGAGGTGCCGAGGCTCTATGGCGTGGCGGTGATCTCGGCCTTTGTGCGGGCTAGCGACCCCATTGCCGCCACAAGGGACCTCCTGGCCGCCATTCCTCCAGCCTAGGCTAGCCCCCAAAATCGCATGCCTTTAGGCATGCATCTTTCGCTGCAAGCGCTCTGCCAGACCATTAGCAACCAAAATGCGCTTTATCTGCAAAAGGGTATCCATGTGCTATCGAGACTCGACTTTGGGAGTTGTCGAATGGCACTCTACAAGAACGATAGAGCCTTCGCCAGCAGAGCGTGAGAATTTTAGGATTGATTCTCCAGGAGGAATAATCCCAGACAACCGCACCCTAAGGTCTTTTGGGAAATTGCGCTATATTTGACTAGTGCAGGGATTAGTAGCCTTGATGAGCTTGCTTTGGGCGCAGACGCTTAGCAACTGGGGCGAGGTGATTCGCACGACGCCCGGCACGATCGTGAGCGTGATAGGCTCGACGACCAATCGAGCCAGCGGGCTGTGGTATCATTCCGGCGCCCTGTATGTCACTGATACGATGGACAACCGCGCAGGGAATGAGCACTTTCGGGCTACGTTTCCGAGTGGGGCGCCGGTCCCGCCGGGCAGAGTCGAGCTGCGCGGCGGTTATCAGTGGATCACGGGCAGCGACCCGATTCAGTTTGACACCCTTCTCCTTCGAGGCACCAGCAGCAAAAACCTGGCTCAGGATGCGTACGTTCGGCACTGGCTCGACCTCGAAGATCGGATGCTCAATACCCATGCCGAGACGCTTTTCCACCACCACCCGGATCCGGGTTCGATTGTACGAGGGACGGGCTTTATTCGGAGCAGCTTGGGCGGGGCGCTGCAGCGCCGCTGCCAGGCGGGGGTCGATTACGTCTTTCCGCTGGGAGATTCGCTGCCCGTGCTGCGGTACCGGCCAGTGATCTTGAGACCCCGCGCCGCTGGTGACTACAATGGCCGGATGGCCAACCTCGACGCCACCAGCGAAGGCTATGACCGGAGCCAACGTCATCCCAGCTTTTGCCTCATAAACCCTGACTACTTTCATCATCTCTCGGGGCCGGCGCGCGGCTGGGTGGCTATCAGCTTCGAGCCGGGGGTTGACCCGCCCTATGACGCGATTGCGCATTGGCGAGGCACGCAATGGGATAGCTTAGGTGGCACGCTGCAGAGCGGTACTCCCCTCGCTTACCTCACCCAGGATGACGTCAGTCTAAACCCGACGCCTTTTGCGCTGGCGATTCGGGAGCCGCAGGTGCAGATTCTGCCGGATACGGCTTTGGCGCTATGTCCTGGGGACTCACTTCGCCTCTTTGTTGCAAATCCTAATCCCAACTGGGCTTATACGTGGAGCACGGGCACGAGCGGCCCTAGTACGTGGGTATACGGGCCGGGCAGCGTGATAGTGACAGTGGTCGCGGCGAGCGGCTGCACCGCCGGCGATACGGTGACGATCAGCGCGTTGCCGGCGCCTTTTGTGGCGATTCAGCCGGCCTCGCCACAGAGCCTCTGTCCTGGGGATAGCTTGGTGCTGAAGGCCTCGCCGGCGCTGGCTTATCAGTGGTTTCATGACAGCCTACCTGTCGTGGGAGCCATCCAGCAGACGCTGACCATTTGGGCGCCGGGTACGTACTGGGTTCAGGTCATCCAGGTCTGCGGCTCAGCAGAAAGCTCGCCCTTCGTGCTGAACTATTATCCTGAGCCGATAGCTTACTTCATCAACATCCCCTCAGACTCTGTAGAGCTAGGTCAGCCCGTGACTTTTACTGACAGTAGCCAAGGAGGAAGCCCTGTAGCCTGGGTCATAGCGGGTACCGCTCTGCCGGGGGGCCCCACCCTCTCCCATGCTTTTAGTCAAGAGGGGCCTCACGTCGTACAGCTGATTGTGCAGAATGCCTTTGGCTGTCGGGACACGTTTGAGCGGGTGCTATATGTGCGGCCATTTGGGGGGATCTACATACCGACGGCCTTTACGCCGAATGGCGATGGGCTCAATGAGGTTTTTCTCATCGTAGCGCCGCCGCTAGCGTCGAGTCGTCTGCGGATTTATGACCGGTGGGGCGTGCTGATTCGGGAGGTAACGAGCCAGCCACCGCAGTGGGACGGGCTTACCAGCAGCGGCCAGCTCGTGCCAGAAGGGGTTTATACCTTTGTATGGGAAGGACAGCTCTTTTCAGGGCAGACCTTCAGGCGCAGTGGAACGATAACGGTTTTGCGATAGGGGCCCAAGTCTCCTCGGCCGACGACAGAGATGAGCCGAAGTAAAGGGGTTAGACTTTCGACGAAGCGTGAGCTTCAGCGGCGTCTGACCCGAAGAAGCAGTAGACTAATAGCAAGGCTTACTACTACACTTCGCCAGAGCCAGGTACCCAGCCAGTCGATGGGCGGCACGGGTCGCCGTTTGGGCTCTCCCCGCACCAAGGGGCTGCTGTAGAAGCTAACCGCCGCGGTATGCGCTTCGATCCGCAGGTAGGTATCGGCTGCCTGTGGGGTATACCTCGTCTCCGCAGTGTGGTAAACCTCCAAGCGCCGCTGGCCGCCCTGACCCACAAGGCGCAGCGTATCGACGGGGCGATCTAACTGGATATACAGTTGACCTGCGGTAAATTGCACGGTACACAGTTTCGGATAGCTGCCAGGCCAGATCGGCTCGCCTGTGTGATTCTTATAACCGACTGTCCGGCCGGCTCGGATGGCACGCAAGACCTCGGTTAGAGAAGCACCCGCTGGTATCGCTAGCTCGGTCCACCGACTGGCGATCTGGTGCTTATTATGGACGTCATGCACGTTGTCACTGCCGAGGATAGCGGCGTAATGACCACTGGATAAAATAGAATCCCATTCGGCCACGCTGTCGCCGTAACGGTTTAGCACCTCCACGGCTTCAAACCCACTTAAGTAGCGCAGGTCAGCACCGGTGTAAGTCTGATGGGGATGAAAGAAAGGATGGGCCACCGCTACGAGGGCGCTAGCTTCCGAGAGCTTTTGTAAGACGGTTTGCTTGACCGAGAGCGACTGGCCTAGGGGGACATCCCACCATAGGATTGATTGGGGGGCAAAAGCCAGCTGATGCACTTTGCGGACGTTCCAGCCATGCTCATAAAGAGGGATGACTGAGGCAGGATTGACCCGCTGATAATCTGCAATGCCGATGTAGGCATAACCTAGGACGCGGTAGGCACTATCGATGGTCGGTGGGTCATTGTGGCCATTGGTAAGGCCACCCCAGGTGCGGCTGTGAATGTGGAAGTTAGCCCGGCTCCAAGTGAGGGAATCGCTTGAAAAGGGATTGTACCAATCCTGCCCAGCAAAAGGCTGGGGCTCGGCAAAGTGGTAGCAGCGGATCGGGAAAGCAAGTAAAACCCAGAGGGTTGTCAGAAAGAGACGCAGGCCTAAAAAAGCGCGCTTAGGCAAGGGCAGCGAGGGCGTGCTGGATACGTCGAAGGCCTTCTTGAATGTCCTCCACCGCCACCGCATAACTGACACGGATATGATTAGCCGAGCCGAAGCCTGTCCCTGAAACCACGGCTACCCCCTGATCTAAAAGGTATTCCGTAAGGGCATCGGCCTCTGTGAGAAGGATCCCCTGCGACGTTCGAAAACCGACATACGCGCTTACATCTAGAAAGTAGTAAAAGGCCCCCTCAGGGAGGTAAGGTCGGACGGCAGGCAGATGCTGAGAGAGATAATGGTAAATCGCATCTCGCCGTTGGGCGAAGGCTTGGAGCATGGGCTGAACTAAAGCGGGAATATCGGCGCGCAGGCCAGCGATAGCCGCTTTTTGGGCAATGACGTTGGCCCCGGCGGTGGTTTGCCCCTGGACCTTGACGAGAGCTTGAGCTACGGCTAAGGGCGCGATCGCATAACCCAAGCGCCAGCCCGGCATCGCAAAAGCCTTGGAAAAGCCATTACAGATGATGACCCGCTCCCGCATGCTCGCAAACTCGGCCAGGGAGACGGCCCGGCCTTCGTAGACCAAAAGCTCGTAGATTTCATCGGAAATAACCCAGACGTTGGGATGGCGCTCTAGTACCGCCACGAGGGCTTCTAACTCTGCCCGAGTATAAACCCGGCCGGTGGGGTTGGAAGGGGAGTTTAGGATGATGACACGCGTTTTAGGGGTGATGGCGGCTTCTAGCTGGTCCGGCAGCAGCTTATAGCCTGTATTTGCTGACGTAGGGAGGAGTACGACCCGCCCTTCTGCTAAATGCACAAGCGGCGGGTAGGATACCCAATACGGCACTGGGATAAGGACCTCATCACCCGGATCGAGTAGGGCTAGTAAGCTATTGTAAATGGCCTGCTTGGAGCCATTGGAGACGACGACCTGATCAGGCGAGTAAGAAACCCCAAACCGCGCGGCGTAATAGTCAGCAATCGCGGCCCGAAGCTCTGCAAGGCCGGCCACCGGCGGATAAGGGGCATGCCCCATCGTAATGGCGCTAGTGGCTGCCTCTTGCAAAAGGGTCGGCACCGCAAAATCCGGCTCACCTAACAGAAGCGAGATAACATCACGCCCCCGCGCTTTGAGCTCACGCACACGCTGGGCCATGCCTAGCGTCTGCGCTTCGGCTAGACCCGCTATCCGTCCAGCTAACGGCCGAACTGCCAACGACACGCCTTAGGATAAAATCGTTAGCTTCGGCAGCTTGAACTGGCTAAGCGTAAACCGCAACGCTTCAAAGGCGCTATCGAGTACGTTCTCGCCCATGAGCTCAAGCGGAACCCGCAGATACGTCTCGATTGCCTTTTCCGTGTTTTCAAAGCCCGGAGACTCATCACTGAGCCAGTAGCGAATGAGCCCCCAGTGCACGCCCCACAGCACATCCAAATACAAGCTCTCTAAGTGCCGAGACTTGATCTCATCGGAAATAACGCCCTCCTGAATAATCTCCATCATGTGCGCCCGAAACTGACGCTGATAAGTCCGAAGCAGCGAGAAGTTCAAAAAGGTCTTCCCAATAAAGCTTCGATCTTTTAGGGCCTGCTCAAAAAAGGTGAAAAAGTAGGCTAAAATCTTTTCGCGGGCACTATAAGAGGCATAGGTTTCCGAACCCTTAAGAGTTTGGATGACCGATTCGGCATAGGAAGCCCAAATCTTGCGACCTACGGCATCCAAAGAGGCAAAGTGCTGATAAAAGTCAGCTTCTGAAAGGTCCAAAAGCTTGCAAAAGCCATAGACGCTTAGCTGACGAATCTTACCTTCCACTGTGAGCTGTTTGTAAAGCTCTAGGATGCGAGTTTCTACTGAGGTGGTAGACTCTTTTGCTTTAGCAGCCATATCGAGGCAAAGGTAGCAAAAAAATTTTGCACCTTTTGGCATGTCATGCTGGATCGGGGAAGCAGGTAGTACCAAGACGGACTGGGTCAATGCCCAGGGGGAGATTATTCGGCAGCCAGGGTTCAATATAGAAATAGAGGGCGAAGCCGTCGCCTATGAGCACTTTCAGGTGACCCGGCAGAAACTTTTGGAGGCAGGCTGGGGCCTACCTGAAACGATTTACTACTATGGGCCAGCCCTGCATTCGGCTTTTAATCGGGAGAAGCTACGTGCCCTACTAGCACAGACCTTTCCAGAAGTGCGGGAGATTCAGGTTGAACATGATTTATTAGCAGCAGCCCGCGCCAGTTGGGGTTTCGAGCCGGGCATCGTAGCGATTTTGGGCACAGGCTCTAATTGTGCCTGGTGGAATGGGCATGCTTTTGAGCGGCAAGCGGGGGGGCATGGGTATCTACTCGGTGACGAGGGCAGCGGCGCTGATCTTGGTAAGCACCTCCTGAGCGCACTTCTACACGGGGAGCTACCGTCAGACTTGGCGACGGCCTTTGCAGCGCAGTTTCCCACATCACCGCTTGCGCTGCGCCAAGCGGTTTACCGTGCGGTGCGCCCCTCAGCGCTCTTAGCGAGCTTTGCGCCATTCCTCAGCGCGCATCTGAGCCACCCATGGGTAAAAGCTCTGGTGCTAGACCGATTTCGTAGCTTTATCCGACGCACGTGGGGGCGGTGGCCAGATAAGCTGCCCATCCGGTACGTGGGCAGCGTAGCCCTGTATTTTGCGCCCTTTTTAGAGCAAGCGACACAAGAGCTAGGGGGTAAGTGGGACGGTGTCATACCTCAGGTAGCTCTTTCCTTGCTGGCATACCATCAGAGGCGTTAGCTTTGACGGGCCTGGTATGCAAGCGATTCTCCATCAAATGCCCGAGGGTGAGCACTTCTGGATTCCCCGCTTTGCCTTGCTCCCTCTCCGAGCTGAGCCTGATCACCGCAGTGAGATGGTTTCACAGCTGCTATGGGGTGAGCCACAAGAGCTAATCCAGGCACACCGAGGGTGGCTTCAAGTGAGGGGACTCTTGGATGGGTACATAGGCTGGGTACCCGTGGGAAGCTTGTTTTGGGCCGCTAAAGTCGCACGGGGCTGGGCGGTAGTTCGAGTTCGCTGGGCCCCACTCTACAGGGAAAGGCGCCTCGTCAACAGGGTGCCAGTCGGCGCCATCTTTCCTGCTGATGGTGTGTGGCACACGGCGGGTGGACGCTTTCGGGCAGCGTCCGGCCACCTGATTCGCTGGCCTGACCAGCCGCGACGACCGAGTGTGCGCCGCACAAAAGCACTCTTCGACAGCGTGCCCTACCTCTGGGGCGGAAAAAGTCCAGCAGGTGTCGACTGTTCGGGCCTCGTTCAGATTGCTTATCGCCTGGCGGGTTGGCTTTTGCCGCGAGATGCCCACGAACAGGCCACCTTCGCTAGCCCCACCACCTATCCCCAAACGGCAGACCTTGTCTTCTTTCGAGCACCTCATGCAGACTCTATCACACATGTAGCGCTGTATCATCCCTCTCGCGCTATTCTACATGCCTCGCCTGCCAATGGCGTCTGCTTTCACCCCCAGAGTCTATTATTTACGCATGTTTTCCACAGCTATCGAACTCTATTTTACCTGGATTTCGTTACTTAGGTCAAGGTGTCTGTGCTCGTGCTAAACTATGATTACCAGCCTATCCATATTACTAGCTGGCGTCGGGCCTTTGTCCTGGTCTATCTCAAAAAGGCCGAACTTGTTGAGACACGAGCCGACCGCAAGCTTGTCACACCTTCTTCTGAATATCCGTGGCCTAGCATTATTCGTCTGCTGCGGCATGTGCCTGCGCCTTATCGCAATGTTCCCCTAACTAAAGAAAATATCTTCCGACGGGACGGCTATCGGTGCATGTACTGCGGCAGTTCCCGTAACCTTACTATTGATCACGTCATTCCACGCAGCCAGGGGGGCGGCGATACCTGGGAAAATCTGGTTACCGCTTGTGAACCTTGCAATCGTCGAAAGGGGAGCCGTACCCCCCAGCAAGCAGGTATGCAGTTTCTGCAGCCACCCCGTCGACCGCATTACTTGCTCTTTTGGCTGCGGGGTGCTGGTGAGGTAGACCCTAGCTGGAAGCCCTACCTTATGCTGGCCATGCCTTCATGACCTGGGTGTTACCGACGGCTCTCTATTGGGATGGCCGCATTCGGACCGGAGTAGCACTGCGCTTGCACCAAGGCCGGGTCGTAGAACTGACCGAACGGGCCCCACCAGATGCTCAGCCGATCTCAGGTCTACTTACGCCTAGCTGGATAAATGCCCACACCCACTTGGAGCTCAGTCATTACCGGGCTGCACCAGGTCTGGGTATGCGGGCTTTTATTCGAGCGATGAGCCCTAAGCGAGGCCAGGCTTCGCCAGAGACGATCGCCCAGGTCCTCAGCGCCGCCTTAAGCGAAGGCACCACCGGCTTCGTCTCGCATCAAAACACAAGGCTTCCACCGGAGGCTATCCCGCCTGGTGTACAGGTGTGGCTCTTAGCCGAGTTTTTTGGTCTAAAACCCAGCCGCTCTAATTGGCGGAGCGCTTGTACCTTTGGCTACCCCCGCACCCCCCACAGCCTTTATGCGTTATCTCGTCTGCTGTGGCGCAGAGCCCGTCGCCCTAGCTCTTTTCCCAAAAGTCTACACTTTCTAGAGTCGCTGGAAGAGCGGCTCTGGCTCCTAGAAGGACGCGGCGCCTTTCGGCCTTTCCTGATGGCCTTTCACCGAAAGCCATACAGACCTAAGCTATGGCACAGCTTACGACTCCTTAGCCGACGTGCACCGGCTTTATGGCTCGTTCACGCTACAGAGGCGCCGCCCACTCTGCTAGAGGCAGTTCTAAACCGCTTCTCCAACGTCTATCTCGTGCTATGCCCCCTGGCCAATGCCCACATCACCCGTAGGCAGCCACCTTTGCGATTTTTGAGGCAGCACGCGGATCGAATCCTATTAGGAACCGATAGCTTGGCTAATAGCGCTTCCCTTTCATTATGGCCTGTGGTACGACACTTGGTTCAGAGCGGCTGGCCTTGGGAGAAGGTACTTCTCGCTGCGGCAGACACCCCCAGACGATGGTTACCAGTAGCCTCCGATTGGGCTGTCATTGCACCGCTCAGCTCGGACCTCACGTTGTCACCCCTCACCAGAGCCTATCGCCCAGGCATCGATTGGTGACCGAAACGCCTACTGACTTAGAAAGTAGTACAAGCCAAAACCTATCGTGCGATAGTCAAGAGGCACCGGATCAAAAGAGCCGTACACCTCTGTATTTCGCCGGACGGGCAAAATATCCATGTAAAATCGAACGGTGGTGGGATTGGTGCGACGGAGATTGAAGGTCAGGTCGAATATCGCCGTGGGGTTCACAAAGGTTTGGCGAAGCTTGCCCACATAACTGCCAGTCGTGTAAAGGGTCTGAAATGTCGTGAAACGCAAGCCGAGCCCGATGCCAGCCCCTAAGCGCTGCTGATTGTACGATGTAGCCGCTGCCCCGATCCGAGCAAAGCCATACACTGGAACCTGCAACATCCAATTGGACCCAAAGCTTCCGAGGAATTGAAAAGCCCCCGAGGCTTGGACGGCCGGACCTACCGAAAAAAAGTCATTCTCATCACGGTAGTAGACGTAGTGCACCCCACCACCGATGCCCCAAAATTTAGCCGGATAGGTAAAAAGAGACTGACCCAGAAACCGAATGTCGATTAGATCTAAGCTCACCCCAAAGAAGGGATGGATCTTATCCCACGATAAGCCCTTGGGGGGTTGTTGGGCCCAAAGGCCAATACCCAACAGTAGGAGTCCTAAACGCATCAGCGGAGATACTCCTCGAAGAGGGCAGTCAGGGTTAGGGCAATCGCCTCGGGGCTACGGCCTTCGATTTCGTGGCGGGGAATGAAGTGTAGGAGATGATTCCCCTTCCAGAGGGCGATACTAGGAGAGGACGGTGGATGCGGGGCTAGATAGCGGCGCAGGGTTTCTGTGGCTTCCTTATCGACACCCGCAAAGACGCTATAAGCATGAGTAGGACGAAGAGCATGAGCCAGCACCCGAGCGACCGCCGGCCGGGCACTAGCCGCCGAGCAGCCACAGACAGAATTGATAAGAAATAAAGCCGATTCACCTGTCTGCCGCAGCTGGGCTAACGCCTCTTCTACCTGGGAGGGCGTGCGCAGCTCTACTAAACCGATTTCTACGGTTTCTTGCCGAATGGGTTCCGTTACGTAGGCCGGGTACATAACTGACAAAGTAAAACAAAAATCCCGGTCTACTTATTCCCAGCGGATAGGGGGAAGGGTGGGTGGCTTAGCTAGGCGCTGTAAGATATCAGACCTCACGTGGCCATCGGTATCCAAAAGAAGCGCCGGCCTTGGCAAGCTCGGTTCATTCAGGAAGAGGGTCCAACTCACTCCCTCGGCCACGGTCTGCGGATGGTAGTCATTGAGCCGGATCACATAGCCGTAAGGAGGATGCTCATACGCCAGCGATTGCAGCTGCCGAAGAAAGGCGCGGACTAATACCCGCCGTGGATAAGAAACCAAGACCTCGTCTCGAGGTAAAAAGGCACTCCTTCGACCATAAAGTTGAACCTCCGTGAGCCGATAACCGGTAGGAGTCTTCTGGCCAATAAGCACAAGGGCCGTAATGCCTGCGGGACTATAGCCCGCTTTTAGGGCCAGGGATCCGACTAAGAGTGACTCCCATCGAGCAACCGCTTGCGGAGCCCATCCCAGTGCTCGCTCCTCGGCCTCGAGGTCAGCACTCCGGAAGCGAAGAGGCACCCCAATCGCCACGGTGAGAGGCTGAGCCGCTGGGCCTCTCAGTAGCATGAGGTGACGGCTCAGTACACACGGAGGGATGAAATCAGAAAGCCATACCGTGGTATCCTGGCCTCTGACCCATATCCACTGCCAGCGCCCACGCTCCTGACAGAGCGAGAGAAGCGCAGCCCTCTCCCACCGCCGTATAAAGGCCTTTGTAAGTAGGGCTCCCGTGCGGGCTTCCACGAGTCGATACCGCCGAATGTGGCGACTAAGCCAGGTTATCGTCCTGAGACCATCAAGCCAGAGGCTATCGAGATGCGTCAGGTCATAGGGCTGGCCACAGGACTGGCCCCATCCAATCCCGATCCACCAAGCCCCCCATAGGCCCCTCATCAACGAGCGAGGTAATACGGCAAAGCTCGAGCCCACAAGGCCTGCAAGAAAAGGAGGTCGAGGGGTTGCCCTTCTACCTGGGCGTAGCCTCTGCCCGGCAGCGTCGCTCCCAAGGGGTATACGGCTAGCCCGGCATGCTGAGCCTGCTCCGTCAATACCGGCTCCTGCGCAGGATCGACGGCTATAATGACCCGGGCCCCGTCTTCGCCAAACCAAAAGGCGTCTCGCCGAACCCCGTCCGGCTTTTGCGCCACAAAGCCGCTGCCACTGGCCCAGGCCATCTCCAAAAGCGCTAAGAGCACACCCCCATCAGAAACGTCCTGCGCCGCTAGTAGATAACCCGCTTGAGCCCATTTAGGCAGGAGCGTGATAAGCGCCTTTTCAGCAGATAGGTCTACTCTAGGCGCCGGACTATAGCGAACGCCTTTCCAGTCACGCAGGTAATGGCTTGCGCCTAAGGTCGGCGAAAAGATCGCTGCTTCCGCGCCTACCAGTAGAAGCGTAGCAGGCGTTGAGGTAGGCCAGCCTATCGGGACTCGGCGCTGCAAAGCCTCCTCCAAAAGCCCTACGACGCCGATCATCGGCGTGGGCAGGACAGGTCCGTGTTCATCTTGATTGTAAAAGCTCACGTTCCCCCCGGTAACGGGGAGCTCCAGAACCCGACAAGCCTCTGCCAAGCCCGCTACGGCTTCGCAAAACGTGTAATACACGGCGGGATCCTGGGGACTGCCAAAGTTTAAACCGTTGGTGAGGCCAATAGGGACTGCGCCCGTGCAGGCTACGTTTCGGGCGGCTTCGGCAACAAGCAGCATAGCCCCTTGATACGGATCCGCCTCTACCCAGAAGGGATTGCCATCTAAGGTCAAGGCTAAGGCCCTATTTTGCCCCGGCAGGCGAACTAGCGCCGCTGAAAAGACCGTTCCCTCTGCACTCCCCATCGTGGAAGCCCCCACCATCCGATCATACTGGGTGTAAATCCAAGCCTTAGAACAGAGATTGGGATGCGCTACGAGCTGCCAGGCTACGACCGGTATCTCGGATGCAGACAAATCGGCTATGGTATCGGGATCAAAAGCGTCCCGCTGCTGAAAGTAAGCTGGCGGCGCTGCTGACCAGTCGTAAATAGGGGCACCTTGACCCGCTGCTAGCCAGTCCGGATCCACCTGAGCCACTACAGTTCCCTGCCATGTGTAGGTAACAAGCTTTTCCGGAACAACTTCTCCGATTTCGACACAGCGCAGGCCCCAGCGCCGAGCGATGGCTTCGACGGCTGCGGAATGCGCCGGCTCCAGGATCAGCAGCATGCGCTCTTGAGACTCTGACAGTAGGACCTCATGGGGCTGAGAGACACCACCCCGGAGGGGCACCCGATCCAGAGCGATTGTCATACCGAGCCCACCCCGGGCCGCCATCTCGGCTGTCGAGCTAGCGAGCCCCGCCGCGCCCATGTCTTGCATGCCCGCAACCAGCCCTTGCGCTATCATCTCTTGCAGAGCTTCTAGCAGGAGCTTCTGCCGAAAAGGGTCGCCGATCTGAATGGCCGGCAGATTGGCGCGAGCTTCGCCTTCCAGCGTTTCTGAAGCAAAGGCAGCCCCTCCCACTCCATCCGGGCCAGTCAGTGCCCCTAGGTAGTAGACCCGCTGACCGGGCCGAGACGGCCGCGCCGAGATCACCTGCGATTTTCGAACGATGCCGACGCTCATCGCATTGACCAGAGGCTTGCCAGCATAAGCCGATGCAAAGTACACCTCGCCTCCCACTGTAGGAATGCCGAAAGCATTGCCATAATCCCCTATTCCACGCACCACGCCCTCCAAAAGGCGCTGGGCCTGATCATCTAAAGGCCAGCCAAACCGCAGCGAGTTGAGCGCCGCAATCGGCCTAGCGCCCACCGCCATAATATCACGATGGATGCCACCCACACCTGTCGCCGCTCCTTGATAGGGCTCCACCGCACTAGGGTGATTGTGCGACTCTACCTTGAAAGCCACCACCCAGTCCTCCCCAATCTCCAAAAGGCCGGCATTTTCTTCACCGGCTGCCTTGACGGTTCGCGCACCACTCCGAGGCAGGCGCCTTAAGTGAATAAGCGAGCTCTTATAGCTGCAATGCTCACTCCACAGCGCATGAAACAGCCAGACCTCACAAACGGTGGGATCCCGGCCCATGAGTGACCGGATCCGATCCACTTCTTGCTGGGGAAAAAGCTTCGTCAGCAGGGTTACTGCATCGCCCGTAGAAACCGCTCCCATCTCGGCCTAAAGTTTTCTATGGAAATCAGTATCCCCAAGGGCTTCCCTACGATGTGGTCCTCGGGCACAGGTCCCCAGAAGCGACCATCTAAGGAGTTGTATCGGTTATCGCCCATGACAAAGTAATAATTTTGCTCGAAGGTGTAGTACTGCTTCGGCTGACCATCAATGTAGACCTTTTCGCCCACGACTTCTACCTTGTGGTACTCGTAGCCCTCGATTAGCCGCTTATAAAGAATCAAGTTTTGGGGCGAGAGCTCTATGCTATCTCCACGTCGAGGTAAATAAAAAGGGCCCCAATAGTCAAGATTCCACGGAAATACCTCTGGCATTTGGGGGTAAACCTGGGGATGACGCTGGCTATCAGGCTCTAGGATGCGGTAGAGGGTATCGATGTCGCTGGCATAGCGTGCACGAAACTCCTGAGCCGTCAAAGCTGGCATAAATAAGATCGCAGACCGCTCGGTATGCGGATACCAATTGACATTGCTGCTTTTGGAAGGGCGAAAGCCAAAGCCTTCAAGCATACGATAGGTAATGGGGCCGCTCCGGGTAACCAGCATGTAACGGTCCTGCTGGTAGCGCGGCCGAAAGCCGGGCCTGCCATTGATGTACACTTCACCGGCACGGACCTGAATGGTATCGCCGGCTACGGCGACACAGCGCTTGACATAATTTTCCTTGAGACTCGGGATAGAGACCGGCCCGAGAAGTGGATCATTAGGCATTACATCATCCGCTGGGTAGTTGAAGACTAATATGTCCCCGCGCTGCACCGGCTTGAAACCTGGTAACCGCTTATATGGAAAGACTATCCAGTCTAAATACGACGGAATGCTGGTAAAGGGGATTTTATTGTGAATGAAAGGAATGACGAGAGGCACCATAGGGAGTCTCGGGCCATAATGAAGCTTACTCACCACGACGAGGTCCCAGGCCATGAGTGTGCGCTCCATCGAGCTCGTAGGAATCAAAAACGCTTCGATGATGAAGGTTCTTAGAAACAAGATAACCCCTAAAATCAACACGACTTCACGCCACTTGCCTCGGCGCTTCTGCTCCTTTTCAAGAGACACCGCGCAAAGATAGCACGGGATTACCTTGCCATCAGGTGCTGATCCAGAAAGGCTTCCACCTGCCGAAAGAGCTGATACCGATAGCGCCCAATACCGTGATTCTGACCCGGATAATAGAGCCACGTCACGGGCGCATCCGGATCTTTCACCCAGAGAGCTTCCAAAAGGTGGATCGCATGCTGTGGGTGAACGTTGTCGTCTGCATCACCATGCACAAGCAGAAGCGGTACATCGAGTTTACCGGCTTTACGGACTAGACTGGTTTCCTCATAACCAGGAGAGTTTTCCTTGGGTGTCTGCATAAAACGCTCCGTATAAGCCGAATCGTAAAGTCGCCAGTCAGTGACCGCAGCAATAGCCACAGCTGCCGCCAATGCACCGCTGTCAGCCTCTAGGGCCAGCCGGGCTGCCAAATAGCCCCCAAAGCTCCACCCCATCGCCGCTACCTCGCTTACATAAGGCAGCTGCTTTAGATATTGAATAGCATCGATGAGATCTTGAGTTTCCAACGTGCCTAACCGTTTATAAACCGCATAACGCTGCTTAGCAGGATACGGCGCCGTCCCACGCCCATCCACCTGTACCACCAAATAGCCTTTCTGCACTAAACGCGCATACCAAAAAAGCCAGATCCCCTCAAACCTATCTACCACTTCCTGCGACCCCGGCCCTCCATAAAAGTGGAGAAGGAGTGGATAACGCTTTTGCGGATCAAAATCAGGAGGCACCAGCATATAAGCCCACAGACTATCCCCCGTTCGATTGGCAAACCGAAAGAACCGAACTGACACTTGGGGAATCACCGCCCGCAAAGTGGCATTTTTGTCAGGCAGTTCATAACGCTTTTTAGAGTCTTTGGTAGAAACGAGATAGGCCCGAGCCGGCTCCAAATAACGGCTGTGGCTAATCATAACAACATGAGCGCTGACCGTGGCCTCGGCCCAGCCTTCCGCCGGCGAAAGCCATTCTGGCCTGCTAGCCCCTTTACGCACGTCTATGTAGCCGATACGCTGGCTTGTGGGAGAAGAGCCCCACGCTGAAAAATAAAGCCGCCCCTGCGCATAGCCCACCATGTCTTTGAGGCCATTCACCCGATAGGTGGCTAGCTTACGCCCCTTGTAGTCATAGCGCTCGATCAGCGGCTCCCCGCCGCGCTCAGCCTTGTAGAAAAATTCCGGCTGATCGCTACGCTGCACAAAAAGATGCCGATTATCTAGGCTAAACCAGTAAGGCGTAGAATCCCGCAGAAAAATCGTTGAGCTTTTAGATTCGGGCTTCCAGTGATATAGTACAAGGCGATTTTGTAACCTATCTAAATGGACAAAAAAGAGCTCATCCCCCATCTCACTCCAGAAAAAAAGTGGAATATAGTTTCCGCTGGTATCTTCAAATATTTTTTTCTCGGCCCGACTCGTTAGGTCTAGGACCCACAACGAAATCGCTGGATTCGGCTGGCCCGCTTTGGGATACGGGATAGACTCCACTTCGGGATAAAGCTGGCGCTGACTGGGTAGCCAGGGCCAACGCGGCACCTTCTGATGATCAAAAACGAGATAGGCCACATAGCGCCCGGAAGGTGCCAGCTCAAACGCCCGGGTAAAGCCAAACTCCTCCTCGTACAACCAGTCTGTCACGCCCACCTCGCCTTCTAGGGTATCGAGGGTTGTCAGGAGCTCAGGCTTGGCAGCTTGAGGGCGCCATTGATAGAGACTGCGGCCATCGGAGACGATCACAAAGGCCCCTTCTGGCCCGAGGGCTGCCGCCCGATACAACCCAGGCACCGTAGAGAGCTGCCCGTCACGCCAATAATGTACGGCATACCAAGCTGACCGCCGAAATCGGGCGCGCTGCGGCTCCAATAACAAAACGGCCGCTTCATCCGACGATACTACGAGCTCTGAGGGCTCTATATCGCCCTTCCAGAGCGTCTCCGCCGGTGCTGCACTATTGAAGCGATAAAGAGCTCCTCGCTCCTCTTCCCAGCCCCACAAATGAGCACCCCCCACTAAGTCATAATTTTGAGGCATATACCGATAACGCAGCCAAATGTCCTTGAGGGCCAAAGTATCTTGTGCCCAAATCAGGCTCAGTGCCCCCCATACATAACGCATGTCACAAAAGTACAGTTCACCAACTCAAATCTACGGCTTAGCAGCCCTTCATGCCTTCTTAGATTGATTCAATGATAAGCTAAGGGCATCGCTATGTAAATTTGCTGCATGGGCTTGAGAATGGTAATCCTTCTGAGCATGTTAGGAAGCCTGTGCGTGGCTCAGGTGGATAGCTTTTACATCCGAATGAAGATGCGCGGTCTCAACCCTTATGCACCGCCACCGCCTCCGCCTGGCACGCCGCTCCCACTCTCTAACCCCGCTTCCGACTGCCCGGGTGCTATTCGTATCTGTCAGCCTGTATATAATTTCGCCGCTGCAGTCCCTGACTTTGGAAATACCCAAGAGCTCCTCGGAGGCAATAACACCTGCCTGCGGAATGGCGAGCACCGTTCGGTCTGGTTCATTTTTACAATTCAGCAAGGCGGAACCTTGGGGTTTATCATTGATCCAGGCAGCTCCACCGACTATGACTTTGCGCTGTGGGACGTGACAGGCCTCTCCAATCCCTGTCAGGCCATAGGCACGCCTCCCATTCGCTGTAACTACTCAGCTAGCACCTCCCAAAATAGCTGCTGTGGCAGCTATGGGGGTGGTCCTGGTATTACAGGTATAGATCATACTAACCCGCAACCCGGTAATCTCAGTTATAGTGCCGCAGATCCGCCCGTGATGCCAGGACTGACCGTCAACGCCGGCCAAACTTTCCTCCTGATCGTGGATAATTTCAATAACAACAACCAAGGCTATACCATCACATTCACCGGAACAGCCCAGTATTTCGATAACACTCCGCCTCATATGGACTCTATCAGCCAAGCCTGCGCCAGTAATTACTTTTCTCAAGCAGACAACCTACGCAGGCTTATTATTCGCTTCAACGAGCTCATCGATCCGGCAACGGTGGAGCCCAATGGGTCCGATTTTACCGTCCAAGACCTGACTACAAATGCCCTCATTCCTGTCATGAGTGCCTCGCCTATCAATCCTCCCCAAACCGATCTTATCCAGCTTACCTTGGGAGCGCCTCTAACGCCCGGCCAGACCTATCGTATCCGAATTGGTTATAATCCAATCGGATCTGGCTCCAATAATGGGCAACCCGGTTCAGACGGCAATACGATTAGTGACCAATGCGGCATATTTTTACCCACCTCCAACATTCCCCAAGGCGCCTCGTCTGATTCGATCGATCTCGTTGCACGCGATACGATTACGCCTACCATCGCGATCACTTCTCCCCGCTGCGTCGGGTCTAATACAGGCCAAATCACGGCTAGCGCTAGTGGGGGACTAGCACCCCACGCTTATGCACTAAACACAGGCTCAGCGGCTACCCCGCCCGCCACTGGGTGGCTTCCCAATGGCTCTTGGTCCAACCTAGCAGCAGGGACTTATACCGTTTGGATTCGAGACGCAGCCGGTTGCATTATTCGTCGTGTGGTCTTTCTCAATGACCCGCCAGCGCTCTCGGTTGGCGTCGTAGACTCGATCGGTGTCGCTTGCGGAGCCCCTACTGGCAGGGTAACCTTTGAAGGCATCGGTGGTACCTCACCTTACGAGTATAGTATACTACCCACCGCACCAGCCTGGCAAAGCAGTAATACCTACAGCGGCTTAGCGCCTGGCAACTATACCCTGCGCGTGCGGGATGCGAACGGTTGCGTTGCAACTCGAAGCTTCACCATCCAGAACGCTCCCGCGCTAACCCTCAGCGTGAATATTACCGACTCCATCCGCTGCCACGGAGGCACGGGAAGCTTTATGATTCAAGCTAGTGGTGGCCCTAGTGGTAACTATACTTTCACCCTTCAGGGAGCGGGCATCCAAAATACAACAGGTATCTTTAGCAGCTTGGCAGCCGGAAACTATACCGTCTTTGTACAAGACGGGGCTAGCTGTGGCCTCATCGACGTAACGCTAACCGAACCAGCACCCCTTGCGCTCAGTGACAGCACGCTATTGCCCATCACCTGCCGAGGTGGAAGCGATGGGCAGATTAGCCTTATTCTGACAGGCGGCACGCTCCCCTACACCGTCACCTGGCAAGATGCTAACGGCCAGACCCTGCCTAGCACCACCCCAACTATCAGCGACTTGACCGAAGGCACCTACACGGCTTTTATTAGCGATGCTAATGGCTGTACACTACCCCCTCGCTCTTATACCCTTACGTTTGCGCACTACGTACAGATAGATAGCGTATCGGCAAGCCTCACGGCTGACTGCCCGGAAAAAGCGTATACGTTTGGTGTATCCGTTTCTGGCGATGGACCATTCAGCTATCAATGGCAATGGGAAGATGGCTCCACTGAAGTCGCCGGCGCTACCACTATCAGGCGTTACCCACCTCAGACTGCAGGGCGCCTGCAGATAGGTCTACGAGTCGAAGGTATGGCTGGCTGCTATGCCGATACCAGCTTCACCATTCAAGCAGACCCCTGCCTCGGCCTAAATATACCCACTGTCTTTACGCCCAATGGCGATGGCATTAATGATGTCTGGACTATACAGGCCTTAGGCTTTCGGCGGTATACGATTGTAGTCTTTGACCGCTGGGGTCAAGAGCTTTTCAATAATGGCGGAGACCTGTCTAAACACTGGGATGGCACCAAGGCGGGGCAGCTGGTCACAGAGGGCGCTTATACGTTTTTATTTGAGGGCGAGACGGTCGAAGGAGTCAAAGTCCAGCGCTCGGGTACTGTGACGATCCTACGCTAGCCGCACAAAATTTGACTACGGGGGCATTTACCAGAATGCCCCCGTAACTTTCTTAACCCGCTATGCTTTTCCATGCCTGAGGCGCAAACTGGACCCTACCACAAGAGGGGTATGTGCATTCTGGGGCCTACTCCTTTACGTCTTATTTAGCGGAAAAAGCGAATCACTCGGTCAGCGACCCTTACGACATAAACTCCTCGGTCCACCGGTAGGAAATGACGGCCCGGCAACAAGGTCGCCATCCATACCAAGCGCCCAAGCGGATTATACACTTCCACGGTGTAAAGCTTATCCGGACCTGACAGGTGCAAGTAACCCTCGCCATCCACGCTAATCTCAAGCGCAGGCTGCGCCACAAGCTCGACAGTCCGCGAATAGGTAACGCTATTGCCGGGCGAGCGAGCTTGCAAGCGATAAAACCAGCGCTCAGCCGGGGGCCGCTCCCGATCCTCATAACGATACGTGCTGCCAGCTCCTCGCCCCATGACAGTACCAATCGGTACAAATTGTCTCGCATCGATGCTACGTTCTACGACGAAGTAGGTACCAACCCCTTCTTGAGCGGTTTCCCAAGAGAGACGATTGTATTCTGATAGAACTTCCCCTACCAGCTCGCGCCCCCAGGTCACAGCCAGTATGACACACGACAGCGCAGCAGTATCTCGACAGTAGGGGTACTTGCTAGAATTAGAAACAACATTATAAGTGATAACGACCCCGTTTCCACTGCCAATGACCGGATAAGTCAAATACATATGGATCCAACCGGGTTGAGAGGTACCATCGAGCAAAGTATCGGGCGGCGACCCTAAAAGCCCAGCTGGCGTCGTCGCAATGTTACCTAAGACGCTCGAGAGGGGAATCTCTGAAGAAAACCACAGGTGTATCGTGACGCCCTCCGTCGCATTACAGCTACCAGGCTGGATTTCTGAAAAGACCTTCCAGCGCGTAGGATCAATCTCCAACACGAATGTATGCTCCTCAGTATTTGTATACCACCACGTGTTAATGACTTCCGGATTGGCGTTGTTGGTGCCGCGATTTTGCCAGCGGTGGCAACCTAGGACCAGGGTAGGCTGACAACCAGTTAGATTTTGAACACCATCTATAGAATTCCATGGATCGGTCAGCAACACGTCATCCCAATAAATTTTTGGGTCTGGAATAGGTTGGCCATTGGGCTTTGTAGTCGGCCGCACGAGATAGACATGGAAGCCGTTATTATGGTGCTCCACATCAATAAGAGGCAGATGCGTCAGCCCCGTAAAGAAATTTAGCTGAGCAGTAACCATGGAACCGTTTGGGATAGGCGTACCGTTTCCGTCGGTCCCGTCCCAAGGAATGCAGTTAGGACCGGCGCCCAGTTGTCCAATAAATGTCCAGGGTACATAAGGCGGCGGAAAATTGAGGGTCACCTGGACCTGTCCTGGCTTAGAAAGCGAGACGTAAATACAATAACTCATCTCGGTGCACGGGATCACCGCAAAGGAATCTACACTACCTACAATGCCTGTGGGGTAGTACTCAATATCCGGGTCATTGAGGAAGATGGGGTATTCTGGGGCAGCAGGTTCCCACCTTGATTGATGATGTTTTGGCGATAGTCAGAGCGGCGCCGCTGCTGAGGCGTACCCACATTAGACGCTCCGTAGGAATTGCAAGAGACCTCAAAGCCGTAGGGCTGCATCCCGTTGAAGTTAAAGCTAGTCACGATCGAATCCGACGAATAGGTAAACAGGGTTCCCACAAAGGCATTGATATCCCCCTGCATTTGAAAATCCCACTTTTGGCTCCAAAGCCGTCCCCGCTTTTCCACCCAAGCAGTGCCATTCCAGCGGGCTACAGTAATATCAAACCAGCGAAATACGCGCTTAATCCGCCGAGTAGGGTCATTATTGACTGCAAATTCAATGTAATAGTTTCCCGCTGGCCCTGTGCCAGGCACTGTGTAAATGAGGGGATTGTAGCCGGCAGCGCCGGCAAGCGGCTGGGGACCAGCCACGGCTTGATTGCAAGCGGTGATCCACCCCGGTCCCATGCCATTATGGAGGCGGATAGGTCCTAAAACGACCGTACCGTTGGGATCCCGCAGGCGAAACCATACATCTCCCCGCTCATCACTCACATTAGCTACCACATTGAAACCCATATAAACACGCTCACCCGCAGCTAAGCGTATATTGAGCCGAGCATAAGTAGGACAGTTGTACGTGGCAAAATTCCGTTGAGGGTCGTTATTGTCCCAGATCTGGATAGCGCCAAAGTTGGCACAATTGCCCGCCCGAAGCTCCCGAGTCCCTTCAGCTCGGATGAGGCCCAGCAGAGAGAGAAAGGCAAAAATGGCCGGCCTCATATGACTATGAAACAGATTTTCGATAAAAAAGTCAAGGCCCCTTGGCATGGCAAGTATACGTCATGTCGATAAAAGAAGTTGCACAAGTAGGGCTAAACAGGGGAAGCATGCGAAGGCATTGTGGAAAACTTTAGTCGCGCCCAGGACGCAATTCTTTAGCAGCCACTGTTCGCTCCCACTGCAGGCTACCCTGTGAGTCATAGCAGGCAAAGCGCAAGGTGCGCTCCCGCTCCGGCCCTTCTACCCGAATAAGGATGAAGTTACGCTTGGGGGTGAGGGTGCCTTCGAGGCGATAGGGGTTTTTCTCCCGCTTTTCGGCTTCCGCAAACGGTGAAGCCGTCAAAGGCGAGCTGGTGATCTCATAAAGCCATTGGCCATTCGAAAGCTGGTAGCGGCTCATCTCGGAGAAATGGCGATCCCCGTTGAGAAACACGACACCCGAAATGCGCTCTTCCGTCAAGCGCTTGAGGAGGGTTTCCCGCTCGGCCCGATAGCCAATCATATTTTCAAAACCCTCCGTAGGATTAAGGACCTGCCCTCCACAAACGACGAATTTAAAGGTTGCACGGCTAGACCTAAGGGCATCGATGAGCCATTCCAGCTGCGCTTGGCCAAAGTAAGAGCGGTCGCCAGTAGTTCGCTTATTAGGTGCTCGAAAGGTGCGATTATCTAGAAGAAAAAACTCAGCATCGCCCCATTCAAAGAAGGTGGTAATGCCGTCTGGCACAGCAGGCACCCCAAAGGAGGGATTAGCCCAAAATAGCGTGAAAGCCTCTCGAGAGGCGTTTCGATACCAGAAGCCCCGATCGGCATCATTGGGCCCAAAGTCATGATCATCCCAGGTGGCATAATGCGGGCAGTAGGCTAAAAGCGGCTGGAGCTCTGATAAACTACGAGTGTGGGTATAGCGGTACAGGATACCCGTACGACTATTCCAATCGGCTTCACGGAGATACACGTTATCACCGAGCCACAGCATAAAGTCGGGCTTCACCTCCATTATGCGCTTGAAGATCTCATATTCACCCCCGTAGGGCTGCCCAGGCCTGTCATAAGGCGGGTCATTGATGTAGGCACAGCTGCCTATGACAAATTGAAAGTCTGGGGGGCTTGCGCGCCACTTCCACAAAGGAAGCGTACGAAACCGCGTAGGATACGGGAGAACTACTGGCTTTTTGTTGACATAAACCGTATAAAAGTAAAGTCGACCGGGCTCGAGCGGACCTAAAATAAATTTGGCTGTGTGGGCTTGCGCTGCAGTGGTACGGACGACAGGCGTTTGAAGGAGGGTCTTAGGCGCGGCCGAGTCATAGTACGTTAGGTACACCTCGGCGGGGCCTCGCGTCTGAAGCCAGATAGCAGCCTCCCGGAGCTGAACGTACCCAAGCATGGGGCCAGCCTGAAGAGGGGAAGCTTTGGCAGGGGCCTGGCCTAGGAGCGGCAGCGCCCACAAAAGCCCTACGGCAAAAGTAGCTCGCTCAAGCACGGTCACCGGGACTTTTCTCAAGCGAGTAGCGCTTGAAGCGCCGTCAGGGCAGCTTGGTAGTTGGGCTCTTGTCCAATTTCAGGCACCAACTCCGCATACGTAACCTTGCCATCCAGGCCCACGACAAACACCGCCCGCGCCAAGATACCCTTGAGCGGCCCCTCTGCTATCACCAAGCCATACCGCTCAAAGTCACGATAGCGATAATCCGAAGCGACGATGAGCCCATTGACACCATAACTTTGGCAATAGCGCCCTTGCGCAAAGGGTAGATCCATGGAGACAACCACGGCGAGTACCTTATCCCCGAGCTGACCTAGCTGCTCATTAAACTTCTGAGCCTCGGCAGCACATACAGGCGTATCGAGAGAGGGCACAACAATCAAGATTTGGGGCCGTCCCTGTGCCCCGCCCACGCGAAGCTCTTGATTTTTACTAGTGACGACGAGCGCTTCGGGCGCATGATCGCCGACTTTGAGCGGCTCACCCGCCAATGCCAGAGGCGTACCTTTGAGGGTTACCGTTTTAGCCATTACGCAAAGTTACGAGTGCCTCTGTAAATACCAGTTTATCCCGGAACCAGATAGTCCTCTACACGGCAAACCGGAAATGGATGATATCGCCTTCTTGGACGACGTAGTCTTTACCTTGTAAGAATAAACGCCCTGCGGCCCGGGCTGCTTCCTCGCCGCCATACCGTAGAAAGTCTTCATAACTGATCACTTCTGCGCGAATAAAGCCCCGTTCTATATCGGAATGAATTTTACCGGCCGCTTGCGGCGCTAACGTACCGGCGCGAATAGTCCAGGCCCGAATTTCTTTAGGTCCCACCGTAAAGAACGTAATGAGTCGGAGAAGTTTATAAGCCTTTCGAATTAGTACCGGCAAGGCCGGCTCTTCAAGGCCATATAACCCAAGGAATTCGCGCTGCTCCTCGGTGCTAAGGCGAGCAATCTGCACTTCTAAAGCTGCACATAAAACGACTGCCTCAGCGCCTTCGGCTGCTGCCCGCTTAGCAACTAATTCGCTATAGGCATTGCCATAGGGCAGACTGCCTTCGTCGACGTTAGCCACGTACAAGATAGGCTTTCGCGTGAGGAAATTATAAGGCCGAAGGAGGGCTTCTTCTTCCTCAGACAAATCTAGGGTCCGGAGGCTTTGACCGGCGTTTAGATGGGCTTTCGCTCGCAAAAGCAAAGCTAGCTGGTCCTTAGCTTCAGGGTTAGCCGCTAGCTTGGCTTCTCGCTCGATCCGGGGTAAAGCCCGCTCCAGGGTCTCTAAGTCTTTGAGCTGCAACTCTAATTCGACAATGTCGCGATCACCCCAGGGATCAACTCTACCCTCGACGTGAACCACGTCTGGCGCTTCGAAACAGCGTAGCACATGAATGATCGCCTCGACTTCTCGGATGTGAGAAAGAAACTGATTGCCCAGCCCTTGCCCAGCGTGAGCCCCCCGCACAAGCCCCGCAATGTCTACAAGCGTCAGAGCGGTGGGCGTAACTTTCTGAGTAGGTACCAAACGGGCCAGCTCAGCTAAGCGAGGATCCGGAACAGGTACAATCGCCCGATTGGGTTCAATCGTACAAAAAGGGTAGTTCTCTGCAGCCGCTAACGCCGCCCCACTGAGTGCATTGAAGAGAGTCGACTTCCCGACATTTGGAAGGCCGACAATACCTGCCGCTAAGCCCATGCCGCAAAAATACCACTAAGCCAAGCGCCTAAGCCGGCTTTCGTCTGATAGAGATTGGGGAGTAAAGATTAGAAGCTCAGCGCATCATAAGAGAGTTGGAGATAGTAGAGCCCACCTACAGAGGGGCCGCCTCGCGCCTCAATGTGGTAGAAGTTAAGCAGGTTTTGAGCACCTAAGCGTATCTGTGTATGCCATTTGGGCAAACGATAGCTGACTTGAGCATGAAAGACATTATAAGTAGGTACTACGCGCTGGATAGAGGTCGTCTCAAACAAGTAAGCATGGACCCACTGATGCTGAATGAAAAAGCCCCAGCGATCCCTAATATTTTCACCAATAAGACCAAGATTGGTCTGATGCGGCGGGGTATTGAACCCTACCACTAAGCCTTCATCTAAGGTTTTACCTTCTTCTAAACCCCAGGCCTGCGAATAGACATAATTAGCCATAGCGATGAGATGACGTGAGAGGCGATACTGCAAGCCACAGGTTAGAAACTGCGCCTTAGGCTCGCCTGGGATATTATAGTACCGGCCATAGAGGGGTGAGAGGTTATTAATCTCTACGTCATTAGGCGTTAGGATGGCTTCGGGATCTTTGGGACCATAGACACGAACATTTCCGTGCATATCCCGGTAGCGGTTATAGGCGTAAGAAAGGTCGATTAGCAAGCGCTGAGCTAAGAGACGATGCCTCAGGCCCACCTCCCAAGTGTAAACCTTTTCGGGCCGTAGGCCGTCGATGGGGAGGCTACGCAAAAGCTGGGCGGCATCTTGCGGGGAGAGTCCCTGGGCACGCGCAGCGCGGTAGGCCTGTACCGAAGCTAACGTGTAGTTATTTTGGCCAGCGATGCCAAGTGCTCTATCCGTCTGCGGCAGGGTGCCGATCAAGAGTGCCTCCGTTTGCAAGCGTATAAAGAGCGCCTCCGAAATCGGATTCCGAAAGCCCGTCTGATAACCTACTCGTAAGACGTGATTCCCTTTTTTGTCTAGCCCGAATGTAGCAGAGAAGCGAGGAGTCAAGCGCCCTTGTAAAACATACTGCCGCTGGTCATAACGCAGCGCCCCCGTGAGCTGCAACCTATCGCTTAGGAAAAAGCGCCGTAGCTGCACAAAGCCCCCAAACTCGTAGTTCCAAAAAGGCTTACCTAAGGTGTCTATAAAAATAGTACCGCGCGAGTTGATCTCAAAAAGGCGAAAATTGCCACCGATGAGGGTTTGAATACCCAGCCAGGCTGGTAGCTCATACTGGCCCTCCGCGTGATAGATACCACATAGGTCCACCAATCGCCCCCCGCCTTGGGTAACGGGTATTTGCAACAGTGAGTCACGCAGTTGATAAAAGCGAGGAGAACCCGGCAGAGGACGGGCCTCGCCTATGGCCCAGCTGGTACCGAGCGCTGGTGCCACGATAGCCGCATTGGGCAAAGTCATAACAAAGCGCGTGTCCGAGTCTATCAGCCGGCGGGCTCCCGTAGCATCCCCCAGCGCCGGAACGGGAAACCCATAATGCGCCTCAAAAGCGGCCTTCTCCGCTGGTGTCATCGAGGCCTCGAGATAACCGCTATACGTCAAGATAAACTGCTTAAACCAGTCCGCATGTGGCTTTACCACATTGAGTAGATTGGCCCCGAGCACGGCTAGGGGAGCCGCCCGGCCGCCGTCCTCTTTAATACCATAAACACGGAAAAAACCTCGACTATGCTTTAGTTCTAATTTATGGGCATGATATACAAAACCATACAAAGCATAGCGGGTATTCGCCTGATAAAAGGTATTACCCGTGGCAGCATGACTAAATAGTTCTAGAGCAAGCTGGTCGGAAAGCCGATAGATTGCTGAGAGAGAGCCCTTGAAGATTTGGGCCTGGGGCGAAACCAGGTCTGGCTCTAGATACCCCGTACGAGCCACGTACATACCCGGGAAGGGTTGCGAGTTTACCATGGGCAGAGAGCCTGTCGGGATAAACACGCGTGCATCATAGCCATACCCATTTTCTGGCTTGTAGCCGGGATTTTGGGGGCCTGGCAGATCATAGGGGGGCGTTGCGCCCCCATATAAGCCCACATCTTGGGTACTACTGGCAAACCAGTCAGCCCCCTCCAAGCGCTGTAAGGTAAACTTGATAGCCAGACGCTCCCGCCATACATGGGCATACCGAAGTTGCAGGTTATAGAATGCTGCGGGCGATCGGTTTGGACTAGCAAGGTGATTGACACCGCCCTGTAGCCACACAGAAAGCCCCCGATACTGGAAAGGATCCTTTAGCGTGGTGAGCATAGCCCCATTGAAGGCATTCGGCCCATACAACGCCGATGAAGGGCCAGACACAACCTCAACTTGGGCGACATCGATCTCGGAAGGGCTCGTAAAAGTCACCACGGGAATATTCAAGGCGGTAGATTGCATTTCGACGCCCTGTACCCGGTTGATAAAGCGTACATTTTGCGTATTAGAAAACCCCCTCGTATTGATCACTGGAAACGTAAAGCTCGTATGAAACACCTGCACACCCGGCAAAAAGGACAGCGTTTGCGCTAAAAAGGGCGTTGGACTCTGCTGGATAAGCCGCGCCGGCAACTGGGCTATCTGAACCGGTGAGCGCATAAAGGCCTCCTCCACCCGGGAAGCGGAGATAACCACCTCTTCACCGACAATGTCCTCCGCCTTCAGAGCAATCAATAGCCCTTGTTCCTCGGCCGTAGAGGGCTGCACTAACATCTGCATGGTCTGGTAGCCGATATAGCTTACCTCTACCTGGACGGGCTCGGTGAGGGTCGTGGCGATAATAAAGCTTCCCTCGGCATCAGTGACAGCTCCCAACACACTGCCTGGGACCCGCACATAAGCCCCTGCCAAAGGCTCTTTCGTGGCTTGATCCACGACTCGTCCTTTTAGATAAAAGCGGCTGGCTGCTTCCTGAGGCGTAAGTTCGCTTGCCTTCTTAGGACTCTTAGCCGTCCGACGAAGAATCAGCGTCTCCTCCTGCGAGAAGGCCAGGCCCAAAAGCACGCATAAAAGTCCAAAGCGATATTTAGAATAGCTCATGCCGCAAAGATAATAATGAAAAAACATCTAAAACCCTTGAAGGCTAAGGCAAAGTAGCCTCCTACCCTACGAAGCTCTGCTCGGGCGAATCAAACCTCAGAACATCCGATCTACACCTATAGCGGGAAGTTTAGCCCCCACTTGGCAAATGGTAACGAATCGTAAAATAAACCCGCCAGCTTTCTTGGACCCACCATGCAAGGGCATCCCTATCCGGCTCATAGGGAAAGCGATTTTGAACTACCTGGACCCGCCGGTAGGGGGTGTTGATCACATCCCAGATAGCGAGACGTAGCTCCCAAAGTCCCAGCCTTTTACTTACTTGCCACTCCCAAGAGGCCCGTCCCCGCTCAATCTGATGAGGAAATACCAGCTTATCAAATCCCAACGCCCAGATCTGGGGCCCCGTGTAGTTGAAGAATGTACTCACATTCCAGCCCCGCCCCGGCTCTCCGATCAGCCCAGCATTCACTACGTAGGGCGCGTGTGCTTGCAGGCGGTCCTCATAATCTAACCAGTCTAAACGAATCCGCGTCCCGCTAAGGGAGATAATCCCATTGACAGTTTAGGTTGATCTTCTGCCCCCCACAAAAGCTCTCTCCCTTCCAATTCAAGCCCGAGTATCTCTCCGCGAGATCGATTTCGCATGGCGTAAGAAAAGACCACCGAGTAACTCTCTGGAATAAGGTACATCTCCGGTAGATTTTGAAGCGCTTTGTAAAATACACCAATAGCCCAGGAGCGCCAAGCCGAACCTAACCAGTCATAGCGTATGTCTAAATTCCAACCGTGTCCAGTCCGGTAAGTGGTATCCCCCATCCAGAAGTAAGCATAGAGGTGGTCAAAATATGGAGCAGGCACTTGGGCCGGGGCCAAAGGACGCAAAAGGGTTTGCGTAACGCCTAGCCGCACTTGACTCCTTTCCCCGGTTTGATACTTCAAAAGCAGCGCAGGCAAGATATCTGTGGTGGACTCTGTAAACAGAGACTGATAATCCGTTGCGCTGAGAGGACGATTTCTAATGCGGCGAACCCAGTACTCGTAGCGAAATCCTGCTAAGCCTTCCCAGCGCTGTCCTAACCCAAAGCGCATGGTTAGATAGCCGGCTGCCATCTGAGTATTCGACCTCCAAGTGTGGTAATCGGTAGTAAGCTCAGAGAGTCCAAACCCCCCGGGTTGAAGGTGGTCAGACTGGTAAACCTGTCGAATATTTTCTAACCAGAGTATTGTGCTGTCCAAGACCCAAGGCCGACTGGTATCTGGCAAAAATCCTATAATGCGTGCCTGACTACCCTGACGCTCTTGTAGCAGCCAACCGCCTATCCTTACTGAAAGCCAGCGCATAGAAGAGCCCCATCGCTTCTCCACATAAGGGTGAGCATAGACCTGCCAACCTTGACTCGCTCCGTGATAGCTATGAGCATAAGCGGCATACTCTTCCCACAATTCTAGCTCGTAGGAGAAGTGATTATCGGCAGGGTATTTTACATAATTCATAGCGCCGCTGAAAGGTAGCCTAAGCTGCTGCCAGACCAGGCCACTCTCCCAGCCCACTTGAAGGTTTTCTGCTAAGCGCCGGCACCACCGCAATCGTACTAAGCCTAACTGGTCCTGCTCTAAGTAATAGGTCGGGTACCAAACCCCCAATGGGTCAGTGGGAGATATGTATACGTTGAAATAATAACTTCTTTCCAAGCTAAAGCGCTGGTAATTAGAGCTAAGTCCGAAGGTAACGAGCTGGAACTCCTCGCCGGCTCGAGGATTCCAACTTACACCTCCCACAAAAGATAGGGAGTTGCTGCGCTCCTCCACTAGGTTTGGAGCAAGAAGCCACAGGTACCTTTCAAAATAAGGTTGATTTTCAATCGTGTCATAAACGAATTCACCATCCACGTAGTCATACTTGGACACGAGAAAGCGCTGCGTAGCTGCGCCGCGCCAATAAAATCGCCAGTTTCCCACCTGCTTTTGCCAACCAAGGGTCAAAAGTCCCCCTAGCGGTGTAAAACGCAGGGTATCTGGCAAAATCAAAGGTTGGTATTGCTGGGCATAGGTAAAATTCTGGGGTAGCAGCTGACCTTGATTATAGCTAGAAATGACCGCTTCAGATGGAGGAAAATCTTTACTCACAGGATAACGCCAGGGGCTCTTCACGTAAGCACTTGGCCGACCGACGCTCCAAAGCGCCGCTTCCGCTGTGTAGGAGACAAAAAGGCCCTCTTCTCCCGTCCCCTCGGGCAGTTGAAGATCAATCACCCCTCCCCCAAAATGTCCTATCAGCTCTGGGGTCCAAAACTTCCGAATCTCAATGCGTCCTAGGAGCGTAGTAATAAGCTGATCCACCACCGGCATTTTACCATCATACCGCAGCCAGAGCGGATATGCCCCATAAAAAGCTATGGCATTGTAGCGTTCCCCTAGCCCGCGCAGCGTAATGAAACGCCCACTGAGCAGGGATACACCCGGAATCCGCCGCAGTGTCATCGGTCCGTAAAAGTCCGTTGTCATGCGCATAATCCGCTGAGCCGTATACACCTCGCCTAGCTCTAAGGATCGAAGCCGCTCTACGACTACGCTGGCCTCCGTTTCTCGACCGGCTTCCGCTACAATCTCCACCGCTTCCACCTCAGACGAAAACTCTTCCAGCGCAATAGTCAGTTCGGCTAGCCCGGCTAATCGAACGCCCTTTGTCCGATAGCCAGAGAGTTGCACCCAGAGGGTGTCACCCGACTGGGTAAAGGGCAAACTGAACTCTCCCTTGGCGTCCGTAAAAGCCCCCTTAGCCCCTAAGGTGAGGCGCACCCCTGGCAAGGGTACTCCACTCACAGCATCAATCACCCGCCCCCGCACAAGGGAGACGACCTGACGTGGGTTACCCTCCCGTTTCACGCTTGTGCGTGCCTCCTCTTGTGCCAGGAGAAAACTAAAACCCAATAAGCTGAACCAAATTATTACATATATAACAACCCACATGACCCAAATTTACTGCGTTAGGTTCAATCTTTCCAACTCCTGTGATCCAAGCCGAACGATAGCACCCCATCATCAAACCCAATCGGAGGGATTTGTACCTTTGCAGCGGAGAGGTGCCGGAGTGGTCGAACGGGCCTGACTCGAAATCAGGTATTCCGCGGCGAGCGGGATCGGGGGTTCGAATCCCCCCCTCTCCGCCGCTTTTTCTTATCTTTACTTTGTGGCCGAAAAGCCTTTGCCAGAGGAGCTAGCCCCTCTCGTGAAAGCCCTTGTGCGGCGCTTCCTGCGCGCCTATGAGCTAAAGCAGTCCAGGGAAGTCCAAAAGGACCTAAAATTCATTCAGAACCAACTCCAGGGCGTAGATACTAAATTCAGCCTGCTCCTTGAGCAGGTCCAGAAGCGCTTCGAGGCACTGCAGCTACAAATCCAGCAGCAGTTCGAGGCCATAGATAAACGCTTTGAGACAGTAGATAAGCGATTTGAAGCGATACAATCGCAGTTTGAGCGGCGCTTTGAAGCTATAGATAAGCGCTTCGAGGCGCTGCAACGAGAAATGAGTCTGCGCTTCGAAGTGCTCCAGCGGGAAATGGACAAACGCTTCGAAGCCTCTCAGCGCGAGATGGATAGGCGTTTCGAAGCTATCAATCGCCGCTTAGACTTTTTGCAATGGTACGTCGGTGGGGGACTGATTGCAATCTTTCTGACACTTGTAGCGCAAATTGTGCTGAGACTAATGGGCCTATCCAACTAGCGCCCCAGTCCAAGCTGCCTCACAGGCAAGCTGAATTTTGTACCTTGGCCCAATGCGGCTTGTGCTCGTGGATGGCATGAGCATTGCCTACCGGGCCTTTTATGCTTTCCAAGACCGTCCTCTTCGCAATGCAGAGGGCTTCAATACGTCCGTGCTATTTGGGTTTCTCATGGCGCTATTAGATGTGGTGGATGAGCAGAAGCCGACCCATGTGGGAATCGCTTGGGACAGTCCTGAGCCTACTCTGCGGCAAGCGGAGCTTAGTGCTTACAAAGCCAATCGGCAGCCGCCGCCCGATGAGCTCCTCCTCAGCTTACCCCCCCTGCGTGAGCTTCTCAAGGCACTTAGGCTCCATCAAGCAGAAGTACCTGGGTATGAAGCGGACGACCTCATCGCCACCTGGACCCAAGGCGCGTGCCAGGTGGACAGCCTAGAAGTGGTCTGGATCCTCTCAGCCGACAAGGACCTCGCTCAGTTAGTGAGGGACAAAGTCCTGCTCTACCGTCCGGCTCGCGGCCGAGCCCCTGCTGAGAAGCTTGACCCCGAAGGCATCGAGAAGAAGTTTGGCGTGAAGCCCCAGCAGATTCCCGATTTTCTCGCCTTGGTCGGCGATAGTAGCGACAATCTCCCCGGTGTGCGGGGGATTGGTGAAAAAACAGCGGTTGAACTCCTAACCAAGTACGGCTCCCTGGAGGAGATTTATAAAAAGCTGCCGCTCCTGCCCAAAGCCCTTCATCAAAAGCTCCTGACTGGCCAGGCCAAAGCATGGGCTACTTATCAGCTAGCTCTACTCGGTCAGCAAGAGGTCTCCGGTGCCCCCTTTGTGCCATCACTTTTTGCCATAAGACCGCCCGATTGGCCAGCTTTGATACCCCTCCTCAGGCGCTATGCCCTCCGCAAAGTCGAGGAGCGCCTTCGCGCCCGATGGGGTTACACAGAAGAGCCCAGCTCCTCAGGTACGCCCCCACAGCCCTCAGCCAAGCCCGATTATCAACTCCTGGAGGCACCAGAGGCTTTAGAAGCCTTCTTGAACCGCTATGCCGCCCAGCCCGCCATGGGCTTTGATGTGGAGACCACCGAAACGCATCCCATCTCTGCGCAGCTCGTGGGCCTGGCCCTGTGTCCAGAAGCAGGAAAGGCCATCTATGTGCCCATCTCCCCCGAGACTTGGCCAGCCTTTCGGCATGTGCTCACACGCTGGGCCCAAAGTCCGACCCCAAAAGTAGCGCACAACCTGAAATACGACTGGGTCGTACTTGCCAATCACGGCCTTAGGTTGGCACCGCCCTTTTTTGACACCTTACTGGCTGATTACCTGCTAGATGCTGAGCGGCCTCATAACCTAAGTGACACGGCGCAGCGGTTTTTAGGTCTGAGTAAGGTCCTCACCTACAAGGGCCTTTTCGATGGTTTGTCTACGAAGGACATTCGCGAGGTACCGCTAGAGCGCCTCGTGCCATATGCTTGCCAAGATGCCGACTTAGCCCTGCGTCTGTATGAGCCCCTCCGCCAAAAGCTGGCGGCCGAGCACCTCACCAACCTCTATGAGGAAGTGGAGCTGCCTCTCCTGCAGATCTTAGCTCAGATGGAGCTCACTGGCATTTACGTAGACTCGAGCCAACTAAATACGCTCGAGACCACCTGGCAAAAAGAGCTGGCCAAGCTCACACAGCAAGCGCATGCCCTTGCCGGCAAACCTTTCAACCTCAATTCGCCTCAGCAGGTCGCGCAAATCCTTTACATGGAGCTGGGGTTGCCTATCCCTCGAAAGACGCCGACAGGTCAGCCGGCTACCGATGAGGAAGCCCTCAAATCCTTGGCTTCTCAGCATCCCCTCCCCGAGATTCTCCTAAGATACCGAGAGCTAGCCAAGCTATGCAGCACTTATATCGAGGGTTTGCGAAGCAGCATTAACCCCAAGACGGGCCGCGTCCATACGATTTTTCAGCAGGCGGTAGCAGCCACGGGCCGGCTTAGCTCGCAGTCACCTAACCTGCAAAATATTCCCATTCGAACAGAGCGCGGTCGCCAACTGCGAAAGGCCTTTGCGGCCCAGCAGCCCGACCATCTCCTCCTCTCCGCTGACTACTCTCAGATCGAGCTTCGCATCATGGCCGCCCTGAGTGGGGATCCCCAAATGATTGATGACTTTCGAAATGGCCGTGACATTCACGAGGCAACGGCTCAGCGGCTCTTCGGCGCGTCTGAGATTACGCCTGAGATGCGCCGAATCGCCAAAACGGTCAACTTCGGGATCATTTATGGTATCACGGCCCACGGCCTAGCAGAGAGACTCGGTAATATCTCTCGTACCGAAGCCCAGAAGCTCATCGACCAGTATTTTGCTCGTTACCCGCGGGTCCAGGCTTTTATACAAGCCCAAATCGAGGAGGTACGCCAGAAGGGCTATGCTGAAACCCTTCTTGGACGCCGCCGCTACATTCCCAATATCCAGGCTGCTAATAAAACCATCCGGGCCGAGGCCGAACGCCTCGCCATGAATACCCCGATACAAGGCACCGCGGCAGACCTCATCAAGCTGGCCATGATCAGTCTCCACCGAAACCTTCCGTCCGATGTCCGCCTTCTCCTTCAGATTCATGACGAACTCCTGTGGGAGATTGCAGAGGAGCGCCTACCCGAGGTAGTGCCTCTTATTTGGCACCTCATGACAAGTGCGCTAAAGCTTCCCCATGACGTTCCTATCGAGGTGGATATCCAGGTAGGCCCCAACTGGCTAGAAATGCAAGAGATTCCCGTTTCATCCACCACCTCGTCATGACCTGCCACCCGGTCGTTTCACTCTTTGCCCAAAGTGTCTGTACCATACAGCCCGGCTATTCCCCAGAGTCGCCCAGCGAGGCCATCCAAAAGCTCCCCACCGAAGAACTCTGGCTCATAGCTGCCCTGGCACACGGCTACTACACGACTGCTAAAATCTCTAGAGAGGCGCTGATTTATGGAGTAGCCCAGCACACCGGCCTACCCCGTTTTCTCATCAAGATGAGCTGTCAGGAGGCTGGCGATTATGCAGAGGCGCTGGCGCTCCTCCTGGGACCGATCGAGCGGCCTGATAGCGGCTTTCCTCCGGATCTCACGCTATGGGTCACAAAAGAGCTCTCTTTCCACCTACACAGCGAAGAGCGGCTGACCCGTTACCTAAGCAGGACATGGCCTAAGCTATCCATCCGGGAAACCGTATTCCTTCACAAGCTTCTCCTCCATACCCTGCATGCGCCTACGCCTGCGCGGCTTTTACTCGGGGCGCTAGCTGGTCGCCTCGGCCTCGAGCTAGGCCTATTAGCTTCGCAGCTAAGACTCTCGCCCCAGTGCCCTCCAGCCCAACCGCTCTTTCTATTCTAACCGTAGTAGCTTTGCACCATGGATGAGATCCGCCTAAGCAAGCTTGCTCGTTTGCGGGAATTAGGAATTGAGCCTTTTACCACAGAACCCTTTCCGCCTACCACTACGGCCGCAGAAATCCTGCGTTACTATCCTACCAGTAAGCTTGACTTCAAGCAGGTCCGCTTAGCAGGCCGCCTCTGGCGCAAACGCCTCATGGGAAAAGCTTCCTTTGCTGTCCTAAGGGATGAGACGGGAGATATTCAACTATACTTTCAACGGGATGACCTTGCAGAAAATCCCATCCTCTATGATGAAGTCTTTAAAAAACTCCTCGATCTGGGTGATTGGATAGGGGTAGAAGGCTTTGTATTTACCACCAAAACGGGGGAAATTACAGTGCATGTGCAGCGCTTTCGCCTTCTGGCGAAAGCCATGCGTCCACTGCCCATCGAAAAAGCGACCGACGAGAAAGTGTATGCAGCTTTTACGGATCCCGAGCTTCGCTACCGCATGCGGTATGTCGACCTCATTGTACACCTCGAGATTCGGGAGCTTTTTCGCAAGCGAACCCAAATCGTCGAATACATTCGACAGTTCTTTAACCAGCGGGGCTTTCTCGAGGTGGAGACGCCCATCCTCCAGCCGGTCTATGGGGGCGCTTTTGCAAGGCCTTTTGTGACGCACTTACATGCTCTCGATATACCGCTGTATCTGCGCATTGCCAACGAGCTCTACCTTAAGCGCCTCATCATTGGCGGTTATTCTGCCGTTTATGAATTCTCAAAAGACTTTCGAAATGAGGGCATCGACCGGTATCACAACCCCGAATTTACCCAAGTCGAGCTTTACGTCGCTTATCAGGACTACTACTGGATGAAAGATCTCGTTGAGTCGCTC
>CAZAXD010000003.1:35436-80775 GCA_964489015.1 uncultured Sphingobacterium sp. | reverse complement strand
AGCAGGTAGTAGGCCAACCTAAGCTCACTTATGCCGGGCAAGAGATAGATTTCACGCCGCCCTTCCGCACAGTCCGCTATTACGAAGCGCTGGAGCAGGTCTTGAGTTTAGATGTCCGCACCTTGGATGAAAAAGCGCTTTTGGGCTTACTAGCCAATCACCAACTCCCTATTCCCGAACCGCCCTACGAAAAGAGCGACCTCATCGACACGCTCTTTGGCAAGCTAGTAGAACCTACGTTGATACAACCGACTTTTGTCATGGATTACCCGGTGGAGATTAGCCCGCTCGCCCGTCGTCATCGCCGTGACCCGACGCTCACGGAACGCTTTGAGCTTATCGTCGCAGGGAAAGAGATCGCTAATGCTTACTCCGAGTTGAATGACCCCATTGATCAGCGCCAGAGATTAGAACGGCAGGCAGCCCTGCGAGAGGCTGGCGGCCTCGAAGCCATGCCCTTCGACGAGGACTTCATTCGAGCTCTGGAGTACGGCATGCCGCCTACAGCGGGGCTCGGTCTAGGCATTGATCGCCTCACCATGCTCCTCACCGGCGCCCCCAGTATTCAAGAGGTGCTCTTTTTCCCGCTCCTCCGACCAGAGGCCCTGCAGTCGCCCAAGGAATAAGTTAACTTTGGGTGATGGCCACCCAAGAGGTACACTACAAGGTCATCGGGATGACCTGTGCGAGCTGTGCCGCGAGCATCGAGACCATGCTACACGCCCTCGACGGCGTAGAGAAAGCCGAGGTTCGCTTCGCTAGTCAGCAGGTCATCGTCCACCATGACCCCGAGAAAGCACCTTATACCCTTCTGCAAGCAACTCTCGCGCCGGCTGGCTACTTTTTGCTAAGCGATGCGACAGAAGCGCTCCACCTCCAAAAGAAGCTCATCCGCCGCATAGGGTATGCTGTCCTTCTTACTGGGGCTTTAGCTGCCTGGGGGATGACGATGCACCTGGTGACGCTTCCGGCTCCGTGGGTGCACGCCTTAAGCTGGGCTTATTTCTTCGTATCTACGCCGATCATCATAGGGGTGGGGCGCCTTTTTTGGCGGCCGGCGCTAGAGCAACTGCGTCATCGGCAAGCCTCCATGGATACCCTCATCACCTTAGGGCTTTTAGGTAGCTGGGGCCTGAGTCTCTTTAGCCTATGGCATGGACATGGCGGCCATACCGACGCTGCTGCTGAAATCTTATTTTTCGTCCTGCTAGGTCGTCTTTTAGAAGAGAAAGCACGAACCCAAGCTCAGTCTGTTTTGGAGAATCTTTCTGCCTTAGCTCGACCTACAGCACGCTGTTGGGATGCGCAAACTAATGAGGTGGCCGAGGTGCCCACTCCTCACCTGCAGCCAGGCATGCATGTGCTGGTGCATGCCGGTGAGGTAATCCCCTTAGATGGTCTCATCGTAGAAGGCTCTGGTCACGTTCGGGAAGCACTTTTGACCGGGGAGCCACTCCCTGTCTTTCGAGAAAAGGGGCAGCGGGTCTTTGCGGGTACCGAACTGCTAAACGGCAAGCTGCTGATTGAGGTCGAAAAGCCTGCCACGGAGACCTTTCTGGCGCGGCTTATCCTACAGGTACAAGCCGCGCAAAGCACTAAAGCCCGAGCCCAGCGTCTGGCCGATCGTGTGGCGGCTATCTTCGTGCCGCTCGTGCTGGGTCTAAGTCTGGTAGCCTTGGGCCTAGCCTTGTGGCGGGGTCAGGGTTGGCTCGAAGGCTGGCTCAGGCTCCTAAGTGTGCTGGTTATCTCCTGCCCCTGTGCTTTGGGCCTAGCAACGCCGCTCGCCGTGCAGATGGCGATCGGCCGCTCCGCTCGCCGACAAATCCTCCTACGGGAGGTGGCTCCGCTCGAGCGCCTGCCAGAAGCTACTACCTGGGCCTTTGACAAAACGGGCACCCTCACCTACGGCCAAGCCGACGTCCTCGAGGAGACCTGGTGGCAGCCAGAGCTGCAGCCCGTCATTGCTTTTCTGCTCGCTCGAAGCGAGCATCCCCTGGCCCAAGCAGCCGCTCGTCATCTACGTAGCACCACTAGTCCAGAACCGCTAACTATCCAGCACGAGGTCACCTTTCCCGGCAAAGGCGTGCTGTATCAAACTGCCCTGGGGCGGCTTTACGTGGGGCATCCAGAATGGCTGCGGACTAAAGTTCTGGACCTACCCAAGCCCACCCATACCGCTCTGGCCATCGTATTAGAAAACGAGCCCGTGGCTTATTTCACCTTTCAGGATAAGCCCCGTTTAGCCTTAAAGCCCTTTCTTCAAAATCTCCAAAAAGCAGGCAAAAAGGTCGTCCTCCTAAGCGGCGATCCCTCTAAAGCGCCGCAGGAAGCAGCACAAGCTTTAGGCATTCCAGAAGCTCGTAGCGCCCTTTCCCCTGCCGATAAAGCCCAGTGGATAGCGGAGGCGCAAGCCCGTGGGGAGGTTGTGGCCTTTGTAGGGGATGGCCTTAATGACCTGCTGGCCCTGCAAAAGGCTGATATCGGAATCGCCGTCTACCGCAGCGCAGGAGCAGCGGTAGGTAGTGCCGCAATTGCCTTGCTCTCCCCTACCGAAACAGCCCTCCCTTACCTCTACGACCTCAGCCGGCGCCTCCGTCGTATCATCGCCCAGAATCTCTTTTGGGCTTTTGTCTACAACGTGGTGGCGATTCCGGCGGCGATGGGGCTTTTGCCGGGGATCTCGCTCTCACCAGCGCTAAGTGCCCTGCTCATGTCTCTCAGCTCCCTCACGGTCGTTCTAAATAGCCTACGTCTCCGAGCCTAGACTGGCACCATGCCTGTAGCGAGAAGCCCGCTATCTGACTAGCGGTATGGCTCTCCCACGCTAGGCTCGTATCTACGGCTCCACCACCTCGATCCGATGCCGGTAAATGATCGCATCCCCGTTTCGATACCGCACCGTAAAGGCGCCCACCTCGGAGATATCCAAAAGCTTGCCGGGCCAGGGAAGGTCCGCTACGACCTGCAGGCTATCATTCCAGACGGTGAGGTGCCAGCGAAGCGGCGCCCGATGACCTATAAAATCGTAAAATCGTTCTTTTTTCACCGTAGTGGAGTCCGTGAGATGAGCCTGCCAAGCCGCCCAAATCTCTTTATTCAAGCATAGGGGCTCTAAAGCCTGTTGATAAAGAAAGTATAACCTGTCTATGCGAAACGTCCGATAGCCACTATAGTAAAAGCTGTTCCACACAACTCCCCCTGAATCCATATCTCCGCAATAGCCACTAGTCTCGCACTCAAAATCATTCATGGTCATCAGCTCGCCCCGTCGCAGCCGCCCCGCTGATAAAAGGCCCTGGTGGGGATTGGTCAGCGTGAAGGTCACAGCCTGGTGCCTGATGTCATAAAAATACGTCGTGGGTACCGCAGCATACCCAATCGGATAGTATCCGTCAAATATCAGATCACTTTTTGGGTCAGTATAATGCAGCGCTATGAAGCTATACGCTTCATAATCTGAGAAGTAGGGCAGCTTATGAGCATAACAAGCCTGGCTGGCCACCTCACAAAAACACCACTTTCTCCCCTTCTCGGCTTCATAGCCATATTTAGACCAGCCCCACACCCATAATTTATCCCGCACTAGACCCAGCCGCTCATACCAGTAGTTGTCTAATAACCTATCCTGCAGCCGGGTCGTGTGCCACGTCTCCGTTCGCAGGTCAAACTCGCAAAGATAGCCCTGGGGATGAGAGTTCTCCAGTTCTACAAAAAGTAAATAGACCTTCTCATCCGTAGCTAACAGGTCAGCCAAGCGCCAACGATTGACAGGCTGTAAGTGACTGGCGTAGGCAAAAGATCTAAAATCAAATATCCTGACTCCAACTTTGCCGACCTCCCCATACCTAAAAGACCATGACCTGCCAGTCGGATAATGCACTAAATAACCTTTTAGAACGTTAAGGCTGTCTTGTAGCATATAATAGCCACGGCTCATGAGGATAGCGCGATAAGGCTGGTCAGTACACCCATAAAGGTCTGGCCGCCAAGGTGCTATGCGCTGGTAATGAGGCATGACAATACTATCCACCAAAGCGAATGAGAGACCCTGCGTACAAGCTGAAGTAGATAATGCGACCATCAGCCATTGCCTCATGCTCACCCTAAAAGGTAGAGTCTACCACGACAAAACCCTGCGCACTTTCCCCTAAATATACTAAACCCGCACGTCTGACCTGAGTTGCCCATGGAGCAGGAAGCGTTATTGCTAGGGTTCTCCTCGGCAGTATGGCACTTACACTTTTTTGCAGGTCGGAGGGATGAAGGGACCTCCGATAGCTGTAGAATCCAGTGTACGTATTTAACAAGCGGCTGAGCCGCAGTATAACTGCTATCTAGCCAGGCATTTCCTGACCAGATCTTGGCTGGAAGCCCCTCGTTAGGTCTGGCATAGGGATCATTCAGGACCAAGCGGCGAACTGCCTGCTCATCCCATTGATTTGTCACAAAAACCGTTGTGTCATAATAGGGAATATCTATCTCTATAGACACCACCCGCCCCCCTATCTCCTGTCCCCGCAGTTCCTCTAATAAGTCCCCTAACTTCGTCGTGTCGCTAATCAGCCCGCACGCCACCGCACCCAACGCCGTCGCCTTTAGATCCTCCCCACCACGCACCGCACAGTAGTCTATCAGGTCCGCTAACCGCACCGCATAATCAAAACCCGCCTGGCCCCGATGCGACACAAAATAGTGACGCACTAGCGCCGTTGCCGCCGGCGTCCCGCACCAGAACCAGGACATCCTGCAAAACTCTCTCCTGATACGCCCGAACCGCCCGCCGATTAGCTGAGAGCCAACCCCGCCAGCTTGCCTCGTCCGAGGGCCTCAGGGCTGTTTCCGACTGCGCTTGACCACCTGAACCCGTTGGCCCTGGCTCCGCTTTACGGCAGCTCCCTACAAATACGCTAAGCGCTGCTACTCCCATAAATTAACGATCGTGAGGGCTTTTACCCCCCAAGGTGTACGTACAAGCCGCATAGGGGTTAATAGCTTTTCCAAAAAAGCCAGTCCCTAGGCTGCACCGCTGTTATAACCTTCCACCCTGCGGCCCAGCTAGTGCTCGGACGGCATCCAGCACGCCAGCATGCGGATTGGTCAAAGAGCCAAAAACAGCCTGCCGTTCGAGATGATACCAAAGCGTAGTCGGGCTATTGTGAGAGACTAGTGGAAAAAGCGCCCATCCTGTCATAGCTCACTCTCTACCGAAACAAAGTGCGGGATGCATTCGGGATAAGTAGGGCCCTATTTTAGTAGGCAATCAAAGGACCTGACAGGCGTTCTCGGAATAGTTGTAGAGACAAAAGCGTCTGTGCTCTTCTAGCTCGCAGGCATTTCAGCTGTAAATCCAGAGCCTACCGCGTAGGCTAGCTAGCTGCGTGAAGACGCACTGGTCACAGGGAACGACCTCGTTGAGCGGCAGAACCTCGTATGTCTTAAGATAGAGCTAGTTTAGCCGAACGAAGAATCACCAGGCTATCTTGCAGGGTAAATTGAATCGACTGACCGTGGCCACTACTTAGGAGCAGACTCCCTATAGCGAGCAGTTTACGGAAGCTCGTAAAACGGTAGAGTGCCTTGGTCATGCCTCAAGGGTACGATACTACTTTCACAAAAGCACTTATAAGGAGGAGACCCCTTCGGTCGCGGTTTCGGTACAGGGAGCAGGCAGCGCGTTTAAGGGGCATTCCAAGAGGCCCCGACCGGGGCTTCTTGGGTCTAATTCCATCCGCCACCTAGGGCTCTATATAAGTTTATAGCCGATAGCATCTGGGCTTTTCGGATCTCAATGCGCTCCATGGCGGCTTCTAAGTAGTCTCGCTGGGTAAGCAAGACCTCCACATAGTCTGCCCTTCCATTCTGAAAGAGCTGTAGTAAAATATCCACGCCTCTGCGTAAAGATTGCACTTGATTTTCCTTATAGAGGTAGCCACGTTCAAAGTTTTGCACAGCATGATACTGCGTTAGGACCTCGAGGTAGGCTTGGAGGAGGGTTTTTTCATAAGCATAAATTGCGGCCTGGTGGGTAGCGTGGGCTGCTTGATAAGCGGCAACCAGCTCGTTTCGGTTGAGAAGCGGGGCGAGCGCGCTGGCGCTAATGAACTGCATGAGCGCTTCAGGGAGAGAGAACCAGTAGAGTGGGCGAAAAGCCGCAGTCCCCGCCTCGGCGCTTAGCTGGAGTCGAGGATAAAAAGCGGCTTTGGCGATCTGGACATCTAGGTGAGCGGCTTGGAGAAGCTGTTCGACTTGCCGAAGGTCTGGGCGTTGGCTCAGGAGCTGCTCGGGTGTACCTAACGGGATACGAGGCGGCTGCCAGCGCTCAAAGGCCAATGAATCAAGGTCCAGCTGCCATGGAAAGCGCCCTGTTAATTGATAGAGTTGATTGCGTAAGTTGACCTCTTGCTGCCGAAAGGTCTGCAAAAGGCTCTGATTCTTGGCGACCTCGGCCTCAAAGCGTTGTACCGCCAATTCCGTGAGACGACCGGCGGTTTTTTCTTGACGCACGAGAGAGAGGGCTTTGGATTGGATGGCGATCATTTGCTCTACGGTCCTAATCAGAGCATGGACGGCAAGCCACTCATAATACGTAGCTGCTATTTCGGCTACGAGCTGCGTTTGGGCAAAGCGTCGACCCTCTACCGTAGCTAAATAGCGGTGGAAAGCGGCCCTTTTTGCACGGCGCAACCGCTGCCAGATATCAAGCTCCCAACTAGCCCGAAAGCCTACGCGATAGCTACCTAAGAGAGGAGGATTGGGCGAAGGCGGTACAATAGATGCAGTCTCGTGTAGGCGTCCCATCAGCGTATACTGCGAAGCGCGCTCTGTCCCGACCTCCGTCTCCACGTCTACAAAAGGCAAATAAGCCCCTATCCGAGCCCGAACCTCACTTTGAGCTATGATAATTTCCTGCTGCAGTAGTGCTAGCTCCTGATTATTACGCAGCGCCGTATCGATAAGCGATAGCAGCAGCGAGTCAGTGAAAAAATCTCGCCAACTCACCACTGCTCCTGATACACTATCGCCCCCCACAGAATACTCCGTGGGTGGTGAAAAGGGAGCCTTTTTGAGGTGATGAAACGAAGGCAAGCACCCTACAACGCTAAGGGCTAAAAGCCCGGCTAGCACCACTCTTTTCATAGGTCTTTTTACAGATTAGCTTCTACAGTTTGTAGATCATCTAAAGTATAGACCTGCGGAGGAGTTTTTCGGAAGCGTTTTTCCAGCTTAGAGATGAGATAATACAAGGGTGGTGTAACGAAAACGCCTAGAACCACCCCCAAAAGCATTCCACCAAAGGCCGAACCACCAATGGTATGATTGGCGATGGCGCCGGGGCCTGTAGCTAAGAGCAGGGGAATGAGGCCCACAATAAAAGCAAAAGAGGTCATGAGAATCGGCCGTAAACGGGCCTTAGAGGCCAGGATAGCCGCTTCCACAGGTAGAAGCCCTTCCCGCTCTAGCTGAACGGCATATTGTACAATCAAAACCGCATTTTTACCCAGTAGGCCTATCAGCATCATAACCCCCATCTGGGTGTAGATATCGTTAGCTAGACCTAAGAATTTCACAAAGAGATACGCCCCTAAAATACCAGGGACCAAAGAAAAAACCACTACCAGCGGCAAAATAAAACTTTCATATTGGGCTGCTAAGACCAAGTAAGCAAAGCCTAAAACCACTAAAAAGATATATAAGGCCTCATTACCACGATTAACCTCATCCCTTGAGATACCGGCCCAATCAATATCAAAGCCTCTTGGTAGGGTTTGGGCGGCGACTTCTCGAATAGCTTGAATCGCTTCGCCACTGCTATACCCCCGCGCCGGCATCCCACGAATGCTTGCCGTCGGATACATATTGTAGCGATTAATTTCATTGGGGCCCTGTATCTTTCGCAAAGAGATGAACGAAGAAAGAGGAACCATTTCTCCTTTGTCGTTCTTGACCCACAACTCCCGCAAATCTTCTGGTGACTTTCGATAATGAGGGTGCGCCTGAACAAAAACCTTGAAAAATCGCTGAAACCGAATAAAGCCAAGTTCGTAGGAACTCCCAATAAAGATTCCTAGTGCGTCTAAAGCTTCTCCGAGGGAAACGCCTTTTTGCATGGCGATGTCTGCATCTACGATAAGCTCGTACTGAGGGTAATTCGCACTATAGAAGGTGAATAAACCTGATATTTCTTTTCGCTGGGCAAGATCTCGCATAAAGGCATTATTAACCCGCTCTAGCTGTTCGTAGTCGCCCGTAAAGGTCTTGTCTAGTAATTGCAATGCGAAGCCCCCCGCGGCCCCATAACCTGGCACCGGCGGCGGCTCGAAAAATTCTATTTTGGCCCCTGGAATCTCCCGATGACACCGCTCCTCGAGCTCATATAGAATCTCTAATGCGGTATGATGGCGTTCAGACCAGGGCTTGAGGTTAATCAGGCAGGTGCCCGCATTAGAGCCGCGTCCCTCGGTAAGCAGCTCATATCCCGCTAAAGTGGAGGTAGACTGAACGCCCTCAATACCTTGGGCGATCTTGGCGATCTCCTTCGAGACCGCAAAAGTGCGTTCCAGGGTAGAGCCGGGCGGTGTCTGGACTACCGCATAGAGCATGCCCTGGTCTTCTGAGGGAATGAAGCCTGAAGGCAGGGTCTGCAAAATCAGGACCGCTATCAGTCCCATCCCGCCAATCGCTGCCACCGTTACGAATGGACGGGGCACCAGCCAGCTCAGCCTACGCCCGTACCACTCTGTCAATCGAGCCTGATACTGATCAAATTTAGCCTGGAACCGGCCTAAAAAGCCCTTGGGCTTCTCATGCAGCGAGGTGGGCTTCAAAAGAAAAACACACAGCACCGGGGTCAGCGTAAGGGCCACCACGCCAGACAATAGGATCGAGGAGGCCATGGTAATCGAAAACTGCCGATAAAACACGCCCACAGGCCCTTTCATGAAGCTGAGCGGCACGAAGATGGCTGCCATGAGAAAGGTAATGGCTATGACGGCACTCCCCACCTTTTGGAGCATACGCTGAGTCGCTTCGTAAGGGCTTAATCTCTCTAATTCCATCTGAGCATGAACTGCTTCGACGACCACGATAGCATTATCCACGACGATCCCAATCGCCAGCACCAGGGCAAAAAGCGTAACTAGGTTTATAGTGGCTCCAAAACTACCTATGAAGACAAACGCCCCAATGAGTGCAACAGGAATAGCCAAAACGGAGACCAGCGTAAGGCGCCAATTCCCTAAAAACAACAGCACCACGCCAGCTACCAAGATAAACGCATCTCGCAACGTATGCAAGACGCTGCTAAAAGAAGCTTGCAAGAACCGGGAAACATCGTAACTAATCTCATAATCCATCCCCGGCGGAAAGGACTTCTTTTTGATCTCTTCAAGCTTGGCCTTGACTGCCGCAATCACCTCACTGGCATTGCTACCGTAATTTTGCTTGAGTAAAATAGCAGCCGACGGATGTTCGTTTAAGGTGGAGTAGATGTCGTAATATTCACTACCAAATTCTACGTCGGCTACGTCCTTGAGATGCAGGATCTCCCCGTCAGACGTAGAGCGAATAACCACATTTTCATACTCCCTGGGCTCATTGTAACGTCCTTTATAGGTTAGAACAAACTCCAACTGTTGAGCCTCTTTGCCATCGGCTCGGCCCAGCCGACCCATCGCCCCAAAGATGCTTTGGCGACTTAGGGCCTCCATCACCTCCTGAACTGACACTTTGTAAGCGCGCATCCGATCAGGCTTTAGCCAGATACGCATGGCATAATACCGACTCCCCAAGATACGGGCTTGGCCCACCCCACGAATCCGTTGTATCTCTGGGATTACATAGATATTCGCGTAATTGAAGAGAAATTTCATGTCTGCTTTGGGGTCTTTGCTGTAGAGGTTAATGTACATCAGCATGCCTGGCACCAGATAATTCACTATCACGCCTTCGCGCTGTACGAGAGGTGGCAAACGATTGAGCACCTGGCTAATCCGCGTATACACATTGACCATGGCCAGTTGGGGATCAACGTCTAGGTCAAAAACGACTTGCACATTACACTCGCCTGCGCTGGTAGCGTCTGCTGTCATATACCGCATGCCAGGAACCCCATTGATGGCCTGCTCTAAGGGAATAATGACGGACTCTGTCAGCACTTTCGCACTAGCGCCGGGGTAAGAAGCGCTTACCATGACGAGCGGTGGGGCTATTTCTGGATACTGAGAAACGGGCAGCGTAAAGAGGGAGAGAAGCCCTGTAAAAACAATGATAATCGAAAGTACAATCGAGAGGACTGGCCTCTGCAAAAAGAAGGGAAACATAGCTTATTCCGCGTATAACTTAGTTTCTAAGGCTTTTTCTGGAGGGATGAATCGCATCTTGATGATCTCCTCATCATGTACATGCTGGAGGCCCTCTAGTAAGATGGTATCCTGCTCCCGCAGGCCCCGCACGGCATACAAGCCGGGCAGCTCCGCTTCGACCTCGACCTCTTGACTGCGCACCTTGCCCGCCCCCTCTAAGACATAAACATACTTTTTCTCTAGCAGGTCAAACGTCGCTTTTTGGGGAATAAACAAAGCCCCCTTCAACCGAAAAGGAACTAAAACAGTACCCGTTTGCCCGTGTCTCAAAACCCTATCAGGGTTTGGAAAGGTTGCCCGATACGCTATCGTGCCCGTTTCATTATTGAAGTCAGACTCAATAGCCGTGATAGACCCCTCATGAGGGTACAAAGTACCATCAGCCAGGATGAGTTTAACCTGTCGCAAGCTATCGCACCCGCCCCGCATAAGCGCTAGGTATTCGCGCTCTGGTACATTGAAGTATACCCACATATGGCTATTGTCAGACAGTGTAGTGAGAAGTTCACCTTCCTCTACGAGGCTACCTTTTCGAACCAGGAGCCGCCCTGTAATACCGCCGAAGGGTGCCCGAAGCTCTGTAAAATGCAGATGAGCTTGGGCTAGGCTAACCTCTGCCTTTGCCTTTTCTAGCTTTGCCGCAACAAGCGCAAGCTCCGAAGCAGAGACGACATTGCTATCTGCTAGCCTTTTTGCGTTAGCGTACTCCACTTCCGCATATCGAAGTTCCGCTAAGGCTTTTTGATACTCCGCTTGATAAATGAGGGGCAGAATCCGAAAAAGTAATTGCCCCTCCTGCACGAGACCTCCTTCATCCATGTGAATCTCTTGGATGTAGCCTCGTTCTAAGGCTCGGAGCTCAATGTGCTGGATAGCCCGAATTTGGGCTACGTACCTTTGAAAAATGGTAGTGTCCTTGCGGAGGGGCATCGTGACTGGAAAAGATGGCGACTCTTCTGGTTTGGCACGAGAGGCGCAGCCAATAAAACCTGCCACCCCCATAGCCCATACTAAGGCTAAGACAAGCTAGCGCATGAGATAGCAGTCGCTCCGGGCAAATTTATGGGATACATCTCATATATTTGCAATATGCGCATAAGCGGAGCTGTGCTAGCTATTAGCCTTCTGTGGGCTCAAGTTCAGTTTGAAAAAACAGAACATGACTTTGGAGAGATCCTAGAAGGACCTGATGCTGTTTACACGTTCAAGTTTCAGAATAAAGGCTCTAAGCCTATAAAGCTTACTTCTGTGAAAGCCTCTTGTGGCTGCACCACCCCGCGCTGGACGCAGGATGAGATAGCGCCTGGCAGCACTGGCGAAGTGCAGGCCGCTTATCAAACTAGAGGCCGCCCAGGTCCCTTTCACAAAACAATTACCGTCCAGACCAGTGATACCGCCATCATGCCTATCGTTCTGACTATCAAAGGCAATGTGAAAGCCGATCCAAACCAAAAGCCGGACAAGTACATGGAAGTAGATGGGAGCTTAGGTTGGGTCAGCCGCCGGCAAAGCTATGGCACGGTCAAGTCCACGGAGTCGCCTAAGCTTACCTTCGAAGTCAAAAACATTGGCAGCTACCCGGTGGAATTCCTCGGAGGGCTTGACCTCAAGCCGATGTTTGAAGTCAGCTTTGAGCCGAAGCAGCTAGCCCCCGGCCAAGAAGGGAAAGTAATTATCACCCTGCACGGCAAAAAAGCCCGCGAAAACGGCTGGAAGCACCAGTCCGGCTTTTATGAAATCATCAAGATTCGGACGAGCGACGCCGTGGGAGGAGGTGAGAAGCAGCTTGTCGTCAACGGTTCGTTTGAAATCGCTTACACGCCCGAGGAGCTAGCCAAAGCCCCTAAAGCGGTGTTTGCCGAGACAGAATTTGACGCAGGAGAAGTGTTAGAAGGCCAGACCGTGGAGCGCCGGTTTACGGTGAAAAACGAGGGCAAGAGCGATCTCGTGATCGAAAGCGTTAAGGCCTCTTGCGGCTGCACAGCGGTAGAGCCTGCTGATAAAGTACTCAAGCCCGGTCAAAGCACCCAGATCATTGCGCGGTTTGACTCACGGGGCCGTACGGGACCCCAGCACAAGACCATCACCGTCGAAACGAACGACCCCCAAAATCCGCGGCAGATCCTACACCTCAAGGCCACTGTCTTAGGTACAGGCGGATTTGGCCTAGGTAGTGGTGCGCCTGTCAATACGCCCTCTGAGAACTGATGTGGGATGCAGTCGTTATTGGAGCCGGCCCTAGTGGGTTATCGGCGCTGAAGGCGCTTCTGCAGAAGGGCCTCCGAGCTATTGCGCTAGAGAAGCGGCACGATGTAGGCGGGGTCTGGTTGTATGAGGAGGGACCCGGGCGGCATAGCAGCGCTTACAAAACGCTGGTCACGATCACCTCCAAGACCCGCTCGGCCTTTTCGGACTTTCCGTTTCCGGCTGATGCGCCAGACTATCTGCCCTATTGGGCTGTACAGGCTTACTTTAGGCGATACGCAGAGCACTTTGGATTATTAACTCAGATTCGGTTTGAGCAGGAGGTTACTAAAGCCCAGCCGAGCAGTGGAAAATGGCTCGTTGAGACGGCGCAGGGAGAAACCCATGAGAGCCGCTATCTGATTGTAGCGTCTGGACATCATTGGAAGCCTTATTTGCCGAGCTATCCGGGACATTTTAACGGGGAGTCTTGGCATGCGCATGACTACACGGATCCGGTTCAATTGCGAGGTCGCCGCCTTCTGATCGTAGGGGCTGGCAATTCAGGGGCCGATATAGCGGTAGACGGTGCCCGCTTAGCCAAAAGCGTTGATTTATCGATTCGACGGGGCTATCACATCTTACCGAAGTTTGCCTTCTTTGGAGAGGCAACGGATGCCCTTTACCACAAGCTGGTAGCGCCCTTTCCCAGGCCCCTACGCCGTCTCTTATCAGGTATGACCGTTCGGCTCCTGACAGGCTCTCCGACCCGGTACGGTATGCCTGTGCCTAAGGATCCGATTTTTCACACACACCCTCTCGTCAATAGCGAACTTCTATATCAGCTTCGCCATGGCAAAGTACGCCTACGGCCTAGTATTGCTCGGCTCGAAGGCGATTCGGTGTTGTTTACGGATGGGCAGCGGGCCAGTTACGACCTTATTATCTGGGCCACGGGCTATGAAGTAGCTTTTCCTTTTTTAGCGCCCGAGCTAGTTCCGGCTGGTGAAAAGGTGACTCGCCTCTACCTGCATGTATTTCACGTAGACGAGCCTACGCTGGCCTTTGTGGGGCTGATTCAGCCGAATGGCTGCTTGTGGAATCTCTCTGAACTGCAGGGTCGGCTGATTGCTGCTCACGTAGCGGGACATTACGCGCTACCCACCAATGCAGCCGCGGAGGCTCAAGCCTACTGGGAGGCGCACCGTCGACGCTATGCTGAAAGCCCGCGCCACCTCCTCGAGGTAGACTGGCATGAGTACCATCGGGACCTCCGGCGGCGTCTCAAAAACGTAAACGCCTATGCCTAAGGTGCTCCTGACTGGCGGGGCAGGCGGGATCGGCCAAGCCACCGTGGCCCTCCTGCTAAAGGCAGGGTATCAGGTAGTCGCGACCGATGCTTCGGAAGAGGCTCTCCGGAGGGCTTATCCCACGCCATCCGAGCACCTACAGCTAGCGAAGCTCGATGTAACAAGCTACGAGGCCTGGGAAGCCCTTAGAGAAGCCCACGGCGATAGCGAAATCCTGATTCAGCTAGCAGGTATCATGCGAGCGGGCTGGTTTGTGGAGCAAGACCCAAAGGTGTGGCTCCAGCAGCTCCAGGTGAATCTCTTGGGACTCGGGTATGGATGTCGAGTCTTTGGGGCCCACTTTCAGGCACGGGGTGGGGGCCATCTCATCAACATAGCCTCACTGGCAGGCATCGCGCCCGTACCGGGGATAGCGGGATATACGGGCACCAAGTTTGGCGTACGGGGTCTAAGTTTGGCCCTGGCGGAGGAACTTCGGCCTTATGGCGTAGCGGTGACGGTAATTTGCCCCGGGCCGGTGCGTACGCCGCTGATCTTAGACGAGCTACCCTCACCAGCTAGCGTTTTCACCTTATCAGCAGGCGGGCTTTTGGAGCCAATTGACGTGGCGAAGGCGGTCATGCGCGCTATCCGCCGAAAGCCCTTAGAGATCACCTTGCCCTGGAATAAAAGCCTAGCAGCCCGCCTGCTAGCCGTGTGGCCTGGGCTGCAGACGGCCGTCGCCGGCTTAGTTCGAAAAGGTGCTGAGAAGCGTCGCGAAAAGCTGCTCAGGGAACAGGCACGATAGGCAGCTGGGGAAAAAGTTTCTGGAGGCGCCCTTTATCCACGTCGGTGACAAAGGTCTGCACCGCCTCTTGGGTGAGCTGAGCGACTGCTTCTAAGTGCTGGGCGTCGAGCTTTTCACCCAAGTCATCCAAAAGCACAATGGGCAATTGCTTTTTCTGCTCGGCTAGAAGGCGTAGCTCGGCCCAGCGCAGGGCAATGAGAAGCCACTTTTTCTGACCTTCTGAGGCGTAACCTTTAGCAGGAAAGGGGCCTAGCTTGAGTTGAAAATCCTCTGTATGGGGCCCTATGAGCGTACGGCCTCGGCGGCGCTCCTGCGCTTGCACCTGACGTAAGCCCGCTTCCCAACTCAGTGAATCGGGTGACTCTGTGGATAGCTTGTAGCTTAGGCTAATACTTTTATCGGGATCAGCCTGGGCAAAGATAGCTTGTACCATGGGGGCGAGCACAGAGGCCAGCCAGAGACGCTTCTGCTGTAGCAGCGGTCCTGTTTGGAGGAGGAGACGGTCCCAAGGTTCCAACGAAGCCGTGGGATCTGCAACCAAAAGCGCATTACGCTGTTCTACGGTACGTTGGTAGCGAGCTAGGGCCTCCAGGTAGTCCGGAAAGAGCTGAGATAAGAGGCGGTCCGCCCATTGCCGCCGGATAGCGCCCCCGCCCTCAATCCAAGCGGTGTCACCGGGTCGCAGGACGACGAGCGGTAACCGCCCAATCCAGACCCGAAGCGGCTGCACTAGCGCGCCCTCCCAAAGTAATATAGTACCCTGCCTCTGCTCATAGCTTAGCTCAAGGAGACCGGGCCGCTCGCCCGCAAGCCGGACCTTGAGCCGATAGGCGCGCGCCCCCCATCGAATCATCTGGGCATCCGTCCCAAACCCTCTTAGAATGGCGACCTTGGCTATTGCCTCCAGTAGGCTGGTTTTGCCGACGCCATTGGGTCCCCAAAAGGCGGCGCCCCGCTCTTCAAAGTCCCGATACCAGAAGGCATGGCACCGAAAATTCTGCAAACCCAGCCCCTGTAACTGCACGCAAGTTGTATTTTTGCCTGATGACAAAGGTAAAGGCAAACGCCCAGGTCCAGGCCTACGCCAAGGAACAGCTGCTCTTCTGGTATCGGCAAATGCTGGCCGTACGACGCATGGAAGAAAAAGCAGCACAGCTCTACACCCAGCAAAAGATCCGGGGCTTTTTGCATTTGTACATTGGCCAAGAGGGGACGGGCATGGGCATTGAAGCCGCCATTCGCAAAGAAGACTACGTCATCACCGGTTATCGAGAACATGGAAATGCTTACCTGCGGGGCATCCCGATGAAAGCCATCATGGCCGAGCTCATGGGGCGCATCACGGGCTGCTCCAAGGGGAAAGGCGGCTCTATGCACATGTTTTCCAAAGAACATCGCTTCTTAGGTGGGCATGGCATTGTCGGCGCTCAGATTGGAATCGGGACGGGCGCAGCCTTTGCTATTCAGTATCGCGGGGAGGACCTCCTCTCCGTCACCATGTTTGGCGACGGAGCCGCTCGACAAGGCATGCTCCATGAAGCTTTCAACATGGCCATGCTCTGGAAACTACCTGTGCTCTACATCTGCGAAAATAATCATTACGCCATGGGCACGGCTGTGAACCGCTCCTCCAACGTCACGGAGATCTACCGCTTAGCCTGTGCTTACGACATGCCATCCAAACGAATCAACGGGATGAACGTCTTTGCCGTTTATGAAGCGGTCCGCGAAGCGGCTGCCCACATCCGAGCAGGCAATGGCCCCTATTTTCTAGAAATTTTGACTTATCGGTACCGTGGCCACTCCATGTCTGATCCGGCCAAATACCGCACTCGAGAGGAGGTCGAGCAGTACAAGGAGCAGGACCCCATCTTACAGCTACAAAGCTACCTCTACGCCCATGACCTCGTAAGCAATGCGGAGCTTGACCAGATCGAAGAGGAAGTCCAACAAGAAGTCGCAGAGGCGGTGGCTTTTGCCGAATCCAGCCCTTATCCGGACGCTTCAGAGCTCTACACAGATGTATACGTACAGCCGGATTATCCATTTTTGCGGGAATGGTAGAGACGGCTTCGGTATCACACCCCGGACGCATTCGCAAAGAAAACGAGGACTTTGTATTTCATGGCGAAACGCCCAATGGATACGTGGCCATTGTGTGCGATGGCATGGGGGGTCACGCAGCCGGAGAGGTAGCCGCCCGCCTGGCGGCTCAGACCGTGTTTGATTCGCTCACGCAAGCAAGCAGCAGCGATGACCCGGCTCAGCTTTTGACAGAAGCCATTGGACGCGCCCATGAAGCGATACGCCAGCACGGTCAGCAGCACACCCACACCGAAGGCCTTGGTACGACTATCGTCGTGGGGCTCCTACGTAAAGACAAGCTCTATTACGCGCATGTGGGCGATAGCCGCCTGTATCTCTATGAGCGCGGCCACCTTCAGCTCCTCACAGAAGACGACTCGCTCGTTCATCAAATGTTACGAGAAGGCCTTATCACCCCAGAGCAGGCCCTGCATCATCCCCAGAAGAATGTCCTTAGTCAAAGCCTAGGCGGCTCTCAACCGCCTGCCCCACACGTGGCCGAAAAGCGTCTCTCCCCCGGGACTATGCTGTTACTGTGTACAGATGGATTATCTAATCTCCTTTCTCAGGAAGAAATGGCTAGCATCCTGGCCGCGCCTACTACACTTTCTGAAAAAGCAGATACCCTCGTACAAAAGGCTATCTTAGCGGGAGGCTATGACAATATCTCCGTGCTCCTTATCGCTTTGCCTCAGAAAAGAGCTACCTTTGCTCAAGTTATGAACATTAAGCAGCCGCCGATACGCCTGATTATTGGCGGCGTGATAGCTTTAGCTGTTATCATTGCCGTCGTCGTGATTTTATCTCGGCCCCGACCCACGCCTGAGCCTAAGGGGGATGAGCCCATTATCATCATGGATGACAGCACAGCTGCCGAGGCCCCCACTGAGCCCATGCCGCTATCGGAGGCGCCTAAAGATGAGACTCCTATGCCCGCCACCCCGCCCACCGAGGTTCCTCCCCCTACCGAAACAGCCCTTCCCCCTACTGAAAAAGCGCCCCCTACCAGAAGTACTACTACTTCCCCTTCCAAAACGACGACTTCTACTGCATCGCACGTAGAAATTACCATTCAAAAAGGTGATAATCTTGATAAGATCGCTCGTATTTTTCACACCACACGAAGGGCGCTGCAAGAGCTCAATAACCTGTCTGGTGAAACGATAAAGGCCGGTCAGAAGCTCAAAGTACCCGTCAAAAGCAGCACCAAGCACACCGTGCAAAAGGGGGAGACGCTATCTCAGCTAGCCCGCAAGTATCACAGTTCGATCGAAGCCATCCGAAAAGTCAATAACCTTTCTGATAAAGACGAGATCAAAGCGGGGCAAAAGCTACAAATTCCGATCCTGAAATAATCCATGACCAGCCTTCTAGGGAAAAAGCTATTGAATTATCGAATCGAGAAGCTCCTGGGACAAGGCGGAATGGGCGAGGTCTATCTCGGAGTACACACGGAGATAGAGCGCAAGGTGGCTATTAAGGTTATTAGTCCGAGCTTAGCCCAGGATCCACGCATTCGGGAGCGGTTTCGGCGAGAGGCCCTGATTTTATCCCGGCTCAATCATCCAAATATCGTTCAGCTTTATGACTTTTGGGACAGGCCAGAGGGGCTTTTTCTGGTCATGGAATATGTAGAGGGCGTATCCCTGGATAGATACATTCATCGGGTCATTCAAGGGCCCCTCCCCCTGGATCAGGCTCTGGAGCTTTTTTTACAGGTACTGGAGGCTTTTGATTATGCTCATACGCACGGTGTCATTCACCGAGACATCAAGCCTAGTAATATTCTGATTCGGAACGACAACGTAGCGAAGGTTCTCGACTTTGGGATTGCTCGCATCCTCTCGGGCGACGGCACCCAAGGCGGCGACTCCCCAGAGCTGACCAAGACCGGTACCACCTTAGGCACAGTCGCTTACATGAGTCCCGAACAGCTCCGGGCGAAATCCCCGTCTGAAATTGATCACCGGTCTGACATCTACTCTCTGGGCATTGTGCTCTTTGAAATGCTGACAGGGCGGCAAATGTATGACCGCACGGAGCTGTCAGAATTTGAGATCTTAGTCAAGATCGCCACGGAGGCCCCGCCCTCCCTACGCACCCTAAATCCTCACTTACCCCAGGAGTTAGAGGAGGTCCTTCATAAAGCACTGGCTAAAAAGCCTGATGACCGCTTTCAACATTGCAAAGCATTTGCTCATGAGCTGATTCGGATTGCTGCGCGCTACCCAAACCTCAGTGCCACCTCCGCCCAAGCTACGAAAAGAGCCGCGCCGAATCCAGCCCTGACCCAAGCCACCGCTACAGGCATACCGCATCGTGGCCCCTGGATTCAAGAAACTATCCTAAGGCTTCGCTCCTCAGCCGAGAAGCTCACAAAAGGCTCCCCCAAACAGCGCCTACTCGGCGGAATCATCGCCGGTGTGGTCTTATTGAGCGTAGCTTTTCTCGTTTTGATCCTAATTATGCAAAACCGCGCTCGTAAGGCAGCAGAAGCTACAGTGGAGCGCTGGATTCACGCGATTCGTGCCCACGATGCTGGCCAGTTGCAGACGCTATTTAGTCCTAGCTTGGCAAGCTTTTTCGACAAATCCAATATACCTGTTACCGAGGTCATGACCGGCTACCAAGCCTTCTGGAGCAACCTCTTGCGGGATAGCGTGTCCTGGCAACTAAGTCATTCACCCACGAAAGCCGAAGAGGGCTGGCTTCTAGAAGGAGAGCTCTACTACGCCTACAAAACCAAGCCCCGCACAGAAAACATCCCCAAAAAGCGCTACAATCGGCTCTGGGGTCGCTATGAAACCTATTACGACATACAGACCTTTCCCGCCCAGTACGCCTGCAAGATCAAGCACATCCGTATCATCGTAAAAGATGAACGCATTCGAGGAATAACGCAGCTAAGTGAGCGGAATTGCCCTTAGCTTACAAGGCCCATAGATTGACAAAGACTAAGGCGCTGGCCCTGCAGGGCCAGCGCCTTAGTCTTTTAGAAGTTCCTTTACGCCTACTCGAATACAATCTTCATCTCGACCCGCCGATTTCGCGCCCGCCCCTCCGGCGTAGCATTGGAAGCTATTGGCCGCAGCGGCCCAAAATACTCTACAATGAAGCGATCCGCTGATACACCGCGCGACACCAAATAATTACGCACGGCTTCTGCTCTCTCTCTGGAGAGCTTCATGTTGTATTCTAATTTACCTTGATTATCCGTGTGCCCAGAGATTTTGAGTTTGTAGCTAGGATTGTCGATGAGAAGCTGTGCCAAGGTATCTAGGTATGGTAATGACCTTTCGCGGATGATGGCCTTGGCGGTCTCAAATTCGAGGTTTCGGAAGGCCAAATCGAGAATGCGCTTTTGCTCCTTAGGAATGTCGGGACAGCCTCGATTGGCCTTAGTTCCAGGCGTAAACGGACAGTCATCTTCTTTGTCGAGCACGCCATCATTATCCTGGTCTTCATAAGGACATCCTTTATTCTCAGTAGGGCCTAGGCGGTCAGGGCAGCGGTCAATATTATCTGCCAGTCCATCTCCGTCACTGTCAGGGCAGCCTTGATAGGCGACCGGTCCAGGCTTGGACGGGCAGACGTCGTCTTTATCAGGAATGCCGTCATCGTCCGAATCTGGACAGCCCTTGAAGGCAATCAGACCAGCCTGCGTAGGACAGGCATCCTCTTTGTCCTGCACACCATCCCCATCGGTATCCGGACAGCCCGCAAATTGGGCTAAACCTTTCTGGTCAGGACAGGCATCTTCTTTATCGACCACCCCATCCCCATCTCGGTCAGGACAGCCGCGAAACTGAGTGAGTCCCGCCTCCTCTGGACAAGCATCCTCTTTGTCAGGGATATCGTCCCCATCACGATCTGGACAGCCCTTAAATTTGGCCAGACCCGCTTCCGTCGGACACGTGTCCTCCTTGTCCGGAATGTCGTCATTATCGGTATCCGGACAGCCCTGGAACTTGGGCACACCAGGATCGGTTGGACAAACGTCATCCTTGTCAGGGATGTAGTCGCCATCCGTATCAGGACAACCTTGGAAGGCCCATACGCCTGGAACTTCTCGACACAAATCGCGCTTATCAGACACCGCGTCTTTGTCACGATCTCGGACTCGGCGATACGGCAGACCCATCTTGAACATAAAATAAAAGTCTAAGGTGCGCAGAACCGGCTGGCCAAAGAACCACCCTAAGCTATTCGTCCCAACCACAAGGGGGCCAACCTTGAGCGCTACTCCCCAGAGCTTCTCGCCTAGGTCATTGACCGTGAAGGGCACGCCTAAGCTCACGTAAGGCGTTTCTATACGGGGGTACACGGTGTACGTGCGGGGGGCACGCAGATCCTCGATCCGCTTACCAAACGGAAAAGTCGCCATCCCACCTATGTAAAACGGCCCTGCTACCCGCCAATCTAACTGCAAGTTTAGCATGGTAGGCATGCGCAAAATGAAATCAGGATTCGAGTCCGCTATTCCAAACCGCTGTCTGAGGGTGTCATTAAAATCCTGGATCGAAGAGATGCGCACCGGCCGTAGATTCCACTCGTGAAGCGCTGTAGACAAATTATTCGGTGTAATTTCAATGGCATTGCTCAAGGGGCCTTTGACAAAGCGCATACGGGACCAGATGTCCAGTACAGAAGCACCCAAACGCAGGAAATACTTATCCCGTTCCCGACGCTCTAGTCCGACTTCCCCATCCATGTCATATAGATACCGCTCAAACTTGGGCCGAAACTCATAAATGAGTCCAACATCGCCGCCTAATGAAAAACGAGTCTGCCAATCAAAAGGCCGATCAACGATTTTTTCGTAGATATTATAGTCTACGTTAGCTGCGTGGCCCCAGAAAAAACGTGAGCCCGGCTCGATGGCCAAAGTATCATCGTTATAAAACTGGTACCGGAAGCGATACCTATCCACATAGAAGTACGCACCGTATACACCGTGTATATACTTGAGAGTCACTCCACCCTTGAGAAAGTGCTGGCCGCGGTTGAGTAAAACCCGGGCATAAGTCAAAGCAATGTCGTAATAGGTGACGTATTGGAAGCTCAGGTCTCCCCCTTCGATAACAGTATTCCAGTACGGCGGATACTCGAGCTCCTCGTAAGAGAGCTTAGCTAACCGATAATCGACATTATTGAGGCTTAAACGATTGCGCATCCGGAGGTTGAGAGCGATGGCCGAACGTCGCCCCAAGGTGAGCAGAAAACTGGGTAATAAAACCTGCTGCTCAAAGCGTACCTGTTTGAGAGAGGGATTGAGATAGTCATCCTCTAAGTAATACCGCCGGAAATCCACCGTATCATTCAGACTCCCACTCAAAAAATCTGTCAAAAGGCGACGTTTGGCCCCGACGTAGTTATTGGTCAAATTCAGACTCATTCCGCCAAATAGGAGGTCAAAGCGGTACCGACTGTCTGCGATAGCAGCGGGGTTGATCTGGGCACCGAGGACACCAGCCGAGTGGCCCATCGCAAAAGGATAATACTGCTGGCTCCACACTAAACCAAGTCCAACCAGCAGCAGCCTGAACCTATGCATACCGGCGACAAATTTAGCAGTCTAACCCTATCCACCACACAATAGCCGCATGAGTTTGCGATTAGTCTAATAGAAAGGCTTCTGGGATTAGCCACCTAATAAGTTCTCCAAATCCATAAGAAGCAATAGCCATTCCACCTAAAACAAGAGTACTTTCTATAAATCCCCCCAGAAAATTCCTCTCAAAAATGACGGAGCTGTAAAAGACAAAAGAGCCTATCAATAAGACGGCCAAGGCGACCGAAAGCCAGAAAGCCAATAGGGCATTCTTTACTAAGAAGTAAGGCAAGGCTAGGAGAAAAACGGCGAAGATATACGAAGTCCCGGTATAGAGGGCTGAGCGGATAGGCGAGACGACGGGGTTTTGCTTGGCTTGGAGATAGGCAGCGGCCGCCATCGAGATGGAAGCCGCAAAGCCCACGATCAAACCGGCTACCCCTGCTGCCAAGGTACGATGAGAAGCCCCTAAAAATCCCGCATGAACCCCAGTCACCTCAATAATAGCATCAGAAAGCCCTAGTACCACAAAACCGATGTAGTTGAGGCGGGACTCGTGTTTACCGAGCTCTTGCAAAAACGCATGCTCGTGACGCTCCTCCGCCGCAATCAGGGCTAATAGCGCTTCTCGCTCAGGCTCTTTCAGCTCTTCAGCCAACGCCCGATAAGCCGCTATCGTCTTATGCTCATGCCGTTCCAATAAACGCAGTACAAACGTTATACCGAGAATTTTGACAAGTAGCTTATAGAGCCATAGTTTCATTCGACTATACTTGGGCTTTCTTTCAGAATAATTAGCCCAGAATTCAAAATGCTTCTTTTCTTCAATCGCAAAATCCAGGAGGAGCCTACTGAGACTTGCATCAGAAACCGTTTGACTGAGCCAGTCATAAAAGGTGTAGTTCAAAAGCTCCTCGCAAGCGAATACCCAGGCCTTCTCACGCACTATAGCAAAGGTAATGGTTTACTACTTGTTGCTCCTAGTGACCAGGGACCTCTGGACGCGAGTCTGGCGTGAGCTAGGTTCATGACTTGGATTGAAGCGGTTGAGATACTTTTGTTCAATGGAAGCGGTTTACATCGTAGCGGCCCGACGAACGCCCATTGGGAGCTTCATGGGGAAGCTGGCCGAGATAAAAGCGACGGACTTAGGAGCCACGGCGCTAAAGGCTGCCTTAGAAGCCGCTAAGCTGCCCAGCGAGGCCGTCGAGGCGGTTTATTTTGGGAATGTGCTTTCCGCGAATCTAGGCCAAGCGCCAGCGACACAGGTCGCCCTCAAGGCCGGCCTTCCCCCCACTACCCCAGCGACGCTGATCAATAAGGTCTGTGCTTCAGGTCTCAAAGCCGTGATGATCGCGGCGCAAACAATAGCCCTGGGAGAAGCTGACATCATCGCAGCCGGCGGGATGGAAAGCATGAGCCAGGCGCCGTTCTATCTGCCGAATTATCGCACAGGTCAGCGGTATGGCCACATCACACTCTTAGATGCGATTCTACGAGATGGATTAGAGGACGCCTTCTGCGGCCTTACCATGGGTACGGTTACGGAAACGTGTGCCAGCACATATGGGCTATCTCGTGAGGAGCAGGACGCCTACGCCATAGAGTCCTACCAGCGCGCCCAAAAAGCCCAGAAAGAAGAGCGCTTGGCGCCGGAGATCGTCCCCGTATCGACTCAGGCCGGGGTAGTAAGGGAAGACGAAGAGCCAAGCCGAGCTCGTTTTGACAAGATCCCGACGCTGAAGCCAGCCTTTAGGCCCGACGGGACTATCACCGCCGCCAACGCCTCTAAAATCAACGACGGGGCTGCAGCGCTGATTTTGGCCAGCGAAAAAGCTGTCAAACAACATCAGCTCACACCACTCGCACGTATTGTCAGCTGGGCCGATGCGGCGCGGGAGCCCGAGTGGTTTACCATCGCCCCCACGGATGCCATTCAAAAAGCTTTAGCACGAGCAGCCCTGCCTATTTATGTCATAGATGCCTTTGAAATAAATGAGGCTTTCTCAGCTGTGGCTTTAGCCAATCAGAAAATTCTAGGCATAAATCGAGAAAAGCTAAACATTTTTGGCGGTGCGGTCGCTTTAGGTCATCCACTCGGGGCCAGTGGGGCACGCATCTTAGTCACGTTGCTCAATGTCTTAGCGCAGATTGGTGGAAAGTATGGCGTAGCAGGCATTTGTAACGGGGGGGGCGGGGCGTCGGCCCTGGTCGTTGAGCGCGTGCAATAAGGCGGGTTTTTGTTTTGCAGGGCATGTCTGGGCGTGGCGGGCTCAGGACTTTCGTGGCACAGCTCGAAGCCGCGGGTGAATTGAAGCGGGTCCGAGTACCCGTGAGTCCCAAGCTAGAAATAACAGAGATTGTCGACCGGCTCTCTAAAGCTGGCGGGCCTGCGGTGTTATTTGAAAACACGGGCACCGACTTTCCCGTGCTGATTAATGCTTACGGTTCTGAACGAAGGATGGCCATAGCCTTAGGGGCTTCTAGCTTGGAGGCGATTAGTACCCGCATGGAAGCCCTATTTCACAAGCTGCTGAGTCCCAAACAAGGCCTGCTCGAGAAGCTTCGGCTTTTACCAGATTTAGCGGAGGTAGCGGGATTTCTACCGCGCCAAGCCCGAGGCCGGGCCCCTTGTCAAGAGGTTGTCCTGACGGGCGAGGCGGTAGACCTTTATAAGCTGCCGATCTTACAATGCTGGCCAGCGGATGGCGGGCCTTATATCACGCTGCCGATCGTGCACACTTATCATCCAGAGACGCGCCAGCGCAATGTCGGCATGTATCGAGTACAGGTTTTAGATAAGCAAACGACCGCGCTGCACTGGCAGCTCCACAAAGTCTCGCGCCGCCACTACGAAGCCTGGAAGCAGACGGGTCAGCGCATGCCGGTAGCGATTGCCTTGGGTGGAGACCCCGTTTATGCTTATGCGGCGACAGCCCCACTTCCCGAGGGCATTGATGAGTATATATTGGCGGGGTTTCTGCGGCGGCGTGGTGTCCCCCTCGTCCCTGGTATTACCCAGCCTATAGCAGTACCAGCCGACGCTGACATTGTGATCGAGGGCTATGTCGATCCGAATGAGCCCCTGGTTTTGGAAGGACCTTTTGGCGACCACACCGGTTATTATTCGCTTCCCGATTATTATCCGGCTTTTCACGTGACGGCTATTACCCATCGAAAGGATGCCATCTATCCAGCTACGATCGTGGGCATCCCCCCTCAGGAGGACGCCTGGATCGGCAAAGCAACCGAACGCCTCTTTCTGACCCCAATCCGTCTCACCATGATCCCTGAGATTGTGGACATGGATCTGCCGATTGAAGGGGTTTTTCACAACCTAGCTATTGCTAGCATCCAGAAGGAATACCCAGGGCAGGGCATCAAGGTAGCTCATGCTCTTTGGGGTGCTGGCCAGCTGATGCTGACCAAGATCGCTATCATTATCGATACGGACATTCGCCCTAGTGATTATTGGGCCGTAGCGCGCCGCGCCAGTGACGTCGTAGACCTACGCACTGATGTCTTGATAGCCCAGGGGCCTCTAGATGTTTTAGATCATGCCTGCAGTCAAATGGCCTTCGGTGGCAAAGTAGCCATCGATGCTACCCAAAAGCAACCCTTGGAGCAGATCCTACCCCCTTTGCTGCGCTCCAGGTAGAAGCGATAGCCACCCGCTTCCCGGATCTGGTGGAGGCCAATACATCTCTTTTGGAACGAGGAATCCGTATTTGGGTCGGACGTTTCACCAAGCACAAAAAACATCACGGCAGGCAGCTGGGCCAAGCCCTTGCCCTAGACCCCGCCTTTCGCAGCATAAAGGTCCTTTTACTACTAGATGGCGAATTAGATATCCAGCACTTAGGGGACATTTTCTGGCGTTTCGCGGCTAATACGGACCCACGCCGAGATATGCAGCTTATAACGGATGCAGAGGGGCTCCCGCATTTAGTCATCGATGCTTCGCAAAAAAGTGCTGAACTGGATGATTTCCGCCGTCCGTGGCCAAACCCCACCGTTATGGATGCGGATACCATAGCGCTTGTGGACCAGAAATGGGCTAGCTATGAGCTAGGACCTTTTGTGCCATCACCTTCTCAGCGCTATCTCGCCCTTATGTGCGGAACTACAGCCATAGCGTCGGCTAATTCATAGTTTTGCCTAGCCATGCGACCTGTCTTTAATGCCGCCCAAATGCGGCGCGCTGATGAAATGATGCAGGTGGAATATGGCTATTTAGGTATCCTGCTCATGGAGACAGCCGGACGACGGGCCTCCTCGTTTGTCCTAAAGCACTACCCCGACACCAAGCGCTTTATAATCATTTCAGGGCCAGGCAATAACGGCGGCGATGGCCTTGTCATCGCTCGCTATCTACATCAAAGGGGCAAGCAGCTCTTCGTCCTAATCAGCCGCCCCCCCGAAAAGCTTTCCGCCTTAGCCCGGATCCAGTATGATATCTTGACACGATTAGGCGTCATCTGCCACATCCTATCACCGGATAATCTGCGTTTACTGGCGGCTTTTGTCCAGGAGGGTCCTGACAAGCCTATCATCATCGATGCCCTGGTAGGGATCGGCTTACAGCAGGCGTTACGAGACCGTGAGGCGAGCCTTATTGAATTTTTGCGGGGGCTTAAGCTGCCAGCAGTGGCCATTGACTTACCCTCTGGCCTCAGCGGTGACACCGGTCAGGTGTATAGCGAGCCGCTGACCTGCGAAAGGACCATCACTTTTGAAGTGCCTAAGATTTGTCATGTCGTCTGGCCAGCCGCCCGCTACTGCGGTCAGGTTCATGTCGTGCGAATCGGAATCTATCCCGAGGTGCTCGATCGGGTGGGGGCTACGACTTATCTACTGACTCGAAAAGGGATAGCCAGCCTACTGCCGCCTCGACCGCTGGATGGCCATAAGGGCTCCTTTGGTCACGTGCTAGTCGTAGGCGGCTCCGTGGGAAAAGGGGGAGCCCCGGCCTTAGCGACAGTAGCGGCCTTGCGAAGCGGTGCCGGCTTGGCTTCTGCTTTGATTCCAGGTGCCTCCGCAGACAGCTTCCACCGTAAAACCCTGAGCGGAATGAGCTTACCTTATGGGGACCGGCACACGGGGTTTCTGAATCATATCGCCGCCTTATGGGCGGCCTCTCACCTGGAGGGAAAAGCTGCCATTGTTTTAGGACCTGGTTTAGGGCACACGCCAGAGACGACAGGCTTCCTGCAGAAATTTTTGGACTTAGTTCAAGACCTCCCTCTGGTCCTAGATGCGGATGCCCTGAATATTCTGGCTCAGGAGGATAGCCTGCGAGCCAAGCTCCCGCCCCATACCATCCTAACGCCCCACCCAGGAGAAGCGGCGCGCCTGCTTCGAACTAGCTCAGATAGGATTCAAGCTTATCGGCTAGAATCCGCCTTGCACATCGCACAGCGGTATCAAGCCATCACGATCCTCAAGGGGGCTTATCCGCTTATAGCTACACCGAAAGGCGAGATTTACTTCCTGCCGACGAGTGAACCCGCCCTAGCCACAGCGGGCAGTGGCGATGTACTCGCCGGGCTTATCGGCGGATTTTTAGCCCAGGGACTCACGCCACTGGCCGCGACCCAAATCAGCCTCTATCTGCACCTGAAAGCTGCTCGCCTGGCGCAGAAGAGCCTTGCTGGTCCTACGCTAACCGCTGCTATCTTACTAAAGGCTATCGGCAAAGCCTACAAGCAGCTCACAACGTCCCTACCCTAAAAATGCCCTTTCCGGTAGAGTGTCTTTAGCGCTCGAGCTGTGAGCTTGAGCTCTATGGCCACACCCGGCGCAATAGCGATTCGCTTACGCTGGAGATTGATATCAAAACGACGCTTGGTGTGCCGGTTGGAATGGGAAACGTTGTACCCCACCTGCGGGCGACGTCCCGTCACTTCACATACACGAGCCATGGCGCAAAGGTAAAGCTTTTCCCGCTAGGGCGCATAAAGTAAGAGACCACGATGCAAACCGATCTGCCATACATACAGGCCTGTGGCCAAGTCCGCCGGTAAGCGAAGCGGCACATCCGGCTGGGATGGCGTTTCCCACACACATCGCCCCCCCCCATCGAAAAGAGTTAAGACAAAAGCCCCTTTCGGAAGACCTCGTATCACAATTTCACCAGTGGTCGGATTTGGAAAGACCACCGGCCTCCCTTCCACCATAGGTAAGGCGGAGGTACCTACCTGCGCTTGCCACTCTAGGCTATCCGTACACCCCGTCATGGGATCCACCCGAATTAGGCGGATGCGATATGTACCTGCACTTGTGAAAGTGTGCACGAATGTGGAACCGGTATAGGTTTGCCAGCCGCTTGTAGTCTCTACCCGCCAGGTTCGCTGATAGGTGGGACCTTGGTCGCTGCCGGTGAGACTCTCACCGACTGTCAGCGTGAGACCCGGAGAAAACTGCACATCCGCCGGCAAAAGGGTGTCCACGGTGAGACGCACTTCATCGTAGCCCCAGCAGCCGCTAGCATCTCGGACAAGGAGACCGTAAACCCCCGCTTGCGTGGGATACAGGACACTGCTCCACTCACCCGAGCTCCAGTAAAACTCGGTAGCAGTCGGCGCATACGGCACCACGGAGTCCCCGCGGCACAGAGTTCGGTCAGGCCCTATGTCTACGATAGGACCGGCCTGAGCTATAAAACATTGATACCAGTTTTGGGCTTCCTCGGCATTACTCAGAAGCTCTGCCCAAGAATTCCCCCCCACCAGAGCAAAGACGAGGGTATCTCGCTCTCCAGGAGCTAAGCTAATCCCTTTGGCGGCTATCACATTAAAAATGTCACCCGTAGCACTCGTTGTAGGACTGCTCCCCTGGAATAGCCCGGCGTAACGCTGTTTGAGGGCTATAAACGTATCCACACGGCCGACATGCAGGATCACTTGATGGGGTGAAAGCAGCAAGGCCCCCACATAGCGGGTAGACCCATTACGGGCATAGACCATGCGATAGACGGACTCTACCCCCGCCACATCGGTAGCGGGATTATTTCCAATATCCCAGTCCAACCACCACCCTATGGACAGACTATCGTAGTTTTGTCCAGAAGTATTTTCGACCTCGTAAACAAAAGCGACAAAGGGATTAGCCAGTTGGTGACGCAGACCGTACGTACGCAGCTGGATAGCTAGCGATAGGGGGTTCGTCTCCGTGGGACCAGAATTAGCTATCGATACCTGACCGATCTCATACAGGTCCGTATAGGTCCGGCTAGCTGGCGCCGTAGGCGAAAAGTCATTATACACCCCGCCGCCGGTAGTCCGGGTACAGACGTGAGCCGTCGTCGTCTCGGCTATCACCAGTCCGCCTTCAAAAAGCCAGGAAGCCGTGCTAGTCTGCCAAAGCACCCCTATACCCTGGCGGTTTTGGGGGGTATCGTGATAGCCTAGCCGGCCATTACCACTGATGGTAGTTTTGAGCTGGGCAACTGGCAGGTGTACGTAAGGCGGATTCACGCCAGCCAGCTCCTGGCTCTCGTAATCCATGTAGCCCCCATAGGCTGTATAAGTAAAAAGCAGGATGCCCGTAGCATTGAGCGGAGCCGAGGGGGACACCACGACCCGAAAAGCCGTACTTTGCGTGTGCTCACCCAAAGTACCCAAATCACCTACGGTATAAACACTGTCAACCACCTGGAGATAGGGGGAGAGGCTACTTAGCCGGACCACGACGTTCGTCGCAGGGGATAGGTAGTTGATGTAAGTCGCAGAGATGCTGAGCGTCTCACCAGGAAAAAATAAATCGTCTCCCCCATCCGTGGCTTGCCAGGTCTTGATGCGGCAGGCGGGCGTATCGACGGTGAGAATAGCCCGGTACAGGTTGACCCGGCGCCCAAGCTGATAGCGGAGAGAGGGATTGAGGTGATCGACCGAATCACCCGTAATCCGGAGGAGCTCAGCGATTTGGCGGGCATTGAGGTCCGGGCGCCAGCTTCGGAGAAGGATCGCGCAGCCCGCTGCGTGGGGCGCTGCGAAGCTCGTGGCTTGGCCTAGGAGATGATAGCCGTTTGTACCTGCAATGGTCGTCCCCCATCCTGTCGTGCAGAGGTCGATCCCATAGTAGGTCTGAACACCGCCGGTCCACAGATCAGAAGGCTGCACCGCCGTCACAGAAACAACCCCGTCATACATGGCTGGGTAAAACTTGGTGCCTTGGACGGGGGGAATGTTGCCGGCAGCTGCCACCACCAGCGCATCATGGTTAGTTACGAGGGAAGTGATAAAATTTTGAGCGGCCTGGCTATAGGCCGTGGACCCCCAGGAAGCATTGATGACCTTAGCGCCGTGCTGGGCAGCGTAAAGAAGCCCATCATAAGCGCCGTATAGGGCCCAGCTATCATCAGGCGCTGCCTTGACCGGAAGAAGGCGACACCGAAAAGCAGGACCTGCTATGCCCTCGGCATTGTCGGGCGTGGCTCCACCGTATGCAGCCACATAAGACCCGTGGCCAGCGCTAGCGGTGCGAGGATCATTATCTGGCGAGAAGGGGCCAGAACCGCTATAACTTGCCCCTACTAAGTCCCAGCCGTGGAAATTGTCGACATAGCCGTCGCCATCGTCATCAACGCCATTAATGGGATCCGCCCAGTTGTAAGCGATACTGGATACCAGGTCAGGGTGATCAAACCGCACATCCGTATCCACGACCGCCCATACAAAGTTGGTATCGCCTTGCGTGCTATCCCAAGCTTCGTAAATGCGTAAATGCGGGAGCCAGTAGCAGGTACTAAGAGAAGGATCATTAGGGGTGTACGTGAGACGTTCGGGCGCAGCTAAGGGGTAGGGAATGTATTCCGGCTCTGCATAAGAGACCGCCGGATGACGCGCCCATAGCTTAGCCACGTAGGAGGGCGGTAGCGGCACGCTATACTCCGCTAGGTACACCGGCGAATTTGTCTTTAGCCCGGGAAAACGTTCGCTTAGGCGAGTCACGCCTAAGGCCTGTCCTAGCTGACGAAGGTCCTCTGGCAGGCTTGCCAGGGTATAGCCTGGCCTGAGCTCAAATAAAATGCGCCCGGGCCATAGGGAGTCCTGGGCCCACAAAACTGCTCCCAATAGAAGCCATCTCATCGCTCTAATTGAATATCGCCCTCTCTCAGGAGCACTTCAAAGGGATAGACCCGCTCAAAGAAGTCTTTGCCATCTACACTAGCCCGCACGATAACGGTATCCACTCTGGAGACAGCCAGGGCATAATTACCCTTGTCATCGGTTCGCGTTTCACCTAAGACCTTGCCCGTGGCCTTGTCCACGACCCAAAGGCGCGCATTTTTGAGCTCATTCTCTTTATTGTCATAGAGTTTACCGCTCATGGTCTCCATGACCACTACCTCATAAACAGATTGAGGGGTCTGCCTTGGAGGGACGGACGGCTTGAGAGCCGGTGCAGACTCTCGCTGCCGCGCTTCCTCTTGTCCGTAAGCTAATAGAGTAAAGAAGAGGCTTAGGGTCACTATTCGCCACATGAAGCAAAAATAAGCAAAAATGCTGCCAGCCTCAGTCGCACCATAAGACTCGCTACACTCGCGTAATTCCCTGTACCTTTGGCGCATGGACTCCCTCTGGGTTACGTTGCAGTTATTTCTCTCTGCCGTAACCGTCTATCCGCAAGGTGCCCGTCTCTCTTACACGGGCAGTCTAGCCCTCAAAAAAGGCTACAACGTCTATGTATGGACCGATCTGCCACCGAGCGCAGCCACGTCACTCTCTTATCTGCGACTGGCCCTGCCCCCGACGAGCCGAGCTTACATCGTTGAGAGCCACCTAGACCCGTATACGCCGACTTGGCAAGATGAGCCGGCCGATCTTAAGGGTATTCGGCAAGCCATCGACTCGATAGAGAAGATTCTAGCGAGGTGGCATTCTCATCTCGCACTCCTAAAGGCCCAGGAAACGACGCTTCTAGAAAACAAAAAGCTGGGAGGCGAAGAAGGGCCGACTTCAGCCCCAGCCGTAGAGGCCTATCTACGCCTGCTCGCTCGAGAGCTGCCAGCTATCCAGGAAGCTATCTACCCCTTAGAAAAAAATATCAATCAATGGACCGATTCACTGAAGCGATGGCGTGAGGCTTATTTGGCCCGAAAAGCCAGCTATAGCCAGAAGCGATCAGCCCTTTACCTGCGTGTCTGGAGCCCTCAAGCTGAGGTCACCTCGATTCGCGTAGAGTTACAGGTACCCGAGGCAGCCTGGCGTCTTCACTATCTGATACGGGTGCCGAATGCCGCAGAGGGGAAAGCGTTGATTCAAAGGCGAGCTTTCGTGACTAACCGCACTGGTATAGACTGGAAGAATGTCCAGCTTGCCCTTTCCACGGCGCATCCGCATACAGATGCCACGCTACCCCCTTTCCAGCCTTGGTATATCGACCAAGCTCCTGTAGGCCGCTATAGCAGCAAGAGCGTGACTCTAGCGCCCCAAGCTGCAGAGACAGCAGACGGTGCCGCCGAAGGCGCCAGCGCCGAGGAGCCCGAAGCCCCTGCGCCCCCGATGCCCATCTTGGAGAACGCCACCTTGAGCCGTAACTACACCCTGGGCACACAGACCCTTCTCTCCGGCTCTATGACCTCCCAGTTTCTACTCAAAGAGGATACGCTCACGGGCAAGCTGCTTTTCGTGATCAATGCGCCCGCTAAAGAAGAGGCTTACCTCCGCATGGGCCTTTCCTCGTCTGCTTATGAGCTATGGGAAGAGGGCCAGGCTACCCTGGACGTAGAGGGACAGCAGGTCGGCGAAATGCACTGGCCGCCTACCATGAGCGAAGATACCGTATGGCTAGATTTAGGCCCCAGCCCCCGCATCACCGTAAAACGTGAAACAATCCGTCGCTCCCGAGAAAAAGCAGCCGCCAGTAATACCGTCCGTTATCAGTTTAGCTACCGTCTACGCGTCTCGCACACTTATCCCCAACCTATTACGCTGGCTATCTGGGATCGCCTCCCCATTAGTCGGTACAGCGAGATCAAAGTCGACTTGACAGAAAGCGGAGACGCCGTGGTCGATCCTGAAACAGGGCGCCTCAGCTGGCAAGTCACCCTCGAACCCCTTCAAGTCTGGGAAAAAACCTTTAGCTTCACGATAAAAGCACCCGCTAAATTACCGATTATTGGTCTGTGAATCGACCTAGCCTCGCCTTGTTTGGAGCTGGCCGCTGGGGTCAGAAGCTCTTGGAGCGTCTCCACGCCTTAGACGTTTTGCACACAGTCGTAGTTCGCCAACCCGAGAAGTACCACGCCTGGCAAGAACGATACCCCACTGTAGAATGGGCCAATGATCCTATGGTAGTGTGGCAAAACCCTGCCATTTCAGGGGTCGTTATCGCCACACCCCCCTCTACACACAAGGACCTAGTAGAAGCGGCCCTGCAGCACGGCAAGCACGTGCTATGCGAAAAGCCACTCACCCTCAGCCTAGCCGATGCGCAAGCGCTTATAGCCCTATCCAAACGCCAACAGCGCTGCATAGCCGTAGGGCATATCCTGCGCTATCACCCCGCTATCCAGAAGATCCGCTCGCTCTTAGCTCAGGGCTACATCGGCCGCCTCCATACCATAGAAAGCGAACGGCTGGGATTTGCCGCTTATCCCCTTTGGGAGGACGTCATTTGGGGGCTAGCGATTCACGATTTAGATCTTTTGCCCTGGTTGGTCGAAGCGGAGCCAGAGGCCGTGACGGTCGAAGGAAGCCGACCGCTGCAGGGTAACTTACTAGAAGCGGTTCAGATTAGCATGCGGTTTCCCTATGGGATACGAGGCTTCATTCGAGCCTCATGGCGCTCTCCACATCGGCGGCGCACGCTCACCCTCACCGGTACGGAAGGTATCCTTGTCTTTCAAGAGGATTTTCCTCAGGGTCAGCTCCTCCACTACCCTATCCAAACGCAATGGCTGAAGGGTCAGGCGCCCGTTCTGGCTTTAACCTCAGAGCCGAACCCTCTTCCTTATCCGACTGATGAGCCGCTCATCTTAGAACTTAGTGATTTCATCCGCTCTATCCAAGAGCACCGATCACCCGTTACCGCCGCCGAAACCGTCTTAGGTGCTATTCGTTTAGCGGAGCGCCTGAGTCGCCAGCTCGACCCACAGGTAGCGCCGCCTTTGCCATACTTTGTACACCCCACGGCTATCTTAGATGAAGACATCGAGGTAGGCGCTGGTACCAAGATTTGGCACTTCTCTCACGTCCTAAAGGGTAGCCGAATCGGGCGAGACTGTGTATTGGGTCAAAACGTCGTAGTGGGCCCTTTCGTGCGCATCGGAAATAACTGCAAAATCCAGAATAACGTCTCGCTTTATTATGGGGTGGAGCTAGAAGATGGCGTCCTGTGTGGGCCTTCTTGTGTCTTTACCAACGACAAATATCCGCGTGCATTTATAGAGAGACGGAATGAGTTTCTCATGACGCGGGTGCGGCGAGGGGCTACGATTGGCGCTAATGCAACGATCATGTGCGGTGTGGTGATTGGGCAGTTTGCCATGGTCGGAGCCGGTGCTGTCGTGACACAAGACGTACCAGACCATGCCCTCGTCCTAGGGAATCCCGCTCGTCAGGTCGGATGGGTATGCACTTGCGGCGAAACGCTCGACAAGCTTCGCGAGGGGATCTGGCAGTGTAAACGTTGCAACCTGCTTTATGAGGAGACTCTCAAGGGTCTAGCGGTCTGCGCTCACACTCAGCCTTAGACCCTCACAAAGCGCCTGAGGCGAGTACTAATTGTGGATAACCGATAGCTCTTTATCCTACCTTGCTAGGCTTTACCTAATTTTGCTAAATGGCTTTATCGACGCCGCCGCCCTTGACAGAAGAGAGAGTTTCCTCCTCAAAAGTTTTCTCTATCTGGCTGGGCTTTACGAGTCCTAATGACCAGGCCAGGCGGGAGGTTCTCTCTATCATGCTTCAGAATGCGGGCTACACGGTACCTCAGCCGGAAGCTTTGGACCCCGCTGCTCTTGTTAAGGCCTGGCAAGCTGTCGCCCAAACCCATGATGCTGCCCTTTTGATCTTAGGCCCTGAGGTGGGTCCCAAGTTACCGGATGGGACGCCGCTGCTCCGCCTGCAGTATGACTCCCTCCTCGCAGCCGTCTCCGGACGCTTCAGGCTCATCATTTGGGTGCCTATCGAGGACAATACGCCGCTCGACCTCGAAGCCCAAGAGCTACTCGTCCATGTAGAGAGCACGGTCACCCCCCGCACCATGCTCACCCGAAATCGAAGCTTACCCCTGCTCATTCAGGAAATACAGGCTTTTTTGGCGGAGTCGGTCGAAGCCCGACAAGTCGTCAAACAGTACGACCTTAGCTTTATCCACAATATCCAAGATACCCAAGCCTTTTATAGCCTAATCGAGGAGCTATCTGGGGCTCACCGTACGCAGACCTTAGCCTTCCGGCCTGAAAACGCCGATCAAGACTACAGCGAAGCGCTGCGCTTATATCGCCAGAGTCGCCTGCTGGTGTTTTTATTTGAAGAAGCTGGGGATTGGGCTATAGCCTCGGCTATTCATCTCTGGAAAGCGGCTGGGGGGCTATCGAACCCCACCCCCATCTTACTGCTAGGCTTACCGGAGCCAGCTCGAAATCGGCATTTGCAGCTGCGACTACCGAATGCCAGGCTCTTGATTCGCCCTACTACTGAATTGCGCCCAGAAATCGAAAACGCCCTTAAGCAGGCTCGTCAAAGCGCCATTTGGCCGGATACCCCGCGGTTGTGTCCGTATATTGGCTTGAGGCCCTTTGAGGAGAATGACATGCTCTTCTTTCATGGGCGCGAGCGCCATATTGATAAGCTTCTGGAACAGCTTAGCGAGCGGAAATTTGTCATGGTTACAGGGGCCTCTGGGGACGGCAAGTCCTCGCTGGTCTTTGCGGGCATCTTGCCGGCCCTTCGGGCTAATCGCCTTCCCTCGCCATACCCGCGATGGGCTACCGTGGCCTTTCGCCCAGAAAAGCAGCCCCTCTCTAATCTCGCCCAGGGCCTAGCCCAGGCCCTCGGCTATAGCAATGTCGCTACTATCGAAGAGAAGCTAACCTATGGGTTCTCCGCCCTGGTCGATATCTACAAGCAATCTCCCGCCTATGTCGACCCCTCCAGTGCCGAATTTCTAGCGCTTCCCGATAGCGAAAAGTCTAAGCGCCTGCGCCAGGGCGCCAATCTCCTCATCCTTGTTGACCAGTTTGAGGAGTTTTTCACAAATGAGGAAAACTATGTGGGCGGTGTAGCCTCCCCCTTAGCCCAAATCACTGTCAACTTGCTTTCGGAGACCATTCGCCTTGCCCAGCGGGATAACCTTCCGATCTGGGTAATCTTTACAATGCGTTCAGACTACATCGGTCAGTGTGTGGCATTTCATGGTTTTGCCGAGCTTATTGGCGAGAGCACGTATTTCGTTCCTCGTCTCACACGTGAGGAATTCCAGGCCGTGATCGAAAAGCCCGCCGAGCACAATGGCGACCAGATTACCTCGCGTCTGACCCAGCGTCTTCTCAACGACTTAGGGGATGGGATTGACCAGCTGCCGGTTTTACAGCACGCTTTGCACCGCATATGGCATGCAGCTGATGCGGGTAAACAAACGCTGGACCTGATCCACTACGCTATGGTGGGGGGGTTAGCGCCGCACAAGCTGCCAGAGAGTGAGCGGCCCTTGTTCGAAAAATACTTAGCTACCCTGCCTCCCGACGAGATAACTTTTTATCAGAATGGGCGCCTGCGCAATGTCCTCAATACCCACGCCGAAACGCTATTTGCGCGGCTGGATTACTTGTATGCGCAGCGGTTTGGCGTCAAGCTTCCTTTGGATGTTCTTCAGAAGATAACCCAGGCCATCTTTGTATGCCTGACCCGCATAGACGAAGGCCGAGGCGTACGAAACCGGATGACCTTACAGGAGATTACGGACATCCTCGGCTTAGAGGGTGTGGACACCGGGACGGTGTCCGGGGTGGCGGCACTTTTTCGAGATACGAGCGTTAGCTTTTTACAGCCTTATCTAGAGCTTTCGGATTCCCCGGACCTTAGCCCCAATGACACGCTCACGATTTCACACGAATCCCTCATTCGAAATTGGGATCGGCTTATTCGCTGGGCAGAGAGCGAAAGCCACAGCGTACGCATCTTTCGAGAGCTCAAATTTCAAGTGCAGCGCTGGATAGAAGCTGGTCAATCCAACCGCTTCCTCCTCAGCGGGGGCGCGTATCAATACTTTGCCGAATGGTACTACCCCACCCAGCCCAATGCTGCCTGGATCCGCCGTTATATCCTCAAAGAAGAGCTAGCGCCGGATGTCCCGGCCATCCGCCAGGCGATCATTCTCAAAGAAGCCATCGAGCTGTACCTAGCGCGCAGTAAGGCACGCATCGAACGAAACCGGCGCCTGCTCCTTCTAGCGCTTGCCGTAATCTCGATTCTCCTGCTGCTGAGCCTAGTAGCCTTGTACTATGCCAATCTGCAGCGGCAGGAAGCTATCCGGCAAGAAGCAGAGGCCCGCCGCCAAGCCCGCATTGCCTTAGAACAAAAAGCCTTAGCCGAACGCAATGCGGCAGAGGCCCGCCGCCAACAGCTCATCGCGGAGCGCGAGCGCCTGATTGCCCTCCAGCAAAAGCTCATCGCCGAAAACCAAACCCGCATCGCCGAAGCTGAACGGCTCAACGCCGAGCGCCAACACCAAATCGCTGAAACGCAGCGCCGCATCGCCGAAATCGAACGGGAAAAAGCCCTCATTCAGCAGCGCCTCGCCGAAAACCAAACCCGCATCGCCGAGTCCGAACGCATCAACGCCCAGTATAACGAAGCCCAAGCTCAGTACCAAACTCGTCTGGCCATCCTCGAACGCAATAAGGCCCTTATTTTGCAGTCGCTCTTCTTGGCAGCTCTCTCTGAGCAGCAGACCCGACAAGGCCGCCCAGAACTAGGCCAACTCTTAGCCCTGGCCGCACTCCCTAAAAACCTAGACGACCCCCATGAACGACCCTATGTCGCCGAAGCTGAAGCGGCTCTCTATTATGCCCTCGACCGTCTACTCCAGCCTAAGCCGCTCAAGCGCCTCACCGGCCATAAAAACCGCGTCGTCTATGCTGCCTTCAGCCCCGATGGTACTCGCCTCGCCACAAGCTCCTGGGATAAAACCATTCGCATCTGGAACCCCACCGCCGGCACCTCCCAAGAAGTGCTCAAAGGCCACTCTCATATCGTAGACCGTGTGTATTTCTCCAAAGACCTCAAATACTTAGTGTCCTATGCTGAAGACTTCTCAGCCCGTATATGGGACCTTAGTAGCGGTCTAGCCATGGCCAAGCTCTCAGGTCATAAAGACGACATCACGCATGTCGCCTTATCTGCCGATGGGAACCTCATCCTCACCACTTCCCTTGATAAGACTGCTCGCTTGTGGCGGGGTCCCAGCGGCGAATGGCTCGCCACCCTGAGCCACGATTCCGAGGTCCTCCATGGCGTCATGAGCGAAAATGGACACTACGCCGCTACAGCTACCCGCCTCGGGGGGCTTTACCTGTGGAAGCTTACAAATCCAAGCGCGCCGCAGCCGCTCCGCATAAGTGCTCACGTCCAACCTATCACCACCCTCCTTTTAGAGCCCAGTGGTAAGGGGGTTCTTACCTTAAGTACCGATGGCTCCGCCAAGCTCTATAACTGGGAAGGTGTACTCTTAGCCACCTTTAGCGGCGCTGAAAAGCCGCTCCAGGCCGCTGCCTTTGCGCCAGATGGCAAGCGAGTTGCCATTGCGGCTGCCGACTCCGCCATCCGCATCTACGAAACCACCACGGGTAAACGCCTGGCCACCCTCCGTGAAAAGGGGCATCAGGGCATACCCTACGCGCTCAGTTGGAGCGCCTCAGGTCTCCATATCCTATCAATCGGTACCGATCAAAAAGCCATTCTCTGGAGTGGTCGCACCTATCAGCACCTAACTGAATATCCCTTCCCACGCCACATTACTTTCTGGCCGGCCTTCTCTCCGGACGCCAAATACCTGGTCGTACCAGGTCCCCGTTATACCATCGATGTGTATCAAATCTTGCCAGATCAGCAGTCTCTCATCGACTTGGGTTATGAGAAAAAAGAGCGTGACTTGACCCGCGAGGAGCTGCGACGGTTCTTTTTAGATGATCCACGCTTAGAGCAGGAGCTTCCTAGCAAACCGAAGCTCCCCCGCGCCCGCATCCATAAGGTCCAGAGAGGGGAAACCCTTGCTAGCATCGCCCGCGCTTACAACGTCTCCGTAGACCAGCTGCGCCAGCTAAACCGCCTTAGCGGCGATGACCTGCGTGAGGGCGATAGCATAATCATTACCTACGACGAACCCTAACAGTGTTATGAAACAGGTGATCCATATCCAAAATCTAAACTCTCAGGTAAACTTACGTGTGAAGGAGGGGAGTCTACTTATCCGGCTGGGCTTTTTAGCCCCACTCGCTGCTAAAAAACGCCAGTTTACCTCGTGGACCCGCCTCCCATGGACTGCCTTTACCCATCCGAACGGCGATTGGCTTTTCAAGAAAGCTGCTTAGCTGAGTTTTTCTCAAGAGAAATGAAGGAGCGCCTACGTGAAAATCCCGATCTCACCGAGCGCTGCCAAAGAAAACTCGAGGGCAAAGCCTGGAGCTTTGTCGCCGTTGGCTTGTACGTTTCCAATCCACAGCCCTCTGCGTCTAACTGCCCAATCATCGACTTGACGCCAAACCAACCATTTTTATCTGCCCAGAGCGGATAAAATCGTGGAGCTAAAGAAATGGACACCTCGGCATCCCTGGTGTTTGCAAAAGTGCTCTACCATGAACTGGGCATGCTTACTTAGATGGCGGCACGCCCATTAGGAATTGGTGGGAACGCGTCATCGAGGAGAGCCTCGCCAACTTTATTGCCCTGAGTCGGTTTAAGAACATGCGTAGCCGTGCACATGTTATTAGGCTCATCCTAAGCCAGCCCGTGGAATACCGAGGATGCTTCTTTTTTGAGCATCTCGAGAAATGGACCTCTCTCCCAACATTTAACACCACCTCCATCGGACTGTATCTGAATACGGAGTACGGGGCAGACCTCTGGACATACCTATGGAGCAAGCCTGAAGAATTCCTTGGGTCGATGTCCACGGACGAGCGGGGGTACTGGATACACCTATGTAACAAGCTTGGATATACAGGATCAACGCCTCTCTTTTACCACATATGGAAGAACAGACAGCAGCAGAAGCCCCTACCCTTTTCTGAAGCCATGAAGGGAATGGCTATAAGATTGCTAAGAGAAGCAGTCGGACAAAACTAAGCCGATAGCCCCCGAGCGTGTGGGACGCATTGGCATAATTTTTGCCAGTTTTGATTGGATGTGGCGCCTTTGTTTATCAAGTTTGCTGCTGGATTTGTGGGCCCAAAATGCCACGGTGTGGCACTGGGTTGATACCGCCAGTCAGGTCCCTTCCCCCCAAACAAGCCCTTATTATATTTTTAATGATATTAGCTTCAGAAATGCCGTTGTTTGCGTTCTCAATGATACCGTTTATATTGCTGGAAGCTATAGAGCCCTTCCAAACGATCCATCTAATTCCAATGCTGTTTTTAGCCTACCAACAAACGGCACGCCACCTACTGTAACCGTTTCTGCCTATAATTCTTTCGACTCAAACTCCCCTGTTTGGGCCTATTTAGCCGCCTATGATAGAAGGACAGGACAAATCCAATGGTGGATGCGATTTTGGAGGGAAAAAAATGTATTCATCCGTGACATGAAAGTAAACCCCAACACAGGCACCATCTACCTACTTTTGGCTACTAATGCTGTAGCTAATACATCCCATCAGCTCTATTATGAGTTTCACAGGCCCGGCAGCGGTGGCCCCCACAATGGTGGTTTTACTCCCCAACCCGTTACAACCACGGGCGAAAAAAATTACCTCCTGGAAATCAACCCATCCCCAGCCCCATTTAATGTGTTCAACGAGTGGTACTACATAGACGTCAAAACTAATTTAGCAGTAGGAAGTAGAAACGTGAGCCTACGGCATTTACTTTGGCATCGTGATACACTTTATGCAGTGGGAGATTATGAGCCTACCACACCTAACCCTGGGAAACTCATAGTTCGACAAAATGGGGTAACGGAAGATACCCTCTTTGATGAAGGGGCGATTTTGAATTTTACCCGTCGAGCACTCATTATAGCCTGGTCTACCGCTACTTCCCCATGGACTCTTGTAGATGCGGGGGAGGTGAGTTATTTCAATAATTTGCTAGGAACAACCAGACATGTACACGGTCATCGGCTGGCTTACGATACCACCTCCAGCCGCTTGCGATGGCTTATTGAGATAGAGAATGGAGGATATAATGATTTGACTTTATACTACCGCACCACTTCAGGTAGCCTCGACAGTATGAATTTTGGCGTGGGGCCCCCTTCTTTTACGCCCCATACCCTTCTCCATTGCTTGTCCCTCCGTAGTAACCTCTCCCTTCCCCCTCCCCCAAACCTCCATCATTTAGCGTTTTTCAACAGGCTCTCTCCCTCCCACTCCTCCCCCCATCTTTTTGCAAGGGGCGATTCCATTTTGTGGGTGTACTTGACTGATGACAGTGCGCAGATCATTAGCGGAAGCACATTTGGATTACCAAATGGTCAAAGTCAGCTCCTGCTTGTTAGGCAGCATTTATCTTCTAGTAGTAACGAGCCGACGCTCCTTAGTGAACAGCAACTTTATGCATGGGCCTATAATCCCGTGACAGGATACCGCCCCTGTCTAAGCGATGTCTACAGTGAGCGGGGATGGGAGTTTTTATATCTGGGGGGATGGGGCATAGGCCCAGTAGGTCCCAATGGACTGCCCCTAGGGCCAAATGGAGCCTGCTCCGGATTTCTTTTAGGACTACGCCAAAGGGGCAACTCCTACCAGCCCTTTGGTTGGAGAGCGTTTCGCTCTGTAGGAACTGATGAATTTTCCAGTAATACGGTTCTACTGGCCTTTGCCCATGATCAGCAGCGTTCCCAATTTTATGTACTGGGAGCGAGGCAAGACAGCTTTTTAGTGGAGAGGCAATGGCCCGACGCCCGTAACGATACCATTTTTCCTCTTCCTAACACCTTCATCCCCTCCTACGCCCTATGGCTAGGGCGACTAGACTGGTACCGACTAGAAACGCAGGCGCCTTCTACCCACCTTTTCACGGAATGTGTGCCGGATAGTTTCGGCTTTCCCGACGTGATACGTCGGGTTGGCACTTTCCAAAATAGCGGCTTGGCTCCTGCCGAGAGCCTCTATGTGTGGGTACCTGTTTCGGAGCCGCGCTATCATCCTTGGCAGCGCATAGCCTACTTACGCGCCGGCCAGTCCCCGGCCTTCAGCAGCAGCCTGGTTGAAGGCATTTCTTCCCTAGAAACGACTCCTATCCTCTATGCCGAGGGCATGCTAGAGCCCGGCAAAAGGTATGTCCTGACCTATCCCATCTGGGGCCGAAACCACCTCACTAGCGACCGGTGGGCTGACGTCATTGATACCATCCTCCTACAGGTACAGGGCACAACGATACCCCCTGTAGGCCGTGCCACCAGCACAAGAAACACCTTCATGGTAGCCCCCTACGCGGGGTCCAGTTCTTTCTCAGCCCCTAATATAACAGGCCCCTATCCTCGCTATCGGCGAGAGGGCTGGCGATTTGGTAGTTTTATCTCGCAGCTAGTAGCTGCACCTTATCATCGCCAGAGTGAGTACCTTTACGTTGTTATCGCCGGCCCCACCTCTATTTACCGGATTGATCTCCGGACTGGCCTAGTAGACTCCGTGCCTCATCCGTCGTCTTCACCTGCCAGGTTGTTTTTTGACCCCTACAGGGGTGATGTGTGGGCTTACCCAGGCGCCATGCAATTGTATCGAAGTAGTGCGCAATGGCCCTCTGAGGCTAGGTGGGATAGTGTGTTTCCATTCAACTCTTCTACTTCTATACCTGCCACGGCCCAACCAGCATACCCCTTAGCTTTTCCCCGAAAGTGGTTAAGTACCATTCACGGTGCTGCCGTTTTACCGGATGGGGACATAGCCTTGTTATGCGCCGATCTACCCGGAGCACGACGGTCCCTTTGGCGCATCCGATTTAGTTTAGACAGCGCTTGGCGAGTCATAGGCCGATATACAGGTTCGACGACAGGCTGCCCACAAGACGGTACAGGCGGTGCAGCCTACGTTGGGACTATGAGCACCTTCTCTAGGCTTGCAGCAGATGGAGACACCCTGTACTGGCTAGAACGCCCTACAGGCTCTTGTGCGTTGACTGATCAGAGAGCCCTTCTGCGAAAAGCCTACCCCACCGATCCAGCCAATCCACGAGAGTACACGGTTACGACCATTGATACGCTGCGTGGAGCAGTAGTGAGGAATCTCCTTTTTACGCCAGTTCCCCGTCGGGCTCTGCTTTTCATGGACAGCTTATGGATTTCCACATCAGCAGCACTTGTACGATATGATCTACAAACCAAACGCAAGGACACTCTCATCCAGGATAGGAGCATAGTTTGCGATTACGGACTATCTGACTTCATCAATATTATGGCATCGCATGAATTTGCTCTTCTACGTTCGGGAAGCATTGCCCTAAGCAATTCGTGGAAAGCAGTGAGGTTAGCTATCCCAATTGCCATAGAGGGTACAGAAGACACCCTGCGGGGCCTAACCGCGTGGACGGCAGCTTCTTATATGGGACCTGGTCATGTTGTGACGCCAACCTATGCCCTCGGAAGCGACTCCCTTAGTTGGCTCTATACCAATGCCCCTGGACCGGGACTTGATTCTACTTACCTGGTCGTGGGACATAGCGGCTGCACAGACCTAAAGCCCTTTTTCTATCCCTTTTACTGGCTACCGCGGTTTCAGTTTTGGATTAGCGGGCCCGATACGGTATGTGAGGGCATGGTCTTTCATACCATTGGAGCCCGAGATACCGAAGTCGTAGAAGAAAATTGCCGAGTAAGCCATAGGCTCATTGAGGCGCCCACTGGCTCCAGTCAGAGTCTCCTAGAGGCTCTTAATTCCACTGGGAACGAATCTCATCGTTGGAGGGCCCTGGCTTCGGGATATGACACGATTCGCCTAACACTAACGGATCCAAAGTGGTCCTATCTCGTAGCAGGTGCCAATCTTGTAAAGCCGATTCACATTCGGCGGGGTCACCGTTTACGCTTACAAGTTGCCTTAGAAGGAGCGTACGATCCTGCTACCTACCAACATCGAGGGCATCCCTTTCTTACGCGCTATAAGCTAGGCGCTTATAATCAGCGCATCTTAGGAGTCACAAGCGATTCCCTTTGGCGCTTGCCTTATGTGCCAGGCGATAGCCTAATCAAAAACTGGAACCTTCTTCTCATAGAAGGTACCTGTCCCGGTAACGGAGACTGGTTGTGTAATCCGATAGGACCAACCTTAGCCAAAGTAGAGCTAAGAACCACGCCATTAGATCCGCCGGTTGATAGTGCTTATGCGGTGGTAGATACGATGGGCCACCTTCTCCTTTACCGAGCACCGCTTAGTTCGCCAAGTGCGCTCTCGGTAGGAAATGCTGATACGCTGCATTTCTGTCTATGTGACACGACCCCAGCCAAGTACATTACGGTGCGGTTTCCGCATCATCTTCCGCTTCATACACCGCCCATTTCCCTACCTGGCCGAGGAATTGGAGAAGCAGATAGTTTAAATTTACGAGATCCCAGTAATTTAGAGGGGATTCCTGGGGAGCATTACACTTTTGTACCCGGACCGGGCGGCACCCTGCGAGCAGCTGCATGGGCAGGTAATCCCGCTGACCTGCACAATGCCTTTGTGCCCGGCGGACCACATGTAGACGCGGGCAAGGTCAATGCAGCCGATTATGAGTTTCTACTACCCCGAAATGGGATAGTGAGCGGAGGCTTTTCAGTGGGAGATATGGACTGCGACGGAGACGTGGATGCCTTTGACATAACGCTTACCCTCCAAAACGAAAATGCCCTGCGTGAAAGTAGTCGGCCGTAGGTAGGTTGCGTGACAAGGGGCCGGGGGGGGGGGGGGGGGGGG
>CAZAXD010000003.1:15298-35426 GCA_964489015.1 uncultured Sphingobacterium sp. | reverse complement strand
CCGGTCTCGCTTTGAGCCCACCAGAAGTGGCTTCCCGCCCCGGCCCACAAACCACCCTAATCCAATCCCCTCCCCCCTCTCACCTGCAGCCCCTAAAACCTACCCGCTAAACAGCCCAGCGACCCTCGACCGCCGCAGCCCAAGTTCCCCGCTACCGCTCCACCTTTAGCCGCACCGATCGCACCTCCGCACCTTGTCGAACTTCCACGTGATACAGGCCCCCCGCTAAGCCTTCTAATGACAAAGACATCTCGCCCTGCTCTGCCGGCTGCGACACCACCCGACTTAAGACCCGCTGCCCCAACGCATTATATAAACACACTTCTAAAGCATCGCTTAGCGTCGTTACCCAATTCACCACCACGCCATCCTTTGCCGGGTTGGGATACACAGACACAATTAGTAAATTCGCATCCTCAACGGTCTGATACAACTCCACCACCGAACTCGTTAGATGAGCACCTGTCGTAGTGTACACATGCAGTTGGTAATACGTGCGGCCCATGGGTGCATTCACCCGCTCATACAGGCGCGCCCTACCATCCAGCGTAGCTAACAACTGAAGTTCTGCTGGCGAAGGCCCAGCCCAAAGCTCAAACCGACTCACACCTGCCTCGCCTAGGGATACTTCCCACTCCAAACGATGATTGCCACTAGAAAGAACTCGGCCGGTAAATGATTCCAAAACAACGGGGAGCGGCTGTGTGCTTTGTCCCGTACCGAAATGCGAAAACCCGCTCATCCCCGGTCGAGACACTACTGCTGGAGCGCCCGGCGAGGTGTTGGCTGCGCACCCAGGTGCCTGGATAAACCACTGGGCCCCATTCATCGCACTGCCGTTATTCTTCAGCACACCCCACTGCTGCCCTCCAGCACATACGTTAGTGTAACCCGTGTTGTACAGCGTAGCCGTGTAGGTACCGCTTGTTGTGAGCTGGGTGGTCAAATCCCCTGCATAAGCATTCACCGTCCAGTAGCCATTATTGAGCATAGCACAGGTGCTATAGTCTGCCCCACACTCTATAATAGGTGAGCCGCTCGGCGTGACAGGCGTCCACCCCGTAAAGGTAGCTAAGAGGTTATGCACACCGGGATTATTACTAAAATTCAGGTTAATTCGACTATAGCGAAGCGGCGACGAAAGTCCTACAGGAAAGTCATAAGAACCGCCAGCTAGATTAAGATATCGGCGAAGAAATCCAGCCACAAAGCTATTATTATTACCCGGCGTGACGGCTCCAGGCGCCGTATTACGTACTCGAACCTCTCGAGTAGTAGCCGCTGGCGCCACAATAACGCCATTTGTCAAAACTAGCGTGCCATCCACCACCAAGGTATTATTGAGCGTTAGCGTAGAAGCAGGGGATTGGGTCATTGTTACATTATAAAGTACATTTGTAGTGGTTGAGGCCGGATCTGAGTAGGTTTGCGGACCACTACCATTGAAGTACACAAAGCTTGGCGGCGTTACCGCACTCACGATATTGGTAACCGCCTGGTTGGTAAAGCTACCTGAAATAAAGAACCGCCTGCCATTTAGATCAAGCGTATGGTTGGCAGAATAGGTAATATCCACACTGCCTGTCTGCACATCCGTCATTAAGCGCACCGTTCCGACCGCTTGACGTCTCAAACGCAGGTTGGGAATGTAGCTACTACCAATCAGAACGCCCCGAATCTCCTGCACGGGGTAAGTCCCGTCTCCGATAAACTCAATCCATCCAGTCCCATTGAGAATGCCATTTACCGTGAGGTGACCACAAACTCTTAACGTGCCGTTCACAGTTAGAGAAGCACCAGCTGGAATCGTAATATCCCGCACGGTCCACGTCTCCGCTGCTGCAATCACCGGCTGATTACTAGCCCCCCCATAAATAAAAACATCTTGGGTGCAGCTATTGGGCACTCCACAACCGCTCCAATTGGTGGCATTATTCCAGTTGGTATTTCCAGCGCCACCAGTCCATATGCTGGGATTGCTCTGGTAGGCAATCGGGGAAGTCCCAAAGTTAACGCTAAATCCGGTAAAAGTCGTTGTGCTGAAATTAGAAATACCCAGCAGATACACCTGCCCAGCGCTTACATTCACACAACTGAGCCACCCCTGACCGGAAGCACCCTCACACGTACCACTGGCACACACCGGCGAGCCGCACGCCACTCCCGTGTTGTAGGTACCGTCACAACTGGTCGGGGCATCGTAGCTGCAACGCACAGGCTGAAGCGTAGCACTTCGGACCGCCTGACAGGGATTGGACACACCATCAATGCGATACAGGATCCAGTCGTAGTCCACGTTCATTGCCGGCTGAATGGAAAATTCAAGATTACCATTTGCACTAATGGGCAATCGGAACCACACCACGTTACGCTCTCCGCTTACTAGGCACGAATTGGGACAGCCACTCACTGGATAGGGCAAATCACACACAATTCCAGACCCCACAAAGCCCGGCGCGCCAAAGGTCATACTGCTGCCGCAGGGCACAATGGGGCCCGTGGCGGGATTACCCACTACCATGTCGCAGTCCTGTCCATATTGGCTAGGAGGCTGCGAGGCTGTCTCCCAAATCGCTAAGCTATAGTCTCCTACTCCCCCAAAAACTGCTACGTAGTACGTCTGGCCCACCGTAAGCCCGGTAAGATTCACCCGAGCAAAAGTGGGCGAAGACTCACAACCCGTGCCATCGTCATTACAAGCAATCTCCGTAAAAGGCCCCGTACAACTGGACGCGCTGTAAACCGCCACCGCTGGATCGGTGAGGGTCCCCGGCGCCACATGCACGCTCATATTTGCAGCTGTGGGAACAAATTGGTACATGCGCCCTGTCAAGCAGGAACCGGTCAGGCATGTCGGCACTACCGGCAAAGAAGGCGCCCCCGCCGTCGTCCCCGTAGTCAGCACCGGAAAGCTGGTAAAAGTCGGTACTCCACAAGCATTCGAGGATCCCACCGGCGCCGAGATAAAAATGTTATCGTACGAAGCACAGCTAGGAGCAGGATAGTGATCAACGACGAGGTAGTACGTTTGTCCGGCCGTGACGTTAGCCGATAAGCAGTACGGCCCTGAACTGCTTTGAGAATAGGCAATGCAAATGCCACACGTAGGACACCCTTGATAAAGCTTTAGTCCAAACCAGGGCGGGCTGGCATTACTATGGGTGAGGTTGATCTGGATGGGCCCCGAACTCGTCGGCGTAAATACGAATACTTGGTCCTCCCCCCCTAAGTAAGACGTAGAGCCGCAGGTAACCGTATTGGAAGAGGTGAGATCGTTGCCTGATCCGCATGTAGTACCAGCCCCGCTATTGTACGGCAGGCTCGTAACATTCACGACACCCGAGCCGAGGTTGCAAGATGGTGCGGTAGAGTTAGAGGTGACATGAATTCGGTCCAGCGCTGCCGGCGGCTGCGTACCAACGGAACCGTCATTGCGCCACGAGAAAATCAGCCGCACCGTTCCACTACGAGGCGCGCAGTCGGTAATTGTCCGGCTCACCCAGGCGTTACTAAGAAGGTTATAGCGGGCAATGCGGTAGGATGCACCCACTTCCGTACCAGCTACCGGCGTCACGCTCGTCGGCGCAATAAAGACATCCAAATAGTCGTACGGCGTCGTTGTGCCTTCTCCCTGCACGATCACCCAAAACGAGATGGTTAGATAGGGCTCTCCCGCTGGTATGGTGATATCCCGATAAAAATGTACCACAGAAGTAGCAGTAATGGTGTACTGATGCGGCGGTGGAGAGCCGCCACAGTTATCAGTGATGTAGATAGCCCGGGTGCCGTGCTGCGCACCACCGGAACGAGCATCAACGGCCCAGCGGTTGGTCTGGGTGCCATTGACGATGGTCCAGCCGTTGACGGTGTAGGTAGTACCCGTGCAGCCGGTCCCACCCTCAAAAGAGCCATCTACCGTGCCGTCCACTAAAATTGTCTGGCCTAAGCCCCAAGCAACAAACCCCAAAATAAGTAATAGCACTCTCATATACTCAGCGAGTTTCTAATTTTTCGAGTTTGAGGGGGCGCATCGACATTAGACGCGCACCGGCGGCTTTACAAATTTCCGCGATGTCAGTCTGAAGCATTTCCCGCTCAGTGTAGAGAAAAAAGCGATCCGACGGCTCCTTATCGGCCGGCTCCAGGGCGACTATGCCTTGCTTGGCTAAAAAAGCCGCCCGCACAGCACTGGGGTCAATAACCGACGGGCCTACCTTGGACTCCTGCACGCTTGCCAGAACAAGCTCGTACCTATGAAACTTTTCCAGCGGCAGATCCCGCTGCGCCCAGCATAAACCCAGCAGAGAGAAGAGAGAGATTAGGGCTATGCGCATGAAGCGCAAATTTAATACTTTTTTGCAATTGCAATAACCACCATCCCCCCTACCTCTTTTTATCCACAGGAGGATGCAGGTAACGGGAAGAAACACCAGTCCTAGTCTTCCTCTGGCGGTAGACGCTTGCCAGTCCGCTTTTCGTAGCGGGCCCGAGCTCGGCGACGCCAGTCCTGCTTGATGGATTCCCAGCTCTCCTTTTGGGACGGAGTTAGTAGGGCTTCTATCTGGGCGTCTGTTTCCATTCTCAAGGCCCGCAGTTGGGCCTGACGCTGAGCCGGCTCCGTAGTAGAGCCGCGAATACTTCTTGCCTTTTCGCGGTGAGTGGTTAGAATTTTCTCAAGACTTTTTCGCTGGTCAGGATCAAGCCTCAGTGTGTCCGACAAAAAGCTAACAAAGTGGTCAATTCCACCCCTGCCCGGCTCTCCGCCCCGCTGTGCCCAAAGGGCGGCTGCGATGCACCCAGCCCATAAAACGATGCGCATAACACCCAATAAGGGGATAAAAAGCGGTCTTTGGTTTAAGCGATCTGACCACTTGCGCGGAAGAAGGGGATTACATCCCGTACATTGGTCATTCCCGTCACAAAGAGTAAAAACCGCTCAAGCCCCAGTCCAAACCCACTGTGCGGCACGGTTCCAAAGCGTCGAGTATCGAGGTAATACCGATAGACTTCTGGATTCATGCCACGCCGCTGGATCTCCGCCAAAAGCATGTCGTGCCGCTCTTCCCGCTGCGATCCGCCAATTACCTCCCCGATGCCCGGAAATAGCACATCAAAAGCCGCTACCGTTCGCCCATCCGAATTTTGCCGCATGTAAAAGGCCTTAATGTCTCGCGAGTAATTGTACACCATCACGGGGCGCTGCGCGTAGGTCTCGACTAAGTAACGCTCATGTTCAGCTTGTAGGTCTATGCCCCAGTTAACTGGAAACGTGAAAGCCTGACCAGACCTTTGCAAAATCTCGATGGCTTCGGTATATGGTATACGAAGGAAGGCGCTTTCCTTCACCCCTTCCAGGCGAGCTAGCAGGTCTGCATCGTACCGCTCCGTCAGAAAAGCCAATTCCTCCAAATACCCCCGTAAAACGAAACGTATCAGGTACTTAAGGAGCTCCTCCGCCAGATCCATCGTAGCCTCCAGGTCGTAGAAGGCCATCTCAGGCTCAACCATCCAAAACTCCGCAAGGTGCCGCGGCGTATGGGAAGGCTCGGCGCGAAACGTCGGTCCGAAGGTATATACTCGCCCAAGCCCCATGGCCAGCATTTCGGCTTCGAGCTGCCCACTTACCGTAAGGTAGGCCGGCCGACCAAAAAAAGCCTCCGGTCCTTCGTTAGTGACTACTTGAAAGAGTTGACCCGCCCCTTCGCAGTCTGAGGGTGTCAAAATCGGCGTGTGCACATATACAAAACCCCGCTCGTGAAAAAATTGATGTATGGCAAAAGACACCGCATGCCGAAGCCGAAAAACCGCCTGGAACGTGCGTGTGCGTACCCGCAAATGAGGTATCTCCCGCAAAAATTCTAAAGAGTGGGCTTTCTTCTGGAGAGGATATGCTTCTGGATCCGCAGCACCTAATAGACTGTAAGAATCGGCTTGCAATTCAAAAGGTTGGGGACGATCCGGCGTCGCAACGAGAGTACCGCTCACCTCAATACTGGCACCCGTGTTGATCTCCGCTTCAATTTTTTCACGGGAAACTTTTTCATGGGGAAAGACCACCTGAAGGGCCTGGAGCATAGAGCCGTCCTGTAGCTCAACGAAGCTCAACGCGCGCGTCGTTCGGCGCGTACGAACCCAGCCCGACACTTGAGTGGGGCTGCCAAGACGCGGCTTCTCATAAAGGCTAGCAATAGTAGGCAGCTCCTGCGGGGCGTATAAGCCCGGCGACTTAGGCATGATGCAAAAGTAGCGGGATTACTCCATCTAATGCCGAGCAAACTTCACACGCCTGCAATGTTCATAAAGGATTATAGTGCACGAAAAAGACCACGTTATTCCCAAGCAAAAAGCCAACAAGACGACGTTTCGCGTCCTGCAAGGGTAAGAATAGCGTGAAATTACACCAAATACTCAAGAAGGATAATCATGTCAGCGGGGTCCCCAAGCGATTACTTATCCGGCTTCCAGGGAATCTCCTCAACCCCAGCTAAATGGGACAGATAGCGCCCATATGCAAAAAGCCAGTCTGATAGCCGATTGAGAAAAGCCAAGAAGACGGGCGGCACAGGCTCCGCTTGGTGTAAAGCCACCAGACGCCTTTCTGCTCGCCGACAGACGGTACGGGCTACCTGAGCCAGCGCCTCGGCACGACAGCTACCCGGCAGAATAAAGTATCGCATCGGGGGTACCTGGGCTAGCATGGCATCTATGCTGGCTTCGAGCTGAGCCACCACATCCTCAGGAAAAGGAGGCAAGGGAATCGATTTATCTGTCTTGGTAGCCAGATGCGAGCCCATGGTGAAAAGGGCCGACTGAATCGTTCGTAACAGGGCTGCTACCTCCGCTGGTGCCTCCACTGCCAGGAGACCTAAGAACGCATTGAGCTCGTCCAGGGTACCATAGGCTTCGATGCGGGGGTCTGCCTTAGAGATCCGCTCTGCGCCTAGCAGGCCGGTTTCGCCCTCATCGCCTTTACGGGTGTAAAGCCTCATAGTCGCAAGTTACGGCGGAAGGGAAAAAGACAACTGAACATACTGCCGCTCTGGACTGAGCGTTAGCCGCACCTGCAAGGAATCCGATCGTCGCCAAACTTCCGCCCCAATCACCCCTTCCGAGGAACCGTAGCGCTGATAGAGGTACTGCCGCAGCTCCTGGTACAAGCTAGCCAAGCGCTGAAAAGTGCCGGACTCATAAGAGAGCGCAACGGTCCGCACGCGCGTCTTTTCATCCACATAGTACTCGATCCACCCCCATAGGCTATCTCGGTCTAGCGCATACACGAGACCCAAGCTATCTTGATAAGATGACGACTGGCGCTCTACTTGGTTGACATAGGCCGTGTCTTGACCTAAAAGCCCAGGTCTCCATGCGCCCGAGGAGGTCCACAGTAAAGCATAAACCGCCGCTGAATAGGACTTTTTGGTGCAACTAACTAAGAGAAGGCTAGCCCAGAGCGGCTTTTTCCACATACTGCTTTCGCAGGAGACGACGCATGACTTTATTGGAAGCGGTCCGCGGCAACTCCGATACGATCACCACATCCGCTACATGGTAAAGGGGGCTGAGCTTCTCCCGGATGACCTGGGCCACCTGACGCTTCCAGTGCGTGGGCTCCGTGAACTGTCCGGCCTGTAGGACCAGAAATAGGACCAGGTTGTCAGGCCCGCCGCCAGCGGGAGGCACGGCGATCGCCGCTGCCTCACTCACCCCTTCTATTTGGGATACGACGCGCTCGATCTCCGTCGAGGACACCTTGATGCCCCCAAGATTCATGGCGTCATCGGCGCGACCGCCTGACAGCCAACGGCCACTGGGTAGCCGTTGCATGTAATCCCCATGGCGCCGAAGCCGCATGGGTATCCCCTCATAAGCCGTCGGAATACCCGCCTCTGTAGCACCCTGCCACCCAGGCTGAATGGGCGGCGTATCCGCATAATAGACGGCTTCGTGATTAGCATTGAGAAGCACTTGAGACAAGCCTATGGAAGGCGGCACTAAAAAAAGCTCCCCCTCTGAGCTGGGCATACCCGCCTCGTCCAAGAGCACAAAGTCTAGCCCAAGCGCCGGTGCACTAAACTGGGAAGGCGCATTCGGATGAAGCAGCGTGCTCGTAATATAGCCTCCCCCGATCTCAGTACCGCCACAATATTCAATAATGGGCTTGTACCCCACTTTCGCCATGAGCTGCCACATGTGCCAGGGATTAGACGCCTCCCCGGTTGAGCTTAAGAGTTGCAATCCAGACCAGTCCAAACCGTCCCACGCTTGAGACTCGATCCAACGGCGAACTAAAGAAGGCACTACGCCCAGGACCGTGAGCCTGGCTTGTTGTACAAACTCACAAAATCCACGTCCGACTGGCGGCCCACCATAGAGGCAGACCGTAGCGCCGTTTACAAGCCCGGCAAAGAGCAGCCACGGCCCCATCATCCACCCAAGGTTTGTCGGCCAGCTGATGCGAGCGCCTGGTCTCAGGTCGTGATAATAGTACCCATCTGCTGCTGCTTTGATGGCCGTGAGGTGCGTCCACAAGATGGCTTTAGGCTCAGCCGTAGTCCCCGAAGAAAAAAGGATACCCAGTCCATCCGAGGCGTGGGCCAGATAAGGTTCGGCCTTTATCATACCCTGCTCCCAAAACCGCTCCATAGGATGGGTATTGTTTCGCAGGCGAGCTTGTAACTGAGAGCCGCCTGCCAGTAAGTAGGTCTTGGGGAGACCATAGGCGCTGAGCCGCTCATAAAGGGGAAGCGCTTTACCCTCTCGCCAAATTACATCCTGAATGAAGAGACACCGAGGCTTCGCAATGCGCAAACGAGTAGCGATCTCTTCGCCCGATAAGCTATCTGGGATCGTCGCTACTACAAGCCCCGCCCAAATCGCACCTAGGTATAAAAGGGCGGCCTCCAGGTGAAAAGGCATGCACAAAGCGATGACATCGCCGGGTCGCAAGCCCTCTGCCTCTAGAGCACCAGCGACCTGATAGACTTTTTCGCGCAGCGCCGCATAACTTAGACTCACGGGCTGCCCCGCTTCTGGATAATAAACGATGGCTTCGCCCTGCCACCGAAAAATCGTTTCCAAGATATTCCACTGGGCACCAGCCAGCCACAAAGGCTGGGCGATATCCTGTGTCGGGAAGACCAAAATCTGATCAGGCCTAACCCGGAAAGCGATACGGAGTTGCTCATAAATCGTATAAGCCCAAAAGTCGGCTCGGTGCGTCACGCTCCAGCGATGAAAGGTCTCGTAACTATCTAATCCCCTCTCTGCGATAGCTTTCGCTAACTGCGGGCGCGCGCCCTTGTGCATCTCGGAATACCAGAGTGGCTCAAAGGGTGGTTGAGCCGGTTTCCGATAAACCGCCTCATAAGCCTCTATGTGTCGCCTAAAGTCGCTTTCCCCCCGCAGGCTCTCTGCAGCTTGAACCCAAGCCATACGGCAAAGATAACATAGCCGTATCTTGTAGGCCGTGAAGATCATAAATGATCCCATTCACGGATTCATTCGTCTCGGTTCGGAGCGCATTCTGGCAGCGATTTCGCACCCACTTTTTCAGCGGCTACGACGCATTTCGCAGCTAGGGCTAGCTCAAATGGTTTATCCCAATGCAACCCACACCCGATTTGCACATGCGCTCGGGGTCATGCACCTGATGAGCGAAGCCCTGCGAACCCTCTCCCAAAAGAGAAAAATCGATCTACCGCCGCAGACGCATGAATCTGCCCTCTTAGCGGCCTTACTGCATGACGTGGGGCATGCCCCTTTTTCCCATAGCCTAGAAGGACTCATTCTGAAAGAGAACCACGAGACAATCGGCCGATACTTGATAGCCAAGCTAGAAGCGGACCTAGGAGATCTTTCGGAGGTGCGTGCACTACTAAGCGGAAACCATCCCATGCCCTTTTTGTCCCAACTCTTGCAAGGACCGCTTGATGTGGATCGATTAGACTATCTGGTGCGAGACAGTTTTTTCACGGGGGTCCAGGAGGGTATCATCGGTACACAAAGGCTTATTTACACCCTGACATGCGGCCCCAATAAAGAACTGGCAATCGAGGAGAAAGGGTTGGCTTCGGTCGAGAAGTTTTTACTGGCTCGGCGCTTCATGTATTGGCAGGTTTACCTGCACAAGACGGTCATCGCCGCGGAAACGCTCTTGCGGCGATGGTGGATGGCTTTTGTGACGAGGCCACACGCAGAGCGGGATGTCCTTTTAGCGCAGATCGCAGGCGACTGGCTTCAATGGGTCTGGCTAGATGAACCTCTGGTATGGAGTTGGATCAGACAGTCTGCCCAATCGGGAGCATTACCGGAGCGGCTCCTAGCCAAGGCCCTGCTGGCTCGACGACTCTACAAGATTCAATGGGGGGAGCCCCCCCTCAATGGTCGTCTTGCGTGGGAACACACCCTGCCTAAAGAGCTACGCCCCTACCATGAGCTTTTCTGGACCGAAGGCACAGCGCACAGTACAACTTATGAGCCGGATAATGGACCGGAGATTCTTATCCAACTTAAAAACGGTGCTTTGAGCCACCTTTCCCAGATGGCCCCCTGGCTGTCTACCGCCGGTCCTATAATACGGCCATACTGGGGTTACCTCAGTGCCAAAACTCTCGCAACCCTTGAGCCGCTAACATAATGCCTACTGCTCGTATGACCCCTTCCGTTGCAATAGCACTTAGTTGGATGCAGGGAATTCGGCGACATTTATCCCACTGGCACTGCCGCTACCAGACTTCATCACGACCGAGTATCACAGGAGCAGAGGGGGTATCGCTTGGCATGTTCGGAACGGCGAACTCGGAAAAGTCCAATCAGTGGGCGCCCAAAGGCGCCAGCAATATGAAAAGGGCCGCACCTGTGCCGATCACGAGGGCAGTACCTTCTATAACAGCCAAAAGAGCACAAAGGCTTAGCCTCCCCTAAAGCTCCGATTTGGAGGGTCTAAGCCTGAGCGACTACCACCATCAAAGTGCCCACAAGGTAATACCCGCGTTTCGCGTATAAATAGAAAAATGGGGCGCTTCCGCTAAACTGTGGCGTTCAGGGGTTTAACCTACCCTGACTCTAGCACCATTTCACTTTTGAATGTTTGACATGATGCTTGTCGCTATCTCCTGAAACTCTTGGGGCGTGAATTGAAGACGGGGATTTTGAAAGTTTAGATCCGCCATCGTCCGAATGGGAACGATGTGAATATGGGCATGAGGCACCTCTAATCCCACCACCGCAAAGGCTACACGCTCACAAGGAATCGCTCTCTGAATGGCTCGCCCTACTTCCTTGGCAAAGAGCCATAGCCCGACATAGAGCTCTTCTTCTAGGTCTAAAATGTAATCAACGGGCTTCTTAGGAATAGCAAGCGTATGCCCCTTCGTCAAAGGATTTATGTCCAAAAAGGCCAAGAAGTCATCCGTCTCCGCTATTTTGTAGGCCGGGATTTCATTCCGAACGATGCGTTCAAACACGGTACTCATGGGTAAGTTATTTCGATGATCTCTAATTGCAGCTTACCAGCGGGAACCTGAACTTCAACGACTGCCCCGATAGTTTGACCAACGAGAGCCTTACCGATCGGGGATTCAATGGAGATTTTGCCTTCGCGGACGCTAGCTTCCACGGCAGGTACAATTTGGTATCGCACCTCCTGACCCGTCTGACGGTTCCTTACACGAACGTGAGCTAGCATACCAACCCGTGAGGTATCTACTTCGGATAGATCTAAAATCTGACTCTGAGCTAGGAGCGTTTCTAGTTCAGCAATGCGGGCTTCTAGTAGGCGCTGACGCTCTCGGGCTGCTGCATATTCTGCATTTTCGCGCAGATCACCTTTCTCACGAGCCTCGGCGATGGCAGCCGCTACAGCGGCACGCTCCTTCGTCTTGAGCTCATGAAGCTCCTGACGAAGCCGGTCATACGCTTCCCGCGTCAATACTCGGCTCATATATAAAGACGCGCCCCAATACTGTGTGTTCCGTTGAAGAAGTAAGTAGGCCGATAGCTATAATCAATCCCAAACGTCGAGTAACGATTTTCCCCTGTCTTGAAAGGAAGCTCTACCGTGGCGCCGAGATTAATCCCGTTGAAAGCATTCTGCGTATTATCTTTATTAGTGATGTCAGGCTCCCAAAGGTAAGCGCCACGGATCATAAAGTATTGCTTATAACGCAGCTCAACGCCCGCTCCGAGCTGGTTATTCTGGAAGGAATGAGCATAGAAACCAATCATCGGTACAATAGAGAAAAGATAATCATCCGAGGGCTTAGCGCTTGCAGCAGTCTCCCTAGCCTTTTCTTGAGGGGCTCCGATGCCGATTCGATAAGAAGCTCCAAGAAGGAGCACGGAGGGTATCTCAAAACCGGCTGTAGGAATGTGAACGGCATTGGTATAACGACCACCGGCACCGCTGAGATTGGCGCGCACGCTGAGACCTTCGCCCCGATAGCGCATCTGAGGCCCGACATTCCGTAACGCCACCCCTAGACTAAAGTTCCCTTTCTGATCCCGATATTGCACCCCAGCATCTAGCGCGACGCCGCTGGCTGCTGCATCTGGGATTGATTCATGTATGAGCTTAAGCGTCGCCCCCACGTAAATACGATCTTCGGCAAAAACCTTAGCGTACGACAGGGAGATATTGAGAAGCGTAGGCGAGAAGTACCCTAGGCCACCGTCTGGGTTATCAATCGTTGTGCGCTCAAACTGTCCCAAATCAAAGGCCATTACCGCCAAGCCCAACGTCCCACTATTTCGAAAGCCCTGTGCAAAGGCAAAGGCATTAATGGCAATATCACTCCCCACGAGCCAGCGCGTGTGGGAGAAGATAAACTCCGTTCGACGCGTGATGGCTATACCCGCCGGGTTGATGATGACACTTTCAATACCCTGACAGTTCGCAATGTTTAGCCCACCTAGACCGGAGCTACGAGCGTAAGGGTTTATTAGGAGCTGGGTGGCGCCAGCCTGGCCCGCTCGCTCGGGGTTGCCGGCAAGCGCCACCGCTCCAACGAAGCTTAGTACGACAAGTCTTCGGATATCAATCATACGCTTAGTAATTATTCAGATCTACTTGCGGCATGATAGCAAAGAACTTAACGACTTTCTGACCAAGGCCTGGGGCATCGATATGGATGATGTAAGGGCCACTCGCAATAGGGACACCGTGTTCATTTTTGAGGTCCCATTCCTGAGCCGGCGCGTCCGAGTCTTTTCGGAAGGTGCGTACGAGGACACCATTGAGGGTAAATATGCGAATGGTACACTTCTGAGGTAGATTAGTGATTTTCACACGGGTGTCGACTTGGCTAATCTCATAAACACCTCTACCCACTCCGGAGCGCCCATAATATGGATTAGGCACGACCCGAATGAGGTCCAAAGCGTTTTTAGCCGTGGCCACGTCACCTATTCGCGCAGAAATATCACTCGTAGTGAAAGAAAAGACAGGCGGATTGCCATTGGGATCATTGCGATAAGACTTATTGACAAGAAGGCGGATACGGGCCTCCGTTGGGATGTCTTTATAGTGCCTAAACTCATACTGTGGCCCGGCTACCCGTAGCAGACCCGCCCACGCCACATATTTGTAGACAGAGTCCAGGCGAACAGTGCCCGAACCGGCTGGATCCCCGAAAACGATACCACGCTGTTGAACCGCACCGGAGCCTTTGGGAGTACTATCCGCGACACAGAGGTAGCGAGCAAATGACTGACAACCATCATAAGGCTGTGTAGTCACGAAAACCCAGTGCCGCCCCCCCAAGGCATCCCCTGCAACCCGGGAGGTAGGATTGAAAAGCATGTCATCCCCATTTTCGCCCCTGAACCAGGAGGCTTCAGCGAAGAAGATGTTCACTCTTTGACCTGTTTCAAGGTTGATAGCATAACCAGGAAAATAACTAAAACCCTGTGAGGAGACGGAGAGAGCTTCATTCCGGTAAGCGAGGGTATCGCCTGATAGAATGTCCCGACTTAGTCGAAACTTAGCTGTACGGGGAAAACTACTACCGACCAGCTGACTCAAACTAGGGGTGGGAGAGGCCTCTACAACTAAGCATCTAGACCATTTGGTAGGATCAGGAGTAATGACTATCTCGACCGAGGGAAGCTCTGCTAATGTGACAAATTCAGTTGGATAGCCAGCAAGGAGGGCATTTAAGGGAGAGCAGGTACCACCTGAGGTAAGCGGACAAAAGACAAAACCCATCCCCGGAAACTCTGGCGCGCTTCCATCATAAGGAGTGAGGAGGCCATAAGGCGCCCAGGCACCAAGCAAGGCTTTTTTGAAAACAGGTTTATCAAAATCATACCATAAGGTCCAGGGGTTATTGCCAGGAGCCGGGGGGTCGTTTGGATCGCCTGTGATAAAGCACGCTGAGGGATAGGCAGGGGGTGGAGAATTTCTAAAACTCTCCAACCACTTGTAAGTCTCAGGATCAAATCCACCAATCCATTCCTTAGATGGGTCTTGATAAGCAATTTCGGCCTTAATGAGACCATTATTTTCCGCCTTATCCATGAAAAACGTAGTCTTGCCAGCGGGCGGCGGTGGACACAACCAGGGATAATCTGATTGACGTAGGAAACGAGCACCAGGGTCTGGAGCATTACGGAGTGCTACCGAGATACCGTGGCCAGGTATGACCCGCTCAATCCCTTGTTGATAGCGATCCCTCAGGAAATTCCAGGTATTGGCTGCATAATCCCACTCACCCTTCCCGATCGATGCCCACGAAGTATAGATGAGTTGATAGGAGGCACCAGAGCCAGCAGGCCGCGCATAGAGCTCCCATTCTTTGACAAGTATGGTAGTATCACCATTAGCCGAAACGATGGTATCCCGCTGCGTCGTGTCCGTATTGACTACGAGGCGATAGTCATAAGGCTTGAACAGCTTAGGGTCGACGACCTTGATAGCGAAGGGACCTTGTCCCGGCGCATAGGTGACGCCGTTAGGGGGTGTCGGATTGGAAAGTAACTCCATCTCCGATTCGGGCGTAAGCATAAGAGGGTTTCCACCATTACCCCGACCTGAGATCCGTTGAATTTTAGGGGCGTCGCCATACTGGGCATTCAGAACCATCCCCATCTTTTCAAACTCCACCTTATGCGGAACAGCCTCGTACGAGCGAATGTTATTTCGACCCAGAATAAATCGTCGGTAGTTGGCCGAGTCCCCATTATAGGCATATGCCACGATCATGAAGTAGTACCGACGATAGTTCACCAATCTAGGGTCTGTGGTTTCCGTAAACTTATCTTCGGTTACTCTGAGACTGTAAAAGAGTCCTTCATCCCGACCGTTGACCATCACTTTGTCCACAATCAAAGGCGTAGGGTAGCCAGGCACAGATTGCTCTGTACGATTGACGATGGTAGAGATACCGTTTTTGAGATCGCACTGCGCAATAAGGGCAGCTTTATTAGGATCCTCCAGATCGGTGATACTGACAGTCGCATCTCGAAGTTGATAGACGAGATACCCTTCAAAGCGGTAGAAGGGATCTGGCCGTCCCAGAGCGGACAAGACCGGGTCACGCTGGCGATAGTTTTCATTAAAGTTATTAGACAGCGGGCTTTTATAACCCCACTTCAGGATAAGCTCGCGATCTAGTTCTACAATTTCGAGGTCTGGCGCATCCGGCCCCTCTACAAGTTGAAAGTTATTGTCAAAGAGAGTCTGAGCAATGTCATCAGCCTGATAGAGTAGACAAACAGAACCGAGCCTGCCATCGCCGCCAGGGCCATAAGCTCCGTTAGCATCACGAGCCCAAGGTACACCGATGATGATATCATTAACAGCTCCAGGTAAGAGCGTGAAGGGACCAGCCGCTTGGAGATAACGGCGGTCAAACGGAGGATTGCCGACTGAAGCCTCATCCCAGCCAGCTTGGGGCACATTATAAGGACAGGCGTCTACGGCCGGCTGCCCCGACGGCATACCTGTATAGATGTAGCTAACTATAGTACCTGTTCCATAACCATTGCCACCATTGGGGGGTATGTAAGCTAAGGGAGTCCCATCTTTCCAAATAGAGCGCATATAGTTATAAAAGTGAATGGCATTCGTCGGGTTGCCACGCACGCTAAAATCATTCTCATAGTACATGAAATTGGTCATCTTGAGACGCTGACCATTATCGGCAATCGGTCCTTGGAAAAAGTCCGTGCCGATGGCAGGAGGATTGGTGCCATAACCAGAGGGGGGATCATCATAATTGTCACCATTGTAACAGAATCCCAAGCCTCTAGACGTATCGCAGCCGACGTAATCATCTGCATAGAATCCTAAGTCAGCATCCACCCAAATAGCCATATAAGTGTTAGTCAAAGCGAGCGTACCTCGGTTGATGACGCGATACTTGTAAAAGGTCATATTATTAATCGCGTCTGTAGTAGCAAAAGCGAATGCTAAGGCCTGAATCTCCAATCCAATAGGCGCTGCCCCGGTTTCGGTGTGAATATTACCATTGTCATTATAGACCCACCAAATGGCCATATCCCCCAGTACATCTGGATAATCACCCGCGCTAGGGGTATAATCCCCATCGTTATTGACATCTACAAATGGAGCTAGGAAGCGCTCAAAGCCAGGATCAGAATTGATAGCAGGCCAGCTAGTGATATTAGGATAGTTTCCTAGATTGAGGTTGTTTGGATTAGCCTGAAATGCGCTAAGAAAGTCATTGATTTCCTGCCGAGTTATGAGGAAATGCCTATCCCACCTTTGGCACGCAGAGGCGTCCGTGGTGCCTTGGAGCGTTAGAGGACCCGCAAAGAAATCAATGCCACTTTGGCGGTAAGTCTGAGCAGCCAAGCGTAAGCGCCCACCCGCATCATAGCCGCCAACCCAGATAGCCCCCGCAAACATAGAATGAATCGCCGGTACGCCAGGCGGCACCTTAGGAATCTCATAACGGGGGTTACTGACAATGTCCCACCACATATCACCACCGTTATGGATAAGACAGCGAACGTTATTGATATCCAGCTGAATCGAGGAACTCGGCGCCGAGCAGCTAGCAGCTGTACGGGGCATGGTACGCCGAGAAACGTTACCCATGATTTCCCGCGCCAAAGCAAGGGGCGACAGGACTATCACTAGCCAAACTATAGTTAGCCTACGCATCGCTCGCATATTGCAAATATAAGGTTCTAGAAGGAAAACAAGAGCCCCAAACGCACGCGGAGAGGCGCACCCAGGAGCCCTGGGTTTTGCTCCTTGAGACGATACATGTATTCGAATGTCTCCTTCGAGTATTGGTTCTGCGCTAGCTGCTGCCCCACGGGAGACTGGATATACCCACTATCATCTGGCAAACCGGTGAATGGATACACACCAAGCACATTACGCTGATTGAAGGCATTGAGGAAAATAACATATACATTGAGAATAGACCGCCGATCCTCACCCCGGCGGATGATAAAGTCTCGATCAATGCGAATATCAAAACGATTATACCAAGGCAGCCGAGCACTCAAGGGAGAACCGCTAATGATATTCACAGGGTTGACACCAAACTGAACATCAGCTGGGTTCGGCAATAGATAACGGGTATAAGGGCGACCAGAGCCTAAGTTATACGTAATATTGATCCCAGCTCCCAGGAAGGGATAAATCGTTTTTTCGCCGATGGTGATGGCCGGCCCCTTGACGCCGGACTCTAAGAAGCGAATGTCTGCAGTTCCTGTAAAGGTGTGACGCTGATCGAAAGATAGGGGCAAGAGTGAGCGGAAAACATTAAAACCCTCTATGCTACCAATTAGCGCCCTGCTTGATGAGGCATTAGAACCTGTGCCCTGTGCATACTGAAGCGTATAGGCAAAGCGCAGTTCCAGTACCCCAATTCGTCTAATGTCTAAATCAACGTTCAGCCCTTTCACAGTGCTAAAGTCAAGATTCTCGAGACTAGTGTAAGTGACTGGGTAAGCACCAAAAAACTGGAACGCCTGAACCATATTGCGCATTTCGCGATAGTAGCCAGAAATGGAAAGCGCAATACTTTGGGTGAGGAGCTGCTTGAAACCAACCTCAAAATCTATGGTTTTTTCAGGTTGCAGACGCGGATTAGGGATGTCTATCGTAGCGTTTTGAACAATGAATAGGTAATCAGTAAACTGGGCTACCTGCCCGGCTCGAGGACGCTGGGTTAGCACGTCATAGTGAGCAAAGAAGGTAGCCTCGTCGGAAATGGGGAAGGAGAACGATATACGAGGCATGATGTTGATTTGCGGCCTATAATCCTCAAAAGCCTCGTAGGTCAAGCTATCGGCCTTGATGTGCGGTCTAGGACGACCACCACTGGAACGTATGATTGCCAGGGCACTAGTAGGCGAGCCGTTGGCATCATACCAGGTATTGCCCGAGCGGTATCCAATGATCCGAGAAGGACTAAGCGCATTGTCCACATAAGCGACCCAGTCCCCTCCTACGCCCTGCGGCAATGTGATACCCAGTAGCTGAGCTGTCTCGGAGGCCCGGTAGAAAGGCCGTACAATGTAGGGGTCCTTCAGCACTGGCAAATTCGCATCGTATCTATCCACCCGAACGCCCAAGTTGAAGAACATCTTATCAAACTCAAATTTATCTTGCAAGTAAAACGCTACATAAGTAGGCGCAAAGGCATTTTGAGGACGATTTTGCCGATCCTCAAAAAATCTCTCCGGCGCTACTCGGCGCTGACGCTTACCCCACGGCGAATAGCCTTGGTAAAAGACGGCTGGATTACCCCCCGCATAGAGGTCATTGATATCGAACATATCTAAGCTAAAAAAGCTCGGGTCCATGGCATCAGGACTAATGAAATCAAGCCCATCCACGGGCAGCCCCAGCTTTAGCCGCATTTGCTTATCAAAGTAGCTCTGCTGACTGGCTTGATAAAGCGGAAGGTAGCGAATAGTATCCCCGTTATAAATAGGGTTATCGCGGTCGAGCTCCGACAGATGTCGATTCGCATAGAGGCGCATGAGATTCCAGAGCCCATTAGAGCCTGTGAGAATCACCTGGTAAAAGCGAGCATAGCGCTGATCAAACTCGAACCCGACCTTGATGTTGTGCCGCCCTAATTCTGCCGAGGCTTGGCCTGTGAGGCGAATCATGTCAGTATTCGCAAAAGAAGGGCCGCCAGTGGCGATATAGCCTTGTCCGAGATACAGGTTATATATTAAGGATTGCGCACCTAGCAAGCCGTTGACATGCCCGCCTAACTGCAGAAGATCGATAAAATTGCGAACTCGCCCACTAGGCTCGACTTGCAAGGTATGAGGATTGAATAAAACCCTAGGGTTTTGGGCCAAGTAATTGTAAATGTACCTATTGTAGTTCGCCAGGATAGGATGGCTGCTTATAGAGGGGTCGAAGATATATTCATTCTCCACATAGCCCTGCGTCTCATAGGCTGGAAAGTTTCCATTCACCAGCGTTGGAACTAATAGCTCCGCGTAGCGATTTTCAAAGCGGGCAATGTGACCATACCGAAACCAGTCTAGCCCAAATTCAGGGTCAATGGACTTGCTATTGACTCGGGTGTAATCTAATTGGAGCGTGTAGAAGAAATTACGAATCAGGCTCCCTGTATCGCCTGCAAAGGTTTGTTGAAATCGCACAAAGCCGCGCCAGGTTTCGCTGCGCCCCTCCGCCACTCGGTCCCAAGCTAGAAGAGAACGGCTTAGGCCCCACCCCTGGCGCCGACTAAGCTCCCCGCTAAAGCCCATCTTAATAAAGGCGTTCTCCGCTAGACGCAGGTCGACCCTGGTGTTCAAGCGAAACTGACGCAGTTTATTACCCTGCTTATATGGAAACTTCTCGATTTGATCAGGACGAATGAAGTTAGCCCGATTTACAAAAAAAGCCTGCCCACCAAAAGGCTGCAGGGGCGTCTCTTGCAGATCAGCCAAGACATCGGGCTTGACACGGTAGACGCCGCCATAAGGGGGATCTGCATCGCGCTCAGATTGATATTCCGTCGCAATATTATAGCCCAAGATCGTGGTTTTGGTGCCGTCCTCTGCCGTGCGATTCCAGATCGGACCCGAGACATTGAAAGCAAAAAGATTGAATTTATAGGGGTCGGTCAGTTGACTAGATTGAATCTCCCCGCCAAAGGTCGTTTTAGCAGAAGGAGCGCCCGTC
>CAZAXD010000003.1:0-15271 GCA_964489015.1 uncultured Sphingobacterium sp. | reverse complement strand
TCCCCAAACTCGGCCGGAATCCCGCCCGTATAAACCGACAACTGGGAGATAGCCCGCTGCGGCATAGCGAAACCACCGAGCAGCCGGACCCCATCTACAAAGTATTGCGTCGCATCGCTCCGAGCCCCCCGCACGCTGATACCGGCACCAGGCTTGTCATCAGCCTGATAGACCCCAGCCGTAGTAGACAGAAAGGCATTGATGTTTCGGGTACCCATCTTTTGGATTTGGTCGATAGAAAGCGTCTTGCCCGTGACGGTCTCGTCCTTTTCAAAGAGCGGCACTTTGTAGTCGACAATGACCTGGGTCTCGGTCTCGATGCTAGACTCCATGTTCACGTCGAGAACGATGGTGCGGTTAGCAGTGACGACGACCCTCGTAATGGTCATGGTCTTACCCGCATAACTAACCCGCACGTCGTAAGTACCGGGCGAGACCGGGGCTATGCTATACTCCCCATTCTCGTTGGTATTGGTGCCGCCCTTTACGATACCGTTTTGCAGGATGACGACCGTGGCAAAGCTAAGGGGTTCTCGGGTTACTTTATCCCGAACGACGCCGCGGAGCTTGCCCGCATCTTGCTGAGCCCACAGCAAAAACCCACAGGCCCCGAATGCAATGAGTAGAAGTCGGCGCATAGTCACCAAGTGGTTACAGGATGCAAATATACAGCTAACTCGAAATATGCAAGGCTTGTGACTTTTCATGTATCCACATCCCCAGCCCTGTATCTTTGCCCCATGGAAAAAACTATTCTCATCATTGGCGGCGGACCCGGCGGCTATGTAGCGGCAATTCGCGCGGCTCAGCTCGGCTTTCAAGTTCAGGTAGTGGAACGGGAAAACATGGGAGGCATCTGCCTCAACTGGGGTTGTATTCCCACAAAAGCCCTCCTCAAATCCGCCGAGGTTCTTACCTATCTACAAAAAGCTAATGACTATGGTCTCAAAGCGAAGGACATAGAGATAGACTTCCCTGCTATTATCAAGCGATCCCGAGGCGTAGCCGAGAAGATGAGTCGCGGCGTCGACTTTCTTATGCGGAAAAATAAAATTGAGGTTATTCCTGGCACCGCCCGCTTATTACCTGACAAAACTGTGGAGGTCACAGCGGCTGATGGTTCGAAAAAAGCCTTACGTGCCGCGCATGTGATTATCGCCACTGGGGCGCGAGCCAGTGAACTGCCTCATATCTCCATCGATGGTAAGCATATCATCAGCTACCGAGAAGCCATGACCCTTCCCGAGAAACCCGAGAGCCTCCTCATCATCGGCGCTGGGGCTATTGGCGTTGAGTTTGCCTACTTTTATAATGCGCTTGGCACGAGTGTCACCCTTGTTGAAGCACTACCCCATCTGCTTCCACGCGAGGATGAGGAAGTCGCAAAGGAACTGGAAAAAAGCTTCAAAAAAGCAGGTATCCAAATCCTTACGCACACCAAGGTAGAATCTGTAGAAAAAATCAAGAAGGGCATCAAGGCCAAGCTCCAAACCCCGCAAGGGGAAAAGGTTCTGGAAAGCAGCCTCGCTCTTCTCTCCATAGGCATTACTCCCAATACCGAAAACCTCGGTCTAGAGGCGCTAGGCATCAAGACCGAGCGCGGACGCATACTCGTCGATGAGTTTTACCGTACCAACGTTCCTGGCATTTACGCCATAGGTGACGTACTAAATACACCGGCCCTTGCTCATGTCGCTTCCATGGAAGGCATCCTTTGCATAGAAAAGATAGCTGGCCTAGACCCTCAGCCGTTGGATTATTCTACTATTCCAAGCTGTACCTACTGCCAACCCGAAGTCGCCTCCATGGGGCTGACCGAAAAAGCCGCCAAAGAAAAGGGGTACACTATCAAGGTCGGCAAGTTTCCGTACACGGCCTCAGGCAAGGCTTCCGCTATCGGCAAAAATGAAGGGCTAGTCAAGCTAATCTTTGACGCAAAATACGGCGAACTCCTGGGGGCGCATATTATCGGCCCGAATGCTACCGAGATGATTGGGGAACTGATCGTCGCACGACGGCTGGAAATTACGGGTCATGAGCTTGCTAAGACCATCCATCCACATCCTACCCTGTCAGAAGCGATTATGGAAGCGGCTGCTGCTGCTTATGGGGAAGTGATTCACCTGTAGAACGCTCGTAGGTGGTGAAGATAAAAGGGATCGGCACGCCAGGCCCCACCGCAAAGACTTCCCAGCGCACGGGCTGCCAAGCCCCCGATAGCCGGGGAAAGTACGTATCGCCCTGTACTGACGCCATTACCCAAGAAATATAAAGCCGCTCTAACTGAGGCAAATTTAGGGCCTTTTCAAACAAAAGCGCTCCGCCCGCAAAAAAGACCGGAGAAGTCTGCCTCGCCAAGGCTTCTAAAAGCGCCTCCCAGTCCCCAAATACTCGCACCCGAGGCGATGAACTGAGAAGACCGCTCTGCTTAGAGAGCGCCCATATCGTCCTACCGGGCAATTCAGCTCGTCCAAGGCTTTCATAGGTTTTGCGTCCCATTACGAGGATCCCCCCCCATGTGAGTTGTCGAAATAAAGCGAGTTCCAGTGGGATTCGCCAGGGTAAACGACCAGCACGCCCGATGACACCGGTAGGCCAACTAACCGCCGCGATGAGGTTCCACATTTAAGCGCCTAAAGATAACCCAATCACGCCTGATAGATGCTCTTCGGACTTCGTAAAGTTAAAGGCAGGGGCTGGCTTTTCGTCTCTTCCGAGAAAACAAAAGCAAAACATGCGGCAAAGTTACAAGGTTACTTTAACTGACCTTCCCACTTCCTAAATAACCGTTCTTGAGGGGCTAGGGAGAAGGGCGCTTCCTAAAGAGGACTAAGCTATCTTGATCGTAGACCAGGGTCCAGTTGGGCGACTTTATAACCGAATCAATAAAGGCCTTAAGCTGGCTAGGGGGTAAAGGCCATGGGTTAGGATCACCGCGAAGCAGCACATAATACTCAGCTACAGTGTCGCCAGGAAAAAAGGCATGATACATCTTATACACACCATAATCAAAGTGAGGAGCCAGACGAGTTACAGCCGCCACCGAACTTCCGGGCGGGATCTTGGAGAGAGCCGCGTTAATCTTTCTGTAATTATAGGGTGAGGTATAGTGCGAGGCCTGGTAAAATCGCATTTGCTCAGCAGCCTACCATACCGACTTGCGATAATCAAGCAAAGCACCGTTGATAAAGTGCACTAAAATAGCAGCTACAATTAGAATTCGAACTTGATACCATGAAGATTGCAAGCTAGCAAACCAGATGACAGCCAACGGAATCAAAACAGCAAATTCCATGTTGTAATGGCACAAAGTACCCCATACTTGCGGGTCATTGGCTAGCAATTTGTAGGCATAAACAGGTAAAAAAGCAGGAATAAAAGCCGGCACCCCAAACAAAACCCAGCCCCCACTTAAGAGGGCAGCATAGTGAAGTTCCGCTTTAATGCCAGTATAAAGAAGCTCATGCTTATAACTCTCGAAAAACAAGGTGAGTATATGCCGCCAATTGCTAATTACATTAATTAGCTTTGACAAAAAGTCCTCTGGTGTATTCCAGGGCTCCTTCATGGCATCTTTTGACCACAAATAACTATGCATGAGAAGAAAAGCGAGAAGGACAACCTCTATTATACTCCATGAACCTATCTAAAATAAAAAACAGAACCAGCGCTATAAGTGAAATCAAAAAGAACCGTACCGATATAGTCGCCTTCGTCTTATCTTCCCTATGTAGAAGAAATAAAGTTTATGATATAAATATTCAAAATAATGTGTATTTTTCTTTACAAAATATTATGGCAAAAACAATATAAAAGCCAAATATTTTTTATTTACTTCAGCAGCATAAAATAACCATGGAATCAGAGAAGCTCCAAAAAGCTCCGGGTGCGCATCATAACCTAGCGCTGCATATACCCCCACATCCCAAAGTAATGTACTAGGGACCAAACTGCCCCCCTCTGTAACCGGTGCCTAGCATAGAAGTAAATCCCTATAGCAGCAAAGCCCAGAAATAGCCATTGATATACTAAGACACCCCAAACTTTGCCAATTAGGTAGAAAGGCATGCCTATTGCATAAGCTACATAAGATAAATGAGGAATCTCACAAGGATAATTTAAGAAAACTGGAACAAAAATATTTAGGTGAAGTAATCTCTCGAAGAAACCGGCTACATAGCCTAGATCATAGGCGTAAGTACGAAAATTGTAGTGATTGGGAAAAGTGACCAAAGCCATGACCACCATTCCCAAAAGCCAGATTGCTATTGCCCATCGATGGTGAGAAAGTTTGGCCCAACACGAGGCAAAGTTAAAGTGACAAATCCTGACTCGAGATAGGGCCTAAAAAGATAGGCTAAAAGGGGTCAGCAAAGCCCCCACTAAACATGCTATTCGGCTAAGCAACACCTAATTCGCCATACACGCAGAAAGCGGCTTAGGTTGGCATTTCATAAATTTGCAAGCTGTGAATGCTGTGAGGGTTTATCTGGACTATGCGGCTTCTACACCTTTACATGAGGAGGTGCTCGAGGCGATGGTGCCTTACCTTAGGAGTGCGGGGAATCCCTCTTCTATTCACGCGGCGGGGCGGGCTCTGAGAGCAGCCATTGAAGAGGCACGTCAAAAAATTGCCGACCTAATCGGTGCAGCACCTGGAGAAATCGTCTTTACAAGCGGCGGCACCGAAGCCGATAATCATGCCATACGAGGGGCCATTGAGACCCTAGGGATTAAGACCATTGTCTATAATCCCACTGAACATCACGCCGTTCTACACACGATTGAAGACTTAGTTAGTAGGGGGCAGGTCAAGGCAGTTGTCGTGCCTGTTGACACGATGGGTCGGATTATCCTGGATGCGTTAGAGCAGCTTCTGCGCCAGCATCCTAAGGCCCTCGTCTCCATCATGTACGTCAATAATGAAATAGGTACCCTGCAGCCCGTGCAGGAAATCGCCGAGTTATGTAAGCAATATGGGGCCTACTACCACTCTGATACGGTTCAGGTGATGGGCCTGGGTTGGGTCGACGTGCGGGAATGGCCAGTGGACTTTTTAGCAGCATCAGCGCATAAGTTTTATGGTCCAAAGGGGATAGGATTCTTATACAGGCGGGTCCCACTCAAGAGCTTTATTACGGGCGGAGCTCAGGAGCGGGGGCAACGCGCCGGCACCGAAAATGTAGCGGCAATTGTAGGCATGGCTTGTGCGCTTCAGAAGGCTTATGCCCAAAAGCAGGCCTACAATGAGCACCTCTGGACCCTCAAGCAGCACTTACTGCGACTCCTTCATGAATCCATTCCAGGGGTTATTTTGCACGGGGACCCTTCTAGAGAAGGCAGCCATCCGGGTATTCTCAACTTTCATTTGCCACAAGCCGATGACTTACTTTTGATTCGGCTGGATATGGCAGGCATCTGCGTATCGGGCACATCGGCTTGCAGCTCGGGTAGCGGTCATCCTTCTCATGTCCTGCAAGCCATAGGCCTATCTTCGGAGGATGCTATGCGCTCTTTGCGATTATCCTGGGGCAGAGAAACCACTGCAGCTAACCTGACCTACACCGTTGAGCAGATTGCAGAGAGCATAGTAGCCTCCTCCCCTGAAGCATGAACATCCCACACCTTTCACGCTACGAGATATTGCAGACCTTGGGACAAGGGGGGATGGGGGTTGTGTACCTAGCTCGGCAGAAAAAGCTCGAGCGGCTCGTAGCTATCAAAGCGATTAGTCCCTATCTAGCCCAGGACCCTGAGGTGCGTCAGCGCTTCGCAGCAGAAGCCAGTGCCCTAGCGCGCCTCTCACATCCCCATATCGTCACGTTGTACGATTACATCGAGGAGCCTGACGCCCTCTACCTCGTGATGGAGTACGTAGAAGGTCACCCCCTCTCCGAGATCATCAAAGCGGGTCCGCTGCCCTTAGAGAGTATGAAGAAGTACTTCTCCGAGGTGCTCGACGCTTTTCAGTATGCTCATGAAAAAGGCATCATCCATCGCGATATCAAGCCCGCTAATATCATGATTACGCCTCAGGGGCATGTCAAGATCCTGGACTTTGGCGTAGCCCGCATCCTCACGACGGATCACAGTGCCACGAGGACTGGCATGCGCTTAGGCACACTCTTGTACATGAGTCCGGAGCAGGTGCGAGGCGAGCGTGAAATCGATCATCGCACCGATATTTATTCCTTAGGGCTCGTGCTTTTTGAAATGCTCATGGGACGCCCCCCCTACGATCCGGGCCTCAGTGAGTTTGACCTAAGTCTCAAGATCGTTCAGGAACCGCTCTTTGACCTTAGCCATCCCCCAGCCGTCAAGCCTGCCAGGCTATTAGAGGTCATTCTAAAAGCCACAGAAAAAAACCCCGCTTATCGCTATTCGGATTGCCAAGCGCTGCGAGAGGCCTTCCTAGCTGCCTTAGAAGATCCGACTACCCCATTCATCCCACCGACCCAGTTGGTGACTGCACCGGCAGCACGCCCTTCTTCCAAGAAGCTCTGGCTCTGGATAGTCCTTGGTGTCGGTTTACTTATGTTAGCTGCGGCCAGCGTGTGGTGGTGGACACGCCCTCGGTCCACCGCTCAGCTTGCCCCCGTGGATACCCTGGTCTCGCAAGATACCCTGGTCTCGCAAGCGGATAGCTTATCACCCGCCGACACCTCCCGCACAGAGCGCACCTTCACAGATACGAGCCGCTTAAATTCATCCCCTAAGCAGGCTAAACCCGCTCCCTCGCCCACCAGACCTTCTTTTACTAGAGCTCCTTCCACGAAGCCAAAAGCTGCCGCCACGCCTTCCCCCTCCACGCCAGATACAACCCCACCCGCTACGCCCTCACCAAGCCTTGCTGTCTCCTTCTCTGAGGCATTACATCCCGAGATACAAAACTTTCGCCGCCAAGGTATCCTCCAAGTGAAAGCCTTGCTCGTAGTCAGCAATGCCAGCTCTAAAGAATGGAAAAATATCCGCCTGCGGGTGCATCTTCTCAATAAAGAGGGCGCAGTAAAAAAGACCGAGGAGTTGACGATCCCGCTACTTCAGCCGCAGGAGCGCTGGGAGCGGGAGCTGTCTTATATGGTGGGAGGCACCTATGGCATGCGCGCAGAAGTCGTTTCCGCAGAATAGCCATGAGGGGATACTGGCGAGCTAGTACGCAGGCGGCTTATAGTTTTTTCCTAAGTCTACCCCTCTTAGCGGGCTATGAGGGATTATTATGGGTAGCGGGCAGTGACACCAATCGAAACTTAGTACAGGTGTGGCTCGAACGGCTCATCGGTTGGGCGATGCCTTATGGATGGGTGTTGTCAGCCGCGGTGATCGTCCTGAGCTTAGCTTATGTATATGGCCTTAGGCGCAGCCAAGAGCGCCTGTACGGGTGGGTCTTTGGGGTGATGTGGATAGAGTCGGTCGCTTGGGCCATTCTAATCTGGCAGTTTCTGCCCAGGCTTTTGCAGTATGTGGCGGCATCAGCCCAGCTTGGCCTAGCCAGAGAGACGCTACAAAATCTAGCCTTGTGCTTAGGCGCTGGCTTTTATGAAGAGCTTTTTTTCCGGGTTTTGCTAGTAGAAGGGCTTCTATGGCTGGTGACCGGCTTACGCCCCAAGCGAGCGGGCCCCTCTCACTTTGTGAGCGCTTGGCTGTTGTCGGCCCTTTTATTTTCCCTGGCTCACTTTATTTACGAACCTTTTAGCTGGTATGCGTTATGGTATCGGGGTGCGTTTGGGCTGGTCATGAGTGGGATATACATCCTGCGCGGGTTTGGGATTGCGGCCTGGACCCATGCCTTGTATGATGTCTTAGTGCTTTTTCGGTAGCTCATGCTAGAGCTAGGCAGGTCCTGGACAAGCGCAGAGCTTCATCACATTTGGGAGGCAGCCCGGCTGTGGCGCAGCACCTCGGATTTTCCAGAGCAGGTACGCTGGTTAGCCTGGGACACGCGGCTTATGAGAAGAGGAGCTGGACCCGGCGGGCTGTTTATCGCCTTACGCGCCTACCGGAACGGCCATGTTTACATCGAAGAAGCCCTAGCACGCGGCGCAAAAGGCATTTTGGCAGAAGAGCCCGTGGCTGGCCCCCACATTCTAGTGCATTCAACCCGTCAGGCCCTCTACAGCTGGGCGGTTGCTTATCGGCAAACACTGCCTTATCCAATAGTGGCCATCACTGGCTACCGAGGCAAAACCTGGGTCAAAGAGTGGCTAGTTCAACTGCTGGAGGGCTGGTCGCTCGCGCGCAGCCCGGGAAGCTTCAATAGCTGGCTGGGGATACCGCTGAGCCTCCTGAGCTTTGCCCCAGTCGGAGATATCGGCCTAGTCGAGGTAGCGGTCTCAGAACCGGGCGAGATGGCTGCCCGGGCAGCGCTCGTGCAGCCTCAGTTCGGGATCCTAACGCCACTGCTAAACGAATTTCCTACGGGCTTTTCCTGTTTGGAATCTTTTCTAGCCGAGCTCCGGCCTCTTTTGGCCTCTTGTATGTGGACTGTTTGCTGGGAGAGGCCCGATGGTGCGTTAGCGGCCATCCTGCCCGGCTGCCTGAGCGTCGGCGAATCGGAGCAGGCCAACTTTCGGGTCTTAGCCCAGCAAGGCCCGCTGATACGGTGGCGCTGGCCCGACGGCACCGAAGACACCCTTGAGCTACCCAGCGCCGACAGAATGAGCTATCAAAATAGCCTTCTGGCAGTGGCCGCCGCTTATCTTCTAGGGCTCCCTAAGCCCCTCATTCAAGAGCGGCTCCCCCGGCTCTCACCCCTACCCCATCGCCGACAGTGGCTCCAGCTCGAAGACGGCCGCCTCCTCCTCAATGACAGCTACCAAGCCGACCTCAGCTCTACCCAGCTCCTCTTAGAGGAATTTCAGCAAATACCTTTTCGCAAAAAAACTATCATCTTAGGGGAGATAGCCCCCTATACACCGCAAGTGCACGAGCAGGTTCAGCACACCCTGCAAACGCAGTTTAGCGATGCGGATGTACACCTTATCGGCTCATTATGGGCTCCTGAGGCCGGGGGGCGGGTTTATCCCTCGGCAGAGGCATTTTTAGAGCAGGGACGGATACAAGGCGAAGCAATATTACTCAAAGGAGGCCATCGTACACAGCTCTATGAAAAAGTCCTGCCGGCGCTCGTAGGCCGCACCGTCAGCCCTGAGCTGGTGATCGACCTGGCCAAAGTAGCGGAAAATTTACGCCGACTGCGGGCTCAGTTGAAGCCGCAGACGAAGGTCTGGGCCGTGCTCAAAGCAGCGGCCTACGGGCAAGGGGCAGCCGTTATGGGTGCTTTCTTGGAAAGGCAGGGGGTTGCCGGCGCGGTCGTCGCCTTCGGTCCCGAGGCTTTGGTACTGCGCAAGGCAGCCTTTACCCGGCGCATCCTCGTCCTCTACCCGGAGGCCTGGCCTAGCCCCGCTTATACTGAAAATGGCCTGGAAGTCGCCGTGGGTACCTGGTCTGCCTTGAGGCTATGGGCGGGCCGAGTACCGATTCACCTGGAAATAGACACAGGCATGGGGCGCATGGGCTTTTTGCCCGAGGAGGTGGGCGCCGTTTTAGACTATCTCCAGGGTGTACCCGGAAAAGAGGTGCGTGGGCTATTTAGCCACCTAGCCTATGCCGAGAACCCAGCTGACCCGCGCACCCAGCAGCAGCTAGCCGCCTTTGATGCTGTCCTGCGACAGGTTCGCGAGCTATATCCCGCGGTAGAAGCTCACCTACTCAATACGACCGGCATTTTACATTTGGGACGGGAGGCCGCTTATGATGGAGTACGGGTGGGCATTGGCCTTTATGGCGCAGTGCCGGGCCTTGTAGAAGCGACAGCGCTCTATGCGCCTATCTTGCGCCTGCAGCGCTTAGACGCTAAGCAAGCGTTCAACTACGGCTTTCGCAGCCAAGCTACGGGCTGGATCGCTACCTTGGCGCTGGGCTATGGGGATGGGTTGCTTCGATCCTGGGCAGAGCAGCCGAGCGCCTCCGTCTATGTAAAAGGCGAGGCGGCCCCCCTCCTCCCCCCGCTCAACATGGATGTCATGCTAATTAGCCTTCCGGCTTCTGTCTCGGTACAAGAAGGCGATCTCGTCGAAATATGGGGCCCCACGCGCTCGCTTCAGGCTTTCGCGGCCGCCTGTCAAACGATCCCGTATGAGATTTTAGTTCGGCTCTCTAGCCGCGTAAGACGCCAATACCACTGGGGTACCTAAAACTAGGGCTGTGTTTGGGCCTTCTGTGGGCGCAGGCCGATGATTCGCTAGCGACGCTGCGTCTGCTACAGCGGGAAGTGATTCAGCTATGCCACTATGCCGGGCGCGGCTACGTACGACAAGGCGCAGCCCGAGCCGCCCAGTACTTAGCCAAGCGGTTTCGGGCGCTGGGCTACTGTGTAAAAGGAGATACGTTTGCCTTTCCGATTCGGCTCGTACGGCAGGCGAAGCTAACCTGGGACGGAAAGCCGGCCCACTTAGGGGTAGACTTTTGGCCGGATGCGGGTAGCCCATCGATCCGAGGAATATGGCCTTTAGACAGCGTGCCCAGGCCCGGGGCCGCCTGGCTCGTGCCAGAAAGCCTATCCCTGCGAAAAGCCCTGCAACTAGGCCAACGAGCGCAGGTAGCCCTCCTCGTATGCCCGCAACCCAAAGTCAATGCCGCCTACGCCCAAAAGCCGCTCCCGATCCCCGTGCTGTATGTACGCGGGCAGCCGTCAGCGCTTCGCCTATCGCTCAGGCTTCAAGTGCATAGCCAAACCGTACAAGCTTACAACGTCATGGCTTACCCCTGCTCCGATCCGAAACCCGACTGGATCGTAGGCGCGCACTACGACCATCTAGGGGCAGTAGGGCGAACCGTCTTTTGGGGCGCTAATGACAATGCCTCTGGCGTAGCGGTGCTGCTGGCTTTAGCTCAGCGACTGAAAGGGGCTAGCGTCTGGTTTGTGGCCTTCGGCGCAGAGGAGGTCGGCCTATTGGGATCATTTTACTTTGTAGAGCGGCATGCCTCGGACCTGTCGGGGCTGCATGGCATGCTAAACCTGGACCTAATGGGGTTTGGTGAAAAAGGCGTAGCCGTGGTAGGGGGCGCTGATCAGCCCCATTTTTGGGCCCGCGTCGATAGCGTGCGCCAGGTAGTGGGGTGGCAGGGCGAGATCCTGCTACGGCCCAACGCGCCCAATAGCGACCACTATCCCTTTCGGCTCAAGGGCTTTCCGGCGCTGTTTTTCTACCTCATGGGCGGGCCGGGATACTACCATGACCCGCTAGACAGGCCTAAAACGCTCAGTTGGCAGGGAGCCTACCCCTTTCTTCGGTGGTTGGAGGCGCTACTGCGTTAGAAGCTGCGGCTTGTACTCACGAAAGCGATAAAGCTGATCGCGCAGCCTTGGCTCAAAGCCTGCTTCCCGAATCACGCGTTGAATCTCCTCCGCTGTAAAGCGGTACTTAGCGCCAGCCGCTGAAACGACATTTTCTTCAATCATAATCGAGCCCATGTCGTTGGCGCCAGCATGCAAGCACACCTGCGCAATCTCAGGCCCCACGGTTAGCCAAGAGACCTGAATATTGGGGATATTGGACAGCATCAGTCGGGACAAAGCCAGCATGCGCACGTACTCATGGGCTGTGACTTGGTTACGAATGCCGCGTACCTTAGCAAGCTTTGTACCTTCATCTTGAAAGGGCCACAAGATAAAAGCCGTAAATCCGAAACTTCCCTCTGGCTTCTCCGCTTGTAAAGTCCGGATCTTTTCAAGATGGATAAAGCGCTCTTCCACGGTTTCCACATGACCAAACATCATGGTGGCACTGGTTGGAATGCCAAGGCGGTGAGCTGTACGCATGACGGCTAGCCACTCATCCGCCGTGCACTTACCAGCTGAGATGAGGCGCCGCACCCTATCAACTAGGATCTCAGCGCCGGCCCCCGGTAGCGAATCCATGCCGGCCGCTCGCAGTCGGGTGAGGGCCTTCTCGTAGGTCAGGCCGTCTTTTTCGCAAATGTGCACGATCTCGGATGGGCTCAACGCATGCAGCCGCAGGTGGGGGTACCAGCCCTTGAGCTTTCGAAAAAGGGCCTCGTAGTACGCAATTCCTAAATCAGGGTGGTGCCCCCCTTGTAAAAGGAGCTGATCGCCGCCCAGCGCTAGGGTCTCCTCAATCTTTCGTCTGTAGGTCTCGTCATCAGTAATATAGCCATCTGGATGCCCAGGCGGGCGGAAAAAATTACAGAATTTACAATTTGCTACGCAGATATTGGTGGTGTTGACGTTTCGGTCGATTTGCCAGGTGACGATATGGGGGGTATCGGCTTTTAGGCGAAGGCGCAAGGCATGAGCCGCCTCCATGAGAAGCGGCAGCGGCGCCTCGTGATAGAGAAAAACGCCTTCTTCCACTGATAAAAACTCCCCCGCTACAGCTCGCCCCAAAAGCGCTTCTACGTCGAGGTGCATTTTCAGGTCGAAACAAAATTAGTCGGGCAGCGCTTCTGCCTTTTGGAGAAGAGCCTGGGTCTCTTGGTATTCACTGGAAAGCAAGCCTTGGGCCTTAGCGAGGTCAATGGCTTTGCTAAGGGCCTGAATAGCCTCCTTTTTGCGGCCAAGCCTGTAGTAAAGGGCGCCTAAAGTATCCCAGATGTACCACGCGTCAGGCTGATAGCTTAGGGCCTCTTTGGCCCAGACCACAGCTGTCCAAAGCTGATCCGGCTCTGAGCGAGTAAGGCAAACATTCCACGCAAGACCATTGAGATTATCAGCCCACGCCTCGCTCAGGGCCTCCTCGAGAGGCTCAATCCCCTTGGTAAGCGCATGATACCGCAAAGCATACCGAAAACCCGCCTCCTGCTCAGCGGGAGTCCGCTTGGGCCGTAGAAACTGCTCCGCAAGCATGGCCAGGGCCACCTCCTCGGCAAAGGACATGGGATGGCTCCTAGCCCAGGTGAAAAGAGTCTCGGCAAGAGCTAATCGCTGCTCCGTGGATTCGCTTGACTGGGCTAATCGCATCCATTGAGTTCCCAAATCCACCTCAACTAACACCCAATAGGCAGGAAGCCACTCCTGCGTAGGCAGATGCGCTTTGAGAGTGTCTACCACCTGAAAGGCATAGGCTCTGGCCGGCGAAAAGCGCTGAGCTAGTTCAAAGAGCCTTGCATACGCTTTGGGCTCGTGTAACCAAGCCCGTCGAACCGTTGGAAAAACCCTTAGATAGGCCGCCCAGATAGGCGCCAACGTAGCAGAATCCGCGCAATTTATGGCCCAGAATAGGTAGCGGCGCACCAGGTCAGGCTCACGACTACCCTTTTCAAAGCGCTTACGAAGGGCCGGCAGTTCCTGCCGATACCCTAAAGCCTCCTGCACCGTCCGCCGCCAAAAATCCAGGGCGCTGGAATCATTCTCCGTAAGCACTCCAAAATGGCGATAAAAGAGCTCGCCGTTTGGGTTGATATACAAAAAGGTGGGATACCCCTTGACCCCATACTTGGCGGCTAAGCTATCGGCGCCGGGCGTGCTTTGCTCGCCGCTGGCGGCATAGACCTTGAGCGGGATGAAGTCTTTTTCTACCAGAGCAGCAAACCACGGCTGCGGGAGGAGGTTCTTTTCGGCCCAGCGGCACGGCCCACACCAGGTGGCTGACACCATCACCCAAAGGGGCTTTTTGGTTTTTTTCGCCTGGGCAAAAGCCGCCTCAATGTCATGCGCATAGCGAAGCCCCTGTGCCCAGACAAAGGCCAGGCTTAGTAACGTGACTCGCATGAACAAAGTTACAGGTTGTTTTAGCTAAGTCCGGCTTCCTTTAAAATGTCCCGCGAGATGACAAGCTGCTGAATTTCGGAGGTGCCCTCCCCTATCGTGCAAAGCTTGATATCGCGGTAGTACTTTTCAACGGGGTAGTCGCGGATGTAGCCATAGCCGCCAAAGATTTGCACGGCGTCATTACAGATTTTGACGCCGACTTCGCTGGCGTAGTACTTAGCCATGGCGCTGTGGCGGGTTACGGGCAGCCCGGCATTTTTGCGGTAAGCGGCCTGGTAAATGAGCATTTCGGCGGCGGAAAGTTCCATAGCCATGTCAGCCAGCTTAAAGGCAACGGCCTGATGCTCGAGGATGGGCTTCCCAAACTGGGTTCGCTCCCGGGCATGGGCCACAGCCGCTTCGTAGGCCCCGCGGGCAATTCCGTAGGCCAAAGCCGCCATGGAAATGCGCCCCCCATCCAACACATACATGGCCTGGTGAAAACCTTCTCCCACTTGGCCAATGCGCTGGCTATCTGGCACCAGCATCTCGTCAAAACCCACCCAACTCGTTTCGCTTGAACGCATGCCAAGCTTGTCTTCTTTTTTGCCCGGCAATAGACCCGGCGTGCCCTTCTCAATGATAAAGGCCGTGGCATTGCGCGACGCGCGCCGATCTCCCGTGCGCGCAATCACTACATACACGTCCGCTGAGATGCCGTGGGTGATGAAGTTCTTTTGACCTCGAATGCGCCAAGCGTCCCCCTCCCGCACGGCAACGGTGTCCATATTTAGGGCATCAGAACCCGTATTGGGCTCGGTCAGGGCCCAAGCTCCAATCCACTCTCCGGACGTGAGCTTAGGCAGGTACTTGCGTTTCTGTTCCTCGCTGCCGTGGTAATAGATATGGCCCACACAGAGGGAATTATGGGCGGCAACGGAGAGCGCAAAGCCGCCGTCCACCTTACCCAGCTCGGCAATGGCCGCCACGTACTCGTAATAGCCCAGCCCAGCCCCGCCGTACTCCTGAGGCACAAAGATGCCCAAAAGCCCCATTTGCCCCGCTTCTCGAAAAAGCGCTTCTGGAAAGCGCTGCGTCTCATCCAGCTCCTTCACCAGGGGCGCAAGCCGCTCCTGCGCAAAGCGCCGCACAATTTCCTGAATCTGGCGAACACTCTCCGGCACCTCCAGCGAAAAGCCCACGTTATCAATGGCAGACGTCTGCATGGCTGCAATTTTAACACTTTTTGGCCATAGGCCATCTCCACAGGTCACTAACCCCACCTCCTTACTGCAACCTGCCCATGGGATCCGGCGCGTACTGCAAAGGAGTCATTATAGCACAATCCCAACGCTGTTCCTCCTGAAAAAGATGGAGCGCTCGGCAAACTTTTTCTTGAGTCTGGGGACCACAACCGTTAGGACGCCAAGCCGTTGACTTTGACAATGTGCGATCCGCACAATTATCTCTTAAGCGTCACCAAAATCTCGGCAATCTCTCTTTCTTTCTCCTCGATCAGGGCCAGCAGTTCCTCCGGCGTGCGCATGTCTTCGTCGTTTTTTC
>CAZAXD010000002.1:0-163958 GCA_964489015.1 uncultured Sphingobacterium sp. | reverse complement strand
AGCCATATTCGGACCCTTTTGCTTACGCTCTTCTACCGCTACATGCGCCCCCTCATCGAGCATGGGCACCTGTACATCGCCTTACCCCCGCTTTACCTTGTCAAAAAAGGAAATCAGCACCGCTACTGCTGGAACGACGATCAGCTCAAAGCCTCCATTCAAAAAATGGGCGGTGATGAGAAGAAAGTCGTCATTCAGCGCTACAAAGGCCTTGGGGAAATGAATCCTGAGCAGCTCTGGGAAACCACCATGAATCCCGAAACTCGTACCCTTCAGCGAGTCTCCATCGAAGACGCCGCCGAAGCGGATGAGATCTTCTCTATCCTCATGAGTAAGGAGGTCGCCCCTCGTAAGCGCTTCATTGAGCAAAACGCCCGATACGCACGACTCGACGTGTAAAAGCAGGCCTATCTCCAGCGCGCCTTTTACCTAGGCTAGGGGATTTTGTTTTACCTAGCATGAAGTCGACGAGCTTGGGCGTTTTAGGGTTTCACCACGTGACCGGCATCGCTGGTCCTGCTCAGCGTAATTGGGATTTTTACACGGGTATGCTGGGCCTTCGCCTGGTCAAGCGATCCGTTAATCAAGATGCACCAGGCGTCTATCATCTCTTTTATGCGGACGCTCGGGGCACCCCTGGGAGTGATATTACCTTTTTTCCGTGGCCTTCTGTGGCCCCGGCTATTGCCGGCGTGGGTACCATAACGAAACAGGGATTCTTTATTCCGGAAGGTAGCCTGACCTACTGGCAAGAACGGCTAACTCCCTTAGCTCCTATGCTTGAAGAGGACCCCTGGCTCGGTACCGTACTCTCCTTTCAGGACCCGGACGGCTTGAAGCTGGTGCTGGTACCGTCTCGAGCACAGCAAGGCGCTTTTGCTGCATGGGAAAAAAGCCCCATTCCTCCGTTTTATCAAATCAGAGGACTCGCTTACGCCGAGATCGTAGTGGGGCAGTTGGACCCGACCCGCTTAGTTCTGGAGTTGCTGGGGTTTGAGGCGTTAGGCGCTGACGGCGCTAGGCACCGCTTTGTGGTCGGCCAGCCGGATCAGCCCGGCTACGGTTATTTGGATGTACGGGTCCTACCGGCTCTGGAATCAGGGCGATGGGGAAGGGGGGGTATGCACCATCTGGCCTGGCGTGTACGAGATGAGGCCCACCTACGAGCTCTAGCGGACGAACTGCGGATCACGGGCTTGTCTCCTACCGACGTGATCGACCGTTTTTGGTTTCGATCGGTTTACTTTCGGGAGCCGGGCGGCGTGCTTTTTGAATTAGCCATAGACAGGCCGGGCTTCGGCGTAGATGAGGACCCAGACCACCTCGGAGAAGCGCTGGTATTACCACCTTGGTTAGAGCCGCACCGCTTGCGGATACAAGCGGCGCTCCCCCCGCTTGCGTATTTATCTTACCTTTGAGCTGTGACTATGCTTTCACCTGAGGAGCGAAAAGCCCTGAAAGCGTGCCTTCAAGAAGCCAAACAAAAAGTCTCAACCGCTGCCCAGCTGGCTGCCTTTATTGAGACCTTCCCAGAACCGGATAGGAGCCTAGCCCTGCTCTGGCACGAACTCATTGCCACAGAAGCCCCTCACCTCAAACCCCGTACTTGGTATGGCATGCCAGCTTATGCCACCGCTGCGGGAAAAGTCATTTGCTTCTTTCAGCCGGCTAGTAAGTTTAAGACGCGTTATGCCACCCTAGGCTTCACCGAAGCGGCTGCTCTCGATGAGGGCGAATGCTGGCCCGTCGCTTTCGCCATCACAGGCACGAGCCCTCAAGTTCGCGAGCAGCTAAGGCGTCTAATCCGCCGAGCTTGCTCTAGACCATGAGCAGCGTAGAGGAGCCAACCTACTGGTCCCTGCGTTACCAGCAAGGGCAGACAGGCTGGGATATGGGCGGCCCCACGCCTGTGTTTGTCCACCTGCTTAGGGAAAATCGCCTCCCAGTTTTACCGGGGGCGACTGTACTCGTGCCTGGCTGCGGCTATGGGCATGATGTGCTCCTTCTAGCGAAGGCCGGGTATCGGGTCTTGGCTGTAGACTTTGCGCCAGAGCCCCTGGCTGTCCTCCATGCACGGGCCCGAGAATTGCCTGTTACGATCTATCAGGCTAATTACTTTGACCTGCCCGCTCAGCTTGGCTCCTCCATAGACATGATATTAGAGTACACCTGCTTTTGTGCCATCGATCCGGGCCGCCGTCAGGCTTATTTTGAGACCGCTTTTAGCCTTTTGCGAGCCGGCGGGTGGCTAGTGGGGTTGTTTTTCCCCATTCAACCCAAGGGGACACCACTGCAAGGGCCACCTTTCCCAGTTTCTGAAGAAGAGCTTTTCAAGCTAGCGACCGCAGCAGGCTTTGCCATTCGATACCGAGAAACGCCCACTACCTCACACCCAGCCCGGCTGGGCCGCGAGCAGCTGTGGCTCCTGTGGAAAGCCGTTTCATAATCGCGCTACGTGAATCACCTACTTTCGCGCGGCATCTCTCTTATGCAGCTACGACTTCTCATCGGATTTGGCTTGCTGTGGGCTCAAGACACTTTGCAGCCGCCCTTCTTCATACACCCGTCGAAGCGTCTAGCGCCCGAAGAGCTCCAGGATAAAAAAGAAGGCTATGTCTTCACAGGCCTACCCGAAGTCAAACGCAATCCCATCAATGGCCTCGGCTTAGGTGCCAGTTTCTATATCTACAACAACAAAACCCGCCGAGACCCCTTTTTGCCTACGCGCCTTATCGAGCCCACTATGGAGGTAGCTTCAAGTTCTTTCAAAATCGTAAATGGCAAGGCAACCTCAGTATGGACTTTCCCTATCTGTTTGGCAAGCGCTGGCGCATGTGGGTCGACCTAGCCTTTGAGAACGACCCCAACTGGCAGTACTACGGCGTAGGCCTCCCAACGATGCAACCGCTTCGGTTTTTGGATAAGCGCACCGGCCAAGTTCTTACCTATCAGCGGTTTCCTGCTTATTATGAGAATCTTGCGCTTATTCGGCCCGGTGATCCCGCCATTGGTGAGGCGCCCGTCGTTACTGACCATCACTACAATGAGCTTGATTACACCGAAAACCTGTACAATATCGGCTTAGAGCGGGTCTTTGCTGGCGGACGCGGCCGTGCATTTGTGGGGTATGAGTTTGACCGCATCATCCGAGACTACTTTGGACGGCGAGCACAGGAAGCTTTTAATGTGGAGGGGTGCTCCATTTCGGACGTCCCTAATGGCCGTACTCGTCTTACGGAAGATTATCTAAACCTGTATGGCGTTTGGTCTCGCTGCAACATCGTGGGCTACCGCGGCGGCCGGACGAGCATCCTGTCTTTTGGGGTGATTTATGACACCGCGACTTTGAACCGGACCCCACCCATGGCATTTTCATAGAGTACTCTCACGAGCATGTGCGCCCTTGGCTACGGTCTGATTTCAGCCATGATAAGGTATTACTGGCTTTTGCCTTCTTCCACCCTGTTTGGCCAGCGCGCATTCGTCGGCTTATTTTTGCCTTTAACGCCAATCTTGGCTACATTGCGGGCAAAAAAGTTCCCTTCTACGAGCTTTTTGATCTCTCCAGTCAAACCGAAGCGGGGGGGACTGAAGTTCTTGGGGGTGCCCGTTCTCTGCGCGGCTATCGGGATTATCGTTTTGCAGGACCCCTCACCGCTCTCATCAATGCTGAGTTGCGCTTGCGGCTAAAAGAGTTTATGCTACTTCGCCAGCATATGTCTCTAAACGTCGTGAGCTTTTTCGATACGGGACGTATCTGTGAGCATCCTTGCCAACTGAGCTTACATGATTACCGCTATAGCTACGGCCTCGGCCTGCGCTTAGGGTGGAATCTCTCTACTATCCTTCTGCGCGGATATTGGCTTTAGCCGAGAAGCGACACAGTTCTTTTTTGGCTACGGGCATACGTTCTGAACTTAGTAAGCCAGGCAACCTACTTAGAGTGGTGGACTAACGCACCCGGGTCGATTCTCAGCCTCGTACCTTGTAAATCCTACGGTGTTATATGTGGTAGCCAGCACCTTAGCTGACCTCAAGATGAGTCTCAACACAACTTTGACACCGTCTACAATCAATCAGCGACTGAAAGGTGAGGTAACTTTATATATAGTAGCATGACCATTGAAGCTAGGAGCCCAGAACTAACTTTGACTAACGACAATAATTCAGCATAGTGTGACTACGGAAGTAATAACCCTTAGTAGGAGCACCTTGACGCAGGACGGAGTTTGTTCTGTCCTCTGGCGCTTAGGGGTTGCTTTTATCTATTATCTATGGAACTCGTATATTTGCGTCTGACATATGCCTAGAATAGATATTCTATTCTATCCAAAGTAGGGTGAAATAAATTTCCCGATAGCACAGTATCGGGCCTATTTTAACAGCTTTATCAAGGCGGCAGCGGAGCAGGAGGCGCCAGAGCTATACGAGGCTTATTTTACGCGGCGTAGTCCTGTGCCAAGGCCGTATACGTTCGCTGTGCTTTTTTCCCGGCCTAAGGTAGAGGGAGATTATATTTATGCACCGAGTCTAAAGTTTATTTATAGCTCGCCGAATCCGTTGTGGGTAGGGTTTCTCTTACGCTATGCCCAGCACCATCGACACGCGGAGCATCCGAAAGCGCTGTTTGAACTGAGAATCGGTCAGATCTTTCCACAGCGTCCACAGTCGGTGATGAGTTCTGCGCTTACGCTTGAAACGCTCTCTCCCATTTTAGTTAGGGCTCACGACGATCCAGAAGGGAAGCGATTTTATATTCCAAAAGATGGAGTAGATCAATTTATGACCGCTTTTCGATTCAATGTTGACCAGCTTACGCTTTATCATGCACCGCATCTTCGTCGATATGTCCAGGATATGCAAGCGGACTTTACGAAATCCAGTTCTACAGTTGTAAAGTATCTCAAAAAAGATCATCTTCTCAAATACGCTGCCGTCATAGGTCGCTTTACACTCAAAGGGGAGCCGGCTTTGCTTCAGTTTCTTTTAGAGAGCGGTCTTGGCGCCAAAAGGTCGATGGGATTTGGGATGATAGAAGTTGCTAAACAATCTACATCTTATGAGCGCTAGGAGATCGAAGGCTAAAGCAGTCAACTCGCCTTTAGTTAGTGAACCTTTCCAAGTTCGCCTTTATCCAGCCAGCTGGTTTTATAATGCAGGGGTTTTGGGGTTTCTACAGCTTTTAGAGGAGCTGGGACAGGATCCTCAACAGTAGTTCCAGCCAGATGGAACCATTCTCATCCCTGTTGAACCCATGAAGCGTCGAATCGCTGGTATACATTATTCCCGTTTGCGACGAGTCTGGTTTATTACTTTCTTACAGCTCCAGCGCGGCTATACCGTGGATCTGTCCAAGCGTAATTATGCTAATTGGATTCGTAACAAAAAAGAATTCTATATAAAAGATGGAGCAACTTCTAAAGCGCTTTTTACTAATAGAGACTACTATCCTAATCTAACCGTCAAAACCCTGGATGAGAGAATGGAAACATTTTTTACGCAGCCGTCTGGGGCATTGCATTGTACATTTTGTCACCAAAGCTCCGATAAAGGTGAGGTCTATTACCAAAATTTTGGCAACCTACTTGCAGCTTCCGGTTCGACCTTTCCTAATGCCTACTGGGATAACGAGCCCAAAAACTTTGTATGTCCTGCTTGTATTTTTTTGCTAATGTGTCACCATCTAGCGCTAATCGAACTGCAGAACCGAATGCAGCTTTTCATCAATGCCCCCTCTTTTTCGGTCATGTATCAACTTAATACCTATGCTAGGCAAGTGTATCAATTCTATGCAGATGCCCGAGAGGTGCTAGCAACGAGCTTAATGCGCTACTCGATGAGCCTATCTCGTCAGCTGTCTAGCTGGAGTCTGATGAATATTGAGATTGTTTTACGTAATAAAGCTGAAAGTAAAGTGGATTACTTCGTACTTCCTTATGAAACCGCATTACTTTTGTCAGAACCAAAAGTCGCCAGTCTCTTAGATCAGATCGAGCGGGGTTATTGAGACTTAGGAATTCTAAGCTACCTTTTGGAGCAAAAGTTTAATAAGATCTTAGAGCGTGGCGAAGAGCTTATGCGAAAAGCGATTAAGAATAATAATGAAAGTTATAAAAAATTTTCAGATATGATATTTTACTTATATAGCCTTATTCATAACATTAAAACCTCGATAGTGTATGAATAAACCAAACGATTTAGAGAAAGAGTTGATGGAGAAACTGCGGCCGCACTTAGGGATAGGGCCTACTGGCTTAGACCCGGAGCGGGCGAGACTTGTCATCTCAGCTTACAAGCGTTTAGGCAGCCAGCTACAAAAGCTTATTGAAGCCCATTACGAAGCTGCCAGACTGGAGGATAAGCGCCGCCTATGGCCTATCCTAAGTGAAATTACTCGTGAGCAGACCCAGGTGTTGTACAAAAAGCTACGGGCCTTAGGCAAAAAGATTGAAAGAGGCCACCAAAGACCAAGCTATAGAAGCTCTTCTTAAGGCTTTCACCAGTCAGGCCTATCGCCTCGTTGAAAAGGCTCGTCATGGTGATAGGACTGAAGTCTTCTACATGGTAACTCGAATCTTTGTGGCCAATCAAGTACCTTTTCCATCGCTTCTGGCCGAGATTTTTAGCCCAAGTCTGCCAGAGGATGCATTCAAGATTTTATTCTATGGCTTTTTGACTGGGCTCGATGTCAAAAAGGAGTCAAAAGATCAAGTTAGTTCGATAGAATCCTACTGAATCTAAATCCATACTCATATGAAGTCGGTTACGATTACAATGATTTTTGAGAGTTCGGCCCTCAATCGGGATGAAAAGATCGGTGGAAATGTGTTATCCATCAAAAAGCTACAGGTACGCGGACGCACCGTGAGTTTTATCAGTAAGCCGGCCTTGCGGCATTATCTCTTTTCCTCTCTGCAGCAGGTTCATCATTGGTCGGCTGCTAAGCTCACGGCGGCTGGTGGCACGATCCAGTTTGACCTAGAGAGCGAAAACATTCTAACTAGTCCTGAGCTGGATGCTTTCGGCTATATGTATACGTCAAAAGGCAAAAGCTCCCTGGTCCGAAAAGCCCCGTTGGGCATCACTAAAGCTGTGGGGTTGGAACCTTACTTGGGGGACATGGCCTTTTATGCTAATCATGATTTTGTGCGGCGGATTCATCGGCAAGGTATTGAGGCTAAACAGCCTGACCCTTACTCCAAGGAAGAAAACATCACTTTTTACAAGGTGAGTTTTACGCTAGACGCCCATCGACTTGGACGGGATGAGTGGTATGGACTCGATCCCTTTATTGAGACTTATCCGCAGCGTTTTGCCGGACAAGGTCTACCGGGTCGGATGTGGTATGACAAAAGCAAAGCCACTTTATTTTTTGAGGTGGATCCGGCGGAAAAGAGCCGGCGGGTTCAGGCCATTTTAGAGACGATTCGAGGTGGGTTGCATGCCTATACGAGCGGCGAAGCCAATACGATCGTTCCGCTCTTTCTGGTAGCAGCGGCGGTTCGCTTGCCTTCCCCGGTTTTTCATGGTTACGTAGATATCCGCTACGAAGGCGGCCATCCCCAGGTAATCGGCCTCGAGGATGCTATTAGGAACCCTTGGGTAGAGGGCCCCGTGTTTCTATTTGAGAGTAAGCGATTGAGCTCGACCCTCACCCCGCAAGAACGAGAGGGGCGTTGCACCCAAGATTGGCCGGCTTTTCTAGCCCAGCAAGTAGGCCTAACCCTTGCTTAGTTATGGCTGTACTTCGGCTTAGGGCTTATCAGCCGCAAGCCCATTATCGGATTCCGTTCACCTATCAGCGGCGCTACACCTATCCCATCCCGCCATATTCTACGGTGATCAGGTTTTTGTGCAACGCATTAGGATTGCCTGGGCCGCATGCCGACGAGGTCTTAGCTCATTTACGCTGCACCCAGATCGCTATTGCTGGTACCTTTGCTACCAAAGTTTCTGAGTACCTCTGGTTTCGCAACCTCAACCTCGAAAAGCATGTCGAACGCTTTCTGCCTGGTCTCAAGGATTCTGATGAGGCCGCAGCCGCCAAAGCCGATCAAAAAAAGAAGAACGGCTTAGCATCGTACCAGAGTGGAGTTTGAACTATGCTAAAATTGAGTATAATCGGGATTTTAGTGGGATCTTAGGCATAGATGTGGGGTTTGAGCAGGAGACAAAAAAGAGTAATCGATATAGCGGGTGGTATTCGCTGGTTGTCATTTTGAGATATCTCCTCGGGGAAAAGGTTCGCGTAGCGGTGAGGGGCGAGTATTATGCGGATAGGCAGGGGGTTATTATCTCTACCGGCGGGCCGCAGGGCTTTCAAACCCAGGGCTACTCCGTTGGCGTTGATTATCGGATCTCATCGAATGTCCTGCTTCGGTCAGAGGCTCGCGCCTTCATTAGTCGAGACAAAATATTTACTCTCAATGGCATTCCCAGTCAGTATAATTACTCTTTTGCGGTAGCCTTGTGCTTTTCACTGGATTCATGAGCAGTTTCTAAATGGGTTTGATTTTAGCTGGGCAGTAATAGGGCTAATGCCTAACTTGGCCATAGGGTTTGAGGCCAGGTAGGCTAGCTCTGGGAAGTCTGAGGCTCACTTAGGGCTAGTCTCCGTGCAACCCCAGCAGTCATTTTTTTCGGGTAATTGCATTCGGATGATGGCCTTAGCACTAGTCGTAAGAGCTACGCAATCTTGAGTAGGGAAATGCTTCTAAATCCAAAAACCTGATATCGCTGGTCGCTAAAAATCACTATTCGGAAATCCGTGAACCCTCAAGAAAGTCGAAGGGCGATTCGTAAGGGCTAGAAGTGAGGGTTTGATGATGGGAATGGCTGGGTGATTGTCGAACCCAAGTATAAGAGGATGTTTTTAGACCCTCATAAACTTCGCTCTGGCTCCCCCGAATAACGAGTCACCGGGTTTTTTCCACGTGCTCACCATTGCCCTACCAAACGAAAAAGCTATGGCATGAATGGATCATAGATAAACTGGAGGTAATACAAAGCGCCGATCATGGGACCGCCTGGTACTTCTATGTGGCGATTATTCAGGATATTTTGGCCGCCAAGGCGAATCTGTGCCTTGAGAGCAGGTAGCTTGTAGCTAAGCTGTAGGTCAAAGAGTTGGTAGGTAGGTATTACTTGCGCGTGAAAGATCTCTTGGAAAAAGTAGGCATTCATCCAACGATAAGACAGCACAAACCCTAGCCGCCTACTAGAAAGCAGTTCACGTCCCATTAGAGTGGCACTAGCTTTGTACCTTGGCGTATTGAAGGGTGCTAGAAGCTTGTCCAGCTTGGCCTGCTCGCTAAGGATAATATCAGCATAAGTGAAGTTAGTGCTCAGGAAAAGGTGGCGATTGATAGTATACTGGACTGCAATGGCCAAGTGATGGGTATAGACAGGGGTGGAGGTATTGTAGAAGCGTCGGTAGCTAGCAAAGGCGCCCCTTGCTGCGGAGTCAGGCGTAAGTCGACCCATGTAGAAAGTCCCCTCTGGTTGAGTCCATAGTCGGGGGTCCACGAGATCAATCTGACCTAAGAAGTCTGTGAAGCGAGAATACGAATAGTCGATATCGACGTAAAGGGCATTAAATAGGAGGTGACGACTACCAATCTCGAGCACCCTAACTTTCTCTGGTCTAAAGTTGCCTAAAGGTAGCCTCTGCAAAAGGTGCGCGTAATCAGCGGGATTCGTTGTGCCCCTTGTCTGAACCCTGAGTGAATCAAGAAACTGTAAGACCGATTCTCGAGTGTAGTTATTGTCAATAAGCCCATATCGCTCATCGAACACAGGCAAGCCACCAACAAATCGAAAAGTACCTAGATTTAGGTCTAGATACTGAGCTGGAAGGGTCGGCATTCGGAAACCAGCCTGATAAGAGCTGCGAATGTTATGATTTTTATCTTTGTCCAGTGCCAGAATGAATCCAACCCTTGGTGTGAATTGACCTTGAAAGTTCATATTCTTATCATATCGTAAGGCGCCTAATAGGCGTAGACGCTCGTCCCATAGTGAGCGGTTGGCTTGCAGGAATAGTACCCCTTCTCGTATTCCAATCATGCCAGCCATATCTCACAGAATGGTGCCTTGAGAATTGGTAAGGATGTACCTGAGGTTACCTCCAACAAGCAGGTTTACGACTCGGAAGTGGTCAGACAGGTCGTACTGAGCTTCCGGATGATAGAGAGAACTTCTATCCACGAAACGGGCGCCGCCGGGTAGGGTATTGGGCTGACTAGTTACAGCGTTCAGGATCTGGCGAAAGGCCTCTGTTCCAGGCGCCGGTCGGGCAGCCCCACGAAAAAAGGTAGCATACGCTGGATCAACGCCCCTAGCCTGTAAGATCGGCCACAACTGAGCAGCTCGATCGGAGTCGGCAAAGGCCCGAGCCGCTTGATGATTGCCTCCCTGCGGAACGCCATACTGGGTGGGATCGATTCCTAAATTGCTGAGCCAATTATAGAGCTGACCTGTATAGGCCCATACGTATTGAGCCATCCATGCGTTATGCGTTTTGACGCGATTGAGAGCGTGGAGGGCCGCTGTTTGAGAGTTATAACTCCGGCCAAAGTCGTTCCATGTGCGGTAGGCCTAGATTTTGAAACGCGAGCCTGATAATTCTAATTTATTGACCCAGAAGACAAAGTCCCTAAGCATGTGACGGGCCGAAGCTTGAAATACTGTAGAACCTGCTCCGGAGATATACGTCGCATAACTCAATTGAAGTTTATCGCTAAGACGATAATAGAGTCCCAAGGTGCCCCTCACGGTCTGCGCTTGGTACTGTACAACGTCTTTTTCCCAGTAGCCGGTTCTGGCTAAGTAAAAGCCCAAATCGTTGGTATCTTGGGGAAACAGACCTGTTAGTTGGAGACCCTGGTTCATAGCTAGAGTCCTAACAGCTGCTGGGCTAGACCGTGCCTCATCTCCATACAAGTTGACGCCGTTGTAGCCGGGATTTTGGGGACCGGGCACAGCATAAGCTCCTGAAGTCCCTGCGTATATTCTCTGGTCTGCGTTACCGCTGGCTATCCAGTCATGGGCACTTAGACCACTAAGGCATACCTTACTGCCCAGCCTTTCCCGAAACACCCAGCCGTAGCGCAGAGATATATCATAAAGCGGTCGGGGAGTGGTGTCTACCCGATCCACCTGATTCACACCTACCCGTAACGAAGCACTTAGGCCCGGAAAACGAAACGGATCCTTGGTCTGAATGCTCATGATACCGTTGAACGCGTTAGGGCCATACAGAGCCGAGGCAGGACCCGGTATGAGCTCCACGCTTTCTACGTCTATGTCAGCCGTGTTGGTGAGCATGCCCACCGGAAGGGTCAAAACAGGCACATGCGTCTCCACACCGTCAGTGCTGTGAACAAAACGGGTATTATTCGTCCCATTGAATCCCAGAGTATTGACAATTGGAAAGGTAAGACTAGTCGAAACCTGCTCTATTCCTTTGAAAAAGCTGACTTTATGACGGGATATTATTTTGGGCGGCGTAGACTCTGGCTTAGCGAGAGGCGAGATGTAGCGGCGCAGTTGTTTGCTGAGATAGTGGATTTTGATTTTTGGGACTCGCAACATCATGGGACGCCTTCAGAACGGCGAGATGCCATGCTGGCGGGATATGAGGTTGGGAAGTGAGGTTTCTCAGTAGAGCAGGCGTACGAGGTGGGCGGCGAGTACATTGCTAAAAACTTTCTTAATGATCGTGCCTGCCCCAAGTGCCATGGACAGGGGGGCCTTCGTCAGTATAGTTATTGCCAAAGCTGTCGGGGGGATGGAATTCTCACTTGTGGCCGTTGCAAAAGAGAAGGAAAAGACTACATCATATTTTTCGACCTACGGGATAAAAACCCCCTAAGCTTGTGGCAGTGGGTTTAGCTTGAAAGGTTCTGACGAAGGGGGAATTATCTTTGGGAGCTTGGTTATGGGTGGTTGAATCGCCTGAATTTCTGAGAGTTTGGTAAAGTCGTATGCATGCTTTTAGCCCATAAGCTGCTGCTATATCTGCTATGGGCGTAAAGGGTACAAAGTAACGCGGTTCAATCCACATTGGTAGATGAAGTACGGCCACAATTAGAATAGGTACACCAACTGCAAAAAATGCCAGCTTATTTTCCATCCATAAGCGCCATAAGCCATATGTCATCAAAAAGAAGAAAACTACTGATGCTATCCAGCATAGTGTCTTTATAAAAATAACATACCAATCTAGTTCAATTAGTGCTTTTTTGATTCCCCTATCCCTGTCTAAAAGAAAATACATACCACTATGAATAAATAATCGGGGATACTGCTTAATGCGGGCCAGACTCCAGCGATAAGGAGCATTCGTAATCTGCTGCCAGGCTACTTTAGCTAGCATGGAGTCCCTGCTGAACGCATTAAGCTCCTTTCCTATTTCCGTTAAGTTAAAATGAATCCCATTCTTGAAAGAAAAAAGATGCCATAAATGGAAGGTTCTTAGCTCCGAAGAATAGGCCCGTTCCATATCCCTCGGAAGGCAAAATCATAAGCTTACCATAAATGCTAGAACATCGCCAAGACCATGGAAGCACAACCACCCAGAAAGCTAGGGTAGCAATCAGGAAGCGCTTGAGGTACAGGCGGAAAGGAGTTAGCAAGGTGCATGCAAGAGCTCCCACTAGTAAAGGTAATCCGATAGGCCGCACTAAGGCGGCGTAGCCCATAACCAGTCCCCCTACCACCCACCGCCAAGAGCCGTCTCTGCTTAGCAGAAGCCACCATACCAGTAGGAATGCAAACCCAAAAACAACCTCCGTCAATATCATTCTGGGAAAAGGGATATGACTCTTGGAGACCATAAGCAAAGTCATACTCCACAATGCTACTCGGGTATCAAAATACCTTTTGGCCAGAGAGTAAGCGAGTGCCTCTGTAAAGATGCTAAGCAAAATTTGGACTACCACAACAGCTCATAACCTGAGTTCTTTGTTCCAAATGAAAAGGCTTAAGAATAGGGGATGGCCAGGTGCTCGCCAGCAGGAAGACCTCCTGACCCCACTTGTTAGAAATTCGCTGTACTGTCCCTTCTTAATCTGAAATGCTAAGTCGGCATAGGCCACGCCATCGGGTAGAACCTCAATTTCTTCCCACTTGTGTTCAGTAGAAAGATAGGAGTTGTAGTCCACCCCATTTGGTAAAACCTCGACACCATGGTGCAAAGCAAAACTTACTCTTGCGATAAGACCGATTAGCAGGATCAACCCAAGTTTCATCCGTAGAAGGCGGGACTTGGGAGCTGTGCGGCTAAGCACGATCGGGCAAATTTAAAACCAGAGTTCACATTGCCACTTGCTTTCCTGTAACGTGGGGAGCGCTTTTGGGCTGAGCGCCAATCAAACATTTGATCGAATCAGATTTCGTACATTTGCCGCATGGAAAACGGTAAGAAAAACGGTCAGTGCCCGGTGACGATGCGGGCCTATTCTCACACGAAAGCCGGCTATGGGGTGATGCGTTGGTGGCCAGAAGCGCTTAACCTTCGCCTTTTGTATCAGAATCCGTCGACGCTTCAGCCTGACCCGGAATTTTCGTACAAGAAGGCCTTTGAGCAGCTTGACTACCAAGCTCTCAAGGAAGACCTCCGTAAACTTATGACGGCGGTGCAGGAATGGTGGCCAGCTGACTGGGGTCATTATGGGCCGCTTATGATTCGAATGGCGTGGCATAGCGCGGGTACCTATCGCGTTTTTGATGGGCGGGGTGGCGGCGCCACGGGCAATCAGCGCTTTTCACCCGTTGCCGACTGGCCCGATAATATCAATCTCGACAAGGCCCGGCGGCTTCTCTGGCCTATTAAGCAAAAGTACGGCGATAAAATCTCATGGGCGGACCTCATGATCCTGGCTGGCAATGTCGCGCTGGAGTCTATGGGCTTTCCGACCTTAGGCTTTGCGGGGGGGCGTGTGGATATATGGGAGCCGGAGGAGGACGTAAACTGGGGCCCCGAAAAACAATGGCTGGGTGATGAGCGTCATCCTGGTGGGGAGCTTGAAAAGCCCCTGGCAGCGGATCATATGGGCTTGATTTATGTCAACCCGGAGGGGCCAGGAGGGCAGCCCGACGTGCTTGCTTCGGCAAAGCACATTCGCGAAAGCTTTCGCCGCATGGCCATGAATGACGAAGAGACTGTGGCTCTCATCGCCGGTGGCCATGCCTTTGGTAAGACCCACGGAGCTGCCCCTAGCACAGAGCTTGGCCCTGAGCCGGCTGCTGCGCCTCTTGAACAAGTGGGCCTCGGTTGGAAGAAAGGCCGCCATGGTACTGGCAAGGGCCCCCATACCATTACCAGCGGCCTTGAGGGCGCCTGGACCCCCACGCCGACCAAGTGGGATAATAAGTTTCTGGAGATCCTCTTCAAGTACGAGTGGAATCTTCAAAAGAGCCCGGGCGGCGCTTGGCAATGGGTAGCGGTGAACCCAGCCCCAGAAGACATGGTACCGGATCCGTACGACCCCACCAAAAAGCACCCACCCATTATGCTTACGACGGACCTAGCCCTGCGCATGGACCCCACCTATTCCCAAATTGCTCGCCGCTTTCTTGAAAATCCTAAGGAGTTGGAAACCGCCTTTGCCAAGGCGTGGTTTAAGCTTACTCATCGGGATCTCGGGCCTCGTAGTCGCTACCTCGGACCGGAAATACCCCAAGAAACCTTTATCTGGCAGGACCCTGTGCCGCCAGTTGATCATGAACTGATTGATGAGGCTGACGTAGAAGCGCTCAAAAAGGAGATTCTAGCGTCGGGCCTGAGCCTCTCGAGACTGGTTTACACGGCTTGGTCGGCTGCTTCTACGTTTCGCCAAACTGACAAGCGCGGCGGAGCCAATGGGGCCCGTATTCGCTTAGCACCTCAGAAAGATTGGGAGGTGAATGAACCGGCCGAATTAGCCAAGGTTTTAGCGGTATTAGAGACCATCCAAAAGCGCTTTAACGCCGCCCAAAAAGGCAATAAGCGGGTTTCGCTGGCTGACTTAATTGTATTGGGTGGTGTAGCAGCTGTTGAAGAAGCGGCTCGCAGGGCCGGTTTCAACGTAAAAGTGCCTTTTTACCCGGGTCGGACGGATGCTTCCCAAGAGCAGACGGATGTTGAATCGTTTAGTTACTTGGAACCTGTGGCTGACGGCTTTCGAAATTACATTCGTTCTGGCTGTGAACATGAGCTCTTGGGTGAGTATCTCCTCATTGATAGGGCTCATCTTCTAAACGTCACGGTGCCGGAAATGACTGTCCTTATTGGGGGACTACGGGCACTTGGCGCGGTTTACGGGCAAACCACCCACGGCGTTCTTACCCACCGGCCGGGCGTGCTTACAAACGACTTTTTCGTGCATCTCCTTGATATGCGCTATGAGTGGCACCCCAGTGAAACGGAGCCGCAACTTTACTACGGCTATGATCGTAAAAGCGGCGAATGCATCTGGTCTGCTACGCGGGTAGATCTTGTCTTTGCAGCGGATTCGCGCCTAAGGGCCCAGGCGGAGTACTACGCGCAAGCAGACCACAGCGAGAAGTTTGTCCAGGACTTTATCAAGGCCTGGAACAAGGTTATGAATCTGGACCGTTTTGATCTCTTTTGGTGGTGAGAAACTGCAGTACCACGACGCTAAGGGGCCTGCCCGCAAGGCAGGCCTTTTTTGCTTTGGCTCCCAAATGCTCTAGAACTTACCCTGCGTCCATGGCGGTCCTCGTATCTTTGAAGCCTAGACCCGTATGGCTCAGGTAGCAATTTTAGGTAGCGGTCTTGTGGGAAAGGTGATTGCTCAGGACTTGGCTCTACGCCATCGGGTGATAATCATTGACAAAGATTCCACGCCTCTAAGAGAGCTCCCACGTAACCCCAATCTCAATAGCCTTCAACTCGATGTCACCGACCAGGCCCAGCTCAGAGCCGTGCTTGTTTCCGCTGATCTGGTTGTGATGGCCTTGCCTGGCTCTATGGCCTTTGGGGTTTTGCGGAGTGTGTTAGAACTAGGCAAGTCGGTGGTAGATATCTCCTTTTACCCTGAAGATCCGCTCACCTTAGATGACTTAGCCAAACAAAAAGGTGTGACGGCCGTCGTGGATTGCGGCATCGCGCCGGGGCTCAGTAATTTTTTACTAGGGTACCAGGTGGGGCGGATGCAGGTAGAGGAGTTTACTTGCTACGTTGGAGGCCTGCCGGTGGAGCGCCGGTTCCCCTTTGAGTATAAGGCGCCTTTTTCGCCTGCGGATGTCATTGAAGAATATACCCGGCCGGCCCGGCTAAAGGAACATGGTCAAATCGTGACTAAGCCGGCCCTTTCCGACCTCGAGTGGCTTGACTTTCCCTGCATAGGGACGTTGGAGGCTTTCAATACGGATGGCCTGCGCACCCTTCTCTACACCATGCCTGTGCCTACCATGCGGGAAAAGACTTTGCGCTATCCGGGGCATGCGCGTCTGATCCAAGCTCTCAAGACGATGGGTTTCTTTGATGCGCAGCCGCTTACAATCAATGGGCAATCAATAAAGCCAATAGACCTTACCTCGGCGCTCCTAAAAAAGGCCTGGGAACTTGATCCGGAAGATGAAGAGTTTACCATTATGCGTGTGCTTATCCGGGGTCAGGAGCAGGGTAGGCCCATCACCTACCAGTATGACCTGCTTGATAGATATGACAAGCAAACTGGCTTTTCGTCGATGGCCCGCACGACAGGTTTTATGTGTAGTGCCGTGGCAAACTTGATTTTAGCCGGGTTATTTACGGCTAAGGGCATTTTTCCGCCGGAACTGGTTGTCAACTGGCCGGGAGTTTTCGAATTTGTGACAAGTTACTTAGCCGAGCGAGGGGTACGCTATACCCAAACGCAGTGGACACCCCAGGAAGATTGTAATCACCATGAGCGTAGATAGGTTTTGCTTTAGGTGAGCGCTGGTGCGTTGCTTGGGCCGACAGCCACCTTTCGAAAGCGAAACTCAATCTCTTCAAAGCCGCCCACCCAATAGCACCACAGCCGCGACGTGAGATAGGGGGAGAGATTGGCAAAAAAGTCAATGATCTTACCTAGCACCGTAGCGGTGTAAAACGCGGGTGCAGATAAGACTTCTCGCTTTAGGTACGGCTGGGCAAACCAGCGCAAGCGCATGGATTCAAGTTTATAGGGCACGCCGCTATAGCCACCGGAAAAACGCGGGTTGAAGTACTCAGGAAAGGTCACATCAAAGCCGTGCTTGTGGTCCGCATGGGTAAAACCGCGGCTAAAGTGGGGCACTCGAATGATTGCCAGCCCATTGGCGGCTAAAATCCGGTAAATCTCCCGCATGACCGCAAAGGGGTTGCTAAGATGCTCGAGGACATGATAAGCCCGAATTTCTTCAAAATGATTATCGGGAAAGGGATAAGGGATCTCCTCTAGATTTAGTAGGAGGTCGGGATTGACGGTAGGTTCGATATCCACGTTTAAAAACCCAGTTTCCTTGTAAAAGCCGCAGCCAAGATTGAGGCGCTTAGGTAATGGGATGAACTCGGATGGGACCGAAGCAGGCATTGCAGGCAAAGTTAGGCGGGATTGACGAAGCAGGGTTTATGTTGTGGTGTCTTACAATCAAACCCGCCTAATCAATAAACTTACTATCTGAAAAAGTCCATAACCCGCCATTATATGCGAAAGTGGCAAGAGCGGCACAAAATAGCGCGCTTCTACCCAGAAAGGTAGGTAAAGAATAAGAAAACTGAGTAGGGGAAGACCCACGAGAACAAAGACCGCCCTATTTCTACGCCAGGCCCACACAAGGCCAAGGCCCATGGCAATCAGGCGCAGGTAGGACTCAATCAAGCAGATTTTCTTAATGAGGGCGACAAACTTGGGGTTTTGCTGGAGGGGTGTTAGGGCTTTAGGGGATATAAGCCAGAAGTATTCTCCCTTATGAATGAGCAGGGTGGGATAATCCAATAGTCGTCGCTTGAGCCAGCTAAGCGGGTCGGCTAAGATGCGTTGGAAGGCTACCTCGCCGAAGCGTCGGTCGCCTCCAAGCTTATCCAGGCCTTCAACGAGCTTACTGGCTTGGCTCTTCATTTCGGGACATTCCACCTTTTCCCCCTCTGCTTTTTGTCGGAAACCCGCGCAAACGGCCCAAGGTTCGGTTGTATCGTATAGGCTTATGCCTTGCCCCATAGAGGGCAAGAAGAGCGGGCGCCCATAGATAAGCGAACAGCGAATCGACCAGGGCAAGCCCACGACAATTAGACTCAGCATAGCTAGGCCAAAGCGTTTGAAATGAGAGCGAAAAGGTTTCAAACCACTAAAGGTCAGACACATGAGCAGAATGTACAGGGACGTAGGTCGAATGAGCGCAGCATATCCCAGCACAAAGCCGCCTAAAAGCCACCACTTAGGGCGTTCCAGGGCTAGTAGGTAGCACCCCCATAGCAGGGTAAAGGTGAATAGGGTTTCTGACAAAAGCGTGGTCGGCGCAGGAATCGCCAAAGGCGAGACGGCCTGCAAAAAGGCCGCCAATAGGCCCTCTTTAGGCCCGGCAACGCGCCGCGCTAGCAGGTAAGTTAGGCCCATGCTGAGCCCTTCGAGTAGCATTTGCGCCCAGATAACCCACTCCAGCTGCACGTCACCACCTTGGTAAAAGGCCGCCAAAAACAGCGGATAACCCGGTAAGCGGTAACACGTGGGCCGTGAGATGCCCGTCGAGCCGGTTTCCTCATAACGCCACCCCTGCGCAAGCTGCCGACTCAGCGGCAAATAATCCCAAAGGCCGTCATTCGTCACCAACAGCCCCTGCCACAGATAAAACAAAACCCGAAGCCCCACCCCAAGCGCTACAATGCCCCCTAACCAAAGACGTGGCCTCCCTGGCATCGAACGAAAATAACACAATCTGGTTTACCCCATGCAAAACGCTTTCCCGGCCTACATTACTCCCAGGTCCAGCTACGCTCGACGGGGTCCGCATCTACACACTTTTGGCCTTCCTCAGCCGGGCCTGCACCAGCTGTACCACCGCCTCGCGCTCGCCCTTGGTGAGCCCCAGCACGTCAAAGACTACATCGTCTAATGCATGGCGATCGGGTTGGTGGATTTCGTCAAAGATAGAAAGAATCGATCGTTGCTTTAGGGACACGAAAGCACTTTGAATCACCTGTTCCATATGGCACGCAGAGATGATAGAAGGCTGCAGAACCTGAATATTGGCAATTTCATAGACAGTAGCATCAATCGGACCTCCACCGCCACCATAGTTACGGGTGACCATCTCGACAAATAATGGGTATATGGTACTGTTCATTTGAGCTATAACCATCTCAGCATCTTTAACGTCCATTTCATAAAGACGCTTGTCAGCAAATACACGTGAATTCTCATAAACAACAAAAAATTCTCCATAGCTACAAGGAATGATACCTTTCGGATATTTCCTCTTCCCCACATCCCACCACCTTTGCCTTCCCCTGCAGCTCGGTCGCTGATGATAGCCCTGCCGCTCGCCCCACTGGATATACTCCAGCGCAGCGGTGCCTTGGAGGGCGGCTTTTTCTTCGTGGCACATGAAGATTTTATAGCGCAGGTCTTCGGGGCGGATGACGATGATGCGCACCTCGCGCGGGCTTTTGATCACCGGTTTGAGAAACTCCTCTTCAATCTCCCCCTCCCACCCGGCGCCATTGCGCACGTACAAGTAGCCGGTCGGGGCTGGCTTGCCCGTGGGCTCCAGGTAAAAAAACTCGTTGGCGCCGGTCGTAAAGCCGCGACGCACCTCAGCAATATCTCCTAACCGCACGAGCTTGCCTTTGCCCTTCTCCAGGATGGTGAAGAAGATATCCGGCGCGCGCAGGTATTGGCCGCCCCATTTGCTAGCCACGTAACGAGCGATCTTGATGAGCGGGCCGCGGGTTGAAGCGCTTAGCCGCTCGTCGGCCTCATCTTCTTCGCTCACCATTCCCTCTTCCAGGAGGTCCCTCTGCGGCCGCGCCATGACGCGAAAGGTCTTGGTCACCAGTCGGTCGTAAAGCCGCTCGATGGCTTTGAAAGTTTCAGCGTTGCTTATCTCCTCAAAAGGCGCTTTGAACATCACAAAGCGAGCAATCTCGTCCAATCCCGCCTGACGGCGGTCATCGGCCGGTCCCAGGGGCACAATCACCGTATTCACATCGGCTTGAGTAAAGGAGCGTTTGGTTTCGTTGTCTAAGATGAGTTTGATATGGGCATGACGCAAAAGAAATTCCTGCAAATCCGTGCCAAACCCCACATGAGGTAATAAAGCAAAAGCTGCCTTTTCTACTAAGGAGAGCGAGGCCTAAAAAGTAAAAGTAGACGTAGAGGTCGCTTTTTCCGTCGAGCTTTCGGAAGGTGTTTTGGGCGCGATTGACCTGGAAAAAGCGCGGCCAAGCCAAAGCGACGGCGCGCTGGAGTTTTTCTTTGTAAGCTTTTTTGTTGGAGGCATCTTTTTCTGAGTGGAGCTGAGTGGGTGGGGCAATAAGCTCTTGGCGCACGTAGGGCGGATTGTCAATGACAATATCAAAGCCGCCGCGCTCCGTTTCAAAGATTTCCACAAAGGCGATGTCCCAAACAAAGGAGGGCTGTTGGGCGTTACTAAGGGCTAATAAGGCCTGTTGGAGGTGATTCAGTTCGATTTCTTTTTCGCCGATCTGGGTTTGGAGGTCTTTTTCTTGGGGGTGGGCTGATGCGGGGTATTGGAAGAAAGGCCGGGCAGCGTAGAGTTAGAGAGGGTGCTAAGCTGCTGGCGAAGGACTTTGAGATCATTTTGAAGAGTGCTTACTTTGTGCTGCAGAATCTCGCGAAAGAGGTTAATTTCTTCGCGTTTGAGATTTTTTCTGTCAAGGATGGCTCGTTTTGGTCGCCTTGGTAGAAGCGGCGCTTCTTAGCTTTGAGCTGGGTAATTTTGCCTTTGAGGGAGGTGGGCAGGTCTGGGGGCTGATGAGAGGGGCTAAAATCTATGTCGGCGACGGTTTGGAGGAGGCTATCGCCGCAGCGGATGTTGAAGGAGAGGTTGGGGAGGAGTGGTCTAAACTGAAGTTCGGCGGGATGGAGGTTGGTTTCCACGACGAGCTGGAGCCAGAGACGAAGTTCGGCGATGTGGACGGCCCAATCCATTACGTCAACGCCGTAGAGCTGGTCGCCGATGATGCGGCGGCGGCGCTCGTAGGGCGTTTCTTCTTTGCCGAGGGCGTGGTTGGCGCGGGCTTGCAAATCATCGAGCACCAGAATGCATGCCCAGGAGGAAGGAGCCGGAGCCGCAGGCTGGGTCGCAAATGGTGAGTTCACGCAGAGCCTGATCAAGAGGGGGTCAGAGGTTGTGGTGGGTAATGGCCTGGTCGGCTTTGTCCTTTTCGTCGGGATTCGTGGCAAAGACAAAGTCGTAAAGGAGGCCTTTGAAGCAGGAGCCGAGGCGATTGATGAGCGCGTCTACCAGGGCGAGGCGACACATGAGATCAATTTCAATGCGGGAGGTGTAGAAAATGCCGGCTTCGCCACGGCGATCAGGGTGGGACTGGCTTCGTTCAAGGGCGGAAAGGTTGATGAGGCTCTCGTAAACCTTGCCAATCATTTCAGGGTCAACGGCAACCTCCTGGTCAAGCGGCGTTGATTCGGCAATGGTAAAGTTGTAGCGCTCGAAAAAGCCCGGTTCGCTACCTTCAAAGTGGTCAAAGCACGCTTCAAAAAAAGAATCGGGGATAGTATGGGGATAGCGTTAATCGAGCTCATTTTTTCGGAAGAGGCCACCATTGAGGTAGGGCGCTAACTGTAAGCTGTTGCGGAGGTTCTCGGGAAAGTAAGAATAGCCGCCGTGAAAGGATTTATTGAAGACTTCAAAGGAAAGCACCTGAAGCCATTTGTCGTAGAAAGTATCCTTTTGGCAGTTAGCTTGCTTGTAGGCGTTCCAGAATTTTCGCAGGAAGGCCGGACCGTCGCCAAGCCAACGCTTTCGCTGGATAAAATAGAGAAAAAGCAGGCGATTGAGAATCTGAAGGGCCAAATCATGAGCCCACTGCTTGTCGTTGGGCTGATGCTGGAGGAGATGGTCTTGAAGGATATGAAAGAGCTTTTTATAACCTTGGAAGAAATAGTTTTTTGCTCTCTCTACGCTAAATACTTTTTCAATCTTATTGAGAATATCTAAAAAAGATTTCCTGTTTTTGAGTGGCAGGTAAAGGAATTGAAGGCGTTCGAGGGTAGTGCGAGCTGGGGAGTCAGCTTCGTAAGGGAGGGTAGCCAGGCGGACCTTGGAGGCGGGGTTTGAGGTGCTTAGTCGGTGAGCCCAGGTAAGAGAGACGTGGCGAGCGTTGGGAGCGACGTAGAGGGAAATATGTTCGTAGTCAAGCTTAGAGAGGGCCTAATAGAGGCGGCCGGCGCGGTTGAGGTTTTGGATGAGGCGCTTTTGGGGAGGGTCTGCTTTCGATTCGATATTGGGGATGAGGTAGTTTTCGAGGCCGTAGCGAGGCAAATGCAAGCCCCCGATGAGGTCAACCACCTCTTCGCTAAAGAGTCGGGCATAGGGGTCATCGGACCCCAGGTGAAAGGAAATGACCCGGGGTATCCTTTTCGGAAAGTAAAAGCGATTGGCTCTTAGCTCTAAGTAATGGGCCTGCTGGATGGGGTCATAGTGGGCGTAAGTATTTTTAATGAAGCTACGAGTACGCCGCACGAGAAAGAGACGCATGAGGTTTTGCCAGTCGGAGGCGTGGGGGCTTTTTTCAAAGGCGATTAGGCTTGTGGGGGGTGCTTGGTACTGAACACAAAATTCCCTTTCGGTTTTTTCTTCAAAAAAAGCGCTCTGGCCGAATAACTAAGTCGCGCTTCTCATCGAGAAAGAGGCGCAACTGATTAGCAAGGTCCGCAAAGTGCTTACTAAAGGGCGTAGCGCTAAGTAGAACGACGCGAGCACCACAGCGGCGGATATACTGCTGAATAGCCTGGTAGCGCTTAGATTCTCGGCTAATGAAATTGTGGCTTTCATCAATGATGATGAGTTTATAGGGTCCCCACTTCCCTAAGTCTTTGAATTTACCGTATGGAAGCACGCGACCGGGGATTTGATAACGATGGAGGTAAGTTTCCCACATGGAGACGAGATTAGCGGGACACGGGACGAGCGGCACTTCGCCGTGGCTTGTCCAGCGAGCGCACGCGATGGCTGTGGCCATGAGCGTTTTGCCAAGCCCCACCACATCGCCCAGTAGCATGCCACCGTGGCGCTCGAGCTTGCGCAGAGCCAGGTTTACGGCTGATTTTTGGAAAGGTAATAGCTCCTCGTTCAGAGGTGGGGGAAGCTTTTGAGTTTCACTGACACGGGCATCCTCAGAGAGGTGGTAAGCCACTTTGAGGTAGAGGTGATAGGGGAGGACGTTGCGCTGGCCAACCCAACTGTTTTGTATAGCATCGGCGAATTCTTGAGTGATGTCGAGAGCATGGGAATCCTGCCAGCGCTCTTCAAACCAGCTTAGCAGCTTTTGGCTGGCGTCTTGCTCGAGGACGTCCACGTTGAGCTCGCCCTGGTGCTCAAGGCCAGCGGGAGTGAGGTTACTGCTGCCTACGAGACCGATGAGCGGGGCAATGGCGTCTTCCCGTTCAATGAGATACAGCTTGGCATGAAGCGGGTACCTAAGGAAAGCTTTGACAATGAGGTGACCCTTGCGTAGCTGCTCCCCTAACTTCTCCAGCGTTTTGCGCAGGTCACCCGTGGGTAGGCCAATGCTGAGCTGCTGGCGTAAAGTCTCGAGCATATGAGCCTTAAGCTCCTGAGTCTTGGGCAGTTGTTCGTCTAAGTTGCGGTTGTAGGCCAGACGCTGCATTTCCAACTCGGGCGGGCGGATACATGCCGATTGGGAGGCGCCAGGGCTTTTCGGGCGATGCTTGTCCCGCGTAGGGACAAAAGTGCGACCATGCCCGCAGGTTAAGGTAACCCACGCAAATCGAGACCCCCTTGGCTTCGGGAAGAAGCTTTTGGAGCCCATCCAGAAGCGTGGTTTGAATGGTATCGTAAATGGTAGGCATCTAAAATGGCGGTAGGTCAAAGGGATCATTGGGGCTTTCTGGCGGAGGAAGGTTATTAGCGCGGGAGGAGAGCTTGAGCGGAGGTGGGGCGGAGTTGAGGATGCCCTCCAGCGAAAGAAACTGCATAAAATCACTCACAAAGCGCAGGCGGACTTTGCCGGTGGGGCCGTTGCGCTGCTTACCAATAATGACCTCGGCAATGCCTTCGGTGGGGTTACCTTCTTCGTCCTGGGTAATGCCGTAGTACTCTGGGCGGTAGAGAAAGATCACCACGTCGGCATCCTGTTCGAGACTACCGCTTTCGCGTAGGTCGGAGAGTTGGGGACGTTTGTCACCGCCGCGAGTTTCAACGGCTCGGCTCAACTGCGAAAGGGCGATAATGGGCACTTCGAGCTCACGAGCTAAGGCTTTGAGGGAACGGGAAATGGAGGCAATTTCCTGCTCGCGGTTGGCGCTTTTGCCAGCGGTTCCCATGAGCTGAAGGTAATCAACCAAAACGAGCGCAATGCCCTTTTCGGCTTTGAGGCGACGGCATTTAGCTCGCAGATCGTAAATGGTGACGGCCGGCGTGTCGTCAATGTAGATGGGAGCTTTGGCGAGGCGAGCGAGCTTTTGCGGCAGGGCAAGCCAAAGCTCGTCAGAAATTTGCCCCGTGCGCAGGCGCTCGGAGCTAATCTCCACCTCCACGCTAATGAAGCGGTACATGAGCTGGAGAGCCGACATCTCAAGGGAAAAGATGGCGACGGGATAACCCGCTAAGGCCGCATTGCGGGCGAGGTTTAGCACAAAGGCCGTTTTACCCATCGAGGGCCGGGCGGCGACGATGATGAGGTCGGACTTTTGCCAGCCGGCTGTCATGCGGTCTAGCTCTTGAAAGCCCGAGGGGACACCGGTTAGGGGCTGATTGCGTTGACGGAGCTTTTCTAAAAGGGCAAGCGTTTCTTGTAACACGCGCTGAGCCGGCTGCACAATGCGCCGCAGGTGATGCTGCGATAGCTCGTAGAGGCGATTTTCGGCCTGGTCTAGCAGTTCAAAGGCATCCGTCTCCTCATCAAGCGCTTTTTCAGATAAATGGGCGCTTAGGCTAATAATTTCACGCAGTATGTGCTTTTCGACAAGCAGGCGGGCGTAGGTTTCGGCATTCGCACTAGAGACGACGCCGAGGGTCAGTTCAGCCAGGTAATGCGGGCCAATGCTCTTGAGATCGCCGCTGCGGCGCAGAGCTTCGGTGGCGCTAATGAGATCAATAGGAAGCCCCTGGTCAAAAAGCCCGCGAATAGCCCGGTAGATAGCCTGATGTCGGGGATCGTAAAAGATCTCGGGTGAAATCAGGTCGACGACCTTAGCAATGGCGTCTTTTTCAATGAGTAAAGCACCGAGGAGGGCGCGCTCGACATCGAGCGCTTGGGGTACCACCCGACCCAGCGGCGCCAGCGCTTTATCGTCAACGGTTTTCTTTCGGCTGGCCATAAAGCAAAGATAGGATATGGGAGGGGTGTGGCGAGTCAGGCACGGGAAGGTGAGAACTTTTTTAGACTGAATAGCACTGATTCAATAGGGAAAGTTGTTCCGGCCAGATGTTATGAGGCCACCTGCATTTTTAGAGAAAGCCGCGCTATCGTATTTTCTTTTACGCTGTGGCATTTTTTGCTAATTAGCTCCTCTATGCGTTTTAGAAGCTACCCCGTAGCCTATTGTCTTGTGGCTATGACTTTGAGTTGGGTCCCCAGTTACCCACTGGAGGCAAGGTTTTGGGGTAGTTTGTTTCCAACCGATGTTTTACGTCATGAGCCGGGAGCGTGCTTGCCCACACGTCGGCAGGGGCTACGATTGATAGCGCCCAAGTTTTTTAGGGCACCATTTAGCCCCTCAGCTAATCTTGTGTGGCTTGGAGAAAACCATGGTCAAGTCAAAAGGGAAAGGCAGAGAATGACCTTATTTTTCTGACTTCTCAGCCTACGCTGGGAAACATAAATCTCTATGTGGCCGGCAACCCGTTGGTGCTTGAAGGGCAATCAACTGAGGTAGCCAAGGCTCGCTTGGTAGATGTCAGAGGGCAAGTGGTATGGTCAGGGGATGAATTGCCGGCGCGACCAACAGACCGAATGAGCTGGGCACTTCCCGCCGCCTTAGTAAACGGTGGCAATATGTATAGCTCAAGCGCTCAATTGTCGAGGAGAGGTTGTAGGTCAAAGACGAAGATGGATTGGGACCCAAAATAAGCATGGGCGGGTTATATCAAACACTATGGTAGAACAGTGCCCGTTTTCCAAAATAAAAAAACCTCCTCCCCGGGGGAAGGAGGCACAAAAGCCACAGGTTGGCCTACCTTACTGCTGGTTAGCAGCAGTGTCGGCTGGCTGTCCCGCAGGTTGCTCGGCTGGTGCAGCCGGCTGGCCTTCAGCGGGTTGAACCTGTTCGGTCTTTTGTTCTTCTTGCTTTTGCTCCTGCTGCTGCCCACTGCAGCCAACTAGCAGGTACATACCTGCCATTAGAAGGGCTAACGCTACCGCTCGCATAGTGTTTGCGTGTTTCGCCGCGAAGGTAAGCATATTTTCGCAAATGCAAGCCCCCCCTACCTTTGACTAATGCGCTTACACATGGGACCTCATCACCCGGCTACACATGGTGTCTTGCATTTGGAGCTGACCCTTGAGGGGGAGTGGGTCACCGGCATAGAAGTCGACCTGGGCTACATGCATCGCTGCTTTGAAAAGCATGCCGAAGCCCTCACTTTTCCACAAATTATCCCCTATGTCGACCGCTTAGACTACGTAGCGGCGCTCCTTGGTGAGCAGGCCTATGTCTTGCTATTAGAGCGAGCGCTCGGCTGGGAAGATCAGCTGCCGCTGCGCCTTGAGTATTTGCGGGTCCTCGGCGCAGAGCTCAACCGCATCGCTTCTCACCTTTTAGCGATCGGTACCTATGCCATCGATCTAGGGGCCACGACGGGGTTTTTGTGGGCCTTTCGGGACCGAGAGTATATCCTGCAGTTACTAGAGTGGTGGAGCGGGGCCCGCATGCTTTATAATCTTTTTTGGATCGGCGGCATAGCGTTTGAATTGCCTGTTGGTTTCTTAGACAAACTAAAAGAATTCATACCTGTACTGCGACGTAGTCTAGCTGAGATCCGTGAGCTCCTGCTGGAGAATAAAATTTTCATTCAGCGCACGGCGCATGTCGGGATTATCCCGCTAGGAACGGCGGTAGCACACGGGGCATCAGGGCCAGTGCTGAGGGGGAGCGGGCTAGCCTGGGACCTTCGACGGATCCAGCCTTACAGCGTTTACTCCGAGCTAGAGTTTGATGTGCCCTACGGACAGGGCCTTCAGGGCACGGTCGGGGATTGCTGGGATCGCACCTGGGTGCGTTATCGAGAGATGGAGGAGAGTCTGCGCATTATTGAGCAAGTTATCCCCATCTTGGAGCAGCGCTATCCGGGAGGCGGTGATTTCGATCCGCGCTTTTGGTCGCAGAAAAAGCTACGTCTACCTCAAGCCACGAGTTTGTATGTAGGGGCGGAGGGGGCTCGCGGCGAGATCGGTTTTTTCTTAGAGGGGGAACGGAATGCCGAACGGCCCGCGCGCCTTCACGCGCGCTCACCCTCTTTCGCGCATTTATCCCTTTTACCTGCCTTGGTGCAAGAAGGGCTCTGGCTAGCTGACCTAGTCGCCCTCATCGGTTCGCTCGATATTGTCATGTGTGAAGTTGACCGCTAAAAAGCGCTATATTTGAGGCCTGTATGTTTGGGCTATATAAACGCCATGCACTGTTTGGGCTAATCCTTCTGAGCTTGAGCAGATGGCACTGCTCCTCTTCGCGTGAGCGCGAACCTAATCCTTACGCCTCTGCCCAGACCCAGCCTTCCCGTGGTGACTGGGTAATTATTCACACCCTCTCGGATCCTGACCAGCTAAACCCCACTAATTACCAAGGCGCTGATGCAGGGTATATCATCTCACAAATTTTTATGACCCTTCTGACCGTGGACCCGCGTGACACACTCTTTCCATATGTCCCAGCCTTAGCCAAGAGCCTGCCGGAAATCTCAGCCGATGGCTTACGTTACACGTTTGAGATTCATCCCGATGCTAAATGGGATAACGGCACGCCTGTCACCGCCGAAGACGTTGCCTTTTCCTTCAAGGTGATCAAAAATCCCCTCGTGGATTGTGCCCAGCTAAGGCCTTATTATGACATGGTCGAAGACGTACTCATTGACCCCAGAAATCCCCGTCATTTTACGGTCGTTACAAACCGTAAGTACATGCTAGCCCTTTCGTCGATAGGGACGACCTATATCCTGCCTCGCTACATTTACGATCCGGACAACCTCATGGGGCGGTATTCTATCCCCCAGCTCAATGCGGAGGCCGAGAAACTGCGAAATGACCCCAATATCCAAGCCTTTGCCCGCCGATACAACGCCATGCAGCGGGAGCCCGAGCACATCATTGGATGTGGTCCCTACCTCCTTGAGCAGTGGGTCACAGGGGAGCGCGTCGTCCTTCGCAGAAAAGCTCGCTGGTGGGGTGATACGATCCCTGGCATTGCCTATGAGGCCTTCCCTGAAAAGCTCGTCTATCGCGTCATCAACGACCCTAATACGGCTATTACCAACCTCAAGGCCCAAAAGCTCGATGTCATGAACGGCATTCCCGCTAAGGACTTCATGCAACTTCGGCAAAACACAGGTTTTCTGACGCACTACGCGCTGCATACCCCGCCCATGTTTGCTTATAGCTACATCGGACTCAACCTGCGGCCGCAGGGCCGTCCTCCGATCTTTACAGATTGGCGGGTGCGCTGGGCCCTGGCTCATATTGTCGATGTGGATATGCTCATCAAAAAGCTTTCATATGGCATGGCCCAGCGAGTAACGGGCCCCCTCTATCCCATGCATAAGGCTGCTTACAACGACACCCTTAAGCCTATCCCCTATGACCCAGCGCGGGCTGTTTTGCTCTTAGAGGAAGCAGGCTGGAGGGACCTTGATGACGATGGCATACGAGAAAAAATTATCGATGGCCGAAAAGTCCCTCTCGAATGTGAAATTATCGTCAACGCCGGCAACGAAGCTCGCCGTCAAATCGCCCAAATCCTTCAGCAAGAGGCTCAGAAAATCGGCATGAAGATAAACATAACCTCCTTAGACTGGTCTGTCTATCTAGAGCGCACCAAGAAACATGACTTTGACATGTACGTCGGCGCATGGATAGGTAGTCACAATCCCCAAGATCTCAAGCAAATCTGGCATACTACCAGCTGGGCCGAGGGCGGCTCAAACTATGTCGGTTTTGGTAATGAGCAGACTGACAAGCTCATCGAGCTGATCCGGGAGGAGCTAGATGAAAGTCGGCGTGATTCCTTCTTTCGAATTTTTCATAAAATCGCATACGATGAGCAGCCTTATATCTTTCTCACTGCGCCTTTTGAGCGGATTGCCATCCACAAGCGATTTCGCAATGCTTATACGGCTCCGATTCGGCCGGGGTACTATCCCAATAGTTTCTGGACCCCAAGAGAACATATTCGGTACGGCACCCGAGAAAGCGCCTCTCCAATGCCCTAGGTTATGTGGTCGTACGTCCTAAGGCGTTTAGGCCTATTTGTTCCAACGCTGTTTCTCATTACGCTGTTGTCGTTCATCATCAGTCAGACCGCGCCGGGCGATCCCGTAGAGCAGATGTTGTCCGGCCAGCAAAGTGGTGGGGAGCAGCTAGCGGAGCGTCAAGCCAATCAGGAGGCTTATCTAGCCAAGCGGCGTGAACTCGGCCTTGACCTGCCTATCTTTTACTTGGCTGTGGTTCCGCTAGCGGAGCCAGATACCCTTCATCACATTCCTAAGATACAGGTCCAGAATGCCCTGCGCCGACTCGTGTATAAGTTTGGCAATTGGGAGGCAGTTCAGGCTTATTACCTTAGCATCCTAAAGCTAGACTCAGCCTTTTATGCAACGATTGGAGACTCTGCCTGGGGTGCCTCTCGTGTCGAAGCGCGGGCACTCTTGACCCTGCTGCCCCAAGAGCAAGTCTACGAGGAGATTTTGCAAAAGATCACTCAGCTCAAAGGGCTTTTGATACCTCAGCTTTTACCTTACTGGGAAGCGGTTTTTCAGACAGCTCAGGCCTTACCCCAGCAAACTACCCTCTGGCGCTTGTATGTACCCACGATTCGTTGGTACGGTACCCAAAACCAGTACCACCGCTGGCTGGTGAATCTCCTACGAGGCGACTTAGGCATCTCCTATCAAGATAAGCGCCCTATCTCGGCCAAGCTGGGAGATGCGGTCCGTTGGTCGTTGATCATCAATCTCATTTCTACCTTTCTGGCTTATCTGATTGCCGTTCCCTTGGGGGTATTTGGGGCTGTCAAACGGGGAAGCTGGCAAGATCAAGCCGTTAGCATCGGACTCTTCATGCTATACTCGCTTCCGAGCTTTTGGGTTGCTACGATGGCCATTATGTTTTTAGGAGGCGGCGATTATTTAGACCTCTTTCCACCAGGGGGCGTTCAAAGTACGGAGCACACGCCCGACTGGCCGCTTCATAAGCGGCTTCTGGATTGGAGCTATCACCTTATCCTGCCCGTGCTCGTTTATACTTACGGCTCCTTAGCGTTTTTGAGTCGTCAAATGCGCAGTTCACTCTTAGAGGTTTTAGGGCAGGATTACATTCGCACGGCTCGAGCCAAGGGTTTAGCGCCTAAGCTTGTGATTTGGAAACATGCTTTTCGAAATTCGCTCATTCCCATCATCACGTTATTTGCCTCTATCTTTCCGAGCATGATTAGCGGATCCGTGATTTTAGAAAGCATTTTTTCGATACCAGGTATGGGCTTTCTTAGTTATGGCGCTATGATCGCGCGAGATTATCCGGTGATTATTGCGGTATTTACGATTGGAGCTATTTTGACGCTGATAGGGATTTTAGTAGCAGATATTTTGTATGCAGCCGTTGATCCACGCATAAGCTACACGAAAAAATGACCAGTCAATCGATTTCCTACTCGCCTAGAGCTCGAGCTTGGGAGGCTTTCAAGCAAAATAAGGTAGCTCTTTTTGCACTTCGCTTCACAATCTTTCTGGTAGTAGTAGCTTTATTAGCAGACTTTTTGGCTTACAATAAGCCGATAGTCGCTTCTTACAAAGGGGAGGTTTACTGGCCGATCCTGCGAGATTACGTAGAGAAGCTAACTGCTAAGCCGCAGTGGCGGGGAGAACTTCGGGTGATGGACTGGCGGGTCATGCCGTTAGATTGGGCAGTTTGGCCGCCTATCCGGTATAGCGCCGAGGAGCTTGACCTGCGAAATGCGCCAGCTGTAGGCCCCTTTGGAGAGCAGATCGTACGTTCTATCTGGGAACGGCACTGGCTGGGCACTGATAACCTTGGTCGGGATCTCGCAGCTGGCCTCATCCATGGTACGCGCATCTCGCTTACAGTCGGGCTAGTGTCGGTCGGTATCTCGGCACTCATCGGGATCTTATTGGGGGCGCTGGCCGGCTATTTCGGAGATAATCAGATTCTCATTAGTCGCGCTTCCGTGGCTTTTGGCACCTTAGGCGTATTGCTAGGCTTGTACTATGGCTTTTATTTGCGACGTTTTGCCTTAGGCGAAGCCCTGGGTCAAGGATTTTTCACCTTTTTAGCCTCTTTCTTCTTTTCTGTGCTGATCTCGGTCCTGGTAGGCCTAGTTATCTGGACACCTTCTCGCCTACTAAAGCGAACAGCCTGGGGAGCCAAGCCCCTTTATCTGTGGGTGGACCTCATGATTAGTCGTCTAATTGAGATTATGGTATCGATTCCTACGACGCTGCTTATTTTTACGATTGCAGCGATTGCCAAACCTAGTCTCTTTTTAGTGATGGCGGTGATAGGGCTCACGTCATGGACAGGGATTGCCCGTTTCATGCGAGCGGAAATGTTGCGGGTTCGACAGCTGGATTATGTGCAGGCTGCCCGAGCTATGGGCTACCCGGCCTGGCGGATCATCTTTCGGCACGGGCTACCGAATGCCTTTGCCCCCGTACTGGTCTCGATCGCGTTTGGCATAGCCTCCGCCATCTTGGTGGAATCTGGTTTGAGCTTTCTGGGGATTGGTGTACCCGTAACGACCGTGACGTGGGGGTCTCTTTTAGCTTCGGCCCGCAGCGCGACGTATGGGTGGTGGCTAGCCGTATTTCCTGGCCTCGCCATCTTCACAGTTGTGACGCTTTTCAACCTCTTGGGTGAGGGCGTTCGGGACGCTATCGATCCTAAGCTACAGCAGTGTTGAGTGATACCCTTAGTTACTTAGGGCTTCTTTTAGGGGGAACTGGCCTTTTGCTAGTATGGTATTTTCGGGTAGAGCCCTTGCGCTTTTATCAAGCAGGATTTTACATGTTTTGGGCCGGGGCTCGGCTTATGCTGCGATATGGCGCGCTAGTTTTGCTACTGATGACCTTAGTTATTGCACCAATGGATCCGCTTCCAGCTTACCGCCTCGTCGTTATAGATGGTAGCCTGCCAGAGGCCTGGGAAGCTGCACAAGCGATTCTAAGGCAAAAGCTCGCCCCCGACGTACGAAGTGGCCTGATCGCCCTCAAAGGGGAACGGGCTATCTGGGTCATTCCGCCCACCCAGGATACCACGTTGTATACCTGGGGACTTTCTTTTCAAGCTGCTGTGAGACAGGAGCCCTTAGACGCAGAGGAAGCGGCCAAAAGTCTAAAACTCCTTCTGAGCGACATAGAGCCCGAGCATATTCTACAGCTCGTATGGATAGGCACCGAAAAGCTAAGGCTGCCACCCATCCCCGGTCGTTTATACTTTCTCAAACTACACCGAGGCATTCGACTTGCAGAGTACATTCCCCTTGATCAGCCACTTAGCCTGCCACCTGCAGGCCCCGCTAAGCGGGAAGGTACAACGTTTGTGCTCATAGCAGCAGCTTTATTGACTGCTTTACTGCTGGGAGATGTGATCCTGGCCTGGCTCCTCCGGTACAATCTGCCCCCGCACGAGCTTCCGAAGCTCCTCTACCAGCGGGTTAAGCGTCGCTAGCTGGCGCCAGCGCTCTTCACTGGTCTGGAGCTGCCTGATCTCCGGATAATGCTCAGGGCTGGCTTTAGCATAAGCGCGAATATAGTTACGTTTTAGATGGTTTTGTAGGAAAAGTTCAAAGTTAGTGAGAGACTTCTGAAGAAGTTGAATGTATTTTTCGTCCGGTAAGTATAGGGTGCAGTGGCGTTCCTCGCAAACATAAGCACCCTTTTGAATAGCCATTCGGAATATCGAGGCTACCTCTCTGCTCTCGAGGTAGGCCCTGAAAGCGGCCTGCCACTCCTCGGTGGAAGGTGGTGGCGCTTCCTTATAGCTCAGGACTTTTTTTTTTAGGACATCGAGATTTTGCGGCACCTCAGGAACGGCGGGTGGGGGTGGGCTGCTAGCAGTGGGAATGGAGGGAGGAGCGGGGGAAGGTGTCTGGGGCATAGCGGGCGAGGATAGGGCTTGATAGAGTAAGCCGATCTTTGCTAACGCTAGCTCGAGGGCTACTTCTGGGTGGCGGGTATAGGTCTGGCGGCGCTCAGCTTCTAATAAAATATCCAGACTATGCAAGATAAACCCCTCTGAATAAGCGGTGGCAGCTGACTGATAGCGCGCCCGATAATGGGGGGGTATGCCATCGGCTAGTGCCTCTGGGTTTTCTCGGGCAAGTAGCAGATGGCGAAAATGCTCTTGAAGGCCCAGCGTCAAGCTGATAGGGTCGTAGCCGGCCTGTAGATAGCGCCTCAGGCGCTCTAAGGCTTGCGTGAGCTGATAGGCGCGTAACGCTTCGCTAAGCTCAAAGTAGGTGTCATAATCCAGTACCTCCAAGGCACTCAGTACCTCACGGTAGGTCAATTCATGAAGCTGACTTGCCAGCTGATCAAATAAACTCAGGGCATCCCGCAAGCCGCCCTCGGCTTTGGCTGCAATCACAAAAAGCGCCTGCTTTTCCGCGGTAATGCCTTCTTTCTGAGCAATGTCAGCCAAGTGGTCAGCGATAACCTCTGTCGGCAGCCGCCGAAAGTCAAATCGCTGACACCGAGAGAGGATCGTGGCGGGGACCTTGTGCTTTTCGGTCGTGGCTAAAATGAATAGTGCATGAGGAGGCGGCTCTTCTAGGGTTTTTAAGAAGGCATTGAATGCGGCTGTCGAGAGCATGTGCACCTCATCAATGATGTAGGTCATGTAGCGACCCTGGGGCGGCGCTAGATACACCTGTTCGATAATGGTGCGGATGTCTTCTACGCTATTATGGGAAGCGGCATCCAGCTCTAGAATATTTAGAGCTTTTCCCTCTTGAAAGCGCTGACAGGAAGGACACGTGAGACAAGGATCTCCCTCTGGCGTAAGCTTCTCGCAGTTGACGGCCTTAGCTAGGATGCGCGCACACGTGGTTTTGCCTACGCCCCGCGGACCAAAAAAGAGATAAGCATGCGCTAAGCGCCTTTGACGTAGCGCATTTCGTAACGTTTGTACTACAAAAGGCTGCCCCACCACCTCTGCAAAGGTTCCCGGCCGATACTTGCGCGCTGAAACTTGATAGGCCATCTGCTAGACAAAGATACGACACGGAATCCGGCCCAAGCCCTCTTCGTTCGTACCTTTGGTAGTGTGCCGTCACTGGATGTATGGGGTTGGGGGAGGAATTTTTCTTTTACTCATCGTCCTTTACTGGCAACGAACTAAGCTCTACACCGCCTATGGGCATTGGCTTAGGAGCGAAAGGCCTCTCCAACCTACGTGGGAGGCTGCCTTTGTACTAAGCGGCAAACCGCTCGAGCGCGCCCTAAGAGCCACTGAACTCTGGCAGTGGCGGGCCACCCCGATTTATGTGACCGGGAGATTGCCTATCGATAACCTCATCGCTGGGGGATGCAACGTTTATACGGAATGCGAGATAACAGCCCACATGCTTCGGGAATACTGCATTCCCGACAGCTTTATTGAATTAGCTTGCCAGGGAACTAGCACGTACGAGGAAATGCTTCTCATCCGCCAACTATGCCTGGAAAAAGGTTATCGACAGATTCTGATTGTTTCCTCTCCCTTTCATGGACGGCGCATCCGACTACTAGCGCAGAAGCACCTAACCCCTGCCAACATCAGGGTTCAGTTTGCACCGGCACGACCTTTACATTTTCGCTTGAAGTCTTGGTGGGAAAGTGAATATGGTCTTTTGAGCGCCTTTGAAGAAAGCGTCAAGATCCTCTTTTACTGGCAAACTGGGTTAGTATGATTTTTGCTCATTTTTGTGGGGTATGTGGTGGCGCTGTCTAACTTTGTTAGGGGCTCTTTGGGCCCAGCATAAATTCCTAGTCCTGGCCAGACTAGAGGGAGAGGCTGCCCGAGAAGGTGTAATTTGCTTTACACAAGGCGGACGCACGATTAGGCTACCTATTCGTATCGAGGCAGGCCAAGCGCAGACTACCTGGCCTGCGGGTTGGCAAGGTCCTGCCCTGATCAGACTAGAAGTGCCGGGTTATTTACCCGTTCGACTCGCTGCCCCTGTCAGTCCCTCTGCTCAAGTGCTCGATTTCACGCAACCAGAAAACCTAGATTCAGCTAGTGGCTTCGTCGTATCCGGGGATGAGGCTTATTTGGCCGCTGGGGATTTAGGTGCCCTCCCCGATGAGAGATACCCCACTATCAATGCTTATGATTTAGAGCTTTTTTACCTAGCGCACCAGAGTCAGGACTTACGAGCTGATTTCAACGGGGATAGGATCGTTGATGAAAAAGACCTAAGCCTACTCCTGAAAAATCAAAATCAACTTTTACAATCTAGGCTATGAAGAGCCGAATCGTACTGCTACTGGCTTGCTGTTTGAGTTATGCACAAGATACGGTAGCGGCGAATGTGACCGTGTGGGGTGACTTTCTACGGGTGCGTATGGACTGGTGGTCTAGTCGGGGATTTACGCCCTTGGGCGCAAACTTTGTGCTAAGCTGGCCTCAGCCTGATGCCCTTGCCTGGGATAGCGTCTCTATTTTGGAGCGGGGCAGCTGGGGACAAGCGCCCCTGTATCGTGATCTATACATCACCCAACGGCGGGAATCCAGCACCCAGCGCGTGAGTCTCAACGTATTACCGCAGCAGACTAGTCAAGGCTTAGCACTCCCTAGCATGCCAGCCCTGATTGGGACATACCTGGTGCCGATTAGGCGCTTCGGAGACACTTTGCAACCCGCCTGGGCCATGGAGAGTGGCGAAATTGTGGGGCTAGGTCTTGTGAAAGCCAAAGGTCAGTTTAGCTTTAAAACACCACCTGCCGCTTGGTTGTGCCCAGCGGTCGAGGGCTTCCGTATCCGGGTGGCAACAAGCGGCCTTGGATTAGAGGCGCCGGCGCCCTTCCGCCCAGAAAACCTTACTATTTCTTGGTATCGGGATGGAAGCTTGGTCGGCCAAGGTCCGGAGTTGTTACTAAATGGGACCACCCCGGGCACTTACTATGCGCAGATTACGCACAGGTGTGGCCGTACGGCCTATTCAGACAGTCTGGTGATACGTACGGCGGGACTAGCTTCGGTGCAAGCGGGCTGGCGCTTATACCCCCAGCCAGCCGTTGAAGTGGTCTATCTAGAACCCGGTGGCAGCGGCCCGATCCAGTACGAAATTATAGACGGTGCTGGGCGCCGCTGGCAGGCTGGCAGCCTAGATGCGAGAGTTGGGACGGCTATACCGCTTAGCCTCAAAGACCTGCCAGTCGGGCTTTACGTGCTTTCGATACGTACCGCGCAGGAACAACTCAACTTCACCCTAAGCCATGTGTGGTAGAGTCTGGATTTTCTTGGGGCTTGTCGTTAGTCAGGTAGCCTGGAGCCAACAGAATACCTATGAGTTTCGCCTGAGGCAATCCTATATACGGGCTTCAGGCAATGCCCCCGACTCTGTTGATGTAGTGATGACTACAAGGCGCTTAATGTCCGCCACTCCACAAGACACCCTCGCTAGCTCAAACCTTCCCTTTTTCCATAATGCGACTCTAAACTTTAGTGGCGCTCGAGTTCTTCACATGCATAAGTTTAGCAACCTCAGCAGGCCTACTTATTATGACCCCATCACGTATCCCTTCACGCTCTCTCGGGTGAATGTTACGATCCGCCGTAAGCTCGGTTATACGGGTCAGGGAGACACCTTAGCTCTTATAGATACAATTCTGATCCTGCGAGTGCCCGTGATCTCCTGTGGGCCAGGCCAGCGAAGCCTTGTCATCTGGGATACCGCCGCGGCGACGGTGCTAAACAGTGTCCTACAGCCTATCAAGCCTCGCATCACCTCATGGCTCCATGACACGTTACTTTTGTGTCCAAGTTTTCCTTGGCCTAACATACCGCCTGCTCGTCCGCTGTGTGTGGGCCAAGTTGATACGGTCTCTCCATTATTCTCTCCTCCTTCCCAGCCTAGCATGGCTACGCCGGATAGTATGGTCATACTGGCACGTAGCCTAACGACGGGGCAGGTTTTAGCTTTCCCTAGGACGGGAGGTACCAACAGAATACCGATTCAATTTTTTGTACCCGACACTTATCGCGTACACATACGCCTTTATGAGCACAAATGCGGATGTTATTGGGATGGCTCTGAATGGGGCATACGAGTGCACCCCGCCCCTGCCGTAGGGCAAATCATTGGGCGAGATACGGTGTATGTGGGCGGCACTGGCGTCAGCTATACCTATACCGCCAATGGCGTCACACAATGGCGCGGCTCGGGCGGCATCACCAATCTCAATCCCACAAGCAGTTCTCCGACTAATGTTACCTTTAGTCCACCCGGGGCAAATTGCCGCTCGGACACGCTCTGGGCTATTTACGAGAATGGAAGTTGTCGGGATTCTACTCAAAAGGTCATTGCGGTGTGCCCATGCCGTCCTGTGCCTCCGGCTTCAGCGTATCCGCGTATTGTGTGTACGGGGCAGCGTGCCACGGTAGAAATCCCTTTACCTTTTGCGGTAGATAGCCTTAGATGGCAATACTGGGACGGCACAACTTGGCAAGACGTGCAAGATGGGGTAGGCCTGGGGGCTACAGCGACTTTATACGTAACGCCACCTTTGCAACCGCCTGGTGCTATCTTTCGGGCTAAAGTTTATACCGGATCTTGCATGGTATTCAGTCAAGCTGATACAATCGTAGTGAGCGGAGTCTTTTTGGACCGAAACCTCTATAGTGTCGAGAGCCCTATATGTACGGGCGATACGGCTCAGCTTGCGGCTCACGGGCGTGGGGTTTGGATCACAGACGGCCAAGGCACCTTTACAGATACCCTCGATCCAAATGCGAGTTACATTAGCTCGCCTAATGATCCTCCCACAGTTCGAGTATGCTGGGTGATTCGCAGCGTAGATTTAGGCGTTTGCCGAGAGGTCGACAAAGATACCCTTTGCACCACAATAACGATTCAGCCGGCGCAAGCCAGTGGCAGTTTTGCCTTAAGCCCCTCTCCGGCGGTGGTCTGTCCTGGGGAGCCGATGGTTTTACAGGGTACTATTACACAAGGCGTTCGATCGGAATGGTCGACAAGTGGGAGCGGGGTCTTTTCGCCGGCTGCCTCCGCTAATCCAACCCGTTACATTCCGGGCCCCGCCGACGCCGGCCAACAAGTGTATCTGACCTTTACGGTCTACGGCTCCTGTGGCCAAGCAAGCTACACGGACTCTATTCTCGTTCAAGCTGGTGCTACACCAGTTATCGTAGCCCCTAATCAAATTTGTGAGAATACGCCTTTTACCCTAGCCGCTAGTGCGACCTCCTTTGACTCCGTGCGCTGGTGGCAGGGCGATGTTGCTGCCGTTCAGCAAGGAACCGCCACCTTCCTCTCCAATCAGCCCACCTACTCGCCTAATCAGCTTTCGCCAGGAAACTATATATTCACGTTACAAGCGTTTGCAGGAAGCTGCGTCGGTTATGATGAACTCACGCTTTCAGTCCTCCCCGCGCCAATGGTATCTTTTCAAGTATATCCCAATACACCGTATGTGACTAATCTCAATAATCCGGAGGTCACCTTCATCAATACCAGCCAAGGCGCTACGCGCTTTATCTGGAACTTTGGAGATCCTAATCAGTCCAGCACCGATAGCAGTAGTACTGACACGGTTCGATTTGAATACAGTGGAGTCGGGCGCTACTCCATCGTGCTCTTTGGTCAGAATGATTTGGGATGTGCTAACGTTTATGTCTGCACAGAATGTGTCGTGATAATACCGAGAAAGGTTTTCTTGCCTAACGCGTTTTCACCTAACGGCGACGGGAAAAATGATCTCTTTCGCGTCCTACCCGCGTCAGAAGGCACACCGTTTGTGCGCTTAGAGGTCTATGACCGCTGGGGACAGCTTGTCTACTCGGGAGATAACATTCCCTCGTGGGATGGACGTACCCCTGATGGCAAGCCTTTAGACGAAGGCGCCTATACGTACAAAGCATTTATTTTGATGCCAGATGAAGGTTTGGTTACATATACTGGCGTGGTTCATATTGTACGCTAGGGGATGGGCTCAGGAGATCCTACCTGTAAGCTTGTGGACTGTCCCCCAGGCTGTTAGCCCTGCTCATGTAGGGCTCATAGACGGCACCTGGCGTGCCCAAGCGGTCCATGGCTTTCGGAGAGCAACGGGATTTTTAGATTATGCCACGAGTTGGGTAGCAGCAGAAGGGCACTTTTTTTTGGGAAATTTACCCGCTGGAGTCGGGGGATACTTGGTGAGTGATCGGGCTGGTGCCTTTCGCACGACCAAAGTCTTAGTGAGCTTAGCTTATGAGGCGCCGCTTGGTGCGCGCGCCCGCTATGATCACCTACGCGCCGGCTTTGCAGCGGGGGCTGTTCAGCGTAGCCTGGTCATGAGTGACCTCTACTTTGAAGATCAATTTGATGGACGGAGCTTTAGCTTGCCCACGGGAGAAAGCGTCCCCCAAACTGCGATCTGGCATGCTGATTTTGCCATAGGGGCTATGTACTATCGTACCCGAAAAGTACCCGGTAACGTAGAATTAGTCCCTTTCCTGGGGTTTTCGGCTAGTCGGCTCAACCGGCCGGCTATTGGCTTTTTTGTGCAAAGTACCGAACGGCTCTCGCTTTTCTGGCAGGGCTATGGGGGTGCTCGGCTTTACACGCGTTCTCCTTTTGAGTTTGCGGCGGTAGTGCATTACCTGCGGGCGAACCAAAGCACCTGGCTGGGCGGCCTGGGCCTGGTTGAATTTGTGCTGTTTGAAGATGGCTACTGGCACACGCGCCCGGTGGGCAGCATAGCGGTAGGCGCAGTCCTTCGGGCTGAAGACCAGTATGGGCTCCTCGCGGGGATCTCCCTCCAAAAGGGCCTTCACCTGGGACTAGTGTATAGTCTACTGACTCGGCGGGCTACGACCCCGACAGCTTTTGGCGGCGTTCAGCTCATGGTGAGTTACCAGGGGGGATACCGCTATCGCGAGCGCAGACAAACCTTACCTTTTCCCGTTTGGTGAGATGGCCGGCGAAATGGCGCTGATTTTAGAGGCGATGAGCGGTCGGGGGCGTGCTTCTCCCAAGGCCCACCTCCAGAAAAATGCCCTGCTGGTGGGGGGGCTTGGCGTATTGGCTTTACTAACCGGCCTTGTTCTTATCTTTTGGACTACGGCTGGCATCTGGTTCTGGATCTTGAGCGTCTGGTGGCTGCTCTTGGTCTCGGGCCTTAGTTATGCGGGATGGCACCTTATTCAGCAGGTGAGAGCGTATCAAAAACAAGTAGAATTAGAAGCTCGGGAAGCTATCTCCCGCGTAGAAGGGCGCTATAAAGCTCTTGTGCAGTACACATCGGATATTTTTCTCATTCTAAGGCGCGACAAAAAGCTGATTTATGCGAGTCCCTCTTTAGAGCGGTCCTTAGGCTATAAACCCACGCAAGTAGAGGGGCTCCCTGTAGCCGAATTTATCCACCTGGAGGATCGGGCTTTGGTGGAAGGCCTTCTTGAGCGACCCGGATCGGTTTTTTTCACGGCTCGGTTTCAGCATCGGGAGGGGCATTGGCGTTATTTTGAGGGAGTGGGGCAGGCGCTTTTTGACGACCCGATTGTGCAAGGTTACCTTATCACCTTGCGCGATATCACAGACCGAAAGCGAGAGGAGGCTCAGCGGCAAGAAAAAGAAGCCACGGCCTTGCGCCTAGCAATAGAGAAAGAGCGCGCCGAATACGAACGAAACCTTATTGAACAAAGTCGTCGCCAACTTCAGGAGGCTTATGATCTCATTGAGCGCCAGAATAAGGAGATTCATGATAGCCTCACGTATGCTGCGCGGATCCAGCAAGGTATGCTAGCTGATCCAAGGGAGATTCAAACCCACTTACCCGATAGCTTTATCTTTTGGCGACCAAGGGACGTAGTAAGTGGTGATTTTTACTGGTTTTTACGAGTAGAAGGTGGTCTTTATTTGGCTGCGGCAGACTGTACAGGGCATGGCGTACCCGGTGCGCTCATGACCATGATAGCCTCCTCCATGCTCGTGGAAGCCGTGCTGGGTGAGGGGCTCCGCATGCCAGATGAGATCCTAAGGCGGGTTCATCAGCTAATGCGGCGCGCGCTGCGTCAGGATCAGCCTGGCTCCAAATCCGAGGACGGCATGGAAATTGCGCTAGTGCGGTACGAGCCCGAGAAGCAGCGACTGTATTATGCAGGGGCCAACCGCCCCCTGTGGATTGCGGAGCCGGGTGCCGATGAGCTGACAGAATACAAAGCCGACCGCAAGGGGATCGGTGGGGCAAGCGCTCCTCCTGATCAATTTTTCACCCTTCACGCCATAGACTTGTGTCCACATTGGTGTCTGTACATGAGCTCAGACGGGTATGGAGATCAGTTTGGGAAGGAAGCCGGTAGGCGGTACATGGTCAAGCGCTTCAAGCGCTTTCTGATGCAGATAGCGCCACTGTCGATACCGGCTCAGCAGGAGGCTTTAGCCGTCGAGCTAGATCAGTGGAAAGGCGATTTACCCCAAATAGATGATATTTTGGTGATAGGCTTCCGGGTAAGTGGATAAGGCGTATTTCTGTACTTTTGCTACGCATGGAGCCTATTCTTTTATGCAGCCCTAATTTTAGCGAAGGGCGGGATGAGCAGATCATACAAAAGATTATTCGGGCTATCAGCGATATAGAAAGCGTGCATCTTTTTGTGGTCGATCGGGGAGAGAGTGTCAATCGTACCGTAGTCAGTTTTGGTGGGGCGCCGGCGGCTGTTTTCATGGCTGCCCGAGCTGGCATTGAAGCCGCCCTTAAGCATATCGATATGCGTCTTCACAAAGGAATCCATCCCAGGATGGGAGCCGTCGATGTGTGTCCATTTATCCCCTATCGAGGTATCGATCTGGAGTGGCTTCGCGGCGAAGTCGAGGCCTTTGCACAGGATATCGCCAATACCTTTCAGGTGCCGATCTACCTGTATGCCCAGTCAGCCCGAACCCCAGAGCGGATTCGACTCCCTGATATCCGAAAGGGTGGCTACGAAAAGCTGGCTGAAAGGCTCAAGGACCCTAAATGGAAGCCTGACTTTGGCCCCGTGGTACCCAATAGTCGTAGCGGTGCCATGGCTATAGGAATTCGTGATTTCATCGCTGCCTTTAATCTCACGCTAAATACCCGCTCGGAGGGTATTGCCCAAAAAGTGGCAGCTGCTGTCCGAGAGAGAGGCAATGGCCATAAGCTTCCGGGCGTGCAGGCGATAGGTTGGTTTTTGCCAGAACTTGGGTTTGCCCAAGTGAGTCTTAATGTGACGAAGCTTCGAGAGACGCCGCTTCACACGGTGCTAGACGTGGTTGAACAAGAGGCCCGACGGTTGGGCGCCCGCGTCTCGGGAACTGAGGTGATAGGGCTTATTCCGGCCTGGGCGATGGTAGAATCTGGTCGTTACTACGCAAGCTTAGCCGGCGAGCCTGTGGAAAACCTATCGGAGGAAGAGATCATTCAAATTGCGATTAGGTCCTTGATGCTTATGGGCTTCAAGCCCGAAGAGCGTTTGCCCGAATGGGTCTTTGGCCCAGCCGTGAACACCTCTGAAGTGATCGAATTGCCGCTACGGGAAGTGATCTGGCGCCTGGCTGACCGGCAAACTAAGCTTCCGTTTGAACTCTTGATTCCCATCCAGGCAGCCTTGATTTTAGCGGCAGCGGCACGCCTCTCGTCGGGCTTGCCCGCTCGAAATGCCTTTCTTCATCAAGACTACATGAAACTGGTAGAAGACGTCGTAGAGTTTATTTATCCCCATGCCTTACCCCTTGATAGTTTACGTACTTTAGCCAAAAAGGTCTTTCGAGGGTATGCCCTTTTGCGTCAGATTGTAGATATGCATAGCACGCTCTCTAAACCCACTTTACTACTTCTCACAGAAAACTTCACGGGTGTAATAGACAGTATAGTGGCGGCTATGCGACATTATGAGGAGAGTGCGCCCGATGTTAAGCAGGAGATCCACGACCTAGACTTACAGGGACGCTTTTTCCGAGATGAGATTCTCAAAAAACTCAAGATATGAAATTGACACCGGCGGCCATCGCACAGGAATTTGATGGGGTATGTGAGGGACAAGCGATTGAGCGAGAATTGCAAGGTTTTGCTGGCTTGGCTGAAGCGACGGAGACTGACCTGAGCTTTTATAATGATGGGCGCTACGAGGCTCAGCTGCATCACACTCGGGCGGGCGCTGTGCTCCTACCTAAGGCTTACACCCCTAAGCAGGGTCATTTACCGCATGGGCCCATCTGGATTCGCGTAGAGCGGCCAGAACATGTTTTTTATGCGCTGGTTCGACGTTACAAGGCGCGACCCATGCCGCCTTTTGGCCGCGAGGCAGGTGCTTTTATCCATCCTTCTGCCATCGTGCCCGAGAATACCTACATTGGCGCTTTTGCTTACATAGGAGCGGGAGCTGTACTGGGGGAACGGGTCTATGTCTTTCCCTATGCCTACATAGGGCCTGATGTAGTCATCGGAGCCGATACGATTGTTTATCCTCATGCGGTGCTGATGCCAGGTGTCGAGGTCGGAGCCCGGTGCATCGTGCACCCCGGCGCTGTGATCGGGGCCGATGGCTTTGGATTTTACCAGGGGATAGATAAGCCTTACGAACGCATTCCCCAAGTGGGTACCGTGCTGATCGAAGATGAAGTAGAAATCGGGGCAAATACTTGCATAGACCGATCTACCTTGAGTAAGACCCACATCGAGACTGGCGTTAAGCTAGATAATTTGATTCAGATAGGGCACAATGTCCGGATTGGTCGTCATACCGCTATTGCGGCCCAAACAGGCATAGCCGGCAGCTCTGAGGTGGGCGCTTACTGTAGACTGGGTGGGCAGGTGGGGATCGCAGACCATGTGCAGATTGCGGAGCATACAGCCATAGCTGCGCAAAGCGGCATATCGAAGTCCATCACGACTCCTGGCCGCTCCTGGCGAGGCGCGCCCGCTCAAGAGGTGCGGCAGCAGCTTCTCATGGAAGCGATCATGCGCAAGCTACCAGAGTTATATCCACGCTTACAACGTCTAGAAAAATTACTGATTCAAGAGTTATAGGGTTATGTTTCAACAGCAGCAGACACTCAAGGGCGAGATTTCATTTGAGGGCACGGGACTCCATACTGGGGCTTCTGCGCGGCTCGTCATAAGGCCCGCGCTCGAAGATACAGGTTTTGTATTCGTTCGGGAGGACCTTCCCGAACCTGTTGAGATTCCCGCCCATGTAGATTACGTCGTAGACCTAATGCGGTCGACCACCCTCGGTAAAGATGACGTGCGGGTACACACGGTCGAGCACGTTTTAGCGGCCCTCATGGGACTCGGCGTTTCGAATGCGCGGCTATCACTCTGGGGGGCCGAGGTCCCCATCTTAGATGGGAGCGCCCTGCCTTTCGTGGAGGGTATTCAAAAGATTGGCCTACTTCCACAAAAAGCTCACTTACAGGTATATCAAATTGAAGAGCCAGTTCACTACCAAGATAAGCAACGAGGCGTAGATATTACAGCGTTTCCTTCAGAGGATTTTCGCATTACTGTAATAGTAGACTATAACTCGCAGGTACTGGGGATTCAGCCGGCTACTTTAGCACGGTGGGAAGACTTCCCCAAAGAAATAGCCCCTGCTCGTACCTTTTGTCTACTGTATGAGCTCGAAGGCCTCTACAAGCAAGGACTTATCAAGGGGGGGACCCTAGAGAACGCGATTGTAATTGTCGATCGGCATTACACCCCAGAAGAGCTCCATAAAATCGGTTCTCTCTTTGGCTATCCGAATGTACAAGTCGTGGAGGAGGGCGTGCTTAATAACACCCCGCTTCGTTTCGACAACGAGCCAGCTCGCCACAAGCTTCTGGATCTCATTGGTGACCTGGCTTTATTAGGAGCGCCGCTTCGCGGGCAGATCGTGGCTATGCGCCCTGGCCACGCTGCCAATATCGCTTTTATTCGAACCCTCCACAAGCTCATACAGAAAAAGAAAATCATTCAGCGCTTTCAGCGAGCCGCCTCTAATCAGAACGTCGTCTTTGATATTCATGCTATCTTGCGGATACTTCCCCATAGACATCCATTCTTACTGGTAGACCGTATCACGCACTTTAGCGAAAATAGCATTGTAGGCATCAAAAACGTCACCATCAACGAGCCCTTTTTTGCGGGTCATTTTGAGGACAACCCCATTATGCCAGGCGTTCTGATCCTTGAAGCCATGGCGCAGGTGGGAGGAATCTTATTCCTCAACATCGTGGAGAATCCGCAAGATTACTGGGTGTACTTCTTAGCGGTGGATAATGCGCGCTTCAAAAGGCCCGTTACACCTGGAGACCAACTAGTATTCAAGTTAGACCTTTTACAACTGCGACGAGGCATCTGCAAGATGACTGGTAAGGCCTATGTAGAGGATAAGCTAGTGTGTGAAGCGGAGTTGACGGCGAGTCTAGTCGAGAAGCGCTCGCTTCAGCGCCATGCGGTTCGGGATCGTTCTTGAGGGAGTCCGACACCGTTTTACGTCGGAGCGGTGGCTATGGAAGCTGGATAAAACGATTCAGCGGTCTTTAGTAGTCATAGGGCCTAATGGCTCTGGCAAAAGCACGCTATTGGCCATGCTAGCTGGCGCCTTTCGGCCGGCAGAAGGCTTAGTTCACTTCGTCTGGGAGGGGTGCTCCCTGTCTCCAGACCAGTGGCGCTCCCGCATCGCTTGGCTTTCTCCCCACCTGTACCCACCGCTAGAGCTTACCGTGGCGGATGTCATCCAAACTTATCAGGTCTGTAAGCAGGTGACCGACTCCACGGAAAGTTTACTGCACGGTTTGGCTCTGAGCGAACATCGCAATCAGGCCTTATATCGACTCTCATCCGGACAGCGTCAACGGCTTCTTTTGGGTTTAGAGCTCGCCGTACCCAGCCCAGTTGTGTTTTTAGATGAGCCCACGGCGTTTTTAGATGCGGACTGGCAAGTTATCTTTCATCAGCGTCTGCGGGATCTCATCCCGCAACGCCTCATCATTTGTGCCACCAACGATCCAGACGAGGCTCAGCTTTTTCCGCAAAAGCTTTACCTTGGTACGTATGGGGCGGCTGCTTAGCCTATTGTGCACGCTCAGCTTATTGCCAGCTCAGACAGAGCCGCTTAAGCTTCTAGACGAAATGCTCGAAGCTACCGATCGGCTACAAACCCTGCAGTACGAGCTCAAAAAGTATGAGCGCATCCAGGGGAGACTTATCCTAGAACACATGCGCTTCAAGCTTCGGCGGAAACCCTTTTCCATCTATGGTTATCAGATCAGCCCTCGCCAGGGGGTGGAAGTCCTTTTCCCAGCTGAACCTGGCAGCGTGAAAATCCTCGTCAAGCCCAACTCTTTCCCTTATGTCGCCCTGACTCTAGATCCTTTTGGGAGTCTCGTCCTGGAAAATCAACATCAAACGATTTACGCCACGGGGTATGACCAACTGCGGAACCTCCTGCTTAATGCCAAAAAACGCTACGCTAACCAAGTAGCTACCCTAGTTCGGTATGAAGGCAAGCTTTCTTGGGATGGTCAACCCTGTTACAAGATTAGGCTTCAGCCCCCTAACTATCACATCCAGGAATATACGGTCCAGCCTAATGATAATCTATTTCGGATTGCAGAACGCATGGGAGTGGGCTGGTACAAGATTATGGAACTCAATGGCTTTTCTAAACCGGATATTACACTCAGGCCCGGGCAAGTGATCAAGGTTCCCTCTGATTACGGCAAGCACATTACGCTAATTATCGATGAGCGACGAAAAATACCACTGGTCGTGGAGGTTGAGGATGAAAATGGCGTTTATGAGCGGTATGAATATTACAAGATTATAGTCAATCCACCTTTTTCGGACATAGATTTTTCACGTCAGAATCCTGCCTATAAATTTTAGCTTATGCTGAACATAGACTTGTCAAACAAAGTTATCGTTGTGACCGGCGGAGGCACCGGCTTGGGGCGAGCTATGACGGAGACTTTCGTGCGCTGTGGGGCCCGGGTGGTCATCTGTGGTCGACGGGAAGCCATCCTGCAAAAAACAGCCAGCGAAATCGGTCCAGCGGTACACCCCATCGCCTGTGATGTGCGCGACTACGAATCCGTAGAGCGCTTCTTTGAAGAGGTGCTCTCTAGACTTGGCAGCGTCGACGCCGTGGTCAATAATGCGGCAGGCAACTTCTTAGCGGCTTCGGAGACGCTTTCGCCCAAGGGATTTCGGGCGGTCGTGGATATTGTTCTCATGGGTACATTCCATATGAGCCGCTGGGCTGGCGCCTACTGGATAAACCAGAAGCGTCCCGGCCATATTCTTAACATCGTGACTACCTACACCGATACGGGCTGTGCTTTTGTACTGCCCTCGGCGGCGGCCAAGGCAGGTGTACAAGCGCTAACCCTCTCTTTAGCGTATGAATGGGCGCTCTATGGCATTCGGGTGAATGCGATTGCGCCGGGCCCTTTTCCCACAGAAGGCGCCTGGTCCCGCCTCATGCCAGGCACAGACTTTGAGGAGACCTACAAAAAGCGCCTACCCACCGGCCGCTACGGCAACCACCAAGAGCTGGGGGCATTGGCTGCCTTTCTCTTATCGGACCTGGCCCCGTACCTCACTGGCGCAGTCGTCCCCATCGACGGCGCCGAACGTCTACAGGGGGCTATGTTTAGTTACCTGGCTCAGATAACGGACCGGGAGACTCTAAAAGCCGCCTTTGCGGCCTTACGCGATGCCACCCGAAAGGATAGCTCAAGTCCTTAGGACTCGCGCCTGGGATTTGGCGCGCCGGCTGAGCCTGAATTCGGAACCACGATACCGCATCGCAGCCTATGAGCGACTGGCAGAGGCGCTAGAAGCCCTGCCAGAAGAGGCTTTTCAAAATGAGACGGCGTTCCTCCATGCTCTATCTCAGCAGCCTGGCATCGGTCAGGGCCTTATCCAAGTCGCCCGAGACCTTTATACCACCGGGACGACTCCCCTTTTGGAAACGCTTCGGCAAGCATGGCCAGATGAACTGTTGGAATTCTTTAAGATATCGAGTCTAGGACCCAAGCGGATCGCTCAATTATGGCGAGAAAAGCGCATAGCCTCACCTGAAAAGCTGCTTGAAGCTATCGAACGCGGTAAACTTGACGATCTACGGGGCTGGGGGCCTAGCCTCCTCAGCACAGTACGCACGAATCTCCAGATGTATCTTAGCCAGCGTGGACAGATTTTATATTGGGAGGCCGCCCAATTTTTAGAGCAGTTTTTCGATCGATTAGGGGATTGGGCTTCATGCTTAACTCCAGTGGGGGCCTTTCGCAGAAGCCTGCCGATCTTTTCGGGTGTTGAATTGATAGGAACTCTTGAGTCGCGAGATGCGATTCTAGGGCAGGTTACGGATTTAGAGCCTGAAGCCGAGCTAGTCGCCCGACATCGCACATTTCCCTTACGCATTTACTGGGTAAGTTATGAGGTTTGGGGCCTAGCGTTACTAGAACACACAGGGCCGGCCGATTTCGTAGAGAAGGTCAAAAGTCGTCTGCCTCAAGCGCTAGCAGCTCAAACGGAGGAGGCAGTTTTTCAGGCTGCGCAATTACCTTACATTCTGCCGGCGTGGCGTGACTGGCCAGATATTCTGGAAGTAGCGGAAAGAGGCGAACTGCCCGAACCGCTGACCCTTGAGAAGATCCTAGGTACGGTTCATGTGCACACGACTTATTCAGATGGGCGGGGCAGCTTGGCTGAAATGGCGGCGGCGGCTCAAGCGATGGGGCTTCGTTACCTGGGGATAGCTGATCACAGCCAACGAGCGGCGTATGCGGGTGGGCTGAGCCCGGAGCGCCTCTTGGACCAAGCGCAAGCCATCCAGGCCCTGAATGCCACCTATGCTGGAAGCCTGGTGCTTCTCCACGGCGTAGAAGCGGATATCCTGCCAGACGGCCAGCTGGATTATGACGAGACCATATGGCGTCGGCTAGATTACCTCGTGGGCTCAATCCATGAAAAGCTTAGCATGGGGCGGGAGGAGGCCACGGCGCGCCTGCTGCGAGCTATCACGAGCGGCTACGTGCGAGTCTTAGGGCATTGGACAGGGCGCCTCTTGCGCGGAAGACCGGGCTACCCTATTGACGAAGAAGCCATTCTAGAGGCCTGCGCTACGCATCACGTCGCTATAGAGTTCAATGGCAATCCTTACCGCATGGAAATCGACTGGCGGTGGGTCCGTCGCGCTAGTCAAAAAGGCGTCACTATCGTCCTGACAACCGATGCCCATGCGTCCAGCGAGCTCGGGTATTTGCGCCATGCGCTGCCTGTGCTGCAAAAAGGGCTTCTGCCACCAGAGTTGTTCCTAAACTATCAGGGCCCAGACGCCTTTCGACAGAAAAAAGGCTAACTTCGCTAGGGTGGAGCGGGGGCTCTCGTCGCGCCGAATGGTACTTGGTATGAGCACGGCCGTGGTAGGTCTTTACCTACTCATGGCGGTGTTAGCGTATTTTGGAACCTACACCCAGGATTTGGCTGCGCTCGAAGGGACACCAGGCGCCATTCGCCTCGAAAATCCTACCGGCTGGGTAGGCGCTCGACTAGCTCATCTCTTGATTTATCGGGGGTTTGGCTGGATAGGAATTCTCTTTCCCGTCACCCTCCTGTATGCAGGTATCTCTTGGCTCAAGCAAAGGCCCATGAGAAGAAAGTTTTTAGTTATGGGCCTGCTCCTGGCTTATTTCGTCTCTACAATCGGGGGGGTCCTTGTTCAGATGGACGTCCTGCATGATCTAATCTGGTGTGGTGTGGTAGGGGCCGCGTTTGCAAGCGTATTGGACCTGTATATTGGCAAAGTGGGCCTTATCATTACATGGCTAGCCTTGGTGAGCGGGGCAGGGTATGGCCTACGGCGCTGGCTGCAGCGGCTCTCCACTAAAAAGGAGACATTGGGTACCGTGGAGCCCATAGAATCGCCAGAGGCCCTCATCGAAAGTAAGCCAACGGAAGAACTCGTTGAAAGGGAGCTCTTTTCCTACACCCTGCACCCAATCGAGACAGCTCAAGAGGCCCCTGATTTAGCATCGGATGCAGCTACCGACGTAGAAGTTCCAGAGGCGCCAGCGCTCCCTTTGTCTTGGTCGTCTGTACCGACTGCCGAGGATGCTGCGATGCCCCGCGCTCAGGAAAAATTCCCAGCTATCGCTCAGGCGGTCGAGCTTTCTATAGACGAGGGTAAAGAACGCTTTACATCAGAGGAAGTCCCTGAGCCGCCGACCCTCGAGAAGCGCCAGAAACTCGCTCCACTTCCTTCGGCTAAGGATTCCCTATATGAGCCGTTTGTACCGCCTCCTGCTGAGAATTGGGCGTTTCCGCCCCTAGAACTGCTTGAGGTTCATGAACGTCTCGCGGCACCGCTACCGAGTCCCCAGGAGCTTGAGCGGCACAAGCAGCAGATCGTCGAGACCCTTGCGCATTACGGGATTCAGATTACACGCATTTCTGCCACGGTGGGGCCGACCGTAACGCTCTTTGAAATCGTACCGGCGCCGGGGATTCGGATCAGTCGCATTCGGAGCCTAGAGGACGATATAGCTCTCAGTCTATCTGCGCTGGGGATTCGGATCGTGGCTCCTCTACCTGGTAAAGGCACCATCGGGATAGAAGTACCTCATCGGGAGCCGCAAACCGTCTCACTACGCACGCTGTTACAGGCCCCGGCTTATCAAAGAACAGACAGTCGTTTGCCCTTAGCTTTAGGCAAGACCATTGCAAACGAAATCTATGTACGGGACCTGGCTCAGATGCCGCATTTGCTAATCGCTGGCGCGACCGGTCAGGGTAAGTCTGTCGCGCTCAACTGTATGATCTTCTCGTTGCTTTACCGCTTATCTCCGGACCGAATACGGTTTCTACTCATTGACCCCAAAAAGGTAGAAATGAGCTTATACCAGCATTTAGAGTCTCATTATTTAGTGCAGATACCGGGGATTGCGTCGGGTATCATCACGGAGGTCGAGGAAGCTCTGCCGGCGCTTCAGAGCCTAGTGCTGGAAATGGAGCTGCGGTATGACCTGCTCAAGGAAGCTCGAGTCCGCAACATTATCGAATACAATGAGGCCTGGCAGCGTGGGCGCTTGTCCGCCGCAGAAGGCCATCGCTACTTGCCTTACCTCGTGCTAATCATCGACGAGCTGGCAGACCTCATGATGACAGCTGGCAAGGAAGTGGAGACCCCCATATGCCGGCTGGCCCAGCTTGCTCGGGCTGTGGGGATTCACCTAATTTTAGCCACGCAGCGCCCATCGGTCAATGTCATTACGGGCCTTATCAAGGCTAACTTTCCCGTTCGCCTCTCGTTTCGGGTTAGCTCAGGCGTAGACTCTCGTACCATCTTAGACACGAACGGCGCCGAGCGCCTCATCGGTCGGGGAGACATGCTTTTCATGATGGGGACCGAACTCATTCGACTTCAGAGCGGTCTCGTAAGCACGGCTGAGATTGAGCGGGTGGTAGACCACATTGCGCATCAAAAGCAGCCACTCCCTTATACCTTACCCGAACCGCCTAGGCCGGAGCGCGACGAAACAACCCCAACTGAAAGCGAGGAACGTGACCCGCTCTTCTACGAAGCAGCTCTCTTAGTCGTGCGGAGCCAGTACGGGTCTACGTCTCTTCTACAACGCAAACTCGGGATCGGTTTCAACCGTGCAGGGCGTCTAATGGACCAGCTGGAGCGAGCCGGTATCGTAGGACCAGGTCGTGGTAGTAAGCCTCGCGAGGTCCTGGTTCAAGACGAGAGTCTGCTAGAACCGTACCGATGATTTGTATTTGTGCAGAAAGCCCTATCTTTGCAGCGATTTGGTGATGTAGCTCAGTCGGTAGAGCACCAGACTGAAAATCTGGGGGTCGGCGGTTCAAGTCCGCCCGTCACCACCACGTGCTTCGCTTCACGCCACTAGTATTTACCCTCTCGCTGCTCCGTGCACAAGTACTAGTAGGCGGTGTGACGGACACCTCAGCCACGCTTTGTATTTGGGACCCTAAACCCAGAGTCACTATCGCCGGGCTTTTAGACACGACCCTCAGTGCAGATTCTACGCCCGTTTGCCTGGCCCTCGCCCGCCTTACACCTGCAACGCATTACGTATACGAGGTAAAGCTTACCTCTGGGCTCCTCGTGAGCGGCAGCTTCCACACACCCCCGCTCTCACCGCTACGCGTAGCCGCCATTTCCTGCGATGCCCTCGATCCTAAGCTCAAGTCAGAAAAAGCCCTCAAGCAGTACGCCGCTCAGCTCAATCCTCATCTAGTGCTGCACCTAGGAGATTGGGGATATCCTGATACGACAGAAAAAGATTTCCCACCTAAAACTGAAAACTTCTTTCCAAGCAAATGGGAAAACCTCCGAAATGCCTATCAAAAGCGCTATTGGGATCCTGGTACGCACCGCCTGCGTACCCATGCCGCTTGGGCTTACTTGTACGACGATCACGATTTTGTAGCGGACAACACTGGTCAAGACTACCGCGCACAGTATAGAACCCTAAACTTGCCGATAGGTGATTACACCTTTGCCCCGACTTTGCGCGAGAGGGCTATGCAGGCTTATGAGGCTTTCTTCCCGCATTATCCGCTTCCGCTCGCCGAAAAAGCTTTATTCCAGCGCTTTCGGTGGGGAGACGTAGAATTTTTCTTCTTAGATAACCGGACTGCGCGTACAGGCACCATGCGAGCTTTTGAACTCGGGGAGCTAGGCCGATATTATTTCCGGCCTAAAACCGAAATCTCCATATTGGGTCGCGAGCAGATGACTCTCTTCAAGCAGGCTTTGCGAGAGAGCACCGCCCGCTGGAAAGTCATCCTTTCGGGTGTCACGTACAACCGTAATCTTCAACTATTCATCCAGCAGGTACTAAATCTTCCCGAGCAAACGCTCCGTATCTTCGGCGGTCTGTACAAGGTTCCTGCTATCTTTATTGCCGGTTTCATCGCTGATACATGGGCAGGCTATCCGGCTGATCAGGATAGCCTGCTCGCTTGGTGCTGGACCCATCAAATCCGAGGAGTGGTGTTTGTAAGCGGAGACACGCATATTGCGACGTTAGAAGATGGCACCATGGGAGGTTTTCCGGAGCTCATGACGGGAGGCGCTGGTAAGACCGAACGGCGCTCTTATCAGCTTGCCAAAAAACTGGGCATTAGCATTTTCAACGCTGGTGGTCAAGGTATCACGCGAAAAGACTTTTCGACTGCGCTCGGGTACTTGATGTTTCAAGGAGATAGTCTGTGGCTCCTGAGTCTTAATTATCGCGGGGACACGCTGGCCAAGCTCCTCCTTACAGCGGACATCCTGCCGTTGCCGCCCAGCCTTTGGCCCCGTCTTACGCACCCCAATTTAGGGCTCACTTTCTTCGTAGAAACAGTCCGGGGTAGAATCGTTGCCTTTCGTTGGGGGCAACCCAGCGCATTACAAGCAGAAAACCTGCGATTTTGTTTGTATTCTGCACAAGGCGAGAGGGTCTGGCAATCTCCGACCTATCCAGCCCAGCAATGGAAAGGCATCCGCCAGCTTGAACTTCCCCAGGCCTTGCCCCCTGGGTATTACTTTTTGCGAGCGGAAACGGATCAGGCCTATTTTGGATGTCGCTTGCGACTGTGAAAGTTTTGTAACTTTGCCCCCGCATGAGTCATATCCAGGAAGTCGACTTAGAGAAACTGTACCAGGCGTATTTGCCGCCTCGGCTGCAGAATCAGATTGTTCGTGGGAAGGTCGTGGCTGTAGACGAGAGCGAAGCACTCATATCCATCGGTCACAAAGCCGAAGGACGCATTCCTCTATCCGAATGGCATGCAGACGAACCCAAACCGCAAGTAGGGGACGAGATTGAAGTTTACGTGGAAGCGGAACAGACGCGAGAGGGTATGGCTAAGCTATCGCGGCGTTTGGCGCATTCTCTGCGCACCTGGCAAATGATCCAGGAAGCCTTAGAACAAGACAGACCCATAGAAGGCGTCATTCGCCGACGGACCAAGGGCGGCTTCGTCGTGGATATTGACGGGATAGAAGCCTTTCTGCCTGGCTCTCAGGTAGATATGCGCCCCTTACGTTCGTCCGATAATTATCAAGAGCTCATCGGCCGCCGCATGCGCTTCAAGGTCGTCAAAATCAACCCCAGCCAGCATAACGTGGTGGTTTCCCACAAGGCGCTCATAGAAGAGGAGCTCGTCAAGCAAAAAGAGCGGGTGATGAGCATCCTAGAGCGGGGGACTATCTTGGAAGGTACGGTCAAAAACGTGGCTTCATTTGGGATATTTGTGGACTTAGGTGGCGTCATCGATGGTCTCGTTTACGTCACCGATCTTTCCTGGGGTCGCGTGTCTCACCCCGAGGAGCTTTACAAAATTGGAGACACAGTTCGCGTCGTCGTACTAGATTATGACCCCGAAAGTGGTCGCGTCAATCTAGGTATCAAACAACTGCAGCCGAATCCTTGGCAAAATCCTCCTGATTGGCTCAAAGTGGATGCTGTCGTAGAAGGGCGTATCGTAGCGATTGCGGAGTTTGGTCTGACTGTAGAGGTCGTCCCTGGTATCGAAGGCATTTTGCCTGTCTTTGAGCTAGCGTGGTCTACCACAGCGGCAGAAGAGCTCTCCAAGTATAAAGTTGGCGACAAGATTCAGGCGAAGGTCATCCAGTTCGATCCAGAGTCCCAGCGTCTCACCCTGAGCATGAAGCAGCTTTATCCTGATCCATGGCTACAAGCTGCTGAGAAGTATCCAACTGGTAGTGTACATCGGGGCATCGTTCGTAATCACACTAATATTGGCACCTTTGTCGAGCTGGAGCCGGGTATCGAGGGCTTCATCAACCTTCGTGATCTATCCTGGTTCCGGCGCATCAAGCATCCGTCCGAGATCTTCCAAAGAGGGCAGGAGATAGATGTCGTGGTTTTAGAAGTAGACTCACACCATCGTCGGATGCGCCTGGGGTACAAGCAGCTTACCGAAGACCCCTGGGAGCTTATCAAGCAGATCTTCAAGGAGGGGTCTTATCATGAGGGCATCGTAGAACGGATAACCGAGGCAGGTGCCGTGGTAGCGCTTGCGCATGGTGTAGAGGGTTTTGTACCGATGCATTACCTCAAGGTAGGCGGAGATATGCCGAAGGAGGGAAGCAGTGATCTTTTCAGGGTGGTGGAGATTGACGAAGGGAATAGGACGATCGTGCTGGCCCGCGTCGAGAAGCAGGCCCGAAGCGCCCGCCGCCGCAAAGGTGAGGCGACCGAGGAGGCCGCAGCGCCGGCGCTACCAGAGCCCGTGACACGCGCTCAAAAGCGTGAAACCCTTGGTGACCTGGAGGCCATCTCTCGTCTCAAGGCCCTTCTCAGCGGGGATACGACGGCGTAAATGCGACTAAGCGGGCTGTTAGCTCAGTTGGTTTAGAGCGCTGCTTTGACAGGGCAGAGGTCGGAGGTTCGAATCCTCCACAGCCTACTTAAAAAGTTAGGGGGATGCTTAGCATCCCACAATGTCTTTTGCAAAGCTGTGTCCTAATTCTCGATGATTTCTAATTCCACTCGCCGATTATTTTGACGGCCCTCCTCGGTGTCATTGGTGTCAGCAGGGCGACTTTCCCCATAACCTACATACCCTAATCGATCCGCTGAAATCCCGCGCGAGATGAGGTACTCATACACGGACTTAGCCCGAGCTTCTGAAAGGCGCTGATTGTATTCATCCGAACCGAAGCTATCCGTATGACCGGCGATGCGGACTTTTATTCGTGGATTTTTCTGGAGAAATTCATAAGCCCGCTCTAGCTCGGTTTTTGATTCGGGACGTAGGGTAGCCTTGTCAAAGTCAAAAAAGATATTGCGCAGCACGATTGTCGTACCGACTTTGTACTTCTGCAAACCGATATCCTTACGCACCTCCCGATAACCCATACTTTCTTCAATGATGAAGTTTTCGGAATGGAAAGCATACCCTTCCTTGACGACGACGATAGCGTAATTTTTACCCGCCGGGAGGGAAATAAGGTACTTACCCGTGGCCGCGTTGGAGGTAAGCGCCGTGAGCGTTTCGGCTCGTACGTTGTCGATGAGATAAATCTGCGCTTCTAGGGGCTGCTTAGTCTCTTGGTCATAGATAACACCCGTTAAGAGCGTCAGATTAGGCCGGAAAACAGGAGCCGCTGCAGTTTCTGTGGCAACGTCCAGGGATTCGTCGTCTTTCTTGGCCTCTGCTTTAGGCTTTTCTTCAACGAGGGTGGAAAAGTCGACTAGGTAAATGTCCTTTTCGCCATAACTATCGTCGCGCTCGCTGGCATAATACCCATGCAGGCCACTGGCAGAGAGTACGAAGTAGATATCGTCCCCTGGGGTATTGATGGGATAGCCGAGATTGACCGGCGGAGCCCAAGTGCTATCGGGTCGCAGTTCGGTTCGAAAGATATCAAAGCCCCCCATCGAGCTAGGGCTATTAGAGGAATAAAACAGCGTCTTACCATCGGGGTGCAGGAAGGGGCCATCTTCATCATAAGGCGTATTGATGGGAGCACCCAGGTTGATAGGCTGACTCCACTTACCATTCGGCAAGCGTTTGCACATGTAAATATCGCGCCCGCCCAGGCCGCCAGGTCGGTCCGAAACGAAAAAGAGGGTACGCTCGTCAGCCGACAAACAGACGGAAGGCTCCCAATACTTAGAGTTGATGGGAGAGCCGATATTGCGGGGCTGAAGCCAGCGGTTACCCTTGAGACGGGCCTGAAAGATATCCCCGCCATTCTCGGAGTTAAAGAGAAAAAGCGTCTGGCCATCGGCTGAGAGCGCAATACAGGCATCGTGGGTAGCGGTATTGACAGGAGTACCCAGGTTTTTGGCTGTAGACCAGGCCCCATTTTGATTTTCGGAGGTGTAGATATCCTCGAAGAATAAGCCATCTGGAGCTGTACGACCACCTATAGAGCCAGGCCGACGAGACGTAAAGAGTAAGACCGATTCATCGGCGGAGATCACCGGCGCAAAATCAGGATAAGGGGAGTTTATCTGCGGGCCGAGATTCTTGATTTGGATATTCAGAGGCGTAGCCATGTACTTTTCAGCATTCTTGAGCTGCTGGAGAGTAGCCTGTAGGCGGTTGTACAGAGGATTAGAAGGCGGCGTTTGGGCTAATATATTTTCAACGAGGGGGAGGGCTTTTTGGGGCTCACCTAAGCGCTGAAGCACATCCGCATAGGCTAAGGTATAACTCAACGACAAGGTGAAGCCCATCTGCTCGGCCTTCTCAAAGTACTGCCTAGCCTTTCGGTACTGACGGAGACGATAGGCACAATAGGCCCCATGGCCATAAGCGGCAGCGCTGAACGGATTGGCCTGCATCGCAGCTTCACACTCGGCCAGCGCATCCGCAAAGTCTTCCATGCGCATAAACTCTTCTGCCTGCCGAAGGTGACGCTCGGCTTTCTGGGGCTGCGCCCAGACTAACCCCAATAAGGCTAATAAAGCGATGATACGCATATCAATAGACAAATGTAACAAAGGCTCCTCGAAAGTTCTACCTGCATGAAAGGATACGATATCATTTCCCCGATAACTACAGGCCAGGCGGACAGATCTGCGCCGGCGCTCCCCAAACGGAAGCGAAAGGAGGTATATCGGTCTCAACGATAGCCCCAGGCGCTACAATAGCGCCCGTCCCGACTGCTACGCCCGAACGGATCACGGCCCCTGCTGCGATGTAAACGCTACCTCCAATAAGGACACCTGATTCGACGATAACCGCTTTTCCAATAAAAGAGAAGGGCCCTATTTGTACCCGGTGCCCGACTTGGGCTTCTTCTTCAATGAGTACTAGATTATCAACCTGAGCAGAAGGCGTAGCTTGTCCCAGTATGATGGTGCCGGCGCCGACGGTTTTGACCGATCCAGGACTCGGGGCTACAAGAGCCGGTGCAAGCGGATGCCTCAGACGCCGAGCGAGATTTCGCCGAGTCGTATTGTCTTCAAAGGCAAGGAGCACGGGCTGATCTGGCAAAATATCTGCTCGATATGGTCCCAGATACGGCAGGGGTAAATCTGCATAGCTTTGCTCAGAAAAGTACCCTCGCGCTTCTAGCGAAGCCTGCCTCAGGAGATAGAGAACCTTTTGTAAGAGAGGCGCTTCTCCATATAAGATCACTGGAGCAGCGGCATGACGAGGATGAGGAGGTTCCTAGGGGGTGTCTGCGGGTCGGGCTCGATCACGGCCGGGCGCCCAGGCGTAGAAAGCCGAATGACAATGTCTTCTGAGTCAATATGGTCTAAGACTGATTGCAAGGTACTTCCTCGAAAGGCTACCTTGAAATCAGCACCTTCGTATTCGCAAGGTAGGTGTTCCGTCGCTGCATTGTAGGAGACAGCGTCGCGAGCCGTTAAGGTTAGAGTATTGCCCTCAAACGAGAATAAGATTCCCTGCGAGGTCTTGTCTGCAAAGACCGATAAGCGCCGAATAGCTCGGCGTAGGGTCTCCTTTTTGAGGCGCGCATAATAAGGAGGCTGATTAGGGATGACCGCCTGATAATCTGGAAATTGGTAGTCGATGAGTCTACAGCTAAGCTTTAGGATAGGATGCGAAAAAAGCGCTTGCTCTTTAGTGGGAATTAGGCGAACTTGATCACTCTCGTGCAGCGATTGAAGGGCTGTTTTGAGCGCTTCGAGGGCCCGCACCGGTAACAGGAGACTGGGTGCCCCAGTCAAGATTTTATCCGTACGCTGTAGGCGAACTAAAATGTGGGCATCGGTCGCTACAAAGTGGGTATAGTCTGGCAAAAAGTGAAAGTAAACCCCATTCAAGGCTGGACGACTTTCTTCCCGACTCGCAGCAAAGACAGTCTGTTCTATCACTTCCTGTAAAAACGCCACGGGAAAGTCCAGCCCTTCAGCCCCTTCGACTGAAGGAAAGCTTGGGAATTCTGTCGCATCTACACCCGAGAACTGATATTCACCATAACTGCTACGCACGTGAAGCGTAGGAACAGGATAATCGCCCACTTCACTGGTAGTTACTTCCTGAGAGAAGGCAAGGACCTCCTCACTAGGAAGGGCTTTGAGCAGATCTAAGAGGGGTTTAGGCTGGGTAGCAAGCTGGACATGGTCGGATTGGGAACCTTGGGGTAAAACGGCTATTTCTGTACGGATATAAATCTCCAGGTCGGTCGCCCGCAGCTCTAAGAGGTCGCCTTGCTGCAGAAGTAGTACGTTTCGGGTGATGGTATGCATGCTGCGGGTGGAAATAACCGAGGCGACGCGCTCCAAGGCCCCCTTCAGGACATCCGTTCGAACACTAAAGGCCATACCTTCGCAAAAGTAAAGGATTCGACGCACTGACCTTCCACATCTCACCTTAGCCCCACTTCAAGCGAATTTTGTAGCTTTGTAAAGGTGCAAGCGACTAGTATGCCGCCAGAGCTCGCATTAACCTTGCAAGCCCTCGATGAGAAGAAAGCGGAGGATATTCTCGTGCTAGATCTTACTGTATTAGGCTATCCGCTATGTGACTACTTCGTCTTGGCCACCGCTCACTCTGACCGGCAAGCCCAAGCGATAGCTGATGACATCTTAGAGAAAGTCAAAAAAAACTTAGGCAGCTCTTTCCCTTGTCGGATAGAAGGCTATGAAGTCGGCCACTGGATTCTAATTGATTTGGGCGCTGTGGTAGTCCACGTGCTCTTGCCGGAGGTTCGCTCTTATTATCGCCTGGATGAATTGTGGGGGGATGCTCGATCCGTATACAGCCATGCTTGAAGATTTTTTTGCGCTCTTCAATCCCAAAACTATTGTCTATTACGGTGGTCTGGCCCTGCTCTTGCTAATGGTGTTTTCCGAAACAGGTCTATTTATTGGCGTGTTATTTCCTGGAGATTCGCTCTTATTTACAGCGGGATTGCTTACTTCAGCGGGCGTCATTCGTTATCCCTGGATAATAGTGGCGCTTCTAATTGGTCTGGCGGCCTTTCTGGGCGATCAAAGTAGCTATTGGATAGGCTGGCGAGCCGGCCAAACCATTTTCAATAAAAAGAAAAGCTTATTTTTTCGCCCCGAATACGGGGAGATGACGAGAAACTTTTACAAGAAATATAATGCCCTCATTCTCATCTTTGGCAAGTTTTTGCCTATTATTCGCACATTTGCTCCAGCCTTAGCCGGTGTCATTAATATGCATTATCCTGTTTTTCTCAGTGTAAGTCTTTTAGGTTCCCTGCTGTGGCCTCTGGCTCTTGTGAGTGTGGGTTATTACTTGGGGCAAATACCCTGGGTACAGGCTTATTATGAATGGATTATCTTAGGACTGGTGATAGGCACAACGGGCCCTATTTTATTACGTCTGATACAAATATATCGGAATCGAAACGTCAAAGCATCTACCAATTTATGAAGAAAATAGAGTTTGACGAGTATTTGGTACCCGTATCGGAGGAAGAGTTTCCGCTTCTCATGCAGCGGCTCTTGGAAAAGGTCTGTGCGGCTGAGCATTGGCCTATTGCGATGCTCTACATAGCTGATTCGGAGGAAAAGGAGCTATTTCGCTTCGAATCGGGTAGTGGTCTCAGTAGCAAGTCCCACCTTGCACAGTTTAGAGTTGGAGAGGGTTTGCTTGGACAAGCCGTTTCAGAGAGGCGCTTCCTTCAAGAAAAGCTGCCCGCCCATCAGATCATGAATCCAGTGCTTTCTACATTGGTAGAGTTGGATGTGGTCTATGTCGGGGCCCTTCCGCTACTTTTTCAGGGTGAAGTCCAGGCAACTTTGGTGCTGGCGAGTGCGGAGGAAGCAGAGTCCCGTCTGGCTACAGCTGAATGGAAGGATTTTTCCCAAAAGTGGGGCGCTTATCTGCAAAGTGTACGAGCCCGTCGACAGATTCAAGTTCTCTTAGAGAAGACTCAGACACAAAATCAAGAATTAGCATCAAGGGAAGAGGAACTTCGTCAAAATCTCGAGGAGCTGGCCGTTACCCAGGAAGAAATGCGCCGCACCCAAAACCTCATGGCCGAGCGCAGCCGCTGGCAGGAGCTAATCATCGACCTCTTTACTATGACCTCGTCTTCGAGTCAATTTACGCCTAGTATGCAACGTATCTTTTTAGCCAAGGTCAGTCGATACATCGGAGCTAAAATGAGCACAGTCCTCTGGGTCCGGCACGAGAATAACTTCATTATGCCACTGGCTACATGGGAGTCCCAGCGAGAAAGGTCCCCATGGCCTCAGGTTTGGGAGATCAATCCTACGCTTCTGAGCGGGCTAGTTCAGCAGCGTCGCAGCCAGTCTGTATTGACTAGTGAGCTGCTGGTCAAGCATGTGGATGGGCTGGCACCCGCCTGGCTGCTAGGCCCTTACTATGACGTGGAGGGACTGCGGGGACTACTCTTGCTAGGCTTTCAGGAGCCTCAACCGCTCTCGGGTCCGCTCGAGAGTGCCTTGCGCTCTATCGCCCTCGCATTCTTCTCCGCCATAGAGCGGACTCACCGTTTTTCCACCGTCGACCTCCCCAACCTTCTACAGGACATCGCTCACCGGTCAAAAGGTCAAATCACCTACGTCTCTCATGAGGAACTCTACGCCGGCCAAGTACCCTGGCTCTCTGAGATCCCCTCTGAAGAGCGTGCCGACTATCTTGAGAAACTCCTGGCTGGTGTGCGTAAAGGCGAAAGACTGCAAGAATTAGCTAGGTCTCATGAGTACTTATTGCTGAGCATGGATGGCCTTTATCGAATAGCCTGGCCATGAGTCGGTGGACTTGGATCATCCTGATACTAATTCTAGCAAGTTGTCGCCCTGACTCGGTCGTGTACCCCATCGAGCCGCAGATAGAGCTAGTCGACTTTACGCCTATGGAGGTACCCGAGTTTGGGACCTTGAAACTGACCCTTAGCTACCGGGATGGAGATGGTGATCTGGGCGGGCAGCCAGATAATCAAACGGATTTGTTTCTTTTAGACACGCGAGACTCTTCCCGCTTCCCAAGCGGCTATGATGGCATTATCCGCTATAATATGCCTCGCTTCTACGAAGGGCCGTTACCACAGTCTATTCAAGGTACGATAGAAATATCCATTCCGGGAATTGTTCGCTTGGATCCTAGTAACCCCCGGGAACCCTTAGCTTTTCGGGTATTCATTTTAGACAGGGCAGGACACCGTAGTGACACCGTCACGACGCCCATAGTCTACATCGTGCCATGAAGGACTGGGCGGTGGTCGGTAGTTACACGTCTGGCCTTCAGGCCGCCCTCGCCAACGGCATGCTCGAAACGGCTGGCATTCCCACCTGGGTCGAAAACGAGCATGTACAGGCTATTTTCGGTAGCGGCCTCTGGAGTGTATGGCCAACCAACCCAGCCATCGGACCGCTCCGAATTTGGGTTCCGTATCACGCCTTAGAACGCGCAAGGGCTATCCTTGCGCAGGAACTCAGCTAAAGAGCTTTGTGGCTACCGTCGCAAAAGGGCGGCTTTTGGGTGTGCTTACAACCGCAGAGGTAGACTTTTTTCGCTTCTTGGAGCTCAAACTTTACGGGACTAAAGCCTGAGCCTCGGTGACTACCGTCACAAAAAGGCTGCTTCTGACTTTTCCCACACGAACACCACCAGTAAGTACCCGCTTGCAGCTCCATGCTAAAGGGACTTGGCTGGGCTATGATAGGCTTATTGGTCATGTTCTCTCAAACAAAATTACGACTTGCTTTTAGGCAAGGGACAAGTGGTTGGCCAGTGTGTGGGCAAACCTGTCTAGCAAAGCCTGAGCTGCTTCGGGGGAAGGCGCCTCGACGTACAGACGCAAGATAGGCTCGGTGCCCGATGGACGAACGTGCACCCAGCGATCCTCCCAGTTGAGCTTTAGGCCATCGACAAGGCAAGGGGTTGCATCCGGTGCTAGGTGGATAAGCTTTTCCCATAGGGCTTCGGGCTGCGCAAGGGGCTGAGCGAGGGGCAGACTGTGTTTTCGTTGGTAAAAGGTGGGGTAGGTGCGACGCAAGGCAACTGCATCACCTTGCGCTTCGGCCAGGCGAGCCAAAAACAGCGCGATCCCAACTAGCGCATCACGGCCGTAGTGAATAGCCGGCCAAATGACGCCGCCGTTCCCTTCGCCACCAATGACAGCCCCTACCTGTTTCATCTTTTGGACGACGTGATATTCGCCGACGGCGCTTTCATAGAAAGCGGCATTATGCCGAGCACTCACCTGGCGCACTGCTTGGGTGGTAGAGAGATTAGCGACGACGGGGCCCCGCTGACGAGATAGAAGGTAGTCAACAGCTACGACCAGGGTGTATTCCTCGCCAAAAGGCTCGCCGTTTGGCAAAAAGAATGCTACGCGGTCCACGTCCGGATCTACAGCGATACCGAGGTCTGCCCCCAACTCTTGTACCTGTTGGGCTAAGGTAGTGAGATGCTGAGGGAGCGGCTCGGGCGCATGCGCAAAAAGGCCATTCGGCTCAGCATGGAGGGTGATCACCTCCCCAACCCCCATGGCCTCCAATAGGGCTGGTACGTAAATCGCCCCGCTGCTATTAATGGCATCCACGACCACCCGTAGCTTAGGGAGCCGCACCGACGCCACAAAAGGATGGGCCAGCAGGGTCTGGATGTGGTGAGAAAGTAAGTGGTCCGCCGATAAAACCTGGCCAGGCCGCTCGGTAGCTGGATAACTCAGGTTAGCCATCAGAGCCCGCACTTCAGAGAGAGTGGCTGGCGGCAGAAATTCGCCCGCTTCGTCTAAAAACTTGAGCGCATTCCAGCCGGCTGGATTATGCGAAGCCGTCAGCATAACCCCGCCCTGGGCTGACAGATGGGGCACCGCTAGCGCCAGCGTCGGGGTAGTCGTAAGGCCCGCATCCCACACCGTGACCCCAAAAGCCCGTAGGGTATGAATGACTACAGGACGTAAGATATGACCACTCGGACGCGCATCTTGCCCCACCACCACCGCAAGATTTTGGCCGTGCCGAGCTTGTAGCCAATTAGCCCAGGCACTGACCCACTGAACTGCGTCAAGCGGGGTTAAGTTTTGCCCAACAGGCCCCTCTGTAGTACCACGAATCCCTGAAGCCGAGATAATGAGCGGCATAACCGCATCGAAGGTACGCAGGACGCCAGATTTATCTTATTTTTGAAAAGTGCGCAGGTTTTTACTCATCGTCGTAGCCCTTGGAATCAGCCTCATTCTTCTGAGAGTCGTGTTTTTGTCGCCTAGGCCTTGTCAGATCGGATCGCCCCCGGTCCAGCCCTCGGTATGGATAGCCAACCCTTCCGACACAGGAAGCCGGACCCTAATCGGCCTTCAGCCTCTCATGAACTTAGAGGACTATCAATGCGAAACGCGCTTCATGGCCAAGCTTTCTAGCTATCTGGAGGCAGCTAAGCCGTACCTACGACCGGGCTCGATCGTCATCTGGCCCGAATATATCGGAACCTGGCTTTTACTAATGGACGAACCGTGGCTGGGATTTCGAGCTCAGACGATAGAAGGTGCTCTCATCTGGTTTGTCTTGGCCAGGCCTTGGACCTTCTGGTCAGCCCGCAAACAAGCTACTGCTTGGAAGGACCCGAATGCAGTAGCTGCCTTTCAGATCAAAGCTGAGGCAATGGCCCGGGCCTATCATCGTACCTTTTCGGAATTAGCTCGTCGATATGGCGTTACCGTAGTCGCTGGCTCTATTGTGTTACCCGGCGCCCAGCTCACAGGAGATTCGCTCACCGTAGAGGTAGGAGCCCCTCTGCAGAATGTCAGTGTGACCTACGATCCAGCAGGGCGTCCGGTTGGCATAAGCCGTAAGGTCTTTCCGATCGCCACCGAGCTAGATTTTACCCAGCCAGCGGCCTTAGACTCACTCAAACCTATCGTGAGCGGCCCAGACACCTTGGGGGTATTAATTTGTGCAGATAGCTGGTATCCTCAAACTTACGCGCGACTAAAGGGCGCCCGCTTTTGGTTTGTACCCTCGTATCTTATGGGAGATTCGTGCTGGCTAAGTCCATGGCGGGGCTACAGCGGTTTTCCTGCCCCTGCAGACGTAAGAGATACCACCCTGAGGGAAGGGGAGGCCTGGCTTACCTATGCGATGGGAGGGCGCCTTCCCCGATGGGATACTCAAGCCGTAGGCCTCAATGTATTCTTGAGAGGTCATTTTTGGAATCTCGGGGCGGACGGTCGAGCTGTGGTCGTCTACCAAGGCCAAACCCTCACTGCACCTGCCGAAGCTGCCATCATTGTCGTTTGGCTGCCACAAAAAGCGATATGATTCCGATTCGTGACGCCAATCCTACGTACCGCCTCCCCCTGCTGACAGTGGGCCTAATTTTGGTCAATGTTTCGATCTTTGCTCAGCACTGGAGCAAAGACCCAGAAACTTTTCAGGAAGCTATTTTTGAGATGGGGCTTATACCAGTCGACTGGGTTCAAACCGGCTTTTCCCTCAAAAAGGTGGTTAGCTCGATGTTTATGCACGGTAGCTGGGGGCATCTCATTATGAATATGTGGTATCTGTGGATCTTTTCTGACAACGTAGAGGATCGCTTGGGTTTGGGGCGATTTTTAGTGCTTTACTTTTTGTCTGGCATGGGGGCGGTTGCCCTCCATGTAGCGCTGGCGCCGGACTCGGGCGTGCCTCTGGTAGGCGCCTCAGGCGCTATCTCAGGGGTACTGGGCGCTTACACGATATTTTTCCCCAGAGCCCAACTGCTCGTATGGTGGCCGCCGTTTTGGCTAAGCCGATGGCCGGCTAGCTTTTATATCTGGGTCTGGTTCGGGTTGCAGTTTCTAAGTGGAAGCCTCACTAGCCTCATGGGCACGGCAGAGGGAGGGGGAGTAGCCTTCTGGGCCCACGTGGGCGGCTTTCTAACAGGTTGGCTTTTGACGCAGTTTTGGGGAAAGGATCGCCGGGGAGCTTTTTTATAACTCGATATCCGTGTTATCTCCCAGGTTGAGCAAACTCTCTCGACCTCGGATAGTGACCTCCCCGCCAATAATCGAGCTGCGCAAAATCACATGATGCAGACGGGCCTGCGCGCCGATGATACTGTCTTGGATGATAGCGTTTTGTATCTCAACATGATCCCCTAAAGTTACATAAGGCCCTAAGATAACCCGATAAAGCTTGGCAGAAGGTGGGACGTAGGCCGGCGGAATGATAACCGTGTAAGAATAAGAGCCTAAGCTAGGCATACTATACTGAGCCAATAAAAGGCGATTGGCCGCTAAAAGGGCCTCTTTTTGCTCGCAGTTGAGCCAATGCTCGACTTTGTAGGCATAAAAAGCATCACCCGCCTCGATCCGCAGCTGGAGGGCATCCGTGAGCTGATACTCCCCATGGGATAAAACTCGGTGGGCAATAAGATGATCAATGGCCCCTAAAAGGGGCTTGGGCTCCCGCACATAGTACACACCGATCATCGCTAAGTTGCTTCGCGGGATAGCAGGCTTTTCGATCACCTGGGTGAGGCGTCCATCGGGATTGACTTCCGCTATGCCGTATTGCGAAGGGTCAGCTACCCGCGCGATGGCGATACGAGAAACGGCTCCCGCCGTAAAAGCCGCCCAATCTAACTGCACAAGCGTGTCCCCCAGCACGATTAGCACATCGGAATCTTCCTCAATGAGTGGTCGACACAAGCTAATCGCATGAGCAAGTCCCAGGCGCTCCTCTTGATAAACAAAGTGCATCGCAAACTGCTCCTGATAGGTTCGGAGCAGGTACTGTCGAATCTTTTCACTGAGGTAGCCGAGCACGAACACGAACTCCCGGAAGCCAGCCTGCGTGAGATTATCAATGATGTGACTCAGCAGGGGCTTGCCCGCGATCGGAATCAAGGGCTTAGGTTGGCTGTAGGTATGAGGACGGAGATGCTTGCCGGCGCCGGCGACTGGTATGACGACCTTCATAAGCAATACAAAGCAATTAGACCAAAGCCCATGGCGACCTTTAGGGCACGACTGAGCCGCCTGTAATCCGCAAAGTCACGGGCACCCCAGACAAGCGGCCCCCACACGCCCAAAACGCTTACCGCTAGATAAGCCCAGGACATCTCACCCCAGAAGATGAAAAGCCCTATGGCCGGTAAGAGGGGTAACACCAGCAGGACCAGCCACAACATCCGCAGTAGCCACCGCCAGGTCTGTGGCATGAGTTGTAAAACTAAAGAGCGGACGCCGAAAGCACCGTCTCCTAGCCGATCCTCCGCATCCTTGACAAGCTCCCGCACAAAGTTAAATCCGATAGCAAGCGGTATCATCCAATCTACCGCATAGGAGGTACGACCTGTCAGGAGTAACATCTCCCAAGGCAAGAGGCCGGTTAGCAGGGCGACGGTGACATTGCCAGCGAGACCCCAGCGCTTCCCCCAGCGTGCATACCAGTACAGAGCACTCATGACGGCAACGTGCACTAGCCAGAGTTTCCACGGTAGGAGAATAGTACCAGCCAGGGCAACGCTCCATACGCCGAATACGGCCTGAAAAAGCAAACGGCGCCCCAACGCTTCGACCTTAACGGCCCGATCCGGCCTATTGATTCGGTCGATTTCAAGGTCATACAGATCATTGAGCCAGTAGCCCCCAGCCATGATGAGCAGCGCACACCCTATCACGTTCAAACCCCTTAGCCAAATAGCCAGGCCGAGCGGCGCTTCCCTATGCAAGATTAAAAGAGCTATGACGCCTGTAACTCCTAAAAGAAGGAGATTGACAGGCCTACCCAGGGCTCCAAGCAGGCTAAAACGCCGCGAAGCTAAGGCCGGTAAATTAGACGGGAGGGGATTCCTGACAAGATCCATACGCCCGAAGGAAGCAGAGCTGGAGACTCGACGCGGCCCCAATACATGCCTTGTAGCGTGTATACCTCATAAGGACCCGCTACACTAGACCCGCTCCGAGCATGACTCAGATGCGTAGCCAGTGAATCGTTCCACTGGTAAAAGTGATAGCGCAGAAACTGCTCGACATCAGCCATGTAGGTAGGGTTGACACTCGTCTGGGTGCCATAAGGGACATGGCCAGCCCCCACCCAGGTAAAAAGATCATGATACAGCCCCCTAGCCGCCGCTACGGAGTCTACATTATAGCCGCCTTCTGCGGGCAAAAAGATAACCGGTAAGGTTCCGACCTTGTAGGGAACTACAGCATCGCCGGTTCCATGCATGGCGACAACTGCTTTTAGGTCAGTGGGGCTAATCCAGTCTCCGCGCAAGATACCACCAGACAAGCTAAAAACTGCCGTGAAGCGCTCAGCATAACCGACAGGACCTGAAGCGCCGGATAACCCCCCGATTTGACGAATGGCCGCCGTATCGGCTGCACTAAGCTGTGCTAGCTCCTGCAGGTCTGAGATAAAGGCTGCATGGAGAGTCGTAAAAGCCCCTGCCGAAGAGCCGCCTACATAAATCCGACTGGTGTCTACCTGATAGGGGTTTCCGTCCTCTACCACGGTCTTGCGAATGAAGCGCAAAAAGCCCTTGAGATCTTGTACCGCCCGAATGCTAGCTGTGATCCACTCTGTACCAGTCGGGAAAGCTAAACCGAGTCGGTAATCAATACACGCACACACATAACCCCGATAAGCAAAGTAGCGAGCTAAATGCACGATATCACTATCTTGCCGAGAGCCTGACACATAGGCGCCCCCATACAGAAAGACCACAAGGGGTCTTTGCGGCTCAGGGTCGTTCTCAGGTAAGTATAGGTCGGCTCTCAGCATTTGCAGAGTACCATTATAGGTGAGAGCTGAGCCATAGGTGACCGTCTGCCGCACGTAGCTAAAGAGGCTATCCCAGTATCGTCCACTCTGTGCCCAGATTAAGCTCGCAGCCAAGACCAGATAGCACCGGCTCATACAGACTGCAGGAGATAACTTTTGAGGAAGGGCTCGATGTCACCGTCTAACACTCCCTGCGCGTCCGAGGTTTCGTAATCGGTGCGAAGGTCTTTGACGAGCTTATAGGGATGCAGGACGTAACTCCGAATTTGGGAGCCCCACTCGATGGGCCGTTTCTGGGCTTCCAGCTTAGCCCGCTCTTCGGCACGCTTTTGTAATTCGAGTTGGTACAGACGACTCTTGAGCAACTGAAGCGCTTTTTCTCGGTTTTGGTGCTGGGAGCGCTCCTGCTGGCAGGATACCACGATGCCCGTGGGTTTGTGACGAACCCGTACTGCTGTTTCTACTTTATTGACATTCTGCCCACCGTGCCCACCTGCTCGGAAGGTATCCCACTCTAAGTCATTAGGATCGATTTGGATCGTAATCCTATCATCGACGAGGGGATACACAAAGACGCCAGCAAAGGACGTATGGCGGCGCTGATTGGCATCGAAAGGCGAAATGCGCACCAAGCGATGTACGCCGTTTTCCCCTTTGAGAAGGCCATAAGCATAAGGCGCATCTATTTCCAACGTGACGTTTCGATAGCCGGCCCCCTCGCCTTCGAGCTCGTCCACGATGTGGACGGACCAGCCTTTCTTTTGGGCGTACATGGTGTACATGCGGGCCAGCATGGCAGCCCAGTCCTGGGCTTCCGTCCCACCGGCGCCCGCATTGATTTCAATAACGCAGCCGTAGGCATCTTCCGGCGCCGACAGCATCTTTTGCCATTCGAGTTCACCGATAACGGCTTCCAGGTCTCGAAGGGCCTTTTCGTACTCTCCCTCTGATGCGGCGCCTTCGGCTAGCAGTTCGTAGGCAAGCTCTGCCAGCTCCAGTTGGCTCTCTGCGGCTTGATAAGCACCTACCCAGCGTCTTTCCGCTCTAAGTTCGGCTAAAAGCTTTTGTGCAGCAGCAGGATTTTCCCAGAAATCAGGCGTTTGACTTTGCACCTCCAGAGACTTTATGCGCGCAAGGCGGCTATCGATGTCAAAGAAACCCCCTTAGCGCCCAAAGGCGCTCACGAAGGGCAGTAAGCTTTTCGCGGGACATAGTCCAAAGGTACGGCTTTCACCGGATATAGCGTCGCCCCCGCCAGAGAAGGCTGCCGCGGTAGAGCGCCAAAAGCACCATGACTAGCCCCTGACCATACCGATAAATCATCAATAGTGGCAAGAACCGCATGATCTGGGAAGTGCCCAAGGCCTGTCGCAGCCGCCAGAGCGGCCAGGCCTCTGCGAAAGCCCAAATGCCGAATCCCCAGCTAGGCCCCGTTAGAAGAGCCCAAGGGATACAAACCTGAACCGTCCAGTAAAAGAGGGCTAGCCAAGGCAGAGCCCTGACGGCTTTCTGCCATCGAAGACGTTGGTGCCACCAGCCCGATAGCCGCTTTTCGGGGCGCGTCTCTGCATACACCATGGGATGAAACACCCACTTAAAGCGCCATCCTGCCCAGTATAGCGCTTGCATGAGCTCGTAGTCCTCTACTAGGGAAGGCCTGAGCCCACGCCATCCCCCCACACTCCGCCAAGCTATCACCTTGAGAAGGAGGCTATTGCCAATAGCAGTGGGGGGCGGGTCTCCCCGTCCTTGGGTAGCAGCAATAAGATACAGAATGCTTGCCCACTCGACCCGTTGAAAGCCATGCCAGATAGCCTTTACCTCAGGTAAGCTCGGCCCACAGACGCCCCCAATATCTGCTTGAGTTTGAAGGGCAGCGTACAGGCCCGCTGCCCACGTGGGTGGCAGCAGCATATCCGCATCTACGACGCCTATGGCCTCACCCTCTACCTCTAACCACTGCTCAAGATAAGCCAGAACCGCGTGCTTGCCGGGATACAAGGCGTGCATCTGAGGTGGCACCGATACAACCTGATGAGGCGATGCGAGATAAGTCCGACACACGGCTCCGGTCTTATCTTGGGAGGCATCATCTCCTACCAAGATACGCAGGGGCCAGCGCTGGCCTGTCAAGGTCGGGAGTGTGCGGGCTAGGGTATCGCCTTCGTTGCGGGCAGCTAGAAGAAGGGGCGTAGGGTTGGACGGGGGCGGCACCAGATTTAGCGGGGTACGTCGCACATACAGCGCTATATACACTTGCATGCCCGCATAAGCCACCAGAAGGCTACCCCAAAGCAGGGTCAGGGGATCCATGACGCCGTGGACTTGGTTGATCCACGATGCGCTTCGAGAAGCTGGCGTAAGTGCGCCGTCAGGTTATCTAAGCCCTCGTGGGTAACAGCAGAGATGAAAAGCTGCTTAGCGCGCACCTCCGGCCGTACATAAACTAAGCGTGCCGAAGGCGGTACCAAATCAGCTTTGCTAAAGGCGATGAGATAGGGCTTGTCTAAAAGCCTAGGATCGTAGGCCTCAAGCTCTCGACGCAGCATAAAAAACAATTCCCACGGGTCTGGCGCATCAAGCGGCAAAAGAAACAAGAGCACGGCACCGTGTTCGACATGCCGCAGAAAGCGCAGTCCCAGCCCCTTGCCCTGGTGTGCTCCTTCAATCAGGCCGGGCAAGTCTGCCAGGACGAGTGAACGGCCCATGGGGTCCTGGATGACACCCAGATGCGGAGTAAGGGTCGTAAAAGGATAATCGGCCACTTTGGGGCGGGCTCGAGTGAGAACCGTGAGCAGAGTGGATTTACCGGCATTAGGCGGACCTACCAAACATACATCGGCTAAAAGACGCAGTTCAAGCCGTACCTTTCGCTTCTGGCCGGGCTCTCCGGGCTCCGCAAAGTCCGGCGCTTGCAAAGTAGGCTGCCGAAACGCAAAGTTGCCACGCCCGCCTCGGCCCCCTTTGGCGAGGCAGACTCGTGCACCGGGCGTAAGCACTTCCCCTAAAAACTTGCCCGTCTCGTCATCATAAGCCGCGGTACCTAATGGCACCCGCAGAATAATATCCTGACCGCTGGCGCCCGTTTGACATTGACCCCGTCCGGGCTCGCCGGCAGGCGCTTTCAAAACCTTTCGATACTTCAGATCCAATAGGGTCCACTTACTCGCATCACCTTCGATATAAATGCTGCCCCCATGCCCGCCATTTCCACCATCTGGTCCGCCCCGGGGAACGTACTTCTCGCGTCGCCAATGCACCACGCCATCTCCCCCCTTGCCTCCTTCTACGTACAAGCGCGTAAAGTCTACAAAGCCGCCCTCACCCTGCATAAAAGGCTACGCTTGGGCTTGCAAGAGGGCTTCTGTCAACTTGTGGCGAAAGCTCGATTCCAGCTCTAGCAGCGCTTGCGGCGAAGCTGGTGACCTATCCATTTCTGCCTGGGCTAAGCTCCACTCCAGCCAGTCAAAAATATCCAAGAAGCGCAAACGGCCAGCTAAAAACTCTTCGACGATGACTTCATCAGCCGCATTTAGAAGGGCAGGCGCAGCTAAGCCCTTACGGAGGGCCCGACGCGCAAACTGAATCGATGGAAAGGTCACCTCATCTACGGGCTCGAAATGCAAAGTTTTTAATGTGTTTAGCCGGTAAGGGGCTTCGGGCCAAGCCAGCCGTTCGGGATAGCCTAACGCATACAAAATCGGTAGCTGCATGTCAGGCAGGCTAAGCTGGGCCTTTACAGAACCGTCTCGAAATTCGACTAGTGAGTGAACAATACACTCCGGATGAACCCACACATCGATCGTTGTCTCAGGCATTTCAAAAAGCCAGTGAGCCTCGATCAGCTCAAGCGCTTTATTCATGAGCGTAGCGGAGTCTATCGTAATGCGCCGGCCCATGGCCCAAACCGGATGACGCAGCGCCTGCTGGACGGTGACGTGGGCTAGCTCTAACCGGGTTTTACCGCGAAAGGGCCCGCCCGATGCCGTTAGGTATAAACGAGCGACCGCGTCCTGGCCCTCACCTTGCAGACACTGAAAGAGGGCGCTGTGCTCACTGTCCACGGGGATAATTCGGGACCGATGCGGGGCTAACCAAGCTCCTCCAAAGACCAGGCTCTCTTTATTAGCCAGCGCCAAATAAGCAACACTATGGAGAGTATGCCAGCTAGCCCAGAAGCCGGTAGCACCCACGATCGCATTGAGAACTACGTCACCCGGATCGGTCGCTAGAGCTTCGTAAAGCTCTTCTAATGACAACAGCCGAATAGAACCAAGGGCGCCATTTTGGGCGCGCACCCGGTAATAGGCTTCTGGGTCTGTAACAGCTAACCAGCGAGGCCGATAAGCCAGCAGTTCAGGCAGCGCATCCACCTGACGATGAATAGAAAGGCCTTCCAGCGTGAATGTGTCGGGAAACCGCTTGAGGACCGCTAGCGCTTGCTTGCCGATAGACCCTGTCGCACCCAAGATACTAACGCGCCGCAAGTGGGGCGTGATGGATTCGAACCACCGACCTTCTGCGTGTGAAGCAGACGCTCTAAACCCCTGAGCTAACGCCCCGATTTGTCGGCAAAGGTAAACACTTTTTCAATTGGATAAGCGGCCACGAGACAGGCATGGTCTTGTCGGCTCTGCCAAAGCGTCTCTTGATAGGGGTCCAGACTGGTAGACCAAAGGTAGTCTATCCGCAGGGGAATGGGGCGCCAGGTAGGACCCCTAAGCCAAGACCCCGCCCAAAAGCTGTCCCAGAGCCCCCATCGCACGAGCCGCCACCAGATGTGACTCCAAGGCACCGCATTGAAATCTCCACATAAAAAAAGGGGATCCCGACGATAGTCAGCAATAAGGCGCTGAAGCTTCGCATCAAATCGACGCTGCTGAGCCCAGACCGCTTTCCACCAGGAGTAGCGCCAGCGACGCCAATTCGCTAACCGATAAGAAGGGTAGTGGATATTCACCACAATACCTGACCGGCCATTGGGTAGATAAAATCGGGCTGCCATGATCCCATTCGTGCTCCCTCGCACTAAAAGCGGCTCCTCCATCATGGCCAGCGGATAGCGCGATAAAATAAGCATGCCCCTTGCTCCCCCAGCCTTGAGGAAAACATGATGGGAAAATCCAGCTTTTTTAGCAAAAGTCTCCGGAGAATAATCACCCAGATAAACCTCTTGCAGACAAAAAATATCTGCGCGGATAGAACGAATAAAATACAAGTCTTTCTCTATCTGGCGCCGATCATAATGAGCAGCATCCATATTCCAGGAAGCGACTCGAAAGGCATGCCGCGGTGCAGGGGAATGAGGCCACAAACGCCACGTGAAAGAGAGACTCACCAGCCAGACTAGACCTTGAATCCCCCAATACCACCGCCCTGGACGGTCGACCCACCAGCGCCAAAGAACTAAAAAAACCCCTCCACAGCTCCACACTAAGGCAGCCGCAAGGGGTACGGCACTAATATAAGGGGGCGTCCACCAACTAAGAAGCACCAAAACCAGCCAGGCCCCCTGAAGCAGGCGCCAAACCACCTAAATCAACCGTTAAAGTTTTTCCTTAGCTCGCTTTAGGATCTCCCGCTCCCGACGAGTCAGACTCTTGAGGCCTTTCGCATGGATTTTATCTAAGATGCGGTCGACATCTTGCTGCGTGATTTGCTTAGGACCAGACCAGGTATCCCGAAGGGCCCTGACCCAGGCCTCAGGCTCCCACCCTTGTCGAAAGGCATAGCCCAGCAAGATCCCCGTAAAAGACCCACATAAATGCGCAATCGCCACCGCTTCATTGCCTCCTAAGGCTAAAATGAAATCCAAAAATAGCCAGATCAGCCCAACCCAGCGCAGCGCTACCGGCCCTATAAAAAATAAAAACACTTGATGATACGGTACAAGCGCCACCGTGGCTAAGATAACGCCATTGACAGCAGCGGAAGCGCCCATGGCATAAGCTTGGGCAAAGCTACTGGCCCAAGCATAACCCACAAAACCAGCTGCCCCCGCCAACCCCGCCAAAAAGTACACCCATCCTAAGCGCTGATGGGGCTGGATCGAAATAAAAAGACTCCCCATCCAGTAAAGCCAAAGCATATTAAACAGTATATGCCAAAAACTGCGAATATCATGCAAAAACATGTGGGTCAGAATAGACCAGGGCTGCTCGAGGAGCAGCAGGAGTCGGGCCGGAAGGGCTAACTTGTGAAGGTAGTATTGAAAGGCGCCATCCGCCCGGCCAAGGTGGAAAGCAAGCGCTACCAAGACCAGAACCGCATAAAGGCCCACGTTTATGGTCAAAAGCCAAGCCAAGGTCGGCGCACGGTAAAAAAGCATTGGCCATGGCGTTCGCATACCCCTAGGCAAAAATAGGAAAATTTTCCTAAGGGTATTGCTTACTTAGCAGGACGCGAAACCCTTACCGACCTATTACCCGTTTGGGCTTCGATAGGTTACTCATCAAGGCTTTGTAACCAGTTTATCTATTTACTCGTATATTTGCCTTAAAAGATAGTTATGACCAAAGTAAGAGCGACCATCCTACTCAGTGGGCTCCTTGTAGCCCAGCAGAGTCCTTCATGGGGACGAGCCACTGTAGACTCAGCCTCGAGTCGAGTACCGACTTACATTATTAGCGCGGTGTCCGGCTCCAATGCTCGCGTGCCCTACGTGGCCTATTTAAAGCTCCAGGGGCTTGAACCCAGCAAGACTTATCGATACGTCGTGAGAGCAGACAACAGCACCGCACCGGCCACCAACCTAAACGTGAATCTGGGGGCAGGGAATCCCATTTATTACGACGCAGGGACCAACTCCTTCGTGCGAACGACCAGTCCGAGCCTCTCCTTAGCTGGCGGCTACGGCACGCTCACAACTAATACCCTTGGTGAGGCGGCGTTTTACTTTATCCTAGAGCCCACCGCCAATAGCCGGTTTACCACCGGAAACACGGTCTATGCCAAAGTCTTTCTCCTAGAAGACAATGGCACGGACAGTGCTGTCGTGATTGCCGACAAATTCCCCATCACCACCCTAACCTTTGCTTCGAGCTGCAGCAATCAAGACACCTGCGGCTCGTTCCTGTATGATAGTATCACGCCCGGTCGCGTACCGTCTCGTTTTGTATTCTTGTACGACGAATACCTCCTAGGGCCTAACCCCAATTATAAGCGTCCTATCAGCGGGGCTATCGTAGAACAAACCGGGATCAGTTATCCCACCAACTACCTAATCACCTATCGGACCCAAGTCGCCCCTTTTCCTGGCCGGTGGGGTACGATTATTCCTAACAACCTGCCCAATGGCATTCGCTCCATCATTTACGGACCTACCTTACCAACCCCCAGTTATCTTGACACGGTCGGGATCTACGACCGAGATGGGAACTGGCCTTCCGGCATCAATACAGTCAATCCCAACAACGGTCCTCTGGCCGTGGGGCTATTAGGAAGTTTATCTTACCCCTTAAAACCTCGTCCCAGCGGAGTGAGAGCCCCCGACGGCTGGAATCCCCAATATGGGGCCTTTGTCTGGCGTAATCTATCTACTAACCCGCTGTGCACCGGCTGCGACGGCCTCTACTACGTCAGTAGTGATAGAATTCCTCTATCAGCAACGCCGAACCCCTGCATCTACTCCTTACCCCCTCAGTTTCCTGTAGATAGCCAAGCCATTCCTCTTTATTTCCAAGTGGTCGGCGGTCCCGGTTGGGGTGATCCAATGGGAGGAGCGGATTCTTTACTGATTGAGGCTGACATTTTACTGAGCCCATATCCAGGCTATGTTACTGGGATAGGGGGCGCCTGTGAGGACCCTTCTAATCCAGGTAATTGCCTACCGTGCGAAGTCCCTTGTGATATGGTGTTTGATCCTTCATCCAACTGGTTGTGGGTGACGACTGTATGGGCTTTTGCCAATGAGGCGGGCCACCTCGTGCGTAATTACACTTATTCTAGCCCTGGTATCTATGATTACACCCCCACTGGCCCGTTATCCCAAATGGGAACGCCCCTTGGTCTTCAAGAGTACTCCGGTGCCCCCCTCAGTAACCTTGATGTAAACATCTATCCGCAATTAATCATCAGTGCCGAACTCCCTTATGAAGAAGTTATTTTCCCAGTCTATCCTTTTATGTTTTTAGGCTATCAGGCAACCTTGGAATGGGAGCTGCTCGATGCCTCTAATAACATCCTCGATCAAGGCACTGTCAGTGGTGTCATTTCGCTAGGGAGTCCATCTGTGACGTTTCAGGATCTCGTCAGTGTATATTCTCTAAGCCTGGGGACCTATCAAATCACAGGTCGTCTCATGGTACAAGGTTGTCGAAATATAGCTGGGGGCCCGATTCCACTGACACCTATTACCTTTACCGTGACGAGGACGACTGGTATCTCAAGCACCACGATCGCCCCAGTTCGCCTGTATACCCACCCAGACCGCTGGATAGTTGAGGGACTAAATGGCAACTGTCCAGCTGTCTTGTACGACGTTCGGGGTCAGTTAGTCTGGCAAGGCACCGTTAACCCCAGCGGTCAGCTAACCATTCCCAGAGAAGGGCTTCAAGTGGGTCTCTACGTGCTTTCAGTCGAGGGGAAAACTTGGCGACTGGCTCACATGCCTTAAGTCCCAGTCCACAGCAACTCCCAGCGGGGCAAGGTCAAACTTGCCCCGCTTCTCTTTTCATGCCCATGATTTACACGAGGTTCAGGGGAGGGTAGGTCGTCAATAGAAGATTCTGCGTGGTCCTTGCTTATTGCCGCTGAACGATCCGAGAAGCGGATAAGTCAGGAAAGACGAGCCAGTAGCAGCCTGTAGCCAGGTGGGTCATATCCAGTACTTCACGTGACTGGATCGCTTGGCCCACTAAAAGCATTCGGCCCTTGTGATCGTAGAGTTCATAACGCAAGGGTAGGAGAGAATCTGGAATGTTGATAATAAGTTCGTTTTGGACAGGATTTGGGTATAGGCGCAAGCCCTGTGTGGGGGTAGCAGTAGCTGAGGGCGGTCGATAGGTGAGGGGCATTGGGTCGTAAAGAACGCCATTAGACCAAGTTTCAGGGCCGACAAGGCCAGCGCCATTGGCGGCCCGCACACCGAAGTAGTACATCTGATTAGCTACCAGACTTAGGCCAGTATGAGTAACGCTAGTAGCGGTGCCTGCACTAGTCCAGCTTACAACATCCGTCAGGCCTGGGGCTGTTCCGATAGCGTATTCATAACCTGCTAAACCCGAGTGCGGATCCGCACTGGGGTCCCAATTCCCCGCAAGCTGGGCGCCATCAGTGGTCGTATTCTCATCAGGACCAAGCCCGTCCCGTACAGAGGGGGGCGCTGTAGGGGGGGTCCAATCTACATTAACCAGCACCCCAGCCGGTATCGCCCAATTGCCAGCCGAGTCGATGATCAGCGTGTGGAGCTGACCAGCGGGGGTAGTGGGATTAGCATTCTGACTCGCCAGCATTTCGGTGGGACCTACGGTGATCGTAGTCGTAGGGCCGCGCGGAGCCCAAACCTCGACGAAGTCCCACTGCACAACCGCTTGATTAGTACGTAGGCTCACATGCGATCCACTCATGAGCGGTGTGTCATCGGTCCAAGCAAGAACCTTATTTCCATTGACCCACACGGTGATAGCTCCTTGATCATACAGCACCTCTACCAGGTAATCGACATCGGAGTTTAGGACGAGAGGCGTGGAAGCCCGCATGTAAAGCACATTAGCTATCGTTTCGTACAACTGAATGTCCTGATTGTCATAGCGAAGCCAAATTAGATAAGAGTTCCCACGCTGGTCGAAGGTGGGGTTGTCCGCAAGGATATGGAATCCCCAGCGACGATTACCGGCGGCATTCGTGAGACGAGCTCTAACTCGATAGAAGGCCTGCCCTGTTTGCTGTACGGCTTTATAGTAGCCAGTATTGGTAGAGGAAGCATCACTCTGACTTAAGGAGCCTGTAGAAACGGTCCAGCTCCCAGCATACGTGCTCCAGCCAGGCTGCACGCCGTCAAAAGTATCATATAGCAGGCCAGCGCTGCCCTGAGCCTGCCAGCCCGTGTTGTCAAAGCTCGCTAAAAAGAAGCGGTAGGCCACGCCGCTACGTGCATCCCAATCAGTAAAAGTTTGTGAAAAGTTAGCGGTCTTCCATCCACTTACGCTTAGGCTCGTGGTAGGGGGTGTCCAGTCTACCTTGAAATCTCGGGTAGCTATAGGAGACCATAGGTTAGCTTGGTCGCGCACCAGGGAGAGCAGCCGCCCAGCTGCCTGGGCAGCTGATACACTTTCATAGCGCGCATGGCCACCAGGCCCTACCTCTACGAGAAAAGTAGCGCCGCGGCTGCGATACACGCGCAGCGCTTGATAGCTAGTGAGGCTATTCCCTGTACGCAGGGAAACGCCGATACCACTTGTCAAGATCGTGCTGGGGTTGTAGGTGGCGACGAGCTGGTTATCGATCCAGATTCGAATAACCCCCGCAGTGGGGCTATAAAGGGCCTTGATATCGTACCACGTATTAGCTGCAAACGGGTAATTGACTTGATATTGGGGAGAGGGTAGGGCATTGCCGGTGATTTCATAGATCTCAATGCGTTGATTGTCCAGGCGAAACCACAAGAGATAGGAGTCTCCCCGCTGGGACAAAGTAGGGTCGCTGGCGAAGATGTGAAGGCCGGCGCGGCGGTTGGTCCCACTGCCGCCCATGCGCATCTGCCAGTGGTAGAGCCAGTCGGTGGTAGCATTCTGAACTAAAGGGAAGTGCAGGTTTGTATTCGTTTGACTCTCGTCGGACTGGGTGAGGGTTACACTCGAGACGCTCCAAGTACCTGACCCGACGCTCCAGCCCGGCGGTAAGCTTGTGCCTGGAAAATCCTCATAAGCCATGCCCCGAGCAGGATTGGCACTCCAGCGACTCCCATCATAATCGGCCACGCATACATACTGACCGCTAACAGCTTGGTTATCCTGGTCAGTGAAGGAAGCCGTAAAATTTTGCGCGTGCCAGTTGGGCAAGGGGTTAATGCTCGTGGTAGGCGGGGTGTTGTCAAGCACACAACTCCAGCCAGCGCGCCAGCCCCGCTCGACCGTAGCATTGTCCGACTTGTACCGAAAGGTTAAGGTAGGACCGGTAGAGGTGATGGTACCAGGGCTACTGATCCCCGTATAATAGCCGATGAGCGGTGCGCTCGTAGAAGAGCCGTCGTAAATCCAGAGGGTATCATAACCACTTTCGAGCCGAAATTCCGTAAATCGAACGGTGACTTGGGCAGCACCATTGGGCGATAAGGTCCAGGTCCAGTTTTCGCGGTTCCAATAATTGCCCTGGGGGCCGTTCATGTCATAAAAGCTATCTTGGCAGGCCACGACAGCGCAGTCTGTAAAGTGGTCTCGGAGCGCATTCCAGAGCTCAGGATTAGTCCCGTCATAACTGAGCGCCCACATGCCTACGCCCCCGATCCCCTGCATCAGAGCAGTGCGATAGATCCAAGCTAGACTCAAGGAATCATGCCACCACGTTTGGTACCACTGGCCGCCACTCTGGTACATAAAGTAACGGCTAAAAGACTGCTGGTCCCAGTTCCACCCGTAGGTATTAGCTTCACTTTTAGCGTTGGCATAGGTGCGGGAGGTGCCGTTGCCAGTCGTGGAGGAGGGAATGGCATTCGAGGTCGTAGGATAACGAAAACCGTAGTAGGGCACGCCTAGGATGAGTTTATTGCGTGCGGCGCCATTTGCTAGGTAATCAATAATGGAACGGCTATTACAGCGGCTACCCCAGGTCGTCCCAGTATATAAGAGGCCGGTAGGCCCAGCCGTGGGCGCCGTGCTCCAGTAAAAGTCGTAACCCATGATAAAGAGCTGGTCGCAAATCACACTAAGGGCCGGAAGGTCAAAAGCATTATTCCAATCGACGGCAGGCAAGGCTACACTAAGCTTAGACCCAGGGCGACGGCGGCTCAGGGTATCCCGTAGCTGTTGCATAAAGCTTGTGAAGTTTGTACGCTGCCCACCTGGCAGCCCTTCAAAGTCTATGTTGATCCCATTCGCATTGCGCAAGGTGATGAGAGCTATCAGGCTGTCAATGCAGCGCAGCCGAGCCGTGGGGTTTGTGAGAAAATTGGTAAGATCTGTCCCGCCAAAGAGCGTAGCGCAGAGCTGGACTTCGGTACCATTGGCTTGCGCTGTAGGCACGAGGCTTGTCGTGCGCCAAGTATTGATTACGGTCGGATTGCTGTAACTGCCTGTAGCGGGGTCTACCTCGTACGAGAAAAATACGATCGTCGACAGGAGCCCCCACTGATAGCTCGTAAAGGCTGTGCCGGCCCAGTAGGGGTGATAGCCCATGACTTGCTTGGTGAGCGCGCAAGAGCTTGTACTTCGAAAGCCCGCCGACTGAGGCCTGGGCCGGTAGTGGTTGAGGCTATCCCATTGCCTCTCTGAGAGGTAGTTGAGCGGGCGATAATGTTCTAGTTCGAGCTGATGGATACCGGGCATCTGCGCCCACACCCAAGCTGCAAGCCCCCAAGCCGTCCAGCGCATGCGGCAAAGATAGCATTTCACCGGCAAAGAATCACGTAAGAGGGGTGGATTTAGCTGGAAGAGTCACCGCAATCTGGTCGAAAAATTCTTCAAAGACGACATTGGCGTCGTGTGGACCCGGTGCCGCTTCTGGATGATACTGGACACCTTGCACGGGCCAGTGTCGATGGGTAAAACCCTCGACGGTATGATCGTTGAGGTTGAGATGGGTAAGCACCAGATCGGGGTGCTTATCCAGGGTGCTTTTGTCGATAGCAAAGCCATGATTCTGAGACGTGATGAAGAGCCGACCCGTCCGCAAGTCCTTCACGGGGTGATTGCTGCCACGATGTCCGTATAGAAGCTTGTAGGTGGGTACACCCAGAGCTAGACTGAGAATCTGATGGCCGAGACAGATGCCCAGGATGGGCTTTCTTGTTTGGATGAGGTCCTGGGCGGTCTGAATGGCATAGGGCATAGCCGCTGGATCCCCCGGCCCATTTGAAAGCAGAAAGGCATCCGGCTCAAAGGCTCGTAAAGGCGAATCGGCGTCAAAACGGCTGTGCGCCGGAAAAACGCCTACAAGAGCCCCCCTAGCTAGAAGCTGATCGAGGATAGCTTGCTTGACACCATAGTCGAGCACAGCCACGCGAGGCCGTTTTGGCTGCCCCAAGAAATAAGGCTCGGGGGTCGTGACGGCTGAGGCTAGCTCGCTGCCTTGCATGCCCGGGGAAGCGGCTAAACGATTGGCTGCTTCCTGCCTGGAAAGCCCTTCGCTGGTAATAAGCGCTTTTTGAGCCCCTTTCGTTCGAAGGTGGCGTACCAAGGCCCGCGTGTCGACGCCTTCCAAGATGGGGATCTGATGCACTCGAAAATACTCCAAAAGGCCCAGCGCTTTACCAGCTCGGCTAAAGAGCGTACTAAGGTGCCGCACTACGATACCGCTCACCGTAGGCCGCCGATACTGCCACTCGGATTCCGCTGTGCCATAATTACCAATGTGGACATTGGTCATGACCAAAAACTGTCCGTAAAAGGAAGGATCAGTAAAAAGCTCGGGGTAGCCAGTCAGGGCCGTGTGAAAGACGATCTCCGCTGTGAAGCTGCCATCGGCGGCATGGAGACGACCTTCTGCTTGATAACCATCCTCCAACAGAAGGTAGGCAGGCTTCTCGTCGCGTGTCATGACATGGTTTTAGGTGGTACCGATTCAAAAGGGGGGAGTTGGCCCGCTCGCAGGCTAGCTAGAACCTGGTCGGCCTTCTCGGGTGTGAGGGAAAAGACCATGCGACGACCTTCGATTTGCAGCACGGGCGGCGTATCACAGGCTCCTAAGCACTCCGCTTCTCGTAGCCAAAAAACGCCGTCAGTACTGACGCCCTCTTCGTTTAGGTTTAGCTTCTGCACCAGGTAATCCCACATTTCTCGCCCCCCACACTCCCCACAGGTAAAGCAAGTACATAGCTCTAACAGCCATGGGGCCTTGCGCTCTTTGAGATACATGCTATAAAACGAGACGACCCCTTCCACGTGCGCTTCAGGAAGCCCAAGCGTCTGAGCCACTAAGCGAATAACGGGCGGCGTTAGCGCGCCAAACTTTTCCTGTGCCAGCCAGAGCGTGGGCATGACCGCACTCTGGCGGGTAGGATATCGCCGACAGTAGGCTTCAATCTTGGCGAGCTCTTCCGACGAAAAGCTTATGTCCATTTAGGCAAAGCTACGGCTTTTCCTTGCATCTTTGTGCTATGAAGCTAGTCATAGCTGGGACTATGGCTTTAGACACCATCGAGACGCTCTACGGAAGAGCCGACCGTATCGTGGGAGGCGCCGCCACGTACATTTCTTTGGCAGCCACGCACTTCGCAAAGCCCGTCGGTATCGTCTCTATTATCGGGTACGACTACCCCGCCTCTATGCTAGAAACGCTAGAAGCCCGTGGGGTAGACCTCAGCGGTGTGGTACGACACCTATCCCGGCCTTCCTTCTTTTGGGCTGGTCGCTATCGGGCCGATATGCAGAGCCGCGATACCCTCGAAACGCAGCTTAACGTGCTAGAAGAATTTCCCAATCAAGTACCTCCTCATCTGCGAGAAGCGCCCTTCCTTTTGCTAGGCAATCTCGACCCCAGGCTACAATTGCAAATCTACAACCAGCTGCAGCCTAGAGCGGTGCTCGTCGATACCATGAATTACTGGATCCAAAGCCAGCCCCAGGCCCTCGAGACAGTCTTGGCTATCGCAGACATCGTGTCCATCAATGACGAGGAAGCCCGCGAATTAGTCGGGGACTATTCTCTCAGGCGCTGTGCCCGTCATATTCTCCAGAAAGGCCCGCAATACCTCTTAATCAAAAAAGGCGAAAACGGGGCCCTTCTCTTTACCAAAGACGGTGAGGTCTTTTTCTTTCCTGCCTATCCGCTCGAGGAGATTTTCGATCCCACGGGGGCGGGGGACACCTTCGCCGGGGGGATCATGGGCTACATCGCCCAACAAGGCGAATTATCCCTTCAAACCCTGCAAGAGGGGGTTATTTACGGCACGGTACTAGCCAGCTTTTGCGTGGAGCGCTTCGGACCCGATGCTTTATTAGAGATCACGCCTGATCAAATCGAAGTCCGTAAAAAGGCTATCATTGAGATGAGCCATTTTATTCGCCTGCCCGCCTAGGGGAGAGGTGTGAGGGCTGTCCACCGAATCTGCTCCCCACTAATCCAAACGAGGTAATGTCTCCCCAGCCATTGCACAAGCTGGGCTTCTTTGGGGGCGGCTGGCAGTGGATAAGGGCGTAGGGGCTTACCCAAAGCTCCCTGATAAAGCACCCAACCCGTAGGCATCTGGGCTAGCAGCCAAAGGCCCCGCTCTTCTGCAACGATTTGCCAGCGAATCCGCTCCGGAACCGGTGTAAGTAGGGCACCCTCTGATAGCTTGGTCCCACTGCGCCAGTCGTACTCAGCATACAAAAGGCTCCAGCTGCCAGGCACGGGACTACTTAGCCCTGTTAGAAGCACGCGCTGATCGCTTAGCAGAGTGAGTTGGGGATATAAACTGTGTGAAGCGGAAGTAGCCTTTGCGGCAACCCAAGCCGGATTCCCCTGCCGAGAAAGCCGCATAAGAATCAGGGCTTGGTGATACGCGTCAGGAGTCTCTTCGCAAAAGGCTGCTAGGGCTTCACCAGAAGGCAGGGCTAAGTAAGTAGGGAAGCGCTGCGGTTTGCCGCTCGCTCGCAAAGGTTGGACCTGAGCGGGTCTACCGAGTAGCCCCTGCCCGTAGTAAATTTGATAGGTTCGACCATTAGGTGCTTCGCTCCAGAAGTGATGCAGCGCTGTGCTATCGATTAGGATGTAGCAAGCGGTATTTTGAAAGGGGACAGAGGTCCGCCAGCCTACTTCGGGGCTAGGTGGCCAAATCGGCCGGTAATACAAGTCAAACCCCGTCTGCTCCAGACTACGGCTGTCCGTCCAAGTGGCGTAAAGGCTTCCCGTGTGATATAGCCAGTGAGCTTCACTTTGTACCCGTTCCGCCACACACACCGGGAAACCCTGCCCCGAAAAAAGCCGCTGGCCCGTAGCCGTAAAGGCTTGTGCATATAAATCTGCTTCTACATCAGATTCCTCACTGTACCATAGAACCCACAGCGTGTCTTGGAGGCTATACACATCCGCTAGCTTTTGGGAGGCATGCGGTTGAAAGGCCACGCGCAGACCTTCTCGCGGCCAGAGAGACCTGCCCTCGACATCCAAAACCTGCAGATAAAGCTGCGTATGCTTGTCTAAGTCGCGGTGGTCTTCCCATAAGATGGCCAGCCGCTCTCTCCAGGGATAGACGCGAAGCGCCTTGGGGGGGACGATGGCCTGCTCACTGCCGTAGAGCGGTAGCCTGCGCTTGACTTCGCCATCGGTGGTGACATAGAGCAAATGGGGATACGTTCCCTTTAGCGGCTGCTCTTCGAGGTAAGCCACCCAAAAAGTGCGGAAATCTTGCGCAGCGACGCAAAGGTGATGCTGGGCATGGGGAGCCACGACAAGGGCTCGCCCCTCAAATGCCCAGAGGCCCTGACCTTCTGCGTTGATCCGCTGAAAGTATAAATCGGGCTCTAAACGCCGTTTATCTTCCCAGATTACGACCGCCTCGTTTTGGAAGTAATCCAGCACCAATTGGGGATTGAGCTGAGGCCCAGGCAGCTCGACGAGCGCTTTGCCAGCTGGGGCTAGGAGCCGCTTGCCTGTCGCAATATCCAGGCGCTGGTAGTAAATATCCCAGTCTTGTCGGCGACTATCTTCCCAGATGACCAGCAATTCGGTGCCGCGCTTATAAAGGACGGGACGCTGCTGGTCGCCAGCCTCTAAACACAAGGGCACCTCATAAACTTTCTGCGCATTACGATTGTAACGCACCAGGTACAAGTCTTTCCCACTGCTTTGGAGGTCCGAGCTCTCATAAGCCGCAAAAAAAGCCGCCATAGCCATCCTCTAGGTAAAACGTGTGATAGATGGTATGAGGTAACCCAGAGAGCGTTTGCAAAGGCGCGAGGGCTTCTGCCCGCCAGCTAAGCTTCTGAGCCAAGATTCGCCAGCTATTTTGGAAAAAGCTTTCCCATAAAACCCAAAAGCCTTCGGGTCCACCAGGTAAAAGCTGAAGATGACGCTTAGGGGCTACGGAGTCAGCTACTTGCCAGGTGGCTACTTTTTCGCCGGCTTGGGTCCAAACTTGTATCTCTAAATGCGTCTCACTAAGAAGCCCCAGCACCAAGCCCCCAGGGTTCCCAGGCAATACCCGAAGCTGTACCGGCCGGAGGCGGTAAGGCTGCTCGTGACGCCACCCCCACAAACCCGCCGGTGAAAGGCTAAAAAGCAAAATTTTATCTCCCAAGTCAGCCGCCCCATAAAACTGGCCATCACCCCCCACTAGACCATCCCAGATTTGCACATCTCCCCCTTCGCCCGCCGTAAGGCTCCAGCCACTAAGGGGGGTGGTACTCACACCAGCCGTATCCAGGTGATGAATATACAAATGGGTCTGCCCTTTGCGATGAGCTCGGTAGCCTACCCAAACCTGGGTACCTTGGCCGCTCCACACGCGCAGATCCGATGCTATTTGACCCCCTGAACCTAAAATCGGCCCCAATTGGAGCCATACCAGCCATAGCATGCACCCAAAGTAGCAGCAAATCCACAATTCGACCCGCACTTTGCCACAGCATCCTGAGCCCTGTCTGAGCCATGTGGGAAACTACCCCCCCTTGCATATAATGGAACTTTGCTACCTTTGCCGTGCGTTTTTCACAAGCAAATGAAACTGCTTATGCGAAGCTGCTGGCTAGCGATTCTGCTAATAGGAACCGTGTGGGCCCAAGATGGGAAGGCCCTCTTTCAAGCAAACTGCGCCTCGTGTCATGCCGTCAATCGCCGAGTCGTAGGCCCTGCCCTCAAGGGTGCTCACGAGCGCTGGGGCAACGATGAAGCTGAGATGGTGAAGTTCATCCAAAATTCTCAAGCTTACATCAATGGAAACTTCGAAAACTCGGCCTATGCTAAAAAGCTGTATGAGGAGTATAACCGCAGCGTGATGACAGCCTTTACAGGTCTTTCAGAAGGTGAGATAAAAGCGATCTTAGGTTATATCAAAGCAGAGACCGAGGCCTTGGCCAAAGCAGCCAGCAGCACAGGAGCCGCCTCCGGGGAAGGGACAGCTGGTAGCGCCGCCGCAGCGGGTGGTGCCGGCACTTCCAGCACCATTTTGTGGGTCTTGGTGCTTGCTTTAGGTGCGATATCAGCCGCCCTCTTAGTGACCGTCTTGGCCCTAAATCGAGTGCTACGCCCAGAAGCCGAAACGCAAAGCGCACCAGCCATCTCCTGGACTACTCGTCTCGGTGAGCTTCTCCGCTCTAAGCGCTTTATTGCAACCATCGTACTCGTAGGCTTTCTGTGGTGGGTGAGTGCTACCACGGTGAAAGCGCGCTCAGTAGGTCTTCATAAAGGGTATCAGCCCGTCCAGCCCATCGCCTTTTCGCATAAAACTCACGCTGGTGAGTACAAGATAGCTTGTCAGTACTGCCACGTAGGCGTCGAAAAAGGCAAATCCGCGACTATCCCCTCCACCAATATATGCATGAACTGCCATACCTACATTCAGGAAGGATCCCGCTATGGCACCAAGGAAATCGGCAAGATTTTAGCCTCTTGGGAACAAGGCAAGCCCATTGAGTGGGTGCGCATTCACAACCTGCCGGACCTCGTGTACTTCAACCATGCGCAACACGTAAAGGTGGGCGGCATTGCCTGCCAAACCTGTCATGGGCCCGTCGAAGAAATGGAAGAGGTCTATCAATACAACGACCTTAGCATGGGGTGGTGCATCAACTGCCATCGGCAAACGAAAGTAGACCTCACGACCAATCCATACTACGAGCGGCTCCATCAAGCCCTCAAGGAAAAAACGGTCACAGTCGAGCAGCTCGGCGGTCTAGAATGTTCCAAATGTCACTACTAAACTATGGCCATGCACGATCACGATAAAGACATCCCTGTCGAAGCCCTATTTTCGGAGGGCTTCTCCACCACGCGGCGCGATTTTCTAAAGTGGTGTGGCATATCGGTCAGCGCGGCAGTTCTCGCTGCCTGCGAAAAAACTCCCGTCAAATACGCACTACCTTACGTCAAGAAGCCAGCAGAGCTCATCCCCTCTATCCCTAACTATTACGCTACGACGTTTTTTGACGGGCAGGTTTTTCAGGCGGTTTTAGCGAAGGTACGGGATGGGCGACCCGTCAAGATTGAAGGGAATCCCTCTTATCTGCCCACGCAAGGCGGTACGCATCCCCGAGGTCAAGCCTCTATCTTATCCTTGTATGACCATACTCGCCTCCAAAAGCCCCTAATCGATGGAAAGGCGGTTGACTGGAACGCCGTACTCGAGCCGCTAGCCAACGAGCTCAAGGCAGCCGCTACCGCTGGCAAAGCCATTTATCTGGTCACACCACCCGTGATCAGTCCCAGCCTGCAGGCCCTCATCGAAGCTTGGAAAAAAGCCTTCTCGACGGCGCAGCACCTCGTCTACGAAGCTAATCCCTACGATGGCATCCTATCTGCCCATGAAGCTATCTTTGGTAAAGCAGTCCTGCCCACTTATCGATTTGACGCTGCAGAGGTCATTGTAAGCTTTGGCGCGGACTTTCTGGGAACTTGGATTGATCCGACCACTTTCGCACGGGCCTGGGCTCAAAAGCGCTCTCTGTATGAAGGGCGCAATGCCATGTCCTTACACCTCCAGTTTGAAGCCATTCCTACTACCACGGGCCTGAGTGCCGACCGGCGCATCGCTGTAGATGCCACTGCCCTCCCGTTAGCAGTGATTAGCCTGTACAATCACCTGGCTGAAAAGGCAGGGGCTACGCCCATTCATGACGTACGCTGGGATACTCCGGATCAAGCCATCGCACTGGCCGCTGATAAGCTCTGGGAAGCGCGCGGAAAAAGTCTAGTTGTCTGCGGTTCACACCTGCCTCCAGTTCAGGCTGTTATCGCTGGGATCAACCTCCTCCTAGGTAACTATGGTCAAACCCTCTTTGTAGACCCGGCCTGTCACCTCAGACAAGCCCGCGAAAATGCCTGGCTTAGCTTCCTCAATGATCTCGAGAACGACAAGGTCGGCGCGGTTATCTTTCACCAGGTTAATCCCCTTTACGATGCACCCGAGGCCGAGCGTCTACGAGAGGCTCTGCAAAAGGTAGCTACCACCATTGCGATTCACAGCCATGCGCATGAAACCGCTGCTGCCTGCAAGTATGTCTTAGCAGAAAGCCACTACCTCGAAAGCTGGGGCGATGCCCAACCTTACACCGGTCTGTACACCTTGCAGCAGCCTACCATTCACCCTATTTTCTCTACTAAGGCTCTCGCTGAAATTTTTCTAGCCTGGCTCGGCCGTACGGAATCGCATCTGGACTACCTAAAAGCCTTCTGGGAAAAGCAAGTATTCCCCGCCTATGTCAACTACCTAAAAGCGCTTCAAAGCGGGAAGGTGCAGGCATTCTGGCCCCAAGGAGACGCCACACTTCCAACTGATACAGCGGAAGCCTTCTGGATCCGAGCCTTAGAGCAAGGCGTCGTAGTTATGTCAGCCTTTGCCGCTACTCAGCCTAAGGCGCAGTGGGATCCCGGAAAGTGGGCTTCCCAACTCCCTACAAGTGCGCCAGAGGGCCTTGCCCTCCAGCTCTATGAAAAAGTCACTGTCGGAGACGGCACCCAAGCCGGTAACCCCTGGCTGCAGGAAGTGCCGGATCCCGTCTCTCGCGTCTCCTGGGATAATTACGTCGTCATTTCCCCGGTGCTAGCTCGGCAGCTGGGTGTAGCGTCCAACGACGTGGTAAAGCTTTCCCTCGGCGAAAAGCAGCTCAAGCTACCTGTTTACGTGCTACCAGGCACTGCGCCCAATACAGTGGGCCTTGCTGTAGGATACGGCCGCACCGCCGGTGGACGCGCAGCAGTCGGCGTTGGTCAAAATGCTTATCCACTCTTTCAACGCAGGGAAACCTATCGCTGCTTCACCCAGCCTGGCGTCTCGCTCGCCAAGACCGGGGAAGTGTATGAGCTAGCCCGCCTCCAACAGTGGGAGACCTACGGAGGGCGAGAATACGTCCGGGAAGCCTCCCTCTCAGACTATCAGAGAGACCCTAAAGCCGGTAACCACGAAGAGCACCACCTGATCTCCCTCTGGTGGAAAGAACACCCCATGCCCGGCCATCGATGGGGCATGGCTATCGATCTCAATACCTGTACAGGCTGTGCCAGCTGCGTGGTGGCGTGTATATCAGAAAACAACATTCCAGTCGTAGGTCGTGATGAAATTCGGCGCGGCCGTGACCTACACTGGATTCGAATCGACCGCTACTTTACCTCGGCGGCTGGCCACACCGGCAAAGCAGAGGAGTTTCCAGCTAAGCCAGCAGAGGACTTTCCGCGGGCTTTCTTTATGCCGATGCTGTGCCAGCACTGTGATAATGCGCCTTGTGAAACCGTCTGTCCCGTGCTGGCTATCGCGCATAGCTCTGAAGGACTCAATCAGCAGGTGTACAACCGCTGCGTCGGTACGCGCTACTGCGCCAACAACTGCCCTTACAAAGTTCGCCGCTTCAACTGGTTTGATTATACTAACGCTGAGAATTGGGCTTTCAATCCGGTGGATGAGCTAGGGCGAATGGTGCTTAACCCGGATGTGACCGTTCGGGCGCGGGGCGTCATGGAGAAGTGCAGTTTCTGCGTACAGCGCATCCAAGCCGGCAAGCTGGAAGCCAAAAAGCAAGGGCGACCGCTGCGAGATGGGGAAGTGCAAACGGCTTGTCAGCAGGCTTGCCCGACCGGCGCGATTGTCTTTGGCGATCTGAATGATCCCAACGCTCGGGTCTCTAAACTCATGGAGGAACCGCGTGGATACTATGCTCTTTCAGAACTGAATGTGCGTCCCTCCATTCGTTACATGGTCAAAGTTCGCAACGCTGAAATCCAACAAACACAAACCGCATAGCCTATGTACGAGAGTCCGATTCGAGAGCCGCTCATTCTCGGGCGCAAAACGTATAAGCAAATCACGGACGACATCACGACTCCTATCCTGGGCCCCGCCAGCTGGAAGTGGTATCTCACAACCGCCTTTACCGCGCTGGTGATGTTTGCCGGCTTTGCTGCTATCACTTACACGTTATTTGTAGGCATCGGTACCTGGGGACTCAACAAAACCGTTGGTTGGGCCTTTGACATCACCAACTTCGTTTTTTGGATTGGGATCGGGCATGCGGGTACGCTGATCTCCGCTATTCTGCTCCTATTTCGGCAGCGGTGGCGCATGGCTATCAACCGCGCGGCTGAGGCCATGACCATCTTCGCCGTGATTTGTGCCGGGCTCTTTCCCATCATCCACATGGGGCGGCCCTGGCTTGCTTTCTGGTTTCTACCCCTGCCCAATACCCACGGCTCCCTATGGGTCAACTTCAACTCCCCGCTTCTGTGGGACGTTTTTGCAATTAGTACCTACTTTACCATCTCACTGCTTTTCTGGTACACGGGTTTGATTCCGGACCTAGCAATGGTTCGTGACCGAGCCAAGCCTGGGTCGTTTGCTCGATGGGCCTACGGCATTTTGTCCTTCGGCTGGACTGGCAGCGCCAAGCAGTGGCAGCGCTTCGAAGCTGTCTCCCTGGTACTGGCCGGGCTCTCCACGCCGCTTGTCTTGTCCGTACACTCCATCGTAAGCTTCGACTTTGCTACGTCAATCTTACCGGGATGGCATACGACCATCTTCCCACCTTACTTCGTGGCGGGGGCTATCTTTTCTGGCTTTGGCATGGTGCTTACCCTCATGATCATCACGCGCGAAGTCCTCAACCTCAAAGACTATATCACCTTGGAGCACATCGACGCCATGGCCAAGGTCACCCTGGCAACCGGCATGATGGTAGGCTTTGCATACGCCACGGAGTTTTTCATCGCCTGGTACTCAGGTTCTTATTGGGAACGGTACATCTTTCTCAACCGAGCTTTCGGTCCTTATTGGTGGTCCTACTGGGCTATGGTAAGCTGCAATCTTTTCATTCCTCAGGTTTTTTGGTTTAAAAAGCTTCGTCGTAGTCCGTGGTTTGTATTCGTGATCTCAATCTTTGTCAATATCGGCATGTGGTTCGAACGATTTGTGATTATCGTCACCTCTTTACACCGTGACTTTCTTACTTCGTCCTGGCGCATGTACACACCGACCTGGGTGGAGGTGACGATATTTGTAGGCACAATCGGGCTCTTCCTGACACTCTACCTGTTATTTGCTCGGTTTTTACCTGTGATAGCCGCAGCCGAAACGAAAAGTATCTTGAAGACCTCAGGTGATCAGTATGTGGGGCTGAGTTACGAGGCCTACCTTACGCAAAAGAAAGCCGCTGCCCCTAGTGAGGCGCTTTCACCCGCCCTGCATCCAGATGAACCTAAATCCTAAAAATCACACGTCTTATGGCTAAATATTTAGTTGGGGCTTACGATGACGAAGAGAAGCTACTGCAAGGGATTGCAGCGCTTCAGAAACAGGGCGTGCCCATTCATGACGTATGCACACCCTTTCCAGTCCATGGGCTTGACTCGACTCTGCACCTCCGTAAGTCTCGCTTGCCAGATGCTGCGTTTGTTTATGGCGCTTTGGGAACGCTCACTGCGCTTAGCATGCAGATTTATATGTACACCATTGACTGGCCTGTCAATATCGGGGGCAAATCACACCTGCCTTTTCCTAGCTTTATTCCCGTCACCTTCGAGCTAACTGTTTTATTTGCCGGGGTCCTTATGTTTCTTTCTTATCTAGTGGTGAACCGTCTGTACCCAGGCCAAAAAGCGCGAACATATCACCCTCGTCAGACTGATGACCATTTTGTCGTGGCGATTGCCGACCCAGCCAAATGGGACGATGCCAAGCGCATGCTAACGCAAACGGGCGTTTCCGAAACCCAAATCGTCGAATTGTGATTATGATGCGCATACTACTGACGATAAGCTTAGCCCTGTGGATGTGGGGCTGTGCTGCCAAATCAGACCCCCGCGACACAGGCGTGGAATACGCTCCCCAAATGTACCACTCCATTCCTTTAGAGCCTTACTCCCAGACAGACTACTATCCCTATCTCCCGGACGGAAAGCACTCGGTGGAGCCCGTAGCCGGCACGGTAGCCCGAGGAAAAGCGGATTATGTCTATCCTTTCCCAAACACCAACGAAGGGTATGAAGCAGCCGGCCAAAAGCTCAAAAATCCGCTACCGGCGACGCCTGAGAATCTAGCAGAAGGAAAGCGCCTCTACGAGCTCTATTGCATCCACTGCCACGGCGAGAAAGGCGATGGACAAGGATCCATCGTTCAAGCGGGTAAATTTCCTCCTCCACCTGCTTACTACAGTGCCCAGCTCAAAGACCTTCCCGAAGGGAAGATGTTTCACTCCATCACTTATGGTAAAAATCTCATGGGTTCCCATGCGTCGCAGCTCTCTCCGCAAGAGCGGTGGCAAGTTATCCTCTATGTGCAGCAACTCCGAGCAGCCGGCTTAGCGGCAGAACAACCCACACAAAATCCTGCAAAATAATTAGCACTTATGGCACATCACTCGCATGAAATCAACGTAAACTGGAAAGAACGCTTTGTCTTTCCGAAAGATTGGCAAAATTGGCTCAAGATTTTAGTAGGGGTAGGGCTCCTCTTAGTATTGGTGGGGTTTTTCACGGTGGGTGGGGGAGAGGCTCATAGCGAGGTCGCCGGTGAGGCGCATCATCATGTAGCCCCTTGGCTCAAGCGGCTCTCTGCCAACCTACTCATTTCCAGCATGTACGTGCTGGGCATTTCGATTTTATCGGTATTCTTTTTGGCGGTTGGCTATGCAGCCAATGCCGGCTGGTATGTGATGCTGCAGCGCATACCCCAAACCATGAGCAAGTTTCTACCAATTGGGATTATCGGGATGGTAGCTGTCACGGTAGGGCTGTCTAGCGTATTGTATGAGTGGACTCACAGCGATGTTGTGGCAAAAGATGAGATTCTACAGCACAAGAGCGGCTATCTCAATCTTCCTTTCTTCATCGCACGACTCGTGATTATTTTAGGCGGGTGGTTTTTGTTTTGGCGGGGCTTTCGCCGAGCCTGGGAAGCGCTGGATCAAACGGGAGATATTCGACACTTTCACACGCTACGGCGGCTGGCAGGCGGATTTATTGTCTTCTTTGCGCTCAGCTGGTCTGTGGCTAGCTGGGATTGGCTCATGAGCACATCGCCGCATTGGTTTAGCACCATGTTTGCGGTGTACAATTTTGCTAACTTGTGGATTACGACAATCTGCTTTATCACCTTTTCAGCCGCCTTACTAAAGCTTCGTGGCTTTTTATCCGGTGTAACCGAAAGCCACATGCACGACCTAGGCAAATTTGTTTTCGCCTTTAGCATCTTCTGGACGTACATCTTCTACGGTCAGTTTATGCTTATTTGGTATGCGAATATCCCCGAAGAGACTTTCTGGTTCTATGAGCGGGTTCGTGCCCATGTAAATCCGCAATATGTACCGATCTTTTTCGTGACACTCGTGCTAAACTTTTTATTCCCTTTGCTAGGCCTGATGAGTGCCAGCATTAAGCGGAGCTTGGGTTGGCTGGCCGTAGTCACAGCGGTCTTGATGTTTACGCACTGGCTAGATAGCTTTATGGTGGTGATGCCCTCAGTGGCCGGGAAGGCTGGCGGCTTGGGTCCTATGGAAATCGGATTTTATCTAGTTACCTGGGCTGGCTACCTGTGGTGGTTAGGTCGTTCTCTTGAAAAAGCGCCTTACCTGATGCCGCAGCGTCATCCATACCTCGAAGAAAGCATGCAGCACAGCTACGAGACTATGTAAAGTGGGCTTGGGCTATACGCCTGCAGAAGAAGGCGGCGAGGCTTCTAGCTTCGCCGCTTTTCATTTTCAGCAGAGCAGAAGACTGCCGCATAAAGTTACAGAAAAAATCTAACATAATATATCTTATGGGACAAACTGGCAAAGTGAGCACCTTCAGCGCAGAGATAATCCGATCACTGGCGTTCCTCAAGTCACGCTAAAAATCCCGCATCTTTGCCAGGTGCGCCGGCGGTGGTTATTTCTCAGTGTGCTCACCTGGAGTTGGGCGCAAGATGCAGACCTTCTAATCGGTCACGAAGCCTATCCACTTTTAGAGCGCTGGGATGTCTTAGGGTTATGGGATACGATATTACCCGTGGAGACGCGCCCATGGGCCCGGGAAGAAGTTCGATACCTGCTCAGGCACTTAGACACGAGCCGCCTTCATCCGCTCGACAAGGCCCGTTACGACCGCTTGACGTTTAGTCTCGAAGACAGCTTACCGGCTCGCTCCGGAAAAGCGCGCTTTGCCTTTCCAAATCGGCGTGACCTCTTCACAGCACAAACCAGTTGGGGACAGCTTTTCATAGGGCCCCTGCTACAGCTAAGTGCTGGCCGCGATACGGCAGGTCAACTCCTGTACCAAAATACCCGTGGGGCCTACCTGAGGGTTCGCTTAGGTCGTAAGGTTGGTATTTACGCGGACCTATTAGAAACACAAGCCCGTCCGCCTTTTTTCGTCGCCGATCGGTACAATACCTACCAGACTTTGTGGGGAGAAGCTTTCATCAAGCGCAGCCCAAGCGGCGTTTTTGACTATCTCAATAGCCGGGGCTATATCACCTACTCGCCCGTTTCGGCGGTGCGAGCAAAATTTGGTCGGGATAAGGGCTTCTGGGGGCCTGGGTTTCAAAGTTTATTCTTGAGCGATTACGTGCCCGAGTACGTGTATCTCCACGTACGGACGCGGCTGGGGCGCTGGGAGTATCATAACTTCTTTGCACAGCTAGTCGACTTTATTCCAAATAAGCCAGACACCTGGGGCGACCAACCCCGCAAGTATCTCACCATGCATCAACTGATATGGCGACCCCTGCGTGGGGTGAGCGTGGGCGTTTTTGAAGCGGTCATGTACAGCCCCTGGACGCCCACGGGCCGCCGCGGCCTAGAGCTGACTTACTTTATACCGGTGATCTTTTACCGAGCCGTCGAGCAGTATCTAGGTAGCCCCGATAACGGCATGCTAGGGCTCTTTGGTCGTGCTAATATCTTGCGCCGGCTTCAGCTTTATGGCCAGCTCGCTATCGATGACTACAATTTCTCTAGGCGGCGGGAAGGTCGCGGCTGGTGGGCTAATAAATATGCGTTCCAACTAGGGCTCAAGGCCTATGACCTTCTGCTGCCTACGCTGGATTTGAGCCTGGAGTACAATCAGGTTCAGCCATACACCTACAGCCATTCGAATGTCAGTGTGGCTTGGACCCATTACGGGCAATTTTTGGCCCACCCATACGGCGCCAACCTACGAGAACTGAACGCGGGGCTGCGTTATCAACCTGTACGAGGTCTCACGCTGGAGGGGCGAGTTTTTCTGCTTGCTCAGGGCCTCAATACACCCGCGCAGAACTGGGGAAGTAGCCCTTTCATAAGCGATATCACGTTTGTGCAGGCTTTTGGGAATCGCCTTCTGCAGGGGTCTAGGGTCGAAAGGCGCTTGGCCCAAGCACGCCTAACTTGGCAACCGTTTTTACAACCCTTGTATCTGGAAATAGAAAGCCATTGGCGCGGCTCGAAGGCGTGGGCGGCCTTAGGCAGTCTACGCTGGATGCTAGCCCCTAAGCCACTCCGCTTTTAAACAGGCTCTAACAAGGAGGCTCGACTTATCCAGCCTAAGCTGCGAATATACGTGAGGCTCTCGGTCCGAAGCGGCTCATCTAGCTCATACACTTGCAGCGCCAGGTCCTCCTTAGCTCGGCGGCTCACGGTCAGCGTGGCGATATTCACCCGGTCATATGCCAAAATAGCCGCCAGGAAGGCTACACTCCCCGGTATATCCTTGGCCCAAACGAGGAGCGTAGGCAACTGACCCGTAAAGTTTGTATGGAGGTTGTCTACGCTAAGAATGCTAATAAGACCACCTCCCCGTGATATGCCTTCGATCTCATGGAGGCGCTCTCCACGGTGGGCTTGGATTCGGATGGTATTGGGATGCGCCTTAGCCGAGCTAATGACCGCTTCGAAGTGATAAGCGAGACCGGCTGCTTCGGCGTGCGCATACGCTTCCCGCAGACGAAGGTCATCCGGTGCCCACCCTAAGAGCCCACCTAAGACCGCTTTGTCACTACCATGCCCCCGGTATGTCGTGGCAAAGGAATTGTAAAAGCTCACCTTCACCTCTTCAGGAGGCCCCTCTAGGAGCTGATGCAGCACACGGGCGATCCGCACCACGCCAGCGGTATGAGAACTGCTAGGCCCCACCATAATCGGTCCTAGCATGTCGAAAACGCCACTCGGTTCTTGAGTCATTAGAAACGGCTTTTGGTTTGATTCTTTTCAGGAAAATAAACGGTGAGCTCAGTAGAGATGGCTTCTATGCGGTCTTTAGCAGGGCCTGCTAAGCCTTCGAGCCGGGTTGTCTGGGGACGGTAACGGGAGTACCCTACCCCCCATTCTACTCCCTCTATAATGCGCAGGACGAGGCCAAGCCCCCAGCTGAGGCCATTGACGCCCTGCTGGCTTGGGATACCGGGTATTGTGCGCCCCTCTCGATCCCGAACCCCAATAGAAAAACGGTGAAAGCCTAGCTGGGCATACGGTGAAACATCGCCTTTGAGCGGTCGAGCCCGCAAGGATACCCCAATTGCGCTCCATTGGGTACGAGCATAACGGCCTTGGCTTCGGTCTTGACTAATAAACTGGCCTCCGTTCCATATGATCTGCGGCTCTAGTCGGCGCTCTGGTAAAAAGCGAATGCCTGCCCCATAAATGGCATAGAAGCGGGTCCATACTTCGGCTCGGGCTGTAAGGTCATTTTTGCTCGTATGCCCACCCCACTGGCCGAAAGCACCAACCTGCGCCCAGCTTAGACTAAGCAGTAGTGATGACGGCAAAAATCGCCACGCCCTTGACACTAAGGCAAAAATACACCTTTTAGGAGGAAACCGCGCTGTACCGGCGGAGTTGTCTGAGAGCCACTTCGAAATGTTTGGGCGCTTTACCCTCCAAAGTCAAGGTCTTACCTAGCCCTGGGTGCGCAAAAGCCAAGGAGCCCGCATGCAAAAAGATAACGTCAGGGGGATGAAGCGGACGCTCTGGATAGCGCTTGTCCGGCTTGTAACGCAGATGAACCTGCGATAAATAGAGAGGCTGCCCGCCATGCCTGGTGTCATTGACAATAGGATATCCGTAATAAGCGAGGTGAATACGCACTTGATGGGGCCGGCCGGTTATCGGCCTACACAAAACGAGCGTATGTTGACGAAAGGCCTCAATAGTCTGAGCCAAGGTCAAAGCAGGCTTACCAGAAAAGGGATCCGCCCGACGCTTTTGCGGGGAGATGGGCACTTGCAACTCAGCCCTTTCAAATTGCACTGCGCCATGCACAAGAGCCCAGTATTTCTTTTCGACGGTGTGGTTGGCAAACTGCGCATAAATCTGTCGAAAAACCAACGGGTCCCAGGTGGCAAGTAAGATACCACTAGTAGGTCTGTCCAGGCGGTGTAATAACTGGGCTTTCGGATGAATATGCTTTTGGAGCCAGGCCAGCACGTCATCGCCGCAACTGCCTTGGCGCTCCGGCAAAGCTAATATGCCAGCCGGCTTGTATACGGCGACTAGGAATTCGTCCCTATAAAGAACCTCTACCATCCTTAGGGCGACGACGCTGCCAGTTATCTAGAATCTTTTCAACGCGAAGTCGGTCTGCGGTCATGAGAATGGGAAGCGCAAATTCGGTGACACGCGTGAGCAATTCAACGACCTGACGAATTTCACGTAGGCTCTCTCGTAAGTGCGAATCCTGTGCCGCTTGGGGTTCCTGCTCGATTTTATCTAAAAGCTGACGAATCGGCCCGATTTCCCGTTCGAAGCGGTTTCGAATGATGTTAGCGGCAATGACCCAGATGTCACGCTCCGCTGTGTAAAATGCCCGCTTGGTGCCAGGCATATCTATCTTATGGATGAGCTCCCACTCTAAGAGCTTACGCAGGTTGATGCTTACATTACCACGGCTGATTTGAAGCGTTACCAGGATGGTGTCGCTATCAAGCGGTTCTGGATATACATACAGCAGCGCAAAAATCTGGGCCATGGTCGGCGGTACTCCCCATGCATAGGCCAGCCGCCCCCATGTCTCCACCAGCTTCTGTTGCACTGACAAAAGCGTTATCGCCTTAGGTTTGTACATTTGCTTTGGTGGTACGTGAGCAAAGATACAACATAGTTTTCATTCTGATTTGGATATTATCCAGCTGTAAGGTCGAAGTAGATCTGGTGGCGCCCGAAGCTCGGGAACGGCTTGTTGTGTATGGAATCTTACGAAGCGAAGACTCGGTTCAGTACATCCGCTTAGGCCGTCTCTTTGTAACGCGGGAGGATGCCATGGCTTATGCGGCCCGGAAAGACCTCAATGTGGCCGCCCATGTGACCATCACCGATGGCCAAACCACCTGGCTAGGCACCCCGGAAACCTTACTCAAAAATCCCCAAACGCCTTTTTACCCGGTACAGGTGGTTTACCGCTTTTCCTTACGTCCGCAGGGCGGTCGTCGCTACACCCTCCAGGTCTCCGTACCAGACGACTCTACACTGAATGTCCAGGCTAGTACTCTCATCCCCCCTCAGCCTTATATCGCCAAACCGGAGACGCTCATCCCGCTCTCTGGTAATCAGTATGCGTATCCTACCTGGAACCTCCAACAGCGTTATTTCGTGGAGTTTTATCCCCAAGCTAATCTCAGCGCTCCCATTCGAACGCCTGCTTATGAGCTGCGGGTAGTCTTCCGGTATGGTGCTGTTCGCGTACCGGGCGATACGGTCCAGCGCACTCTGCCAATCGGCCCCTATCGTCTCCTACAGGGGGCTAGTGCGTACAACCGCTATCAGGTAGCAGAAAGAGAACTTTTCTACACCGCCTATGCAAACCTGCAAGAGTCAGGGGTCCAGTACGTCTACGACACGGCGGCCCTTAGCCAAGCGTGGCAATTGGAGCTGACCGCCCTCGACACAGCGCTTTATAACTATCTGCGTGTGAATGACCCGGCCACGACCGACTTTACCACCGTCAAGCCCGAGTATACCAACGTTCAGAATGGCCTGGGTGTCTTTGGGGCGACCAATACAGCTCGACGGTTCTTTCGGATTGATGCCTGCTCGCAGTATCTGCTACGGCTCAACAACGCCCCCCAACCCTTTGCGACCTGCCGCCTCGAGGAGTAAATGCGCCTTCGTTGGCTTCTAGTCCTCATAATGGCGGTAGGCTTAGGGATCGTTGCTAGCTTTCTGTATACTCGTCACCTCTCCCGCCGCCTCCTAAGTCAGCAGCAGCGGCTCTTACGGTTTTATGCCCAAGCTCTCCAGTACATGGCCTCGGCGCCTGAAGAGTGTATCCCCCCCTTCTTTTGGGAGTATTTCTTGCCAGACCCCCGTACGGGTAGCCCCCTGCTCCTCACGCCAATGGTCGCTGTAGACGAGAAGGGCCGGCTACTTTTCCATAATCTAACCGAAAGCCTTGATCTCCCCACTAAGCAAGCCCTTACCCTGGCGGAAGCTTTAGACCATTTAGATGCCGATACGGTTAGCTTTCCGCCAGTCGAAATCATTTATCACCCCAAGGCATCCCCCATCTGGATCTATTACGGAGAGCCCTTGTCATTGAGACGGCTTAGGTTGGTGCCCCTGCTGAGCACCCTCGTGCTGGTCAGTGTAGGGCTCGTTTGGGTGCTGGTGGTCTATGTAGCGGCCCGTTATCGGCAGGAGCGTCTCTGGGTCGGCCTGACCCGCGAAGCAGCCCATCAGCTCGGCACACCGCTCTCCGGCCTGGTCGGCAGTATCGAACTCCTAGAGTCGGACCCCACCCTACTGGCTACCATCCTTCCCACCCTCAAAAAAGACGTCCAGCGGATAGAAGAGGTAGTCGACCGCTTCTCCAAGATTGGAGCACCTCCCAAGCTTACACCCGGTGATTTGAATTTCCTCCTCCTAGAGACGCAGACTTACTTTAGCACACGCCTACCTGCGCGAATCACTATCAAAGTAGAGACTGCGCCAGAACCGCTGACAGTGCCCTACAACCGTACCATGCTGCGTTGGGTGCTAGAGAATCTCGTTCGCAATAGCCTGGATGCGCTGCCGCCCGAAGGGGGTCAGATTACGTTACGGGCGATAGCCCGGCCGGATGGGGCGGCGGTCCAAGTCCAAGACACAGGCCGCGGGATACCCCCCAAGGCTTGGGAGGCCATCTTTCGCGCGGGTTATACCACCAAACGCCGAGGCTGGGGCATCGGTCTAGCCCTGGCGCGCCGCATCGTCGAAATCTACCACCACGGGGCCATCTTCGTACGAAATAGCTCCCCACGCGGTACCACGATCGAAATCCAACTGCCCCGAAAAAAGCCAACCTTCTGGCCCTTGCGGCTCTTCTGGCGCCGGGAAGTAGTTCAGCGTTGGCGGCGCCTCGCTAAGCCCCGATAGCACTTTTTTCGCGTACCTTTGCTAAGTTATGCTTCAGTGGCTGGTTCGCCTCTTTGGCACCAAGCGAGAACGTGATATTAGCCGGCTTCGACCCACCGTTCAGGAGATCAATCGCGAATATGCTGCCCTTCGTGACCTTTCTGACCAGGCTCTGCGCGAGGAAACCTCTCGCTTGCGAGAGACGATACAGAAGCATTTAGCGCCCATTCGGGCGGAGGAGGAGCGTCTGCGCGCAGAGCTCAAAACCCTGATTAAGGAAGGTAATATCGCCCAGCAGACACGCCTCTACGAACGGCTTGACCAACTGCGCCTGGAGCGTAATAAAGCCTTGGAAGCCATTCTGTGGCAGCTTTTACCGAAGGGGTTTGCCATCGTACGGGAGACGGCTCGCCGCCTCGCTGAAAATAAGCAGCTCGCGGTGCCTGCTACTGACTGGGATTATCAAATGGCCCAGCGTTACGGCCACATCCGCATCGAAAACGGCCAAGCCATCTGGCCTAATGTCTGGAAAGTCCGAGGCCATGAGCTCGAGTGGAACATGATCCACTACGATGTCCAGCTGATGGGGGGGATCGTCCTGCACCAGGGCAAGATCGCAGAAATGGCCACAGGCGAAGGTAAAACCCTCGTCGCTACCCTATCCGCTTATCTAAATGGCCTGTCGGGGCTCGGCATGCACATCGTCACGGTCAATGACTACCTCGCCAAGCGCGACGCCGAATGGAATGGCCCCCTCCTCGCTTTTCATGGTCTGTCTGTAGACTGTATCGACTACTACCCACCGCACTCCCCAGAGCGTAAGCGAGCCTATCAAGCGGACATTACGTATGGAACCAATAACGAATTCGGCTTTGACTATCTGCGGGACAATATGGTGACCGACCCCGACCAGATGGTCCAGCGCGAACATCATTATGCGATTGTGGACGAGGTCGACTCCGTGCTCATCGACGAAGCCAGAACCCCGCTTATCATCTCGGGCCCTACGGCGCACAGCGATGACCACCTCTATCAGCAGCACCGCAGCCTCATTGAAAAGCTCGTCAATGAACAGCGGCGCGAATCCCAGCAGTTCCTAAATGAAGCCCGACGCCTAGCCCAGCAAAATAAGACTAAGCCCGAAGAGGCCGGTAAGCTACTCCTTCGCATCAAACGCACCACCCCCAAATACCGCCCATTTCTGAAATACCTCGCCGAACCGGGCGTCCTCCCCATCCTCGAACGGGCCGAAGCCTTTTACCTCCAAGATAACGCCCGCCGCATGCCCGAGGTTGACGAGGGCATTCTCTTCGTCGTGGATGAAAAAAATCACAGCGTCGAGCTGACCGATCGGGGACTAGAGCGCATCGCCGCTTATGGCGAGGACCCGAACCTCTTTGTACTCCCCGACCTGACCGCGCTCCTAAGCGAAATCGATGGTGACCCCACCTTATCACCTGCCCAAAAAATTGAGAAAAAAGAAGCCCTTTACCGCTCCTACGCCGAGAAAGCCGAGCGTCTGCACGCCATTCAGCAGCTTCTGCGGGCCTTTGTGCTCTACGAGCGGGATGTCGACTACGTCGTCATGAATGGCCAGGTTCTCATCGTCGATGAGCATACGGGACGGATCCTGCCTGGGCGGCGCTACTCCGAAGGCCTTCATCAGGCCATCGAAGCCAAAGAAAATGTCGCCATTGAGGGCGCTACCCAGACCTGGGCCACCGTCACCCTCCAAAACTTTTTCCGCATGTACCACAAGCTAGCCGGCATGACGGGCACCGCCGAAACCGAGGCCAAGGAGTTTTACGACATCTATAAGCTCGACGTCGTCGTCATCCCCACCAATCGCCCTTGCATCCGAAAGGACGAGCACACTACCCTCTACACCACCATGCGGGCCAAATACAACGCCGTCATTGAAGAAATCAAGACCCTCCATGCCCAGGGTCGTCCAGTTCTGGTCGGTACGACCTCGGTAGAGGTCTCGGAGCTGCTGAGCCGCATGCTCAAGCTCCAAAACATACACCATAACGTGCTCAACGCCAAGCATCATGAGCGCGAGGCGGAAATCGTGGCGCAAGCCGGCCTCAAAGGCGCCGTGACCATCGCTACCAATATGGCCGGACGCGGTACGGACATCAAGCTCGGGCCCGGGGTAGCCGAGCTTGGCGGCCTAGCCGTCATCGGCACCGAGCATCACCAAGCCCGCCGCATCGACAACCAGCTACGGGGCCGCGCCGGCCGCCAAGGCGACCCCGGCTCGTCTAAGTTTTACGCCTCGCTTGAAGACGACCTTCTCCGACTCTTTGGCTATGAGCGCATGAGTAAATGGGTGCAGCGCCTCAAAATCAAAGAAGATGAGGCCCTCGAAGGCCCCATGGTTACCCGCATCATCACCAACGCCCAGACCCAAGTCGAGCGCAATAACTTCGGCATCCGCAAGCGACTCCTCGAGTACGATGAGGTCATGAACCACCAGCGAAACGCCATCTACAGCCGCCGCCGAAATGCGCTCTTCGGTGACCGGCTATCCATCGACCTTTCGAACATGCTGCAAGACCTACTCCTCAGCATCACGGAGCGCTATCGGCAACCCGAGGACGGCCCCGCCATCCAGCATGAATGCTTGCGCTATTTAGCCTTTCTGCCCGAACTGCCTCCCGAGGTACTAGACCCTTACGACCCCCGCCGTATCACCGCCCACCTCTACGATCAAGTGTACGCTCATTACCGACAAAAGCGTAACCGCATTGGTAGCACCGTTTACACCCACATCCAGCAGCTTGTCAAAGAGATGCCCCATATCGAGTGGCTTCAGATTGACTTTACGACAGACGGGCAGCGGCGCCTACCTATCGTGCTATCCATCCAGCAGATCCTTGAGACCCAAGGCGAGGCCGTCTTTACCGAGGTCGAAAAGATGGTCTCCCTGAGTCAGATCGATGCGCTCTGGGTCGATCACCTGCGCCAAATGGACGAGCTACGGCATACGGTCCAAAACGCCGTCTATGAGCAAAAAGACCCGCTCGTCGTGTACAAGCTAGAGTCCTTCAAGCTCTTTCGAGCCCTTTTGGATCAGCTAGCCCAGCAAGTCCTGGGCATGCTGCTGCGGATGGAGATCTACCAGGAGCAGGCCACGACGCAGCAGCGACGAGCCACCCCTAAGCGAGACCTATCGCGTCTAAAGGCGGCCCAGGCTGGAGATGACTACTACTTTACCAGCACCGCTTCACAGATCATGGCGGCTGCACCGGTTACCGCCTCTACTACGGAGAGCAGCGAATATCCTGTGGAAATGCCGCTCTCTCGTCGGGAGCGCCGCGCTCGAGAGCGTCGGCAGAAAAAACGGGCTCGCTAAGTACTATCCCCCCGTAACCCTTGCTTGAGTCACCGGAATTCTTAGTAAATTTGTTGTGTAGACTCAATTACATCTCGAGTTATGTTGTCCATGAAAACCTTTTGGAGGTTGCCCTTATTGGGCGTTTTAGGGCTTGCGCAAAATGTCGGGATCGGGACCGCTACCCCGACCGAACGGCTGCATGTAGCGGGAAATCTACGGTTTGACGGGGCCTTGATGCCCAATAATTTTCCAGGCGCAGTAGGCAACCTGCTTCTCTCCCAGGGGGCGGGCACGCCGCCACTGTGGCTACCCAATGGCGTCATTGGCTCTATCCTGATGATCGGACCAGGTGGTACTCCGCTCTGGGCTCCTAATCCCATCTGTACCACCCCGACCGTCGATCGCTTTATTAAGTTTACCTCCACTACGCCAACCAGTACCTGCAATACCACCCTCGCCGAAACGGGCACTAATAACAACATCTTCAACGTAGACGGCGCTGCTACTCCTGTCTTTTCCACAGATAAATTTGAAATCATTGCCACGACAAACACACCCGACGCCATTAATGGCTATTCTGCTATTGCAAATGGAACGGGCGTATATGGTCAAGCCACGGGAGCGAGTGGCGTTGGCGTCTTGGGGCTTACTAATCAGGCTTTAGGGGCAGGCGTCGCTGGGATCAATACAAATGCAGATGGTCCGGCAGGCAATTTTGCAAACACAGCAACGACTTGGACGGGCGGGGGAGATGGCGTGAGGGCCTTTACCAACCAGCCACAAGGCAATGCTGTTTATGCGCAGGTAGGTAATGCCTCTTCATTAGGGGCCGTTTGGGCCGTCAATCTAGGTACAGTAAGTGCCACGGACGTTGCTTCAGGAGGCGTATTCATAACCCGTCAGCGCGGGGGCTCTACTCTTTCGGCTACCCTTAGGAATGATGCTTTAAACGTAGTCAACTACTTTACAAATACAGCCATCAGCGCTTATCACATGGGCGGGTCAAGTGGCCTCACGCCGCCCTTTGGTATTCTCGCACAGGTAGATGGCACTACCGATAATACCACCGTTATTCAAGGGCAATACAATACGACAGGCAGCACGGGTATAAACGCCTACTCAGTAGTAGGATACATGAATAAAGGGGGAGCTAGTACAGGTACAATCTGGGGTGTGGGCGTTTTGGGCTACAATCCTAATAACGGCTGGAATGATTGGGCGGTTTATTCTAATGGCTGGTTTGGAGCCACAAATGGTAAGGGTTTCCTAATTGACCACCCCCTAGACCCAGAAAATAAATACCTCCTACACGCTTGTGCTGAGGGGCCCGAACCCTACAACATCTACCGGGGTGTGGTCACAACCGATGCCGAGGGACGGGCTGTCGTGGAGCTCCCCGCTTACTACGAGGCCCTTAACCGTGATCCCAGTTACTACCTACAACCCATCGGCGCTTTTGCCCAGGTGATTGTGGAGGAGGAAATTCACAATAACCGTTTTGTTATCCGCACGGACAAGCCCCACGTCAAGGTCTCCTGGATGGTGGTAGGTACCCGAAATGACCCCTACATACGCTACGCCTGGAAGCCCACAGAATTTGAAAAATCACCCGAACATCGCGGCAAGTACCTTATTCCCCAAGTATATGGAAAAGACGAGAGCTACGGGATTTTCCCAGGCCCAGCAAAGCCGCAGGTTGCCTCCAGAGAGGGTGTAGTTGACCCAAAGGGGGAAGGGCGGCAGGTGCAGCCTCTCATCCTTCAAGGTCACGAGCAAAAGCTAAAACACCTCTCTCCAAGCGATCAATAGAGTAGGACAAAACGTAGGCTCAAAACACAGGCGGCCAGCGCTTTTGCGCTGGCCGCCAATTTCTTTCCTCCTGAAGAAAACGAGCTAGCTGGTGCGAACCCGCAGGCGAGCTGCTTGTGCAGCAGCCACCATATTCTTTAGCGCTGGGGTGACCTCTTCCCAGAGGCGGGTTTTGAGGCCGCAGTCGGGATTGACCCAAAGGAGCTTATCGGGCAGGGCTTGGCGAGCTGCTTCAATTACTGCCCCCACTTCCTCCACCGTGGGCACCGCCGGCGAGTGAATATCGTAAACCCCCAGCCCAATTTGACGGTCCCAGCCCGGCTGCCGCCGAAACTCCTCCACCAAGGTGCCCTTGCTGCGGGAAGCTTCAATAGAGACCACGTCAAAGTCCATCGCCTGAATGTGCTCGAGAATGCCCTCAAACTCCGAGTAGCACATGTGGGAGTGGATTTGGGTGTGAGGCTTAGCTTTAGACGCTAGGCGAAAGGCCCGCACAGCCCAGCCGAAGTACGTGGGCCAGTCGCGGCGCTTGAGAGGAGCCCCCTCCCGAAACGCCGGCTCGTCAATCTGAATAATGGAAATGCCAGCTGCTTCCAGATCCCGAACCTCGTCCAAAATAGCCAGGGCAATTTGGTAGGCCACCTCCTCGCGGGACGTGTGCGGCGGCGCATAACTCCAGTTTAAGATCGTGACGGGGCCGGTGAGCATGCCCTTTACCGGCTTTTTGGTGAGCGACTGGGCGTATTTGGCTTCCTCGACCGTCATCGGCGCTGGCCGCCACACATCCCCGTAGATGATGGGCGCCCGATACACCCGAGACCCGTAGGAAAGTACCCAACCGTGGTGGGTAATGGCAAAGCCCGCCAGCCGCTCCGCAAAGTACTCCACCATGTCGCTGCGCTCAAATTCGCCATGAACGAGCACATCGAGGCCGAGCTCTTCTTGATAGCGGATAACCTCAGCTATCTTTTCACGGATGCGCTGATCGTAGTCGGCCTTGGTGATTTTGGCTTCTCGGTAGCTTTTACGCAGGGCCCGAAGGTCTTCTGTCTGGGGGAAAGACCCGATGGTGGTGGTTGGAAAGCGGGGCAGCTGCAGCTGCTCGGCTTGTAGCGCTGCTCGCTGGGCATAAGGCGCTTCGCGCTGAAAATCGGCTGGCGTGAGAGCCCGAACCCGATCACGCGTAGGGGGATGTAGGCCCAGCGGCGCACCAGCCCATAGCTGGGCAGAGGCTTCGACCCGCGCCTGGGCAGCGGAATCCCCACGCAAAGCCTGCGCTAAGGTGCTCAGCTCTTCTAGCTTTTCATAAGCAAAAGCAAGCCTTTCCCGCACAACCGGCTCCAGGTGGGTTTCAGGGGCGACCGTTACTGGCAAGAAAGACAGCGGCGTACTGGGCGCTAGCCAGAGCGTTTTCGCGAGCTTGCTAAGCGCTTCGGCTTCCCGGGCTTTTTCGACCAGATTGGCGCGCCAGACGTTTCGCCCATCGATAAGGCCCGCGATGAGGACCTTATCCTCCGGAAATCCGTACTGCTCAAGCGATTTGCGGTTTTGCGGGCTGGAAACAAAATCTAGCGCTAGGCCTCGCACCGGCAGTTCTACCAGCCTCGAATAAAAATCTACGCCCTCATAATAGGTCAGCACATACAGGGGAAGCTCCCGAAGAGCATGATAAAGATAGCCCACGAGTGGCACCGGCACCTCATCCAGCACAAAGGCCGGCTCATGCAGGAAAATCGCATCCGCCCCAGTTGCCACAAGCGCCCTCAGGAGCTGCTCATACGCCGGCAAAAGCTGCTCAGCAGCGCTTTCGATTTGCTCAGGTGAAAGAGGTTGACCCTGACGCTTAGACAGCGCCAGAAACGTATACGGGCCGATGAGCGTAGGCTTTGCCCCAGAAAAGCGTCTAGCAAGTTGATACGCCTCCACGAAAAAACTCGGATTCGCTGAGAGGCTGATCCCGTCCTCCCACTCGGGCACGAGGTAGTGGTAGTTGGTGTTGAACCATTTCGTCATTTCGAGGGCGGCCTTCCCACGGGCCATTTGGTAGTAGGTCTCGAGGCCCTGATAAGGCCGAAAGCGCTCAGGAATAAGCCCAATCGCCACCGACAGGTCCAGCATGGGATCATAAAAAGAGAGCTCACCGCTGGGAAACCAATCCACATGACGGGCATAAGCCGCGAACCGCTCTTCTTCTAGCTGCTGAAAGCCTTCTCTCAGTTGCGGTTCGGTGATCTTGCCGCTCCAGAAGCGTTCGAGCAGGGTCTTGTACTGTCTTTTTTCTCCCAGACGCGGGAGACCATAGGCAAAGACTTGCATCGGGCAAAGATACGACCGTAGAGCGAAGTCTATTACTTTGCAAGGATGCGATGGGTGATGATGGGCGCTCTGCTGCTCTTAGGAAGCTGTCGACGCGCACCGGCCTGGCTCGCAGAAGCCCCTCTAGTGGGATTCCGCTATCAAGACGATGAGGGTCGGACAGGTTATTTAGCCCAGCCCCCTAAAAAGATCGCTGTTCTCTCGCCTGGAGCCCTCGGGCTCTGGACTAGCTCCCAGCTGCCCGTAACCTTGCTTGGGTGCCTAGGCATGCAAGAAGATTACCGTCAATTTTACTTACCTTGCGACAACCCAGTCCTCCTACAAGAGGCTCTCTCCAAAGCTAAAGTCGAATGGCTCTGGGTAGACAAACGCTTTTCTTGGCCAGATTCTCTCAGCTCCCCCTGCCCTATCTTTCGGTTTGACCCCAAGAGTCTAGAGGACTGGCTCCAGCGGCTGAAACTTCTAGGCAAGGTTTATGATGCATCTCTCGTGATACAACAAGCTGACAGCCTCTTGCGAGAAATCCACATTCTCCAACAAAATTTAGCGAAAGCCCGTAAGTTTCGAGTTTTGGTATTAGCCCCTGGCTCAAGCCTAGCCCTAGTCACCAGCAGCCATCCCCTAGGCAGGTTAATCGAAGAAGCTGGGGGACAAATACTAAAGGCTGATCAACCCCTGATCGAGGACGATGTCACGCAAAAAGTTCTAGAGTCAGAGCCCGAGATAATCATCGTTGCGCAAGAAACGGCGGAGCAGGTCAATGCCCTCCTCACTGTGGCGCCACAGCTCTACACCACGCCTGCCCTTCGACATAAGCGGGTCTTTTCGATGGAACGTCGACTCCTAGAGCAGCCTATGGCTTGGCCGGTGGAGACCTTTTATCAGCTAGTGCGGATCCTCCATCCAGAACTAGTCGGTCAAGCCCCCTCAGCGGTCGAGGAACCGGCGGACACCCCAGAGGATCAGACTCAAGACGATGCTCAGTAGGAAAGAAGTGCCTAATGGGAGGACCAGTCGAAACCCAGGCCAATCTATCACGATATCTCCTGGCAGCTTAGGCCAGTTTAGCGGACGAGAGCCCAGCAAATAGAGGGCGCTGCCTAGTACAAGCAGTAGAACCCCCATTACTATGATGCCCTGAGCCAGTGACCGAAAGCCGCTTTCCATCATCGATAAAGCGTAATCCGACGGTACCACTCACGGCCTTGTTGACGGAGCCGCAAGAAGTAGACGCCATTCTGCAAGCTACCAGAGAGCAGAAGTCGCCCATCTGATGGAATAACACCTTGCTGCACCAGACGCCCAGCTATGTCATAAAGCTGATACGAGGCCCCGATGGTGCTTACCTGCAAAACGCCGTTCGTCGGATTAGGTCCTATAACAGGGCCACCAGGCGAGACCTCCGCCCCTAAGCTGGAAGCGGCCGTCGTGTCCCGAAACCGAACACTCGCAGCGACAAAGCTTCCCCCTACGTAGCCTCCGGTCACCTGTAAAAGCGGCACGCCTTGGCCTGGTGCGAGCCACTCAAGCTCCCAATACGTCGTATCCCGTCTTTGAATGGGCATGCCGTTGAAATAAACCGTATCACGCTGAAATACCTTACGCTTCAGACGCAGGCAGCTAAAGGTGCCAAACGGTATCTGCACGGTCCCATATCCATCGACCTCATGAATCCGATACCCCCGCTGTGCAAACGTGATAGTCCCAGCCGGAAAACCGCCACCGCCCGGACTTTGAAAGTCGATACGCAGATAAAAAGTGGTGCTGTCCCTATCGCCATAATCCACTGACAGCACATAAATCTCATCGGGATCATTGTAGCAAAACGTTAGCGGAAGGCCATTCACCGTGGCCCCTACCCCCTCTACACGAAACCAGTTGGAGGTTTTGCTCAAAAAACCGTAGAGATCTCGAATAGTAAAGGCAGGATTAACGACAGAGTCTGCTATTTTCAGAAGGATTGATTGCCAGAATTGCCAGTTTCCGCAAGAAAAGCTATACTGAGGAACGTCCGATATGCGCTTGAATTCGCTGATAAGATGGGTATCAGCTCTAAGGCCCGAGAAATCCCAGGTATAACCAGCGCCGGTCAACGTATAGTCCGTAGACGGGGTAGGACGGGCCTGTCCAAGGCTATAAAAGCTGCCTGGCGCGGGGAGATCGCTTTCTGTGATGGTGACCTGAGCCCATAAAAGCCCTACGATTAGGCAGAAGCGCATAGACGACAAAGCTACAAAATTTCAGCGGCGTCTACGAAAAAAATCCTGTAGCAAGGCCCTTGCCTCTTCAGCTAAAACGCCCTGTAAGACTTGCGTTTTGGGATGAAGGGGACTTGGTACATAGCGGGTATACCCCTTCTGCGGATCAGAAGCGCCATAAACGAGCATGCCTAGCTGGGCCCAACCTAAAGCGCCGGCGCACATCGCACAGGGCTCTAACGTCACGTATAAGGTGCAGCCCAGCAGATATTTACTCTGCAAGGCATGGGTAGCTGCGGTAAGGCACAAGATTTCCGCATGAGCCGTTGGATCGTGAAAGGTTTCAGTACGGTTGTGGTCCTGGGCTATGATCTTATCCCCGCACACGAGGACGGCCCCGACTGGTACCTCGCCTTGCTGGGCGGCTTGCTGCGCTAACCGTAGCGCCAGTCGCATGTACCGCTCATGAGTCGTCATCGCCGAAAGAGAATCATCCCTCCCGTAGTAAGCAGCGCCGCAATGCCCAGCTGCCAAGTAAACGGCTCTTGGCCCATCAAAGCTGCTATCAAGAGCGTACAGAGGGGTTGGAGATTGATGTATAAAGCAGCCTGGGTCGGCGTCAAATATCGCAGACCATAGTTTAGCAGCAAATAAGCCGCCACAGACATACCTAAGACCAGGTATGCCAGCCCCAGCCAAGCCTTTGGCGTGAGCGCAGCCCACTCCTGCCGAAAAGCACCCACCACCAAAGCAGGGCTATGGAGCACCGCACCGATTATCATGACATAAGCCGTCACCCTCCAAGCACCTAGCCGCTCAATGATAGGCGGCGAAAAGTTTAAGTACAATCCCCAACAAAAGACAGCTGCTACCAATAACCCAGCTCCCCAGCCATGCCCTCCGTGTAGAAAATTATGCCAAAGCGCTAGCACCACACCCCCGTAAGCCAATAAGAGGGGAACCACCTTTTGCCACAGAAGCTTCTCCCGGTGAAAAAGCCATAGGCCTAACAAAAATACAATCGAGGGCGTAAGGGCATAGATAATCGCGGTCTTGGCGGCCGTCGTGTAACGAAGCCCCCAGTTAAAGAGCAGCTGGTTGAAAAAGATACCTAAGACGCTAAGCAAAAGCAGGCGCCGCCGATAAAGCAGGGGCAGGCCTCCAAACGCTGGACCTTTTCCCTCTAGACGCCATAATATTAGGTAGACGAGCCCGCTAAGGGCCGCCCGCATACCCGTTAGCAGAAGCGGATCAAAGCGCTGCGCCGTCTCCCGCCCCAGTACATATCCCATTGAAATGATAAGCGTCTGTCCAGCTAATGTAAGATGGCCCCGCCAAGCCTGCGTACGAGCGGAGGTTAGAGTCGATGACATAATAGATTATAAGGACAATAGACACAAGATTCTTCTCGTGGCGTCATGTGAAAACGCGCTAGGAGCTGATCACGAGGAGTAGTTGTTAACCATGTCTTCAATAACGAAAGCGCTTCGTCCCAGCGCATGATAAATCGCGGCCGCTCGAAAGTAGGCTCTAGCGCCTCTTGATAAAAGAAGTCTTTGGGTATCACAGCGTTTGCCATGACTAGCTTGAGGGGGGTGCCGGAGAAATTGACCGCATAGGCATAAGCTTGTAAAGCCTGCGAAAAGCCTTTACTTTTATTGCCGGCCGGAGGCGCTTCCGCTTCGCCACGGAGCCAGGCCAGATGACCGTCAAAAACGTGACAAAAGGCTTCAAAGTCTAGCTTGGGGACACGTCCCGTTTTGAAATCCATCACCAAGCGCGGCGTACCGTGTCGGTCTCGTATGAGTAGGTCGAGTCGACCGATCATGCTCGGCACATAGGCGGGCGCAATTTGCTGCTCAAGCCATACCTCGGTATCAAAACGATAGCGTTCGTGCCAATGAGATGCTCCTAGATGACTGGCTAGATGTTGGAAGTAAGTCGCACCAGCTCGAGCCAGAAGGTAGCCATACAGACGGGCCTCGGGATCGTTTCGGAAAGAGAAGGCAGGCGCTTCTTTCGTTAGACGGCTGTAGACCCGTCGATACAAGAGCCGGAAACGCTGAGGACGCCAGCGATGCCTCACAGACCATAAGGAGCGCTTGGTACCTACTGGGCGCGCCCGCCAAGGGGCAATCGGCCCTACTAAACCCATTTGCAGCGCACGATGCAGCGCATCACCTCGGTACAAAGCTGCTCCCTTGCCCCCCTCATGTAAGGCAGCAATCCGCTTCCAGTAGTAGCGCCGCGGACATTGCAAAAAGGTAGCTAGGTCGCTCGGCGATAAACGCCGAGCCGCAGAAAGCTCAGGAATAGACGTAGACACACTCGGCGGCACAGAAGCCTGGGCTGTCACAGGCACCGGCTCCACTGAGAACACCTGCCAAATATGACTACGCTCAGGCACCAAAGACAAAAACTCCTCCACAGGAGTGATCGCGTCAGCTAAGCGATACATATACACCTTGGCGGAGCTTGCTAAAAGCAAAGACAGAAGGCGCCAGGCCATCTGCTGGTGCTGCATCGGTGTCGTGTAGCGGAGTCTTACCCCAAGTGGTAAAAAACTCAACCTACGCCAAGAGCCTAAAGGCTCCTGCGGCGGAAACAGCACAAACAGCACATCATAAGCACCACCCGCTAGTCCAGACAAGGTACTGATGACGACAGATGACCCCTCAAAAGGTGCTTCTCCCAGAATTGGCACTTTTCGTAGAAACCGTATAAAGCGCTCCAGCGCTTCCAGCGTAGGAGATGTCCCAGAAGCCGTTTTCTCTCCTTGGTAATAACTCTGATAAAACTCGGCGTATAATCGATGTACAGTAGTATCCTCATCAGCTTCGAGCACTTGAGGGTCTGGGATTTGTCCCGCTCGCAAGCTTCGCGCTAACTGCAGGCCGGCCGGCGTGCTCAAGGCAGAGGGAGACACCTCCGGCAAAGCCAAACCCCGCTGACGCAAAAGATGCCTCAGCAGTTCCACGTAGCGGGGCTCACCAACCCAGACCGCCACTTGGTGGGAAGAGGCATACTGAGCAATGGCTTCTGCGGCGGCATTAAGTAGGCTAAGCGGCGTGACAGACTCCATTATGTGAACAGTAGATTGTTCAAATAGGGGAAAAGACTGAGCTGGAAAGCTACGAGAGGGCCAGACGGCCTCGCCAAAGACCGTTGCCAGCCGACTCACATCCCAGCCTAAATCCCGTGAACCGACCTGCTGACGCCAGTGGCTCCACAGCGGTTCAGGACTCAAGACGTTCCACAGGCAAGTAGCCTCCCCTAGGTCAGTCGCCGTAGCTAGAAGGTACTCGCCTAAAGCCTGACCGCGTCCCTCCAACTGGTTCAAAAAGTGGGCAGCCACCTCGGCCAAGTGCCTAAATAACTGGGCCAACTCCTCCGTTCGATACAGCCGCGGCAGGGGCAGAAAATTCAACCAGGGCAGGTCACTTTCCTCTCGGATCGCAAAGGCTTCCCGAATCAGTTCATCCGCCTCAATATAGCGAAACTCTTGCAGAAGATAAGCGCGGACCGCCTCCTGAGAGCCAGGGACTTGCCTCGCTAAGAGGATCTCCCCCAAGTCTCTAGCAAAAGTCTGCGCAAAATCCCAAAGCTCAAAGAAAGATAAGGATCCGCGGATACCTAGCGCCTGGGATACCTCTCGCCAGGCCGCTCGAAAGGCTCGAAATATGGAGTAAGGTCCTGCTACCTGCTTACCAGCTCGCTGTGCCAGATAAGGATAAACGCTGGCTACGTGGATGCTTAGGCTTGTGCGGAGGTGGCTCGCCAAGGCCTCGTCCAGCACGAGCACGCGAGAGGAGGGCTGCGCCCCTAAGTAAGCCTGGACGGCGCTATAGGGTGATGGGGGCATTTACTTGACTCGGAAAGTGCCACGGCCAATCTCAACCCCTTCACAAAAGACTGCGGCTGTGTAGGTACCCCGCTCTAGCGTCTGCTCCGGGTCACGGGTAAACACAGCACAGACGGTTTTACGAGTACGCTCGTACGAAAACTCTACCTTAGTCGAATAGGGCTGCTCAGTATCCATGACGGTAAAATAACCGCTGCTAGCGGCAAAGTTTGTGATCACTTTGCCAGTAGGATCACTAATCACGACATAAGCTGTGCGCTTACCGGGGTCAGCCACTTCATTTTCTAAGACTGTGAAGCAAACCTTGAGCTGCTGTAAACGCCGAGCGCGAAACTCCGTGTCCCAATCCTCCTTGCCATTATCTCGGATGAGGGCAAACTGAAACTCGACCACTTTGAGATAAGAGGCCGCCCGAACTTTGACTTCGAGACGCTCCTTTTCCTCGGCAATGCGTGCTTTTTCAGTTTGGGTTTTCTGGATCGTTTCGGAAAGCTCCTCGGTACGCTGACGCAAGACCCGATTTTCTTCTTCGAGCTCCTGAATGCGACGCTGATACTTTTCGATGTAATAAGCCATCTGCTCGGTCTTGAGCCGCATCTCCTCGTACTGACGCTGGCTAATCTTGCCTTCTTCGACGTACTTAGAAATTCTAGCCCGAAGGGAGGTGAGCTCTTTAGAGAGAGCCTCGACTTTCTGATTTTTTTCCTGAAGCTCCAGGTCCTTTCGCTCTAAGTCCTTGCTGAGATTCTGGATGCGATCGTCTAAATCTTGGACTTGCTGCTCAAGGTCGATCTTTTCTTCGGTAAGCTGAGCGGATTTGGCTTGTTCTTTTTGCAGGCGGGTATATAAATAAATGGAGCTCACTAGGCCGAGTAAAGCTAGGATTCCGAGGAGGATACCGATACGCACCCTGCAAAGTTAGGGCGGAATTATGTACCTTCGCAGCGAGCCGAAGTGGCGGAATTGGTAGACGCGCACGTTTCAGGGGCGTGTGGGGTATCCCGTGTGGGTTCGAGTCCCACCTTCGGCACGGGCCTGTAGCTCAGCGGTCAGAGCAGCGGACTCATAATCCGTTGGTCGGGGGTTCAAATCCCTCCGGGCCCACGTGCAGGCCACCCTCACCTACCAAAATCAGGGGCTTCTCTTTGAAGGACAAGCCGATAGTGGTCACACTATCCGATTTGACTCACCCCTGGAAGTAGGGGGCACTGATCAAGCCATCCGCCCCATGGAGGGCTTTCTGCTCAGTATGTTAGCTTGCTTTTCTGCGGATGTAGTGAGTATCCTCCAAAAAAAGCGTAAAACCCTGACCCATTATCAAATTCAGGCTCAGGCCCAGCGAGCAGCCGACCATCCTATGGTTTTCACCGAGATTCACCTTAGACTCATCCTTACGAGCCCCAACGCCCAGCCAGTTGACGTAGAGCGAGCCATCGAACTGAGCCAGATAAAATACTGCAGCGCGATGGCCATGGTAGCTCGCAGCGGCTGTACGATCACCATCGATTACGAATTGCAGCCAGCCTAAGCCGATAAGACATTAAACCAACCCACCGCCAAGCTGGCGAACATTAGGTATAAGCACGCTACGCTAAAAACTAACAAGGGCTGCTCCAGAAAAAGTGCTTTTTCTATCCGATCCGGCACAAGCAGGGGCTGAACGGAAAAAGCATTTTTTTGAAAAATACCCCCTGTGGCCGAAGTAACAAGTAAAAGCAACGGCGCATAGGTAGATGCGGGATTCTCGCCTATCATGACGGCATGAACCACGACTCCCTTTTGCGCAGCTTGCGCCGCCAAAGCCGGTATGAGCGGAGAATCGGGCCAATTATGAGCGCCGTCGCTTACGATGAGGAGCGCCTCACCGGGCTCACTCTGCGCTAGCGCAGTCTCCAAAGCGCCAGCGAGATTCGTGCTCTGCCCCAGACCAAAACTAAGCGCATGATTTAGAATCAAGCGAAAGGTTTCCAAATCTGTGGTCTTTTTGAGTAGACCAGCGGCATTTTCCCCAAAAAGGATCAAGCCTATTTCCGTTTTGACTTGATACGTCATCAGCGTATCGAGCGCCTTTTCCCAAAGTTGGAGGGCAAATTTTCGACGCTCCTCACCGAGGTCCTTTTCGCGCGTGCTGCTGGAGACGTCCCATAAAACCCATGTAGAAGGCAAGCGCCAGCCTTGGGTCTGCAGCTGCAGGCGCGGCCCAGCCAAAGCGATTACCAACCCCATAAGGGCTAAGCCTGTAAAAAGTAAGGGCGCATAAGCTCGGAAAGCACTGGTCCAGCGATTGACAGGACGGCTCGGGACGTATGTAAAGGGCAACCGTAAGCGCCAGCCCCCCACAAGTAGAAGGCCTACCACCACTACTCCTACCAGCCACCAGGGCTCGACAAAAAACAGTTTCATCTTAGGTAAAGAGGCGCCTTCGTGGGGTCAGCAGCGGCCTTTCGCCAGCTGGCCAAAAGCTCCCAAGAACGCTGATAGACGCTAGCAGGCTGACTAACAGGCTGGTGATGATAACGCTGATAATAAAACGGCAGCAGTACATGCTTCAGGGCCGCTTGGAGCGGCTCGGGTCCTGACAGGCGAGCAAGATCCGCCGGCGTCAGACTCCGGGGATTGAACCTACTATAAGGCGCTAGTAAATCCAACACCGCCAAGGCATATCTATCAAAAGGAATCCCCTTCTTGGGATGGTAACGCCATAAAAATCGCAGCCAGCGCCAGCGCCAGTATAGCTGTCGCGCTATCGTCTCAAGAGTTTCATAAATGGGCTTTAGCAGCAGTCCTATCGCTAAAACAACTCCTCCGATAACGAGTAAAGTCCACAAGGTGCGCCTCTCGTCCTCCGCTGGCGGCAAAGAAGACCACACGGGAATAGTAGAGTCTAGCTTAGGGTAGCCCGTATCCGGAAGCATGGGCCAGGTCACCACAATCGGCGCTTCACACGACACGACTTCCGGCTGCTGCCAGGTGCGAATCAGCACGCGACTCCTTAGCGAATCCACCGCTAACTTTTCTACCGCAGGCAAGCAATCTAACGCACGGAGCGGCACCCAAGAAGGCCACCCTACCCATACCGTATCCGCCGCCCACAAAAGGCCTATCCCACTAACTATCCGCTTCAAAAGCGACACGGTGCAAGTACTGACCATAAGGCGTTTTTTCATAACTCTGAGCTAAGGCCTTTAGCTGGTCGAGCGTGATGAAGCCCTTGCGATACGCAATCTCCTCAGGACAGCCCACCTTTAGGCCCTGCCGCTCCTCGATTACCTGCACAAATAGACTTGCCTCTAGTAAGCTCCGCGGGGTACCCGTATCTAGCCAAGCGAACCCCCTAGGCATGAGACGAACTTCCAGCAGGCCCCGCTCTAAGTAAAGCCGATTAAGATCCGTGATCTCCAGCTCCCCTCTAGCTGAAGGCCTCAGCGTTTTGGCCAAGACTGGTGCCTCTCCATCATAAAAATACAACCCCGGCACCGCATACGGCGATTTCGGCTGACGGGGCTTCTCTTCTAAGCTAAGCACCTTTCCCGTCTTCTTGTCTAACTCCACGACGCCATACCGCTCAGGGTCGTGGACAGGATATCCAAATATCAAAGCCCCTTTTTCGACCTGACAACCCTCTAAAAACGCCTGGAAGCCGCTCCCGTAAAAAAGATTATCTCCCAAAATCAAAGCGCAAGGCACCCCCTTCAAGAAGGGCTCCGCAATAATAAGCGCTTGGGCAATGCCTTCCGGCTTGGCTTGAGCCGCATAGCTAAGACGCAAGCCAAACTTGGACCCATCTCCTAGCAGCCGCTCAAAGTGTGGGAGATCGTGCGGCGTACTAATCAGCAAGATATCCCGAATACCCGCTAGCATGAGCGTGCTCAGCGGGTAATAGACCATGGGCTTATCATAAACGGGTAAGAGCTGCTTGGTAATGACCTGGGTCATGGGATACAAGCGCGTACCGGCTCCACCCGCCAGCAAGATACCCTTCATACGAATGGGTTAGGAATAGCACTAAGATACGGCAAACGAGCGTCTTTAGGCGACAAAAGAGGGGATTGGCTCCTTAGCGCCCACTGAATGCCGACCTGGGGATCATCCCACCGAATCCCCCCATCCAAGTCAGGGTCATAATAAGCGGAGCAGTAATACAGCACTGTAGCTCGGCTCGACAAAACCAGAAAACCATGGGCAAACCCCTCCGGCACATAAAGCCATTGAGAGACCTGCTCGGTAAGCTCGACAGCTTCCCAGCAGCCGTAAGTGGGTGAACTCGGTCTGAGGTCGACAATCACATCCTGTATATGTCCCTCTAGCACCGTGACGAGTTTGGCCTGGGCAGCAGGTGGACGCTGAAAATGAAGCCCCCGCAGCACCCCCTGGCGAGATACCGACAGATTAGTCTGTACAAAAGACGGCAACCCCAGAGCCTCCCCCCACCCAGCCCGAAATAGCTCCACGAAGTACCCCCGATCATCCACAAAGCGGGGGACTTCGATGATCAAAGCGTCCTTGAGCGATAGCGGCTTGACTTTTGACGGCCTCATGCCAAGGCTAGTTTCTGACGAAAATACGCGATAGTTTTGGCGATACCCTCTCGGCGCGGGACCTTGGGTTCCCAATCTAATAGCTCCCGCGCTAGGCTAATATCGGGCCGCCGCACCTTCGGATCATCCTCTGGCAAGGGGAGGAATGTCAAGGTGCTCCGGGACTCTGGAACAAGCGCTAGCACCTCCTGGGCAAAGGTCAAAATCGATACCTCATCGGGATTGCCTAAATTGACAGGATAAGGATAGTCCGTCCGCATCAGTAGACGAAAGATCCCTTCCACCAGATCGTCCACATAACAAAAGCTACGGGTTTGCGAGCCGTCTCCGTAAATCGTGAGCGGCTGATGAGTCAGCGCTTGGTGAATGAAATTAGGTAGTACCCGGCCATCATGAAGACGCATGCGGGGCCCGTAGGTATTGAAGATGCGTACAATCCGAATCGAAACCCCGTGCGTTCGATGGTAGGCCATAGCCATCGCTTCTAAAAAGCGTTTCGCTTCATCGTAGACGCCTCGCACACCAATGGGGTTTACATTCCCCCAATAAGACTCCTTTTGGGGATGCTGCAAGGGATCACCATATACCTCAGACGTGGAAGCTAATAAAATGGTAGCCCCCTTCGCTTTCGCTAAGCCAAGGCATTTGTGCGTACCCAGGGCACCTACCTTGAGGGTCTGGATGGGCATTTTGAGGTAATCCGCAGGCGAGGCCGGCGAAGCAAAATGCAGAATATAATCCAAATCGCCCGGCACGTGCACGTAATTGGTAATGTCGTAATGCTGAAAGCTGAAACGCGGATGCCCAAAAAGGTGCTCAATATTTTGCAGACTTCCAGTAGAGAGATTGTCTAAGCCGATAACGACAAAGCCCTCTTCTAAAAAAAACTCGCATAAATGTGATCCAATGAACCCAGCTGCTCCCGTGATAAGTACACGTTTGGCCATGAGAAGCAAAGGTACAGGATAAGATCATACCTTTGCACCATGCCAAAGCGAACGTATCAACCGAGCCGGATCAAACGGCTTCGAACCCATGGGTTTCGAGCCAGGATGCGTACCCGCTGGGGACGGGCTGTGCTCGCTCGTCGTCGGGCCAAGGGCCGCCACCGCCTCACCGTCAGTGACACCATCGCCCATAAACCCTACTGAGCCGGCTGACTACAGCTTATCCAGGGACGTCCGCTTACGCGGACGGTATGTTTTTACTCATCTGAGTCGACACGGCCATACGCTGCAGCAGAAAGGGCTCAAGCTTAGAGCGGTGCACTTTACAGTGGCTCTGACACCTCCCGCGCTAAAAGTCGCTTTTGTGGTCCGAAAAAGACATTTGCGCCGAGCGGTCCACCGCAACCGCACCAAACGCCTACTCCGAGAAGCTTTTCGCCACCTAAGGCCGACGTGGCAGTCCAAGCTGCCGGGTGAAACCTGGCTACTCTGGCAGTGGGAACAGCCTATTCCTCCCACTGAACCCATGCTACCCCTCATGGATGCGCTCCTAACGCAGTTACATACCCGTCTATGCGCTGGATACTGATTAGCACTATCAGGCTGTATCAACAGCTTCTTTCGCCATACCTTGGGCCAAGCTGCCGCTACGTACCTAGCTGCTCCCAGTACGCTATCGAAGCCATACAACGGCATGGCTGGTGGCGCGGCTTCCTGCTTAGCCTTAGGCGCCTCAGTCGCTGTCATCCCTGGGGCGGGCGTGGCTACGACCCAGTTCCCCCTCCTCACCAAAAAAAGGCTGAGCGGCGTGGGTGACTAGCCAAGTGGCGCCGCATCCGCTCACTGAGCGGATTACCCCGCAAGTCTAACCGCTCAAGCCGAGGTAGATCTAAGATCTCTGCGGGCACCTCCGTCAGGTGGTTATAACTCAGATCAAGCACCTGCAACCGGTGCAAGTCGCCCAAGCCCCACGGTAAGGCCCTTAGCCGATTGTGCGCCAAATAGAGGCGTTCGAGCTGACTAAGCTGTGTAAGAGCGGAAGGCAAAATCGCTATTTGATTATCTGCTACATGGAGCACTCTAAGGTGGGGAAGATTGAGTAGGGCGGGAGGGAGCGCTTCTAGCCTATTTTGGGCTAAGTAAACCTCCTCTATGGTAGGTTCTAGTGCCAAGTAGGGGGGCCAAACGCGCCAACCGTAGCCACTCAGCCGCGCTACCTTGGCCACAAAGGGATTTTGAACATGATAGACCGTCGTACTACCTATGACTAAAAAAAGCCCCACCACTAGCGTATAGACCACATGCCGTGGCATAAGAGGAGGCGGAGCAGGCACCGGATAAACCACGTAGCGCACAGTCCGCTTTCGCGAACGGGCTCGCGAAAGCGCTACTTGGAGATGATACCGCAAGCGCAATTCCGGGTCAGACAACACGCGATACGCCTCATTGAGTAGACGCATCTTCTCTTCAGCTTCGGGGCCGGGGTTGATGTCTGGGTGATATAAGCGGGCTAGCTGCCGATAACGCAGACGCACGTCAGCTATCGGCGCACCAAAAGGTAGACCCAAAACCTCATAGTAATTGCGCACCCTATCAAATAACGCAAAAATCCTACCACTCGGCTTGCCATCGACGAAAGGCTTTGATAAGCTGCTGTTGAAATCGGTCTAAGGCTTTTCGTTGCCGGCTGAGACTCGCCAGCTCGGTTAGGTCTTGTTGACGAGCGGCTTCCGCCATCTGACTCGAGAGGACTTCCATGGCTTGCGCAATAGTATCGAGTAGCGCTTCGTACTGCCTCTCTACCGCTCCTTTGTCCATGAAGCAAAGTTCGACACCCCTTGCATTTGTCCAAAAGTGCGTACCTTTGCGCCACTTGGTCCGGTAGTTCAGCTGGTCAGAACGCTGGCCTGTCACGCCAGAGGCCGCGGGTTCGAATCCCGTCCGGACCGCTTGACTCGCGAGGAAGCGGCTCAGCGCATCCAGCAGCTTGTCCAGGAAATTCATGAACATGATTATCGCTACTACGTCTTAGCGGCTCCTTTGATTGCCGACAGCGTATACGATGAGCTGGTGCAAGAGCTACGTCGCCTGGAAGAAGCCTTTCCGGATCTGAAACATCCCGACTCACCGACCCAGCGAGTCGGAGGTACCATCACCAAGGTCTTTCCGGTGGTGCCGCATCGGCGCCCCATGCTTAGCCTTGACAATGCCTACGACCCGGCAGAATTACGAGCCTTTGAGGAGCGCCTACGCCGCCTAGTCCCGAACCAGAGCTGGCTTTACATTGCACAGCTCAAAGTTGACGGCGTAGCGATTAGCCTGCACTACGAGCAGGGACACTTCGTGCGCGGGGTTACCCGCGGCGATGGTGAAAAAGGAGACGATATCACGCCTAACCTTCGTACCCTCCGTAGTATTCCCCTACGCCTACGCGGCACCAATTTCCCCCCCGAGCTCGAGGTGCGCGGCGAAGTGTATATGAACCGCTCGGACTTTCTGACCCTCAATGCGCAGCGTGAGGAAATCGGAGAACTGCCCTTTATGAACCCTCGAAACGCCACCGCCGGCTCCCTCAAGCTACAGGATGCGGGGGAGGTGGCCCGACGCCCCTTACGGTTTCTGGCTTACTTTGTGGAGGGCCCTAACCTCCCAGACTCGGACTATGAGCGCCTGCAAAAGCTCCGCCAATGGGGCTTCCCCATCGTGGAAACCCTCCCCCCCAGCCCCCTGGCGGCCGTCCTCAGCTTTATCGACCACTGGCAGCGCGAAAAAGCCAACCTCCCCTTTGACATCGATGGCATCGTCGTCAAAGTCGATAGTACCGCCCTTCGGGAGGCTATCGGTTCTACCGCCAAGGCCCCGCGCTGGGCTATCGCTTGTAAGTATCCAACCGAACAAGCGACGACCGAACTGCTATCGATTACCTATCAAGTGGGTCGAACGGGGTACATCACCCCCGTGGCGAACCTGCGCCCTGTCAAGCTCGCCGGTACCCTCGTCAAACGCGCCTCGCTTTACAATTATGACGAAATTCGTCGACTGGACCTGCACTTGCCAGACATGGTCATAGTGGAAAAGAGCGGCGAGATTATCCCCAAGGTCATCAAAGCTCTGCCAGCACAGCGTCCCCCTCACGCTCAGCCCGTCATTCCCCCTGACACTTGCCCCGAATGCCAAGCAACCCTCCTACAGCCCCCCGGCGAAGTAGGCCGCTACTGTCCCAATTACCTCGAATGTCCGCCCCAAGTGATTGGACGCCTCGAGCACTTTGTGAGCCGAAGGGCCATGAATATCCAAGGCCTCGGCAAGAAAATCCTCAAAAAGCTTTATCAAGCCCGACTGGTCCGTCGCTTTAGCGACCTCTACGCCTTAGAACCTGATAAACTAAAACACTTGGAGGGCTTTGCAGACAAACTGCCGGAAAAGATCGTTCAAAACATTCGGGCTTCGACTCAGGTACCATACTCCCGGGTACTTTATGCTCTGGGGATTCGGCACGTAGGCGAAACAACGGCGCGAAAGCTAGCAGAGGCTTTTCCCACCATCGAAGCCCTTATGAGCGCCCCCGAGGAAGCTATCAGCGCCGTTCATGAAATCGGTCCCATTATTGCCAGAAGCGTTCGGGCTTACTTGGATGAACCGCGTAACCAGGCTGAGATCGCTCGCCTTCGGGCCCATGGTGTGCAGTTTGTTTATACGACGCCAACGACCCAAGCCGGCCCTCTGCGTGGCAAGCGCTTCCTTATCTCGGGAACGTTCCCTGAACTTTCCCGGGAAGCGCTCAAGGCCTACATCGTGATGCATGGGGGCATTTATGCTAGCGGGGTCAGTAAAAATCTCGATTACCTCGTCGCCGGAGAAGACATGGGGCCCCTTAAGCGCCAGAAAGCAGAAGCTCTAGGCATCCCCATCATCTCCCTCCAGGAGTTAGAGGCCATGGCAGGAAGCCCCCTCTTGCCAAGCTAATAAGGGACTCATACCGAGTACAACTTGATTGTAGAAACTTAATAGGGCCCGCGCCGTTCAGTGCAGTTCTATGGCTAGCATGAGGTAGTCATCCATCTGCTCGGTAGAACCTCGCCATGTCTCGATGGCGTACCTAAGCTCCTTCACCACGGTAGATAGATCTTCATGGGCATTGGCATTTAGTACGGCGCGCACGCGCGGGGAGCCAAACCGCTTTTGAGCAGAGCCGCCGATGGTATCCCGAATCCCATCCGTCATAAGGTATACGCGACGTAGCTCTTTACGAGGCACCTCGTAAACGCCAAGCTGAAGGCCTTCACTCTGTAAAATGAGCTCGCGACCTAGGTGAGCTCTCATACTTATCTCCTCTACCTGCCCATTCATCGCCTGAATGAACACTGGTTGCGCACTGGTCGTAAAGACTTCTACCACCTCAGACGTAATCCGTACTAGACTTAGCTCCAGAGAGTCCTTGAGCTCCGCATTCTCTTGAAACGCTAAGAGCTTTTGATGAAAAGTAGGTATGACTTTCCTGAGTGCACGACTATTCAATGAAAAGCTCTCCTTGAGTAGCTGTAGGAAGAGCATACCCAGCATGGCACCTGGAACGCCATGTCCGGTGGAGTCTCCAATACCAAAGCAGATATCCTCTTCTCCGGATGAAACCCAGACAAAATCACCGCCTATCTTGTATTTCGGTTGATAAAAGAGCTTAGCACGAAGACCGTGACTCTCTGCTACGTCAAGCTTGGGAATAAGAGCCTTTTGGATGCGCTCCGCATAAGTAGCGCTATCCTCTAACTCTTTCATTTGCTCTTGGAGAAGAAGATAAGCCTGCTTTTGCTCCGTGACATCCACTAAGGTGACTAAATAATGGGTAAGCTGACCGACTTCATCCAAAAGGCAAGAGATAGTAGTCAGAGACCAAAAGTAGGTACCGTCTTTGCGGCGAGTGTGAATCTCACGCTTGAGCGAAAATTTTCGCTCAAGCTCCCGAGCTAAACTTTCGAGTAAAGCTTCATCCCCACCCACGATATCTAACATGACCTGCCGGGCAGTTGCGTGCGCCTCACTAAGCGTGTAGCCCATCAGCTGGACAAACGCAGGGTTAGCCCAGATGATTTCAAGATTTCTATCAAAGATGACGTTTGCATTATAGGAACGTGTAAATATACTAGACAACAAGCGAATATGCTCCTGAGAATCCTCTAAAACTCTCAGGTTTTCTTGTAATTTTTCATTAAGCGCGCCTAGCTCTTCTTGGGCTTGACGATACTCCTCAATCATTTTTTGAAGCTCATGGTTCCGCTCCTGTAGCTCGCGCTCGCGCTCAACTTCTTTAGTCACGTCTAATTCAAAAGCCATGAAATGAGTGAGCTCACCTGTCTTTTCATCGAAAACAGGCGTCACGTGTATATCTATCCAATAGGGTGAGCCATTTTTGTGATAGTTTAAGATACGTTCCCGAAAGGGCCTACGAGCCTGCAGATGTTCCCGAATGCGCTTTACCGTCTCTGGGTTGGTGCCAGGTCCTTGCAAAACATGTCCAGGCACTTTTCCCCGCAGCTCCTCGAGGGTATAACCAGAAAGCTTTTGAAAGCTATCATTGACCCAGATGATTTTCCCGTTATGGTCGGTGATGATGATTGCGTTATCGGTTTCTTTAGCGACGATGGCAAGGAGATTTTGCAGCTTGTCTTCTTCGGAAGTCAGCAGGCCTTTCAGGGTTTCTAGCAGTCCCATATGGCTGCTTAAACAAAAATCAGGAGCTGCTTATGACAGCCGCCTATACACAGAGCGAGCACAGCCATAGACCATCGGCTAAAAGGCAGATTTATTCCAACCATCCCCACCCTAAAATAGATCCTAATTCAGCATAAGCCGTACCATACCGAGCATAAAGATCATATAAGCTGATAAGCGCGGAAAAGGCTTCACGTTCCCGCCGATTGACCACAAAAAGATCACTTTCCCCAGCCCGAAAGCGTTCCCCTTCTAAGGTGACTAGTTCAAAAAGGTTCTGGACTACGCGCTCTTGCCGGCGGCTCTGGCTAGCCAGGGAGTCCAAGAGATTGATCTGGCCTAAGGCCTTGACGTATAAAGAACGGGCCTCAAAGAGCTGCTCCGCTTCGAGACGCAGGAGTTCCAGTCGGGCAGCTGCCAGCTGGCCCCGCGCTGCGCGCAGGTACAAAGGCATCGCAAACGTAACAACCAATTTATAGTTTGTCTCAAAGGGACGACTCCAGTCAGCATTGACCTTACTTAGATCGCGAAGGAAGCTGTAATCCACCTGAAGCCGTGGCCGAAGCTGCTCAGCAGCCCAGCGGCGCTCAATGAAAAGCGCTTGCCGCTTGAACTCATACAAACGGAGCTTGGGATGCTGGCTTATAAACGCCTCCCACCGCTCAAACGGGATCGAAGGCAAAGCCGTATCTGGCCGATACTCCGACAAGAAGCGCTCCACCGATAAAGAGTCTTGCCATAGATGCCGCAGGAGTAAGAGTGTCTTTTTGGCCAGCTCGCCCTGCGAAAGGGCCAACTGCTGAGCCCGTAAGTCCACCTCGACAGCCGCTTCTAAGGTATCTACTCGACTAGCCTCGCCCTGCAGAAAGGCAGTCCGCACAAAGTCTAAGCGAGCTTGGGCCACGTTTAACTGCTGCGCATAAGCACGTGCCTTGTAATAACCGGCTAACCATTCCCAGTAGTCGACCGCCACCTCATATAAAAACGTGGCAGCGGCTAGTTGCCTCTCGTATAAGCTCGCTGTCGCATAAACCCGCGCTTTCTGAATAGCCGCTCGCCGATAATCGATCAGAAGTCCTTGTCCTAAGGGCACACTCAACCCAGCCCCGATAAGGCCAGCTGCTGGCGTGACATCTTCTGGGTTAAGCGAAAAACCAAAAGTCCTTTCATAACTAAGCTTGAGGTCTAGACCATTCCAGATAGGAACCTTGAGATCCGAATACAAAAGGGTGTAGTACAGTGTATTTTTGAAGTCCTTTCCCATGTACGAAGCTGACAGAAAAGGATCCCATACGCCGCTAGTCTGCTGAGCCTCTGCCTGGGCTATAGCAGGCCCCAAGCTGATAGCCCGCCAAAGGGGATGCCGACCCCGAACCTCTGCCCACACCTCCGCTAGAGATAAAGGCACTGGCTGCGCATATAAAAAAAAAAGTAGATAGCCAGATAAGCCTAACCATAGATCACTTTGAGTTCTGATGGGTTTTAGCTTGATAAAACTGGGGAAGAAAATCCGGCGGAAAGCCATTAATCTGGCGCCAAAGCTCATACCAAATGGGAACGTCATTAAGGAGAAACCAAGCCCGCACACCACCGCCAAGCCTCAGCAGAGAAGGCCAGGCGTCGGTGCTATCCAGCTGAACTAGCACGCGAAAACTCCCAGAGCCATCGTCTACATAATCGATGGCGGTGATACACCCGCTGAAAGTCCCGAAGCTTAGGCCAGGCCAGCCCGAAAAGATAAAAGCAGGCCACCCATCAAACTGCAAACGTACCGTAGCTCCTACCCGCAATAGCGGCACGTCCATGGGCTTCACATAAACCTCAGCTGCAAGCTGATAGCCCGCCGGCATAAAGACCGCCAAAGGTTCCCCTTCCTTAATGACCTCTCCTACCCCAGTTTTGACTGCTCGCACTACATAACCATCTTGAGGCGCCACGATGTAGTAAAAACCTCGACGCACTTGCACGTTAGCTAGCTCATTTCTAAGCTTAGCAATGGTTGCCTGTAAGTCGTAAACATAGGCCAGGGTAGCCTCTAGGTCTGATTGGGCTTTCGCGAGCTTTTCTTGATAGTCGGCCGCTAGCGCCTGAATACTTAGATAAGCGTTTTCCACGTCGGCACGGGCTATCCCAAGTCGGTTGCGAGCCGCAATGTATTTGGCCTGCGCTTCTTGATATTTAGCTTGGCGATTTTGGAGGTCTGTCAGCGAGCGCAACCCCTTGACATAAAGTGACTCCTGGCGCTGATATTGACTCTGAGCCACAGACAGATCCACCTCAGCCGCTAAAAAGGCGGCGCTGTCCGCCTTGTAGCGAAATTGAGCCTGGGTGAGCGCATTACGGGCGCGGGCAAGCGCTGCATCCCGCGCAGCCGCTATGGCTCGGATTTGATCGCGCAGAGCCACTGCCTTGCGCTGCTGGGCCTCTAAGGCTTCCTCCTTGGCAATAATCTGCTCCCGGAGCCGCTCCACCAAGGCAGGGTCTAAGTAGTAATCTTTGATTTCAGCAATCTGAAGCAGCGTATCGCCTGCCTTGACCCGAACACCCTCGCGCACGTACCAGTGTGCCAAACGCCCGGGGATCATTGCGTGGAGGGTCTGCGGACGCACCTCCGGCGTAAGAGACGTGACCCGCCCACCCGCCGCAATATTCTGCGTCCACGGCAAAAACAAAAACCCCAAAAAACCTAATCCGATAAACCCGATAAACCGAAGCCCCCGCCGAACCCATACCGGGACATCGACTAGGTGCAAAATCTCCCGCATCCCATCCCCAGCCCACACACTGACAAACCTATCTTTCTCTACAAGCGACCGCCGAAGCTTCATGAGGCTAAGATCTCTGATAAAGGTGGATAGTAGCGAATCTCCTCGTAAGGCCCCACAGCGACCAAACGCCCCTCGTGTAAAAGTAGAACCTTATCGCACAGCTGCATGACCATCGGGTCTAACGAAACGACGAGAGCCGTATATGCCTGTTCAGATCTTAAGATATACTCGTACAGGCGGCGCTTCTTTCTCGGCTCTAGCAGCGGCACAATGTCCTCCACGATCAGCAGCTGGGGTTTGGCTAAAAGTGCCCGAACTAAAAGCACCTTATGCAGGGCCGTACTATTCAAAATACCTAGACCATGGGGAGAGATAGACGTAAAATAACCTTGGGGTAACGCTTCTATTTCGCTAGAGAGCTCAAGAGCCCGGCACACAGCCAAAACCTCTTCCCAAGAAGCGTCAGGCGCCATTAGCGTTAAGTTATCCCAAATAGTGCCTTCTATTATCTGCTCCAAGCTAAAAACTTCTCCGACTTTGCTCCTTAAATGAGCCAGGCCCAGATTTCTAAGGAGCACATCATTGATCACAATCTCACCTTTGTATTCGCGATAAAAGCCGTAGAGCGCGTACAAAAGGGACTGCTTGCCAGAGCCCGAGGGACCAGCTAGACAAACTTTCTCACCGGGTTCTATGTCAAACGAAACGTGCTTGAGCAGCTTGCGGTCAGGGGCTGAGAGAAGGGTAATCTCCAGATCACGGACCCGAATCTGAATACCATTTCGTTCTGGAAGCTGAACGCCAGCTACAGATTCGAGCTCTATCGAGAAGACCTGGTTGAGCTTATCTATACCCACCAGGATATCATAAACAGAGTCTAGGCTGCCAGCAATCGTTTGAATGGACCCCAAGATAAGAAATAACACAAGCTCTGAAGCCACAAATTGACCTAAGCCGATTTGCTTTTGCACCACTAAGTAGGCCCCACCGCCCAAGATAACCAAGACTATCAAGGTTTCAAAGCCGTACAAAATAGCTTTTTGTTGTAGTAAGCGCACAAAGTAACTACGCCGCGCCTGCAGGTACCCCTCCTCTAGCTCCTGTGTCCGATGATACAGATAAGGCGGGAACCCAGCTACCTTAAACGCAAAGATAGCCCGAGCCACTTCCTCCAGCCAAGCAGCCATGCGATATTTCTGATTAGAGACCTCCTTTTTCCGACTCAGGGTCTGATTGAAACTAAAAACCATTACCACCAGTGCGATAAGGGATGATATTATTAGAAAAAACGCAAAGAATGGCGTATAAAATACAATTAGTATAAGCGAAAAAGCTAAAGTCAGAATAGCTGCTGGAATATCAAAGAGCAGTTTTTGAAAGTTTTTTTCGATGGTAAATATTTCGAAATAACGGTTTATAAGGGCGGGCAGATTTTCCCGCTTGGCCTGAAGGTAAGACCAGCGCGGCATTTTGTAGGCCATTTCTAAAGTCGTATGCATAAAAAGCCTGCGTTGAAAAATGTCCGTCAGGAGAGACTGCGCTAGCCGCACCACAAGCCAGCCCCCCATGACAAACACGACAATCAGCAGCAGGGTGGTTAGTCCCGTCACCCATACCATGGTCTGCACATAACTGAAAATAATCTGAACTAGAATAGGCAAGATGAGGCTCAAAATACCACTGATAGCGGCATAGATATAGATGTAGAAGATGAGCTTGCGATCGGCATTAAGTATCCGAAAGAGTCTATGCCAGACACTTTGGGGCTCTCGCGAAAAGGGAGACGGTACATACGAGCGCGGAACAACCCCGTAAAAATGCATGGTATTGACAGAAAAGTGCTCGAGTATTTCTTGGGGCGAGAGGAGGCCCAGGTGTTTGGTCCCACTGATTACCTGCCACTTACGCTTCGCTTTAGGGAGCAGAAGCCAAAACTGCTGCCAATCGAGACTCACAGCTACAAGAGGTATTTGTGAGCGGTGGAGGTGAAGGGCTAGATCGCGCGCGCTCCAAGCATACCCTACCGCTACCAGGCCCCATTCTCCCAGGGTATTCTGTAGGCCTTGAAAATTTTGGGGCCACAACGTGACTTTCTGGGACGGGTGCCAGACCTCGATGCCGTAATGCTCCAGTATGAGCCGAACGTAGATCTCCATCACTCCCGTGAAAGTCGCGCCTGGAGCCGTGCCCGAATCTGACGGGGATCCGCTTTACCACCCGAGCGCCGCACAACCTGCCCTATCAAAAATCCCAATAATCCTTCTTTACCCGCGCGGTAAGCCGAGACCTTGTCTGGATTTTCCGCTAAAACCTCCTCAATCCAATTGGCCAAAGCATTATCATCTTGAACTAGTACAATGCCCTTCTCTTGGGCTGCCTGACGTAAGTCGAGCGTAGGCTCGGCTACAAGCGCCGGAAAAAGCACTTCGCGGGCCCCGTTGAGGCTTATAACCCCTTCCGCTACAAGGGATTCTAATTCGGCAATCTTGATAGGTCCGACCGGGAAGTCATCTAAAGTCGTAGCAGTCGCATTGAGATAAGCGCGAATAGGGCCATTGAGCCAGGTAGCGGCACGCTTGGGCGAGAGGCCCTCCGCCAAAAGCGCCTTGAAATAGCGAGCATAGGGCAGATCTTCGACGATCAGGGCCGCTTCATCAGGCAATAGACCATAGACTTCTGTTAACTGCTCATACAGAGTATCTGGCAGTTCGGTGATTTGTGCAGCTATCTGGGCTCGCCACGCTGGCGTTATCGAGATGGGCGGGATATCCGGCTCGGGAAAGTAGCGATAATCATCCGCTGTCTCTTTTTCACGCAAGGGCAATGTTTTTTCTCCATCCCACGTACGCGTTTCTTGCAAAACAGTCTCTCCGCGCTCCAAAAGCCCCACTTGCCGCTGAAACTCGTAGGCAATAGCTTTACCCAGCGCGCTAATGGAATTCAGATTCTTGATTTCAACTCGGGTGCCAAAGGCCACTTGCCCTTTCGGCCGTACAGACACGTTGGCATCACAGCGCAAGCTCCCCTCCTCCATATTTCCGTCGGATATCTCCAAAAAGCGCACCAGCCGCCGAATGTGAGCCACATAAGCCATGGCTACCTCCTCCGACCGAATATCCGGCGCACTCACGATCTCCACTAGCCCGATGCCGGCCCGATTATAGTCCAATAACGTGTAGAAAGGGTCCTGGTCGTGTAAACTCTTACCCGTATCTTCTTCTAGCTGCAAGCGGAGAATACCCACCTGAACTTTTTCACCATTTGATAGGCGGAGTACCACTCGGCCATCCTGGGCAATGGGAACCGCTTCCTGAGTAATCTGGTACCCCTTAGGAAGATCCGGGTAAAAGTAATTTTTTCGGGAAAAGTAAAAGCGTTCTGGGATAGCACATCCGAGCGCTAGACCGAGTTTGATCGCTGCTTCGATACAAGCTTTATTCACCACGGGCAAGGTACCTGGGTAACCCAGCGAAACAGGTGAAATAAATAGATTAGGCCGCTCGCCAAACGTCACGGCCTCGGGCGCAAAGACCTTAGCTCGTGTACGCAGCTGCACATGCACCTCTAGCCCTATCACCACCTCATAGGCCATGACGCAAAGATAACGTACGCAGCCTTTATCCAGGTCGGTGAAAGGCAGGATAGGGACGCCCTCGGCGGCGAATCGGAACCGTACACCTCGCCCCGGGCCCAATCAAGACCGTGCCACCAGGCTCGACTTCTATCTGGCCTTGCCCCCTCAGTACGCTACCAGGCTCTAAAATGAGCTTACTCCCCCGCCGCAGCACAAGCCGACCCCTTGCTAGCTCGACTACCGACCCTCGTCGTAGTACAAGCCGCGTTGTATCACTAAACCACCATCGCTTCGCTGTGCTATCATAAACTTGTCCCCGAGCATAAACAGGGCTTTCACTGCGATCTAAAACAATCACACCCCGCCGAATCACGAGGCTAGGGGCCAAACTATCAAAGGGATTCCGAGAGATGCGAATATCGCCGCACCACCGCTGGGCTCCTCTAAAGACAAAATCATCCCAGCGCACCTCGATAAGCAGGGCCCCGTCTGAGCGCTCCTCCAGAATCTCTACCGCCAAGCCACTGAGCCAAATCACGCGATTGTCATAAGGAGCGGGCCTAGCCCAAGACGGCCCCCGATACCCCTCTGCAGAAACCAAGGTATAGACCGGTACCGGCGCTGGATTGGTCCCTAAGCCTAAGCGCCCTCGCCCGCTCTTCTTACTAAACCCATCCCAGGCATCCCCGCCCAATCGATAAATGTGGATAACGCTGTCCTTCTCCACATAACTCAGGCCTAAGAGGGAGTTATCCCCACTATACAGCCGACCGTCTGTATTCTCATCAAAGGCCAAGTAAAAGTCGCTCAGCCCTAGAAAGGGGTTAGGGAGGCTACGCGCTAAATCAATGGGGATATTGCGGTGGCCCCAATTACACGGTAAGGCTGGATTAGGAGCTTGACGCCTAAGCGTATCAAAGTAGTAGTCGTGCCGGCCGTCGGCGGGCAGCCAAAAGATCCAGCTACCGAGCCCATTAGGGTGGGCAGGGTGCGCACTGTAGATATCAGGGCCTTCTTTTTGATCCTTTCCCACCTGGATGTACGCGTATAAGCCCGGGACACCTCGGGGATGCTCCGGAAAAGGATTGTCGGGGCAGCGCTGCGCACTGTAGGTCGCCCAAATCTCCGTGCTAGCCCAAAAGCGCCGATTCTCTAACCATAAATACTGCGCTTTGACCTGGGAACCGCCCTCTTCGACATAGGGCAGACGGATACGCACAGCGTCCCCGCTGGTCATAAAGTCCCTCAGGTAAAAGCGCCAGCGCTGGGGCTCCGAGGACTGAGACAGGTCCGTAGGAACTTCCTGCCCCTCTGGTGACAGCGCCGAGAGGAGATACACCTTGCCGGGCGCCTTCCAACCCATGAGCCACCGATCATAGCCGATAGCATAGATGGGACCGCCACCTTGCACACTGAGACCCCGAACCGTCGAGATGACTGGAAACGTATGAAGGCCAGCCCCCCCGTTCGTGTGCCAGTGATTACCCCCATAAAGCCCGTGAAAGAATTCCGCCAAAAACCCTATTCCCGCTCCTAAAGCGCCCCCACAAGTCGTATAGGAAGAAGCCAGCTCCACCCCACCCGTAAAGGGTCCTAAGGCCTCTTTATAATCACAACTCCAAAGCCCAAACCCGTAATTACACGAGAAAGGCGGCTGAGCCCCCAAGCGATGGGCGTAATTTCGCCAGATGATAAATAGTGCATCTAGTCGAGGGCGATACGAGGCGTCCGTTATCGCAGGAGCTCTAAGCTTGGGCAGACCATACCGAGCTGGTAAAAGCTGCCAGCGATCAAAGACCTGCCACGAAAGCCCCCGAGCCGTCTGAAAAGCGCTATCCCCCACAGCCCGCACGATGAGTCCCACCTCCTCGCTAAGGCTATAGCTAGATGAAGGAAGCCAGCTACAAGGCACTCGTACCACCCATGGTACATAATCTCCCAAGATCATCAGCTGGCCAAAAGATGCCTCCGAATAGGTACGGGTCACCAGTCCCCTGAGCGTATCATCAGTCGTCGCATCTAAGAGCAAAGGCGCGTCTAGGGGGGGGAGCGTACGCCCCTCGGCATCTCTAGGCCAAGGGTTGCCGTATTGCTTCTCGTAAGGGTCTTCACCACAAGCACCATAATCCACCTCTGCAAAAACGACCAAAATATACAAGGTGTCACGAGTAGGTAACCAGTACCCCGCCTCCGTGGACAAGACTTGGGCCCACGCTAGCCCCAGCAGAAGCCCAATCCCCCCTTTAGCGACCACCCATGCCCTGAATAAAGCGGGCTAGCTCCTCCCGGCTAATGGTAGACGCAAAAGCGTCGCTCACTACTAAGTAATTCTGCGGGTCACAGCATCGACGGTAGGCATGCTTGGCAAAGTCGAGCCGGTCTGTATCCGTGGTGAGCACACGACAAACTTCTCGTATTTGAGTAGCTGACAAACAGTTGGAAGTGGTCAGGGCTTTAGCCAGCTCTAAGCGGCTAATCCCACTGGCGGTACCTCGAATGGCGTTTAGCGAGCTAGCAAAGGCTTCCGCACTCATGCAAGGTTGGCAGCTGCCACTAGGGACCGGTGCCGTGGACATAGGGGCTGTTGGCACTACAGGCATACCAGGCGTTTGCGTAGGGGGTAGGCCAGGCCAAGTGCCAGTACTAGGACCAGCTGGCATGCTGCCACTCACCACCGCGCCTACCGGCACCTGCTGACAAGTATAGCGCGCACTGCGCATGCGAATATAATTCATCAGCTCGCTGCGCGTGTGCTCAAAGTCAAAAGCCTCCGTCACTTCAAAGTAATTCGATAAGTCGAGTGTGTAATCATAAGCATATTTCGCAAAATCCAGCCGGTGGTGTTCAAACTGGAAGGCCTGAGTCAGCGCTTTGACATCACTGGCCAGGAGACAGTTGCTGCGGGCGATCTGCTTAGCGATGTCCATACGCATCTCATCAAAAGTCTGACTTTGGACGGTGGACAAAGCCCGCTGAAAGGCATCCCGGCTCATGGGCTGCTGGCAGTTACACGGCCCCGAGTACGTCGGCCCTGTGTAAACAGGGGCTTGCGGCCCACCGCCCCCTGCACCCCCCGGCGCCGGGCTCTGCTGCTGGCTAATTTGAGTACCGCCTCCGCCGGTTTGAATCTGGATCGTGGGACTAAAAACGATATTGCTACTTTGATTTTGGGTATTTTGCTGGACCTGACCTCCACCCGTGGTGGCGGGCTGTCCAGTAGAGGGAGCCGGCGGCTGTGTCGGGGTAGAGGGTACAGGCGGGGGCGGCGTGACCGGCGGCTCTTCCTTCATGGCTCGGTTGTAAAGGCTAATCGTATACTTCCCCTTTCGGTTTTTGCGGATAGCGTAGTACTCCACATAACCAGCTTCCACGTCAAAACTCTTTTTGATTTGAATCACGCGGCCCTCGCTGGGGTAAATGTAGACCGTGCCCCGATGCAGGCCATCGTGAATGTCATAGGCCTCTGCTCGAGTACCCGGCGTCTCTAAAATCCACTCGCCATTGAGATAAAGGCGGAATGGCTCTCCTGTCTCAGATACCACGATGAGGTCGCCCGTCCCTTGGGCTAACAAAGCTAAGGGCCATAAAAGGGTCCATCCTCTCCAGGTCATACAGGCAAAAATACGCCATGCTACAGCATTTACGTGGCAAGATTAGTGCCAAGCGTGTTAGTAAGACCTCTCCCTTCCGTTCAGAGATTTTTTGTTGCTTTGCGGCGATATGAAAGCCCATAAACTTCTCTGCACAGCCCTCCTACTGGGAGGCCTTTGGGCCCAAGAAAGGGCCTTCCGAGTCGGCGTAGCCTTACTGCCCCAAAACACCTGGCTCCTCAATCAAGATGACTCTGATGCAGGACCAGAATTAGACTATGAAGTCACTTGGGGGTTTGCTGGCGGGCTTAGCGCGAGTTATCACTTTTCGGACTACATAGGCGTAGGCCTGGACGTGCTCTACTCCCGCCAAGGTCAGAAGTACAAAGGCACTGTCGCCGGCACCGCCTACACTGCCCAGACTAACCTTAATTATCTGCGGCTTCCTTTGCTGCTGCGCTTTAGCACCGACCCAGAAGCCCCCGTTCAATTTAATGCCTTCCTCGGTCCTCAACTTTCCCTTCTTCTAAGCTATCAGGACAAAGTCCAGGCCAGAATCTCCACACAAGAGGTTAGCGGTACCACCATCACTACTACCATCACAGGTATGGGCTCTAGCACAGAGAACCTCGACCAAACCATTTACAAAAAGAGTCTATTCGGTGGCGTATTCGGGCTAGGGATGGGCATACGTGCCGGAGAAAGTATTTTGATCACTATCCACTTCCGGGGCGATTATGCTTTCGGCGATGCCGAAAATAAAGAAGCCAAGATTCTCCACACCGGCCACACGGGCAATTACTGGGAGAACAAGCCTAAGTATGGCGGCTCGGTAGTGCCAGTCGGTTACAAGCGACCTAACACCACGGCCGTCACAGGCGGCTTTCAGCTGGGCGTGTACTATACGATCGGCGGTCGATAAGAGCCCCTGACCAAAATCCGAAACCGCTCCCACTGATCCAGAGGGAGCGGTTTCTATGTTAGTCTAGGATGCAGCGTGAGCTTTTCCGTCACACTTTCAGCAAAGCCCGCTTGAGGTCCTCAATGAGATCATCTGCGTCTTCAATGCCTACGGATAAACGCAGAAGGCCATCCGTAATGCCTAAGGCCTCACGCTCTTCCTTAGGAATAGACGCATGGGTCATGACCGCCGGGTGATTGATAAGCGACTCTACCCCGCCTAAGCTCTCCGCCAAGGTAAAAACTTGCAAAGCACCCCAAAAGTCCCTTAGATCCTGAACGCTTGCCACTCGCACTTCAAAGCTCACCATGCCGCCAGGCAGGCGCATCTGCTGCTTAGCAATCAGGTACTGCGGATGCGTGAGAAGACCCGGGTAGTAAACCCTACTAACCTTAGGATGGGTAGCCAAGAACTCCGCCACTTTTTGAGCGTTTTCACAGTGCTTTTGCATACGGAGGGGCAAAGTCTTGATACCCCGCAGAACTAAGAAACAATCCATCGGCCCCGGCACAGCACCTACGGCATTTTGGAGAAACTGGAGCTTTTGATGAAGCGTCTCATCTGACAGCATTACGGTTCCCATCACGACATCCGAGTGGCCGCCTAAGTACTTAGTCGCCGAATGCACGACAAGGTCCGCGCCAAGCTCTAAAGGATTCTGCAGGTAGGGCGTAGCAAAGGTATTATCGACGACGAGGAGAGCCTGATGACGGTGTGCCATTTCCGCCAGGCTGCTGATGGGTGACACGGTAAGCAAGGGATTACTGGGGGTCTCGACCCATAAAAGGCGCGTATTAGGACGAAGGGCAGCCTCCACACCCTCGGGATTCGTAGTGTCTACAAAGTCAAAGGTGAGCCCCCATGGCTCAAAGACCCTACGCATGATCCGATAGGTACCCCCATAAAGGTCCCGACTCACTAAAACATGATCCCCCGGCGAAAGCAGGCGAAGCACCGCATCGGTGGCCGCCAGACCAGAGGCAAACGCCAAAGCAAACTTAGCTTGCTCGAGCTGGGCCAGCGCCGCTTCTAAAGCGGTTCGGGTGGGATTATGGGTTCGGCTGTATTCGTAACCTTTGTGCTGACCGGGGGCCTCTTGCGCATAGGTTGACGTAAAATAGACAGGCGTCATGACGGCTCCGGTGCCGGGATCGGGCTCGGTCCCAGCATGGACCGCCAACGTATGCCACTTCATGGGGCAAAGGTAGCAAAGCCTAACCGATGGAGCGCTGAATGATCTGAGTTCCTTGCGCTTGGGCCTTTTGGCGCGCCTCAGGCGTGAAATAATGCCGAAAAGTGTAATGCACCTTGCTGCGGCGCGCCTGGGTAGCCTCTAATACGGCTAACATAGCGGGATTGAAATCACCCACCCAACTGAGCTCCGCATGCGTGATACCCATCTCCAAGACAGGCGGAATAGGCAGGTAGGCTAAAGCAGACTCGAGACCGCGACGCTGATAAGCAGGCCGAACCCCCATGAGCATGACCCGAGCCCGCGTAAGAATACCCCGACGTCGATACCACTCGTATTTTTTACGCTTTCGCCATAAAAAGCGCAAAAGGTCCCACAGCCCCGGCCGACCGCGCCACGGCCGAAAAATCTGATATAAATCCGGCAGCGCCAAAATCACCCCCGCCGGCTCTCCCTCCACATACGCAAAATAAATCATCTCTTCTATCAGCACATCCGCTAATTGCGACACCATTCGCAAAACCCGCTCCGGGGTAAGCGGAACAAAATGTTCATGAAATTGCCAAGCATCGTTGTAAATCCTCATGAAATCCAGCGCGTACTTTCGGAGATTAGCCTTATCGGGATAAGCAAAAGTTACACCAGCCTTTTGCGCGGCGCGCTGGGCAATCCGGACAATCCGCTCAGGAATCGTCCGTAAGTCAAGCTCTCGCGATTCCTGACGAAAGTAGACCTCAAATCCATACCGCGCTAAAAAGTCTGCATAATAGGGCTTGTTGTAAGGCATACCATAGGCAGGCGGCGAATCGAACCCTTCAACCAGAACCCCCCAGAAGCGATCGTTTTCTCCAAAATTGACACAAGCATCTGCTGCTTGGAGCCCCTGCTCGGCTAGCCAGCTCTGGGCTTGCGCTAGCAACGCTTCGGCTACGGGATAGTCATCGATACACTCAAAAAAGCCGATACCCCCCGTCGGCACGACGTAGCGTCGCGCTTTAGGAAAGTAAACAAAAGCAGCTATCCGTCCCAGTATCTGACCTTTAGAATTCTGCAGCACCCAGAGCCGAGCAGCCCCTTCCGCAAAATGGGGATTTCGCCGGGGATCAAAGATGCTTCGTATCTCCATGTCAAGGGGCGCTACCCAGTTTGGATCATCCTCATACAAGCTCCGAGGAAAATCCAAAAACCAGCGCCAGGTAAGGCGATTATTAACTGGCTGTATCCGCACGGCCAAAGTTAGCGCTTTTGCAGGCGCCAGCTATCTCGCTTATAAGTACGTTCGGCAGGGGTCTCCCACTCGTCTGGCAGCACCGGAAAAAAGTCCAGCCCTGTCACTTGCTCGACGACATCGACAGAAACCGCATAGCGCAGCGGATCACCCTCCATTTCCCGGTGCGGTACGAGAAAGCCGAGGGCTTCTACTCGACTGGATGACATCCAATACAGGACCTTGTAAAAACTATCCGGCACAGTGACGCGCCCGGCAATTCGCTTTTGATTAGGCCTCAGCACAGGCCCTGTGTAAACTACTAGACGGCCTTTTTGTTTGGCCCAGCCCCGTACGGCCCGCTCAAGCGCTTCCCAAATCCCTGCATTAAATCCATGCAACTGCGGGGACGTATTGGATAAATAAAACGTTTCGCTCATTCCTAGGCTGTCCCACTTGAAGTCTCCTGCCGGCACGAGATGCCCCCGATCATACCCGCTTCGACGGTAATCGGACAACTGCGCCGACCCCGTGCTGACAAAAGGGTCCGGCCGAAAGTCCTGCGTCCGGCGCCAGTGACCTCGCTTCAGATTCGCACCAGACAGCACATAAACCGTCCAGCGCGCCTGCTCATGCGCCTCATCGTAGCACAAGGCGTAGTACTTATGATGTACAGGCTGACACCTGGCCCCAGAAGCTTGCAGATGCTCCAGTTGAAGTAGATCTGAGGGCAGGACTTTATCGGCAGGAGAGCCTGACTCTAAGCGTTTAGGTCGTGTGGCAACCTGGGCAGAATCAGGCGCCACGGGCAAAGCCTCTCGAGATACGTCCTGCGAATCTACAACTGAGGTTTCCAGCGAAGCTGTAACGCCTTTTTCGGATTGCTTAGGCCAAAGATAATCAAATAGCTTGTAAGCCAGAAAACCCACGAAAATCAGACCGATTATCAGGAGCAGCGCGCGCACCATGCTATTGACTCAGGCCCAGGGCTTTCCGAAGGGCCGAAACATTTTCACGGCTACAGTAATAAACGCGCTCGGTTTTCATAAGGAGCTTGTACCGACCTGAAAACCAGGGAATGACCTCTTGAATCGCATCGATATTGACAATAGTTTGCCGCGCAATGCGTAAGAAAGGAGGCGAGGGCAGGCGCTCTTCTATTTCTTTGAGTGCAAGCGCTCGTACGGTATAAAGCGTTCGGTCTCCCGCCTCTAAGATAAGCGTACCTTCCTCTAAAAAGATAGCTACGATATCAGACAAGGAGACTACTACATACCGATCACCAGAGAGAAAGGCAAATCTACTATCTGAGCCCCCAGCGGTCGTGACCAGATATCGCTGCACGCGCGTAAAGGCCTGCTTGAGCCGATCCAGCGAAAAAGGTTTCAAGAGATAATCCACAGCCCCACCCGCAAAAGCAGCTACCGCATGCTCACCATAAGCGGTCGTAAAAATAATCGCTGGTTTGTGTGCCAAGCTATCAATATAATTCATGAGGTATAAGCCATCCACACCAGCCATCTCGATATCGAGCAAAACGACATCCCACTTCTCATTAGACAGCCGCTCTAGTGCCGTTTCGCCGTCAGCTGCCAGTTCAAACACGGCTACCTCTGGTATCTGGGCCAGATACCGACCTAGAAGCCGACGCGCAGCCTCTTCATCTTCGGCCGCTAAAACCCGCAGCCCGCGCACAATGCAAGTTACGCAAAATTTCCAACTGCTAAGAGCCAGTCCTCCTGTTCCAAAAAAACTATATGAATCTTTCGGACAATGGCCCCGCGTCTAAACACAAGCTCCTGCCCATCAAAGAAAAGTTCATTCTTAAATGACAGACTACTAAATTCAGAACATAATAGCTTGTATGAAACCTCTTTAGCACACCAAATATGCCATTCTGTCATATTAAGTTTGCTAATACGCTTCCTTTCAGCATCTTGTGAAAAGTAATTGAGCACATGAGCGGGGAACGGACGTTTGCGCTCGATGTCCAGTCCCAAAGGGTAAGGGGCATTGGCAGCCGCAGCCCAGGGATAGCTGTGACTGAGGCTCGTGAATGGCTGAACAGGCAGGCGCGCCTTGGCACAACGAGCGGCTAGAGATTCTAGCCGACGCCGAGGATGGTGAATCGTAGCCAAATAATCCACCTCCTTGGGGGAAAGCTCGGCATTTTTCCACAGCCAGATCTCAGGCTCCTCGATACGCCATACATGAATGTGTATTTGATCGAGCCGCGCTTTGTAAATTAGACCCATGGAGCGAAGATGGCATTTTTTGCTGCCGACTCCCCTGACGCCCGAAGAGGAGATCCCCCTAGCGCAGCAAATCAAAGCGGCTCTTAGCGATTGGCGCACCCATGGCACCCCCGTTCGCTTTGAAGTGCGCTTCCCTTATCGGCACTTCGTAGAAATTATCACCCACCAACCCATTTCTGGCTGCGCCCAGGACTATCTCCATCGCACCCTCCTCCCCCTCCTCAAACCCCTTCCAACCCAATACGTTGCTATTATAGAAAATGAAAAAATAAAAATAAATTCTTTTCATGAAATCATAAAGAGGCATGCTACGGGGGCTTGGGATGCATCCTGGCTTATTATTGAAAGCGGGGCCAGTGGTCTCGAAGCACGTCGATTAGAGGATAGCCAATTAGCTATCCATTTGTGAGGCTTGGCCTAGTCGGTTCACCGCGAGACCTCCATATGCGGCGATGGGCGGCGGCGCTGGCCCGTGCCGGAGCTGAAGTAGTAGTGTTTGGCGCCGAAGTACCTCCCCAGGAGATAATAAAAGATGGCTTGTTGCTAACGAGTCCTCCTATTCCTTACGTCCTGGTAGGCAGCCATCCTATGCAGCGGCCTAACCTTTGGGGCTTTCTTCATCGCGCCAAGGCCCTGCGGACTGCCATGCATCGGCATCGCATTGACCTAGCCCACCCCATCCACCTAACCCCTTTTGGCGTTTGGACCTATGCCAGCGGATTCCGCCCCTATGCGCCCTTTGCTATGGGCGCCGATGTGCTAGAATACCGTCAAACCCACCAGGCCCGTCCCTGGCTCGACTCACCCCACACTCCCCTAACAAGCCTACGAGTCTGGACCCGACGCCAAATCATGCCCCGGCTTTTGCGCCCCACTATCCGCCACAGCGACCTATGTTTAGGAGATAATTATACTATTTGTGAATCAATAAAATTTTTAGGAAAAAGTAAAACAAAAATAATGGAGCTGCCTGCAGGGATTCAGATATCAAATCAATCGGGCCCCCTCTCTGCTCTCCTACCCGTCCTACTTCAGTCTAATGGCTGGGTCCTATCCCCTCGCGGCGCCAATCGGTTTTATCAAGCTGATATTATCCTAAGAGGTTTTTGGCGCTATTTGGAAAAAGGGGGAACCTTGGGACTCATTCTCTTAGGCGGCCTCTATGGTACCGATCATGAGGTAAAAAGAATACTAAAATCTATTTCAAAATCTTTTTCCGAAAAAATAATACACATAAGTAATAAGCTTAGTACAGAGGCCATGGCTGCTTTGTGGCAGGTAGTGACAGGGTTTATTTCAGCCCCAAGCTATGACGGTTACAGTTATGCCGTGGCTGAAGGGCGTGCCGCCGGAGCTGTACCGCTCCTCAATGCTATCCCAGGCAATCTCGAAATCGCCACCCACGGATATAATGCCCTTCTCATTCACCCCTTCACCCCAGCTAATCTAGCGCAGGCCCTAATGGACTTAGAGCAGATGCAAACCAGCGTACGTTCTAAGATTGCCGAATACAATCAAGCCTGGATTAGACGCTTCTCTGACCTTGAGGCCCATGCTAAAGCTTTTCTATCAGAAGCGCATAGTCTTATCCAAAGCCCAACCACTGCGGACGGAGGATAAGTACAACCGCCGTCAGCAGTAGGACTAGCATGAAGGGAATAGAAGCTCGGGCCACCTCCCCCATCGAGCGCTTGAAATAACCCATCGCCACAAATAGATTGAGCCCCACTGGCGGCGTGGCATAGCCAATCTCTAAAGCAATGATAAACAGAACGCCGAGGAGGATCGGGGAAATGCCAAGCCCTTGCGCGGTAGGCAGGAAAATGGGAGCCAAAACCAAGATAGCTGACAGCGTATCCATAAACATACCCGCTATCAGCAGTAGGCCCAGGACCAGCCACAGAAAGCCCGCCTCGTGAAGGTTTAGACTTTCCACTTGATCACTAACCCAAAAAGGCAGTTCTGCTAAGATTAGGAAATAACTTAGCAGCGAGGCCATAAAGACAATCACAATAATACTCCCCAGAGCCGTCACAGCCTCGGCCAAGGCATCCTGCAGCAAGCTCCAGCGTAATTCCCGGTAGACCAAAGCTTCGAGCACTAGAACGTATAATGCAGCGACAGCAGCGGATTCGGTGACATTGTAGAGTCCGCCATAAATACCACCCAGTACCAGAGCAGGCAGGCCCAGTGCTGGTAGAGCTCGCCAAAGTGCTCTAAGCAAGGTACGCAGTTCAAACGGCTTACGACCTAGGCGAGCAAGCCATCCCCACAGCACCGCTACCAACGTCATGCTCACCCCCGCCACAAGCCCCGGTATGATGCTTGCCAAAAAAAGCTTTTCAATATCCGTACGGGTAACAATCCCAAAGACAATCATGGGGATACTGGGCGGAATGAGAATTCCTAAAGACCCGCCCACAACCACAGCCCCTAAGGCCAGGGCTTCTGGATAGCCAGCACCCCGCATAGCCGGAAGCATGAGGCTTCCAATCGCCACCATAGTCACCGGTGACGAGCCAGATATGGCCCCAAAAGCCATACAAGCCAAAACCGCCGCCACCGCCAGACCACCCGGTAACCAGCCCAGCGCGGCCTCCATTAAGGCCACCAAGTGGGCAGCGACTTTGCCCCGACTCATGACAGCCCCTAGTAAAATGTAAAGTGGTATCGATAAAAGCGCAGGCTTCGCTATCGTCTCAAGCATGTACTTAATAATAGCCTCCGGGGGCAAAGGCTCATAAGCCCCAAAGAGCAAGAAACTCAGCCCACCTAAGAGCACAAATAACGGCACGCCTAAGGCTACTAGTACTACAAAAACCAGGATAATCAGAAAGCCCTTCATAAGAGGGATCTTCTTTGGAAGTCTTCAGGCTGCAAGCGACCTAAACTGACCCAGACCCATAAAAATGCCCCTACTAAATAACGGATGGCAGATACAGTAGCCGCTAACGTAAAAAAGCTATATATCCACCATAAGGGGAGTTGTAAAACGAGATCGACCTCGGCTTGAGCCCTGGAGAGCAGGACGTACTGCCAACTCCACCAGCTCAGAAGAGCCAAGAATACACTAGAGACAAGGTGAGCGCCGGCTGATAAAAAGGCTTTGGCCCGGCCACGGAGCCACTTTGACACGATCTCAATCTGGATATGCTCATAATAGCTACTAGCCATTTGGATGCCCCAAAAACAAAGTACCATGAAAACATAGGTTGCCAGGCGATCAGTACCATACCACGGGGTTTCCAGGACGTAGCGCGAAAAAGTCCCGCCCAGTACAATCAGCGCCAAAGCTAAAAACAGCAGAGCCGCTATCGTTTTTTCTAGGCTGTAGATAGCAGCCTGCAAACGCAAATACGCCGTCATTTGGAAGGGGTAGGCTTAGTTTTTTGCCGGCGAAATTCCGCTTGCGCAGCGCGAATTCTAGCCAAAAGCGCCTTTCCTTCCGGCCCGACAGCCGCCTCTATTTTGGGATAGGCAGCCTGAGCTGCTTTGACAAAGGCTTGGCGCTGCTGCTCCGAGAGCTGATGAAAGCGCACATTCGGATCTTTCTGAGCGGAAGCCAAGATGGACTTCTCTTCGTTACGTACGATCTCTAGTCCCCGCTTTTGAAGCTCAGCCCGCCGCCCCTCCAGACGCAGGGCCTTTTGAATAGAAGGTGGTAAGCGGTCGAATACTTTTTTAGACATCACGATCGCCCCCGGCTGATAGACATGATACGAGAGCGTAACATGCCGTACTTGCTGCAGCCAGCCCGTGGACATGGCAAATACCACGGTCTGGTCAAAGCCATCGACCATTTTGTTCTTGAGGGCAAGGAGAACATCCGGGGTAGAAAGCGGAATGGGCGTAGCGCCAAAGGCTTTATACATCTCCACGTAAACGGCCGCTTCTTGAGAACGCATCTTGAGCCCCTTGAGGTCGGCTGGTGTCAGAATGGACTTATCGCGGCTTCCAAAATGTCGCCAGCCATTGACGCCCCACATAATCAGAACGACACCCTTTTCCTGCAACCGCCGATCAATCTCAGGAAAGACCCGCTCCAGTACAAAGTCCACCTCTTCGTCCGATGAGAAGAGAAACGGCATTTCCAACACCTGAAGCTCGGGCATGCCGAACCCCTCGGCCATACCGCCTATAGAAAAGAGGCCTATGTCGAGCGTGCCCATGCGGAGACTGCGACACATCTCTAATTCGCCGCCTAATTGCCCGCTAAAGTACTTGCGAAACGTTACCTGTCCTGCTCCCCCTACTAGCTCCTGCACGGCTTTGATATAGGTATCAGCCGCCTCGTCCCACGGGCTATCGTAGGGAATGGTTGACCCCATTCGGAGCTTGATCGGCGTCTGGGCCGCCGCTAAACATAAGAAGATTAGCCAGCGCATAGTGTCAGTCTTCAAAAATTTCTGCTTCTTCGGAAAGCAAGCGCTTAGCCTTTCTCTGAGAAAGCCGATTTTCGGCTGCATAATCCAAATCACTCCCGGGTTCAGCCTGTAAAACCTCATTCAAGAGCCGACGAAATAATTCTCGATCCCGGACCTTCGGATGCGCGGCATAAGCCTCCGCATACAGAACCTTCGTTTCTAAGTAATAAGGCGCTACCTGCAGGGCTTTGTCGAACATCTCTTTCGATTTATTCACGTCCTGCTCTCCCGTGATAGTGGGCACGAGCGCGTAATAGCCGCCAAAGAAGCGGTAGCCTCCCCCGTGGAAATAGGCCGGATCGAGGGCAAAGACTCTATCCCAGTACAGTCGGATGGTACTGCGCGCAGCTATTTTTTGACGGAAGGGCGCATGCTTACCCCAGCGGGCGATACCAGCCGCTGCCCAGTACAGGAGGGGCAAGTGCGTTGGGCCAGCTTTGGCCACAATGTCCTGGTCGGTGGCCTCGTCGCCTAATCCTAATTGATGAGCCAACTCCGCCCGACACAACTGAAAGGTACGGTCATATTGCGCTAGCTTGGCCTCTCTGTTTTCCTTTTCGCTGATACTCTCACCCACTAAGTAGTATAGTCGACTTAGACGGAGGATGCGCCTCAAGTCATGCGGATTTTGCTTGAGTTCGTCTTCGAGCAGTCGTATCGCTTGCTTAGCTGCTTCCACTTCATCACGCTTGGCCCACAGTTCATCCACTGACTGGGCCCATAAGCCAAGTAGGCTCATGACGAAAAGGATTCGCATGGCGCAATAGTAAGAAAAAAAGTGAGGATAAGCTCGCTAATCAGCCGAACCCCAAGCCCCCAAACTCAGAACTAACATACCCGTATCAGGACCAAGTTTATATGTAGAAAAAGTAGATATTATCCACAGCCGTCCTCTATCGGACGATCAGGCCTTGGAAAGCACCATGACGGTGTGACGCACCACGCACACGAGCTCATCCATATCCATGCGGCGGATTTCGATACTCCAAACCTGGGTTTGGCGTCCGAGGTGTAAGGGCTGCGCATGAGCCCATACGGCACCTTCCCGCACCGCTCGGATATGATTGGCGTTAATCTCAAGGCCGATCGCGTAATGCGTCTGGGGGTTGAGGACGAAGTTAGCTGCTGTGCTGGCGACGGTCTCCGCCAGGGCTACCGAGGCTCCCCCATGCAACATCCCCAAATACTGGACGGTTCGGCGGTCCACGGGCATCGTGGCCCGAAGGTAGTTGGAGCCTACTTCTGTAAAGACGATCCCCAAGGCTTCCTTGAGTGTATTAGCACCTAGCTCATTCAGAAGCCCTATGTCAGGCCGAAGAAACCAGATTTCCTTCATCCTAAATCGGCTAAGGACAGGATTTCACCACGTTCGTAACGACCTTCCGGCGTCTGATGCACGGTGCTACATTGCACTGTCGCATCGTGCTCATAGAATAATACGGCATTCTTTTCGACCAGCCAGGGCAGGTACCGGGTGCGCTCCTCAAAGGTCACTAAGGGACGCACGTCATAAGCCATCACATACGGCAGCGGAATATGGGCACTGGTCGGAAATAGATCGGCCGCATACAGCAGGATTTTGTCCTTATAGTGCACTTCGACGAGCTGCTGCCCTTCGGTGTGACCGTTGACCACCCGAAGGTAGACATGCGGCGCTAGCTCTTGATCTCCCTCTACCAGTACGAGTTGCCCACTTTCTTCAATCAGATCGTAATTTTCTGGGAAAAAACTGGCGCGCTCCCGAGGATTGGGCGCATGCGCCCAGGTCCAGTGGCTTTTCTGTACGTAGTAGCGGGCGTTGGAAAATGTCAGACGTAGCCGCCCCTCGCCGTCTCGATAAGTACTCCCCCCAGCATGGTCGAAATGCAGGTGCGTAAGCACGACGTCCGTGATGTCTGATAGCGAAAAGCCTTGCGCATGAAGGCTTCGCTCTAAGGTAGCCTGCTCATGGTCGATAGCATAGATGTCGGCAAACTTAGCATTGTACTTATGGCCGATGCCGTTATCCACCAAGATAAGACGTTCGCCAACCTCAATGAGTAAACAGCGCAAGGCCATCGGAATGCGGTTGCGATCATCAGGTAGGATGAGTCGACTCCAAATGGTCCAGGGTACAACACCAAACATTGCTCCGCCATCTAAAGCGAAGCGCCCCGCATCAATGGCGTAGAGCCGCATCGGGCTACTTTTTCTGCTGAGCGACGAAATTCGTCAGCTGGTCGCTGGAAATGAGCTGCTTTCGCAGCCGAAACGAGCCGCTTTCCGTCCGAACTGGATAAATGACGCGAACCAAGCCAGACTTTTTATCGCCTGAGCGAAGCTTTGCTACTGCACGCTTAACCATAGCCTAATTTATTTGACTTCTCGATGAATAGTGTGGCGCCGCAAAATCGGATTGTACTTCTTTAGCTCCAGTCGACTAGGTGTATTTTTGCGGTTCTTCCAAGTATAATACCGCGAGGTACCTGGAAGGCCGCTCGCAGCATGCTCTATGCACTCCAGAACGACCTGCAAGCGATTACCCTTCTTTTTGGCCATGGACGCAAAGGTAAGAACTTTTCAAAGTCTTCGAGCCCTGAACGCCGGGGCTGGCTAACCCTCTACGGGCCACCTGTAAGCAATGCATAATGCGCTTTCGCTCAGTATGCCACTACCTGTCGCGGACTAATGGCATAAAAGCAACCCTGGACCGGGTCCACTTCAATGGTTTGAAGACCTGTCGGAGCAAACCGACCTAGCGCCCGCTCGAAGACCAGCTTAGCATCAGCGGGGCGTACGCCGTAGGCCTTGATCTAACCTTCTTCACGCCCTAGGGGGTACACAGTCTCGTCTAGCTACGAAACGGCTTGAAGCTGTGGCGCATGGAGGGGATTTTGTTGAATGGTTCGGCGAAGCTGTACGACCGCTGGCAGCTGATCCTCTGGTGAGAGAATCCATTGTACCTGGCTACGAAAGTACCAGCGCGCTGCTACGCCCACCATGGCTGTGGCAAGACCCAGCAGGCGCACCGGCGCTAAGCCTCGCTGCACGCGCCATTGATGCGATAAGGTTTTGCGGGAGGTTGCCGCCGCTCAGGCTTAGAAGCGGGCTAGACCCGCCGAACTCTTTATCTTTGAGCGGATGCTACAGGTTAATAACCTCTCCGTTACGTTTTCGACGCGGGCCGGGCTCGTAAGGGCTATCGAGAGGGTAAGCTTCTCCTTGCCGAAGGGACAGACCTTAGGTATTGTGGGCGAATCCGGGTCCGGCAAAAGTGTCACGTCGCTAGCCATCATGGGGCTTTTACCGCAACCACCCGCTCAGATTCAAAGTGGTGCTATCCGCTTCGACTCGCCCTCGCTCGGGCAGGTCGATTTACTAACTCTTCCCGAAAAGCAGCTACGGCATCTGCGCGGCAGCGAGATTGCCATGATCTTTCAAGAGCCGATGACCAGTCTAAACCCGGTCTTTACTTGCGGGGATCAGATTGTAGAGGCGATTCGTCTCCATCAGAAGGTCTCCTTTCGAGAGGCACGCGAGCGGGCTTTGGCTCTCTTTGAGGAGGTAAAGCTGCCCGATCCGCCCCGTATCTTTAGTGCGTACCCGCATCAGCTCTCGGGCGGGCAAAAGCAGCGTGTCATGATCGCCATGGCGATTAGCTGCAATCCTCACCTCCTCATCGCAGATGAGCCTACCACGGCGCTCGACGTGACGGTACAAAAAACTATCCTAGAGCTGCTTCAGGACCTACAGGCCCGTCACGGTATGAGTCTTATCTTCATCTCTCATGACCTGGGGGTGATTGGTGAGATCTGTGATCGGGTGCTGGTGATGTACAGGGGACGCATCGTAGAAGAGGGCCCAGTTCAGGCTATCTTTGCCAACCCGCGTGACCCTTACACGCGCGGGCTTATTGCTTGCCGGCCGCCGCTTGATCGGCGCCTCCATCGCCTCCCCACGCTCAGCGACTTTCTCAAAAATCCCGAAAAGCTCACAGTCGAAGAAGCACTTCGCACCGAGACGGTCTCAGAAGCAGACTACCGAGCCCGTCAAGATAAGCTAGCCCAAAAGCCCCCTCTGCTGGAGGCACGCGAGTTGTGTGTTCACTTTCCGGTCAAAAGAGGGCTCTGGGGTCGAACGGTCGGCTATGTCAAAGCCGTTGATCAAGTCAGCTTTACGGTATACCCCGGCGAAACGGTCGGTCTCGTGGGCGAATCCGGCTCTGGCAAAACCACCACGGGTCGGGCGATTTTGCGGCTCATCGAGCCGACCAGCGGGCAGGTCTTCTTTGATGGGCAAAACGTCACGGCCCTTCCTCCCGAAAAGCTACGCCGCCTGCGTCGCCATATGCAGATTATCTTTCAAGACCCTTACAGCTCGCTCAATCCGCGCCTCACAGTAGGTAGTGCCATCACGGAGCCTATGCTCTTTCATAAGCTTGTGCAAACGCCCAAAGCGGCTCAAGAACGGGCTATCGCTCTACTCGAACAGGTAGGGTTAGAAGCGGATCATTTTTATCGCTACCCGCATGAGTTTTCAGGTGGGCAGCGGCAGCGTATCGCCATCGCCCGCGCGCTGGCGGTAGAACCCCGCTTCATCATTTGCGACGAATCCGTTTCAGCGCTGGACGTCTCGGTGCAAGCCCAAGTCCTCAACCTCCTTCTCGACCTACAAGAAAAGTACCACATCTCGTATATTTTCATCTCGCATGACCTATCGGTCGTGAAATTCATTAGCGATCGACTCCTAGTCATGAACCAAGGCCAGGTTGTAGAAAGCGGCTACTCGGAGGATATTTACCGCAATCCCCAGCACCCATACACCCAGAAGCTCATTGACGCCATTCCCAAAGGCCGACTCAGTGACATTGAGGCCGCCCTGGCACGCCGCCAGCAGCTACGTAAGGTCGCCACGCCTTAGCCAGGCGCGATCAGACCCCTAAGGCTACAGCTAACGCTTCCACACCACACTCAACCCCCAGGTTGTGAGAAGTTGAAGCGTCTGGCTGCGGGAACCTACACGCGGATCATAAATAAGCTGCTGATTGAGCGTGAGAACTAGCCAGTCCTGTAGCTTGTAAGCAGCTTGCAATTGAGAGAGGACGACAGGTCCCCAAGTCTTAGCAGAATAGCTACCGAAGACATCGAGAAAGTACTTAATACGCAGAGACTTAAGGACGAGAAGGTCTATATCGTTAGAGAAGCGGGCGCCAAGCTCCCAGAACGTTAGACGAGCAGGTTCGAGGAGCTGTCCTTGGTCGTCACGCAGCGCCGGCCTTAGACCAAAGGCGCCCGCATCCGCTAGATACTGCAGCCGAACGTAAGTCACCCGACCTGAGAGCGGGTACAAAGAAAAAGATAGCCCTGTTTGCGGTCGCATTTGCAACCCCCAGGAAAATTGCCCATAAAAGGGAGCTAAAAAGACAGCGCGTGCTGGCAGAACCTTATCGTCTCCCTGGTAAGAATACGTCGGCGCCCATTGCGTGCGCCCATCTAAGGCTGCGATGTAAAAAAATCGACTTTCTGGCCAAAGCGAGCGCTCATACTTTAGGAGTAGTAGCAGGAGATCCTGCGTTTTGCGAAATTGCTTTTGGGGCACTACGCGAAGCAGGCCATATTGGCTAAAGAGACGCAGGCTAAAGCAGGTGCGAATGCCTTGATAGCGGAGATTGGCATCGGTCTGGCCAGCCGCCCCGATTTGATTTTGGCCACCGGCCTGCCAGTTGGAGAGCGCGGTTTGACTAGCCTGCAAGCTAAAAAGCCCATCAAAACGCCATCGCCTAACAACTGTATCCTCTAGTGCCCCTATCAGTATGAGAACCAGACCTACGGTGTGCACCTGATCTGGAGTATTTGCTCTTGCATTTCTCAGAAAAGCCGTATCTTTGTCCCAATATGCGCACGTTAGCTTTTATACTTAAGGCGAGCCTGTTGCTCGGTTCAGTAGATGCAAAGGGCGTCAACTATGTGTACACGCCTAATCAGACAGCGCAGAATATCTCTTCTCACAAAGAGCCAGCATCTCGAAAAATCCAGCGTTACTGGCAGCGAGTAAAGTATTTTTTCGCAAAAGCCATCCTTCGGGTATTCCCAGCTCAAGATGCTTTGTATTACATTGTAACTATTTTAGTGGCACTGTTTATTCCTCCTTTAGCCATCCTCATTGCAGGTCTCTGGGTAAAAGACGATAAATGGTGGGTTCATGTCTTAATAAATTCCTTGATTATCCTGCTTGCTATTATCTTATTTTTCATTACGTGCGGCTTTGGTCTTTACATAACGTGGGCCATGATTCTTGGGGCATTTATTCATGCAATATGGTACATTATTGATCGAGGTAATCGATAGAAACGTCTTAGCTTCAAACTTGTAGGCAGTGCCTTTGCACTGCCTATTTTATTTTTGTCGATTCTGTTTCAAAAAGCTAATCTATATGACCTTCTCTTCTTCAGTTTACTCAGGTTAGAACAGCGTAAGATAGGAGATGTATTACCCTCAGGTGTCCTAAGTGGATATCCTCGTAGTATGTCATGAACAGGGGCACCAGCCGAGAGCTTAGAAGAGCTGGTTAGGAAGCAGAAATCTGCCCCGATGCATGCTTTTACGAGTGAAAAGACCTACCTAAATTTGCTAACTGTGGCCCATAAGTTTTTTAGTAAGATGAGCAGTCTCACTCTTCTTTTAGGGCGATTGGGGGTGATATTGTTAATACTGACGGCGTGGTATTTGCCGGCTTCGTACTTTGACCAGGGGGAGTCTGTTTGTTACTTCAAACGCCATTGGGGCGTTGAATGTCCGGGGTGTGGTCTGACACGCGGAACCCAGCACTTTCTTCATGGAGAATGGGAGACAGCCTTAGACTACAACCCACTCTCCTTTGTAGTAGGTGGTGTGCTCATAGGATTAGCGCTATGGCAGCTTGTCAGGCTCCTGCAAGCGGGGAAGCGATGGCTGGCGGAACGTGGAGGATAGCGGATTCGAACCGCTGACCTTCGGCTTGCAAAGCCGACGCTCTACCAACTGAGCTAATCCCCCCAAATAAAAAAACCCCTTCTCGGGGTGGTGGGCCTGCGTGGAGTCGAACCACGGACCTCAGCATTATCAGTGCTGCGCTCTAACCAACTGAGCTACAGGCCCAGCGCCGCAAAGGTAAGAGTTTTTGAGTATATGCAAGTGAGCGCCTACCTTTGAGCTCATGCGCTTTTTACTGGCGATTAGCGGGCTCTTGTGGGCAGAGGACACTCTATATCTCACGCTCGAAGCCGCTGAAGCGCAATTTTTGCGTTCAAACCTCGTGCTCTACGCCCAATTCCTCGAAATCGATGTCCAAAAAGCCCTGCTTTGGCAAGCTCGACTGTGGCCCAATCCCCAACTAAGCGTCACACAGGTAGACCTCTTTGCCCCGCCTAATGGGGAGTTTTCACCACTCCTTCAGTGGCCGCTGGCTTATCAGCTGGCGGCAGACCTCGTGCAGACCGTACGCACAGCTGGCAAATACCGCCATGGCATAGCGTTACAGACGGTCCGTGTGCAGATACAAGCTGCTGCCTGGGCTGAATTGCTTCGACAATTGCGTTATCAACTGCACAACCTTTTACGAGCTAGTCAGCGCGACCAAATCTATATTCGCTACTTAGCTAGGCAAGAGACGCTCTTGAGTCGACTCACCGAGCGGTATGCCAAGCTAGCACAAGAGCAACTCGTTTCCCGAGCGGAATACTTGCGCCTCGAAGCGCTTCGCCTCTCCGTGCTGAATGCCCTTCAGCAGCGCCGCCTCACCTTTGAGGAGACTCAAAATCAATTACGCCAACTGCTTCATATCCCGGCCACGGGCTCCTTGATATGGATCGTCGAGGATTCCTTCTGGCCTACCCTCGTCGATTCTTTGCCCCCGCTAGCAGAGTTGCTACAAAGGGCGCAAGAGAGAGCAGATGTTAAACTTGCTAAATACCAAATAGTTTATCAAGAGAGACGAGTCAAGCTCGAAGAATCAAATGCATATCCTGACTTGGATGTTATTTTGTCTTATGATCGCCTGGGTGGCTATCGCCTCAATCAGCTCGGGGCAGGCTTTAGCCTGCCCTTGCCCTTGTGGAATCGCAACCAGGGGCAAATCCAAGCCGCAAGAGCCGCCCAAAAGCAAGCTGAGGTCTCCTATGAAAACGTACTTTCTACAGCGCAGTCAGAAATTCTAGCGGCTTGGCGTGAGCTAGCTCTCCTGGCTCGTCAATGGGACCCCGCTTACCTAACGCTGCTTCAGAGTTATGAAGAAACAGAGGCTTTCTACCTACATAGTTTACAGCAAAAGCGTCTAAGCTTTTTGAATTATGTAGATTTTTTGACGAGTTATAAAGATCTCGTAGAAATGATAACCGAGCTAGCCTTTCGCTACCATCAGGGGCAAAACAAGCTAGAATACGTCAGTGCTCGCATGGAGAGGCTGCCTGAGCACCCCTAAATACGCTATCTTTGGAGGGCGGATGAATGAAACAGCTAAGCGGATTTTAGAAGCCGCCGTAGAAGAATTTTCACAGTACGGCTATGATGGGGCCCGACTGAGCCGCATTGCCCAGCGTGCGCAAGTCCATACAGCGCAGATTCATTACTACTACCGAAACAAAGAAGAGCTTTTCTCTGAGGTGCAGAAAGCCATGCAGCCGCCTCAGACAGAGCATATTCTCACCGTGCTGATTCAGCCGGGTTTATCGATGCCGGAGCGGATACAGTGGTTTTATGAGCGGTTTGGGGCGTTTGTGCAGGCCTTATCGCTGCCGGCGGATGGCAGCGGCTTTGTAGCCCACTTAGTGCCGCCGCTTTTGCGAGGTCCGAAGGCCTTAGCCCTGCCTGCTTGGGAAGAGACCCTCCGACAAGCGCAGCAATTTGGGATGGTACGTCCCTTGCCCATAGGCTTAGTTTTAGCTCATCAGTGGAGCGTGGCAATGATGCCGTTGTGGTTTATCCCGGATCGCGCTAGCTGGCCCAGCTATTACCAAAGTGAAGCAGCGGCTTACTTTTGGAGCTTAGCGAAAAACATTCCATGAGTGAAACCCCTGTACGTTTTCTAGTAATTCGCATCCAGGAGCCCACGGAAGGGCCTGAGGCCAGCGAAGAGCATTTAGCGGAACTCCTTTTTTTAGTACGGAGTGCGGGGCATGTACCGGTAGAAGCCTTTAGCTATAACTGGCGGCGTCCGGACCCCGCTACGTTCCTAACGAGCGGCCGCGCCGAGGAGATAAAGGCTCACCTCCAGAGTCATTCCCAAGCTTATGACGCCGTACTGGTTGATGCGCCTATTTCTCCGATTCAGGTGCGAAATTTAGAAAAGTTTTTAGAAAAGCCTATTTTGGACCGGGAAGGTCTAATCTTGCAAATTTTTGCTCGAAATGCGCGCACGGCTCAAGCCAAAGCACAGGTGGAGCTAGCCCAGTTAGAGTATGAGTTGCCGCGCTTAGCCCACCGCTGGACGCACCTTTCGCGAGAACGGGGCGGGATCGGCCTCCGCGCTGGCGGTGGCGAGCAGCAGATTGAAATAGACCGTCGAAAGATCCGTCAACGGATTGCTGGTCTCAAGCGTCGGTTAGCCGCTTTTCAGAAGCAGGCGGCCATCCGACGCGCCGGGCGAGAAAGGCTCCTCCGGGTGACGCTGGTCGGCTACACCAATGTCGGCAAATCGACTATCATGCAGCTCATCACCAAGGCTCCCGTACTCGTAGCGGACCGACTCTTTGCCACGCTCGACACCACTACTCGAAAAGTCGTCTTAGAGGGAGTCCCTTTCTTGCTATCCGACTCGGTGGGGTTTATTCGGCATTTGCCCCCTAAACTCTTAGAAGCCTTTCACACTACGCTCGAAGAGGTCCGCGAAGCCGACCTACTCTTACTAGTGGTCGATGCCAGCTCACCCGAGTACGTAAGCCAGATTCGCACCGTAGAGCATACCCTCGAGAAGATTGGCGCCGGGGACATCCCCTTGCTTCTCGTCATGAATAAAATCGACCGCCTGGCACCCGACGCCCTAGACCTTTTAGAGAAAGGCTGGCAGGCTCAAACCCGCTACCCTACGGTGTTTATCTCTGCTACCGCCCGTCTAGGATTAGATAAGTTTTATCAAACGCTTGCGACTCTCCTACAGGCTTTAGAAGCCGAACGGAAGCGCAACGACTCGACAGCATCCCCTCCTTTTAGGCCAAGCTCCCAAAGGACATGAAGATATTTAGAAGAACGTGGGGTCTATCAAGAGGTCTGGGAGCTGCTTGGCGGTGAAAAGACGACAAGGCTGAAAGTACCCCAAAGCCGCCAGGGGCATTTGAGGCACCTCGGCGTCGGCGGGGTCCTGGACGGCTGTGAAATAGCCGGCCTTGTGCATGGCATATAGCCCCTCTGCGCCGTCTCGATTGGCGCCAGATAACAAAATCCCGGCAGCCCGGGGCCAGCGGGCCTGTACCACCGATAGCATGAGCACATCAATGCTTGGCCGGGAAAAGTGTACAGGATCCTCCACAGACAAGCTAAAATAGCCAGGCTCCTCCACTAAAAGATGATAATCTGCAGGCGCTATGTAGATATAACCGCCTTCTACCGGTACTTTGTCGTCAGGCTCGACAAGACGCCAGCCCTTGGGCTGTCCAAAGGACTCTAGGACATTGAAGCGCGACTGACGCAATCGATGCAGACACACTGCAATGGCAACCTGGGGATTATAGGGTAATTGTAAAAGCGCGTGGCGTACTGGCGAGAAGCTCCCAGCAGAGCCCCCAATCACCCACAAAAAAACATCTCGCCCCCTCATCGCTGCTTTCGATAAATGCGCTCCAGGTGGTTGATGGGAACAAGCTTTTCATTCGCCTCCTGCGACCAAAAAAGCGACTCTTTGGTGCCGATCACCAAAACTCCACCCGCTACCAACGCCCGCAAAAGCTTACTTATTACCCGCCCCTGCAATTCCGGTGTAAAATAAATCAGTACATTTCGGCAGAAAATTACCTCAAAGCTCATAAAAGGCTCATCATTGACCAGGTTATGCCTCATAAATGTCACACGCTTTAGCAAGCTTGGGTCAAATACCATTTCATTGCCCTCCACCTGCATATAGGTCTCCAGCGAAACATTAGGTAAGACCTGCGACAGGTTTTGCTCAAAGGCTTTTCTATTGCGTAAGGGATAGCGAGCTTTGGCTGCTATAGATAGCGAACGCATGTCAATATCCGTTGCATAAAGAGTAGCTTTTTCGTAAAGGCCACTTTCTTTTAGAAGGATAGCCATAGACAGGACCTCCTCTCCGGTAGAAGCGCCAGCGTGCCAAATGCGCAGTTGAGGAAGAGTCAAGAAATAGACTAGCGCCTGCTTGCGAAAGGCTACCCAAGCTGCAGGATCACGAAAGAGCTCGGTCGTACTTACTGTAATCTCACTTAGAAGTACCTCGAAAAACTCTTTCTGCTGTAAAAGTCGATGATTGAGAGCGGATAAGGAGGAAACTGCATACTTTTTTAGAAAGGTACCGAGCCGGCGCAGCAAAGAAGCCCGAGCATATTCCCGAAAGTCAAATCCATGCACAGTGTGGGTGATCTGAAAAAACTCTTCCAGTTCCTGGTCAGCGATAGTGGGCAGCGTCTCTTCGAGCACGGCGCAATTTACTCCATCCAGCGCACTCGACAGGTGATACAGGTCTGCGCAGTCTGAGCCTGACAGCAGAAGCGCAGTGTCGTATCGAGCGGAGGGGGTCTATAGTAAAGGGCGGATTGGTTAGCGAGCGGTGAGCGAATAAGCTGGCCATTGACAGACCAAGAGAGCGGCACCGGTGCGTTAGCAGCCGCTAAAAGGGGAATGCCCACAGTATCGGCACGTCGTAGCCAAAGGGTTGTCCCTTCCGGCGGAAAGAGGATCGCGACCTGGGGACGAATCTGGCAGCGAGCAGCAAGCGGCGGTAGGAGCTGACTTGGTAGCTTGCCCCAGAGCGCTGCCACTTGCGGGGGTAAGCGCTCTATGCGTCTTAGAGCAAGGCCTTCTGCCATCGATGGTAGGCAGTCCGGCAGGTAGGCGCTGTCCCTCGAGAGGTAGTAGGTGATCCAATGCCGACACCGCGCTAAATCAGGACGTAACGCATACTCTCTAATGGTATCTGGACAGTCGGGGGCTGGAGCTTGGCCGCTCAAGCGGCAGATTGAACGTTCTACGACAGAAGAGGGCCTATCTGGGTCTGGCTGTGGCCCCAAAAGCGCTATTACTTGCACTAGAAGCGGTAGCGCTAGGTCGCCTCCACGCAGGCAAGCGCTTGAACGCGCATCTGGATTGCCAAGCCACACCCCCACCACATAACGCGTGCTGTAAGCTAGGCACCAGGCATCTCGTAGCCGCGTGGAGGTACCTGTTTTGTAGACCCACCCCGGTCCAGCTTTCGGTAGCATCTGGTACAAAATCCAAGTAACCGGGGGCGAAAAGACCTGCCAGGTCGTGTCTAGCATCCGACTAGTGAGTCGTAGTCGGGTCACGCGCCCACGGTTGGCTAGCGCCGTGTAAGCCTGCACAAGCTCGAGCCCTCGGACCTCAGCGGCGCCGATCGCCGCCCCTAAGCCAGCCTCCGCCCCAATCATAAGCCCAGCCTGAGCAAGTCGCCGCCGAAATAGCTCCAAGCCCACCTGCCGAAGAAGCCCCACAGCCGGAACATTTAGAGAAAGCTGGAGCGCTTCATCCGCCGAAACCAGGCCCCTCCACTGATTGGACTGAAAATTAACAGGCAAGTAGCCACCGAAGCTAACGGGAACGTCCAAAAGCGGCGTTTTGCTCCCAATATGCTGCGACTCTAAACCAATAAGCCACAAAAAGGGCTTTAGTGTGCTACCCGGTGAACGCGGCACTTGCCACAGATCATAAGCACAAGACCGATAAGAGCAAGAGCCTATGTAAACGCGGACTCTGCCAGAAGGCACCTCAGCTATAAAGACAGCGCCTTGAGTGATGTGGCACCCCTCTGCTGCGGCTAGGTGAAGCCTGAGGCGCTGTAAAACCTTGTCTTGAAGGTTTTTATCCAGAAACAGGGTATCCGGCGCTTGATCCCAAGCTCGCTGAGAGATCGCCCATAAAAGCTTCGGAGGGGGATCTAAAAAGGGAAACGGACGGCGCCTCGGGCTCAAGGGGGCCGCTAAGGCTTCCTGATAAGCCCCTGCCGATAAAAGACCCATTCCATGCCAGCGCTTCACCCAAAAGAGGGCCCGGTCTCGAAAAGCACGCTCTTGAGTCAAGAACGCTTTTACCAAGCGAGGACGCTGAGATAAGAGCAAAAGCGAAGCTATCTCCAAGGCATTGAGGTTTTCGGTCCTTTTGCCAAAGTAAAACCAAGCTGCTGCCTCTATGCCTTCTATGTTTTGACCAAAGGGAGCCTGGGTTAGATACATTTCCAAGATCGTTTGCTTGTCATAACGTAGCTCTAGAGCCAGGGCATAAACAATCTGCCATAGCTTTTGTCGGAGTGTACGAGGCCCAGGGTGCCGAAGCTGGGCTAGCTGCATGGTGAGAGTAGAGCCGCCTTGACGAGGGCCGCCTTTGATGAAGTGCCAAGCCGCTCTAAGCAGAGACCACGGATTGACGCCAGGATGATAATAAAACTGCTGGTCCTCCTTAGCCAAAAGCAGAGGCGCGACCCATGCGATCGCATGCGGAGGCGGACGAAAACGCCACTTTTCATCGGGCGTGAGCCGCGCATGAAGCCAGGCTCCTTTTTCATCTACCCAGAGGGGACTCAAGGTCGGCAGCGCCCCCGCCTGATCCCATAACCAGACCCCTACTCCACCCAGGATCCAGACCCCCACCAAAACCCCCAGACTCCACAGCTCGCCCCTAGTCACAGCCAGCTACCCGTCGGAAAGGCACTAAGCCTACACCGTAACCCCTCATGGCTAAAAAGGAGGTGACCAAACTCTCGATGTCGTAGAAGCCCGAATCATCGGGGCATACATGGCAAACCCGCTAATCGAGGGAATACGGTAGCTACCCCCATACAATAAACGCAAAGGCAGACGAATCGTGCCGCTCCCATGAGCTGGCAGCGCTAAATAGGCCAAAATTCGATCCTCACGCTGATCTATATACTCCCACTGGATGTCCCCACTGCTGGGTGGGTAGTCGACGCCCTCCAAACGAAAAGTCTCCGTCGAAAAGCCAGCCGGCAGTGGAATAGTCAAGGCAACATTAGACAAAGGCTGCCCGACTAAGCTTCGCACTTGAATCTCCCAAGTGTACTGTTGCCCACCTCTCGAGACGAGTAACTCTTGAATAGATAGTCCTTCCGAGATGGCCGGGCTAGGCGTGTGCGGATACGTCTCAGCCCATACAAAGGCATAGATGGGCCGCTGAACCGGACTTAGACTCACCGACTGCCCTGCTTGTATCCAAAAGCCTTGCGCTACGCTATTCAGGGGCATGGTCCTATCCTCTAGCTGAATAGAGCCCTTTAGGCCTGCAACGGGCCCTTGCAGATTCGATAGAGCCAAAGTAAGCCAAGAAACCTCCTGTGTGGACAAATACCGCGCTTTAGAGAGCTCGGTCTGAATCTTAGTCAACATGTCGGGCGATTTTTCAATGAAGCTTTCGGCATACCAGTAGAGCGCTTTCTCCCAGGAGATAGAGTGCAAAAAGAAGCCCGCTTGGGGCTCTCTGGGCTCGTCTAGGCGGCTGGGGAGTGCGGGAGCTTTTGCTAAATGAAAGGCGGCCCGCCAGAGGGCTCGGGCGACAGGGTCCCGTCCGCGTTTCACGGCACTAGCCGCGGGTAAGGCCGAACGAAGAGCCTCCCCCCGCGCCATGGCAAGCACCAAAGCCCGATACGCACTAGAGCGAGACTCCGTAGGCGCCTGACCTAAAAGGTCCGTATGGACCTGAATAGCTTCTTCTAAGAGGGCATCGGCTTCCTCATAACCAGCGGCCTTAGCTTGCAGGAGGAAGTGTAATACATACACCGAGAGCCAGGGATCAGACGCTCCACCAGGCCAAAAGCTATAAGCGCCCGGCGCTACCCGATAAGCTCGCAACTGATTAAGGACATGCCGGATATGACTCCGAATGGTGTCCCGCATCTGGCCACTTAGCGCCTCTACATACGGACCCGCCACGAGCTCAGCCATGGCTTGCGAAGTAATTTGCTCAGCGCAGCCGTGCGGAAACTGAATGAGATTTAAGAGATGAGGGGCTAGCTCCAGAATAGGCATGCTCAAGAGCGCAAGCCGCGCCGCTCGACGGGGATTTTCACAGTAAGAGTCTGGCAGCGTGAAGCTCGTGTCCCGTGAAATGGCAAGGAACTGAGCTTCGATTTTAGGAGCCTCACTAGGTCGCAAGCGAATCTGCCTCGTCTGCTGAGCGTAATCGCCTGCCACGAGTGTGACTTCTACTAGACCCCACGGCTGCGTAGCCTCATAAGTAAGCGTGATGGTCTGCTCGGCCTTCGGCGCTAGCAAGTAAGCACCGCGTTGGGGTGAGACGGATAGTCCGGCCCCTGATAAGCGAATAAACCAGCTGCCACGCTGCGGCCGATCGGTGGTATTGCGAAGGGTGAGGGTCGTTTGCACCCTCTCCCCCACTGCCAAATAAAACGGGAGGCCCATACGGGCCACGACCGGTGCCCGCACCAAAGTAAAGCCCTCGGCTGTGCCGTATCGATCTTCTGCAATGACATGAGCCCGCCATCGCAGCTTACCACTAAAGGAGGGCAAGACCACATTCAGGCTAACATCACTCGCCTCATCAACGAGCACTTCCCGCTCGATAACGACAGATCGATCCAGAGCCTCGCCAAACAGGGCCTGCTCGTCGGGTCGAAACCCGCCCATAGCACTCACGAGGCCAACGGCGTCGCCACCAATCACCGAGGTACCCCAAGGCGCTACATAAGGTAAATGCTCATAGGCTTGAAGCGCATACGCCCACTTGCGATAAAAGAAATCGTAAGGGTTAGGCGGTAAGGCCGGTTGGAGCTGCCAGAGCCCTTCGTCTACCCCAAAGAGCAGGATCCGCGCCTTTTTGACGCCAGGAGCCCGAATCCGAAGGGTGACCGCCTGCGACGGATGCCCCTCAGCCGGTGCCTCTAGCTGCACCTTTAGGAGGGCTCCCGGCTTTTCTACGGGAATGTAAACGACTCCCCTTGAGACCGTAAAAGGCACCGTCCGCCCCCCATATGCATGATAAGCCACGGCATGGACATACACACCAGGCACGTGCGCCGATTCAATCGGCACCTCCACCAGGGCGCTCTGCTCCGAAACATCGACCCACTGCGTATGCCAGACCCTCTCTCGCTCAAGCGTAATCAAGACCTTCCCGGGAATTGGTGGACGAATGAGGAGCCTAAGCCTTTGCCCAGGATAAGCTGGTAGATTTTGCGGCTCTAGGGTCAGGGCCACCTCGTTTTTCAGGCTACCGCCCTGACCCCAGCCCCACACCGTAAAAGTGGCTACTGTAGGTGCCTGCTGACCAGGCGCCCATAGGCGAACCTCATAATCCCCTGCCGGCGGCGTCAGGCGCAAATATCCCTCCCCCCTTGATAGCTCTACCACGCTGCGTAAATACGTCTGACGCGTGAGAGCGGCCTGCTGTCGCCACTGCCCCTCGTAATAGCCCTCGTACAAGTAGAAATGCCTTTCAAGCCGATACACCTCTACTCGAATAGACAAGTTTTCTGAAGCGACCTGGCCGTACCCCTTTCCCGGGACAAGCCTTAGGACCCGCAAGGGCAGATCCACCAGCTCACCACTCCCATACCAGCTCTTAGGTACCGCTAGACCCACGAGATAAGGTTGCGTAGGAATCTCTGCCTCGACCCGTCTAAAGTTTGGACGCCCCTCCTCATCATAAACCGCTAGTCGACCTTCGACTCGGAGTAATCCATAACCCCGCAGCCGTGGCAAAGTATAGGTGGCCGTACCCTCGGCGTTGAGCTGAAAAGCGTGGGTCTTTTGAGTCTCAAGGTCAGGCGGAAGGGCCAACCGCCACGTATACCCCTGCGCTGCAGCCGACGCCGGCTCCGCAGAAATAAAGCGCCACTCAAAGTCGCCTTTGAGCCCGCTGGCCGATGCACCGTAAAGATAGCTCCCTCGAAAGTGCAGGACAGGCGGGGGCTCCTGCGCTTCTACCTGTGCATCCAGGGCTAACCGATCCAGCCGAAAGAACTCCACCCAAAGCGGATAAACCTGACTCTGCAGGATAGAGTCTGCCCCTTGGTTAAGAGCGGACTGCTTTAGAGAGACGCGCACTTCATAGCGTCCCGTGCGGCTCCCCATCGGCCATGCATGCCGAAAGGTGAAATGACCCGCTCGGCTGACAGTGAGCGACTTTCGCAAAATAGTATTATTCTTGGGGTCGATAAGCTCGAGCTCAGCCCCAAGCCGGTCCGGAAAGCGCCACTTCCCATCCCGAATTGTGCCATAAACTGTAAGGGTATCTCCAGGACGGTACAAGGTGCGACCAGAGTTTAGGTGGATGTGATAAGGGGCTTCTTGGGGATTATAACCGGCTTCGTCGATGGGAAGGCTG
>CAZAXD010000001.1:142335-251357 GCA_964489015.1 uncultured Sphingobacterium sp. | reverse complement strand
GTCTTTTCTTTCGACTAAGCGACGGCCGCTCTTCTCGGTGCGTACGACCCGCTGCGCCAAAAGATCTCGGATAATAAACGGCTTAAAGAGCTCAACAGCCATGTCTTTAGGCAGGCCGCATTCGTGTAAGCGCAGATGGGGGCCTACTACGATCACCGAACGGCCCGAATAGTCTACCCGTTTACCGAGCAGGTTTTGGCGGAAGCGCCCCTGCTTACCCCGAATGTTATCACTCAGAGAACGTAAGAGGCGGCCTGCCGAAGCGCTCTCGGCAGCGGCTCGGGTCTGGTTGCGCTTGCGCGAGCTATCTAGGAGCGCATCGACAGATTCCTGAAGCATGCGCTTTTCGTTATTGAGCAGGATCGCCGGCACCCGGTTTTCCTGCATGCGACGCAAGCGGTTATTACGCTGGATCAGGGTGCGATAGAGCCCATTGAGGTCCGACACCGTGAAACGGCCGCCGGGCAAAGGAATAAGCGGTCGTAGCTCCGGAGGCGTGACAGGAATCACCCGTAGAATCATCCACTCGGGCTTATTTTCAATCCGGCGATTGGCCGAGCGAAACTCCTCTACCACCTTCAGGCGTCGCAGTAGGTCTGAGCGCCGCTGTTGAGAAGCCGTCGACAAGATCTTGGAACGCAGCTCCTGCGAGAGGGCATTCAGGTCTAGATTACGTAGCAGTTCCTCGAGCGCTTCCGCTCCTAGCTTGGCCACAAAGCGCTCTGGCCGAATGTCAGGATTCTTTTGAGCTTCCTCAGATAGGCGACGCAGCAGGCTCTTATACTCTTCTGAGGTCAGCAGGCTCCCTACCGTCAGATCCTTCTTGATGAGCGTCGCATCGCCCGGCTCCAGCACGACATACAAGTCATAATAAACGATCTTTTCGAGCTCTTTGGCGGAATACCCTAATAAAAGGCCGAGCTTGGGAGGATTATGGCGGAAGTACCAGGGGTGCACGACTGGCACTTGCAGCGAGATATGCCCCATGCGGACGCGGCGGTACTTTTTCTCAATGACCTCGACGTTGCATCGATCACAACGCAGCCCTTTGTAACGAGCGCCCTTGTACTTACCGCAGGCACACTCGTAATCCCGAACCGGCCCAAAAATCTGCTCGCAAAAAAGGCCCAAGGGCTCCGGCTTGTGTGTTTTGTAATCTATCGTCTCGGGGCGCTTGACCTCCCCGTGACTCCATTCGAGGATCTGGTCGGGCGAAGCCAAGGCCAACGTAAGACGCCGAATCGGCATCGGAATCGTAATAACACTGTGTTTGGATATGGACTTTTCCATAGGATTGGCAAATGTTTTAATCAAATCGAACATCAAGCGCTAAACCGCGTAGCTCGTTGACGAGAACCTGGAAGGAATCGGGCACCCCAAAGTAGGAGATATTTTCCCCGCGAATGATGGCTTCGTGGGCTTTCATGCGGCCGTCCACGTCGTCAGACTTTATCGTGAGGAGCTCCTGAAGGAGATTGGCGGCTCCAAACGCTTCAAGGGCCCAGACCTCCATCTCACCGAAGCGCTGACCCCCAAAGTGGGCTTTTCCACCGAGCGGCTGCGAGGTCACCACCCCATAAGGCCCTACCGAACGAGCGTGCATCTTGTCATCGACCATGTGATCAAGCTTGAGCATGTAAATGACGCCCACGGTAGCCGGCTGGTCAAAGCGCTCGCCAGTCAAGCCGTCATAAAGGTAGACCCGACCATCCTTCGGGAGCCCCGCCTTTTCAAGCTCGGCATTCACTTGCGCATAGCCCGCCCCCGCAAACGGCGGGACCTCATAGCGAACCCACAGTTTTTGCCCAGCCCACCCCAAAATCGCTTCGAAGATCTGACCAATATTCATCCGAGAAGGCACACCTAGCGGATTGAGAACGATATCAACTGGCGTCCCATCCTCCAGATAAGGCATGTCTTCAATCGCGGCTACTTTGGCGATCACGCCCTTATTACCGTGACGGCCGGCGAGCTTGTCCCCTACTTTGATCTTGCGCTTAGTAGCCACGTAAACCTTGGCTAGTTTGAGCACCCCATTCGAAAGCTCATCTCCGGCTATCAAATGATACTTTTCCCGTTTGAGGTCTGCTTCATAACGGCTGTAAAGCGCCATGTAGTTTTGGAAAAGGCGTTCAATGAGGAGATTCGTGTGCGGATCATCAGTCCAGCCAGTGGGATTCACCTCTTCATACTGGAGGGTGGCCATCCAGCGGGGCGTGACTTTTTTCGAGGCAGGTAATAGCTCTTGATTGTACTTATCCCGGAGGGAGACGAGCTTTTTGCCCTCGAGGAGCTGTGAGAGCTTTTCATGCATTTTGGTACGCAGGGCCAGGACCTGCCGTTCAAACTGGGCCTCCAGCGCTCTCTCCTTTTCTTTTCGTTCCTCTGGCGAAGCGACTCGGCGGTCTTTTCGATAAAGGCGGGTACCAATGACGTAACCATGCGTAGCTGGGGGCATTAGGAGAGACGTGCTTTTGACATCAGCACTGCGTTCACCAAAGATCTGACGCAAGAGCTTCTCCTCTGGCGAGGCGTCCGAGCTCTGCCCCTTAGGCGTTACTTTACCCACTAGAATATCGCCTTCTCGCACTTCGGTCCCCACGCAGACGATCCCCTCTTCGTCCAGATGCTTGGTGCGCTCCTGCGACTCATTCGGCAGCTCTCGGCTCAGTTCCTCGGGACCGGCTTTGGTTTCCCGGACTTCCACCTCAAACTCCTGTATCGCGATGGAGGTAAAGACATCATCCTGAACGAGACGCTGCGAGATAACGATAGCGTCCTCAAAGTTGTAGCCTTGCCAGGGCATGAAGGCGACAAGGAGATTTTTGCCAAGGGCGAGCTCCCCTTTTTCTATGGAGAAGCCTTCCACGAGGGGCTGGCCTGCTTCCACGCGCTGCCCCTTGGAGACAAGCGGACGAAGGTTGAAGCAGGTGTTTTCGTTCGTGCGCCGAAACTTCGGCACTTCGTACTCTACCACATCGTCTTCGAAAGAGACGAGAGCTTCCTCAATAGGCCGGTCATAACGAATCCGGATTCGGGTGGCATCTACGTACTCGACCGTTCCGGGGTACTCCGCATAAATCAGGACCCGCGAATCGCGCGCCACATGCTTTTCCATGCCAGTGCCGACGATAGGCGCTTCTGGCCGGACAAGCGGCACGGCCTGACGCTGCATGTTGGAGCCCATGAGCGCCCGGTTGGCATCATCATGCTCCAAAAATGGAATCAGAGCCGCAGACAAGCCAAGGACCTGATCAGTCGCTACGTCTACGAAGCGAACCTCATTAGGCGTAATCTCCGGGTACTCGCCTGCGTACCGAACCTGAATTTCAGAAGGGGTATGGCCATTGAGGAAAGGGCTAAGCGGCGCGATGGCATAGTGCTCTTCCTGATCCGCCGTCAGGTAAAGCATTTGGCTAAAGTCGGGCTTGCCTCCCTCCAAGACATGATAGGGCGTTTCGATGAAGCCGAGATCATTGATGCGGGCATAAATAGCCAGGGAATTGATGAGACCGATATTAGCCCCTTCGGGCGTCTCAATGGGGCAGATTCGGCCATAATGCGAGAAGTGGACGTCCCGCGCTTCAAAGCCCGCATGTTCTCGAGACAAGCCGCCGGGGCCTACCGCCGAGATACGGCGCTTATGGGCAAGCTCCGAGAGCGGATTAGTCTGGTCTACCAGCTGACTGAGCTGACCTCGTGCAAAAAATTGATTAACGGCGCTAGCAAAGGCCTTGGGATTGACGACGTCACTCGGTTTGAAGTCCTCGGACTCCATCGTGCTCATCTTTTCTCGGACGCCTTTGGCCAGCCGAGAGAGACCCAGCGAAAACTGCGTCTGCATGTGCTCACCCACGGTACGGATTCGTCGGTGGCTAAGGTGATCTTCTTCATCGGGCTCGACCTTGCCGCGCATAAGCTGGTGCAGGTGCTGAATGATCGCCACGATGTCCTCCACCAGCAAAATAGGCGAATCATACCGCTGCTCGCCGTAAAGTTTGCGGTTGAGCTGATGACGGCCAACCCGCCCCAAGTCGTAGCGCTTATCTGATAAAATCTGCTTTTCGATGTACTGACGAGCCGTCTCGGCATCGACCTGGTTGTCCGTGCCACGCAAGAGCTTGTAAATCTCCTGGCAAGCAGTCGTAACAGAGTACGTGGGGTCCTTTCGCAACGAAGCCAGGATGATATGGCGCTCATCCTCGTATTCCGGCCTAAGCAGGAATAGGCGATCAATGCGCTGCTCAGAGAAGGTTTGCCAGTCTTCTTCGGACAAGACATGTCCTACGTCGTAGAGCTGCTGGAAGCGCTGGATAGCGGTCATTTCACCCGTTTCTGGGTCGACCATTTCCTCCTGGTGCGCCGATACGATGCGGGTAGCCAGCTTACGACCTACATAAGCTTGAAAGGCCTTCTTAGCACCGGGCTTGATTTGGACCTCCTCCGCTAGGTTAAAGAGGCGTACGAGCTCCGCATCCGTGCCGTACCCCATGGCACGCAGCAGAAGCGTCACGGGAATAGCCTTTTTACGGTCCAGGTAGACCCGCGTGAAGCCCGTCGAATCCGTAGCAAACTCGATCCACGTCCCTTTTTGGGGTATGACTTTAGCCCCATAAGTCTTTTCAGCCGTACCTGCGCGCTGGGCTGCCGAGAAGAGTATGCCTGGTGAGCGATGAAGTTGATTAATCACCACCCGCTCGACACCGCTCACGATAAAGGTTCCACGCGGCGTCATGTACGGAACAACCCCTAAGTATACCCACTCTTCCTTGGGCCGAAAGACCTCGTTGTCTGGCTTGAGGGGATATAGCGAAAAGCGCACCTTCAGCTGAACCCCATATGTCAGCCCACGCTCCTTGCACTCTTCCGGCGTATAACGCGGAGGGTCTAGCAAGTACCCTTCAAAGTTCATCTCATACTCCTCCTTCGAGTCACGGACAGGAAAGTGCTCCTTGAATACGTGGTACAAGCCCTCACTGGTCTGCTTCTCCGGAGGGGTATTGAGATCCATGAAAGCCCGAAAGGAATCGAGTTGAATCGATAAGAGGTCGGGCACATCTATACGGGGGCGATGAACCCCAAATCGAATGCGTGCATTACTCATACATTGGCACTATAAATGGGTCAAAACAAAAGCCAGCACCTACCCGGTTTTCGGGAAGATGCGGGCAAAGGCGGGAGCGGTAAGAAACGCGCACTCACTTAACCTCGACGTCCGCTCCGAGTTCGGCTAGCTGCTGACGAATCGCTTCGGCCTCCTCCTTCGAGATTTTTTCTTTGATGGGTTGGGGGGCTTTATCAACGAGCTCTTTCGCCTCTTTGAGACCAAGGCCCGTAATGTTCTTAACCACCTTGACCACATCGAGTTTCTTTTCACCAGGGGCTTTGAGAATGACATCAAACTCCGTCTTAGCCGGGGCTTCTGGCGGGGCAGCGGCGGCCGGACCCGCTGCTGCTATCATGACCGGCGCAGCCGCTGCCGGCTTAATGCCATACTCATTCTCTAAAATTGCCGCCAGTTCATTAACTTCTTTCACGGTAAGGCTTACCAACGTTTCTGCTAGGGCTTTCAAGTCTGCCATATGCGATAATGATTAGGAATTTCGTTCACCAATTGTTTTTAGAATGCCGTGCAACTGACCAGCCGCACCTTGCAAAACACCCAGTACAGTCTGGATTGGACTATGGAGCCGCGCAATAAGCTCGCCTAAGAGCTCTTCTTTGGTCTTGTAGCGCAGGAGCGCTTCTAGCTGCTCTTCTCCACTATAAACAGAATCGGCTATATAAGCCGCCTTGAATGAAGGCCGGTCTTTATTGGCTTTTTCACGATAAGATTTGAGGACTTGAGCTAATTCTTTGGGATTTTTCTCCACAAAGACCACCGCACTCTGTAAACGAAAAGCTGCGCCAAGGGGTTCCACCGAGATACCGGCGCGCTCTAGGGCTTTCTCTAAAAGGGTGTTCTTGACCACACGAATCCGAAAGCCCTTCTCATAACAAGCGCGACGAAAGGCAATAGTCTCCTCGGCATTGAGGCCTTCTAAGTTTAGCACATAGAAGCCCATGTGGCTCTGCAGAGCCTCAGAAAGCTCTGCTATGATTTGATCTTTTTCTTCTCGGGTCATAGACGATTACGGTCGATTAGGATAGCGGGACTCATAGTCGTGGACACGTAAAGGGAAAGGATGTAATTCCCTTTTACGCCTTGTGGACGCATCGCTTCTACCGAGCGAATAACCTCCTGAGCATTTTCTCGAAGCTTTTGGGTATCAAAAGAGCTTTTACCAAATGGCACGTGAATAACGCCGGTCTTATCATTACGGACCTCGATCTTACCGGCCTTGAGCTCCCGAATAGCCCGGGCGATGTCGGTCGTCACCGTACCGCTCTTAGGGTTCGGCATGAGCCCCCGCGGACCGAGAATCTTACCCAGGCGTGCTACCTTGGGCATGACGTCTGGTGTACAAACCACCGCATCAAAGTCTAACCACCCCTGTTCAATCTGCGCAATGCGATCGTCCAGCCCGACGTAATCAGCGCCGGCAGCTTGGGCATCTTTTTCTTTATCGACGGCCACTAGCGCTAGCACCCGAACGCTTTTCCCTGTTCCGTGTGGCAGGCTCACCGTCCCCCGCACAAGCTGATTAGCTTGCCGGGGATCTATGTTGAGATCTATAGCCAGCTCAAACGTCGCATCAAAGCGCTCAAAGCGGACCTTTTTCAAGAGCTCAAGGGCCTCAGCCAGGCCATAGGCTCGATTTTCGATTGGCTTCAGAGCAGAAAGATACTTTTTGCCTCTCCGTGCCATAATTATACGCGCTTTTCTCCTTGAATGACAAGTCCCATGCTTTTGGCAGTACCTGCTATCATGTGCATAGCAGCTTCGATGGTATACGCATTGAGATCAGGCATTTTCTTCTCCGCAATTTCCCGAATCTGATCCCACGTTACCGTGCCCACCTTTTTACGATTGGGCTCGCTAGACCCTTTTTCAACCTTGGCGGCTTTTTTGAGGAGCTCAGCCGCAGGCGGCGTTTTGATGACAAAATCAAAGCTTTTGTCCTTATAGATCGTGATGACAACAGGCAAAATCTCACCAGGCTTATCTTGGGTCCTTGCGTTAAATTGCTTACAAAACTCCATGATATTGACCCCTTTCGAACCGAGAGCGGGGCCTATAGGCGGAGCAGGATTGGCTTGTCCACCCTTGATTTGGAGCCTCACTATAGCCGTTATTTCTTTCATAGACGTTCAATTTGGCGATATTGGATTTCTACGGGCGTTTCACGGTTAAACATTTTCACTTGAATGCGGGCACGCTGCTTTTCGGGGAAGACCTCGGCCACAGTGCCCTCTAGACCGGCAAAAGGGCCGTCAATGATACGAACGAGCTGACCCACCGACAGATCATGCAAAGCCTCTGGAATGGGTTCTTTCGCACGGGCCCGAGACAAGATTAGGGCGATCTCCTGTTCACTCAGAGGCTCTGGAGGCGCTCCCCGCGACGGCGCGACAAAGTACAAGACATCCGCCACAGAACGCATAACCGAAACCAGTTCCTGAACGTAGCTCTCCGAGGGCACCTCTAGAAAAAGATAGCCCGGCATAAAGATCTTCTCCTTTTCTTGCTTTTTACCGCCCTTACACGTAGTAAGTACCCGCTCCATCGGGACTACAATATCCGAGACCCAATGGGATAGTCCTATACGCTCCAGTTCGTTGGCAATGCGATGAGCCACTTTCTTCTCCTGGGCAGCTCGAACTTTAAGGGCGTACCACGGCATAGGTTAGTAGAAAAGCGAGTAAAAGGCCCTCAGGACCGTGCTAAATAAAAGATCCACCACCCCGATCACAATCGCTAAAAGCAAACTCCCCACCAGCACCGCTATGGTAGAATTAAGCAGTTGCGGAAAAGAAGACCATTCAATCTTCTCTTGCCATTCTACCTTAGAGGCTTTCCACCACGCCTTAAGGGACTCTAACATCGCACGGGTGGCAGGACTCGAACCCGCAACCTGCGGTTTTGGAGACCGCTGCTCTACCAGTTGAGCTACACCCGTATCATGAGGCATTCAGAGCCGAGCAGATGCCCTGACTGCCGTGCAAAATTAGTCTAAAATTTCGGTTACTTGGCCAGCCCCAATCGTTCGCCCACCTTCACGGATAGCGAAGCGGAGCCCCTTCTCCATAGCGATGGGGTAAATCAGCTCGACTTCGATACTGACGTTGTCACCAGGCATGACCATCGGCACATCGGCCGGCAGCTTCACAGTCCCCGTCACGTCCGCCGTGCGGAAGAAGAACTGAGGCCGATAATTGGTCGTAAAAGGCGTATGCCGGCCACCTTCGTCCTTCGTGAGGATATACACTTCGGCTTTGAAGTGCTTATGCGGCGTTACGCTATTGGGCGCGCAGACAACCATCCCCCGTCGCACCTGATCTTTGTCAATCCCCCGCAGCAGAAGGCCGACGTTATCCCCGGCCTGGCCCTCGTCCAGGAGCTTACGAAACATTTCGATACCGGTCACGACCGAGGTCAGCTTTTCATCGCGAAGCCCCACGATGTCTACGGGCTCATTGAGCTTGATGCGTCCCCGCTCGATCCGCCCTGTCACGACGGTACCACGACCCGTGATCGAAACCACGTCTTCCACAGGCATGAGGAACGGCTTGTCGACGATACGCTGGGGCGTAGGAATGTACGTATCCAGCGTATTCATGAGCTCGACGATTTTCTCTTCCCACTTCGGGTCGCCATTGAGCGCACCAAGGGCCGAACCACGGATAATGGGGGTCGTGTCCCCAGGATATCCGTAGAAGTTGAGGAGATCGCGAATTTCCATTTCCGCCAGCTCGAGGAGCTCCTCGTCATGGACCATGTCCACCTTATTGAGGAAGACGACGATATAAGGCACCCCGACCTGACGGGCCAGGAGAATGTGCTCCCGCGTCTGCGCCTTAGGCCCGTCAGTCGCAGCCACGACCAGAATGGCGCCATCCATTTGAGCAGCCCCCGTAACCATGTTCTTCACATAGTCAGCGTGGCCAGGACAGTCAATATGCGCATAGTGCCGCTTGTCTGTTTGATATTCCACGTGCGCAGTATTGATGGTAATCCCCCGCTCTCGCTCCTCAGGCGCATTGTCGATGGAATCATACGAACGCTCTTGGGCCAGCCCGCGCTTGGCCAGCACCTTCGTGATAGCAGCCGTCAAAGTCGTCTTACCATGGTCGACGTGACCAATTGTACCGACGTTTACGTGTTCTTTGTCCCGAACGAAAACCTCTTTAGACATACAGAGCCATTGGCCGGGATCGAACCGGCGACCTCTTCCTTACCAAGGAAGTGCTCTACCACTGAGCTACAATGGCGGCGCCGCAAAAGTACAAAAAATTCGACATATCCAAGAAGCACCGTAGCCTCCATCACTAGCTACCGGCGTTGCACCTGGACTAAGCCCAAACTCAAGCCCACAACGATTCTTAGTTAGATCTGCAGACCGAGACCGGCCGAGAGCCGCCCCTCCAAACCCCGCCACGGACTCAAAGAAATATTCTCACTCCAGCTCAGCTGAAGCTGTACAAAAAAATGAAAATAGCGCGCTATAAAGTAATTATAGCCCCACACTGCAGCAATCGCCGGATTTATGAAAGCCCGAACCCCTTCTGCCCCGGCTCGATAGACTCCGTCTAAAGAAGCGCCTGGCTGAAGGCCCACATACGTATCTCCTCGTCGTCCATTCCAGTGGCATGCCGCCCCAAAAAATAGTTGATGCCGATACTCAAAGAGCTGCCCTCTTGTCCCCATGTCCCCCAAGTAGTAGTAAACATCGCCCAATATAGAAACCGATCGTTCAGGATAAAAAGCCAATGCCCCATGTAAGTAAAAAGGCCGCTCGAACCGACCCACGATTAGCCCCGGGCTGATCGTGGCCATACCCCGAAGTAGGCCCCCTCGAATCAACTCCCCCTCCTGGGCAATCAGAAAACCGACTAAGCCCAGTAAAATCCATCTAAAGCCCATAAGAAAACACCCGATAATTTAGGCTGAGCGTAAGAAGCGTGTGGCCTTGCAGCGTCACGTGGCGGTCTCTGTATAAAATGACTTCTCCGCCTGCACCCTGCGTATGGTGAATTTCGCCCGTGAGGTGTATCATGTACTGCAAACTAAGGGAGACATCAAAATGCTGCGTCAGAAAGACATGAAAGCCGCCACCGCCCTGAACGGCAGACCCCCAACGCTGCAGTGCGCGAGTAGGATCCGCGATGAGACTTTTTTGATTGTAGTCAAAGCAGTGGCCAGCCATGATATAAGGATACCACCCACGCTTCCCAGTCAAGAGGCGATAAACATAATACAGCACAGACCAGCCAATGTGCCCATACACGCTTTTGATGAGATTAGCCTCCTGAATGGTGATGTAATCAGCAAACCACTCAGTATTCACTCGCGGCCCGAGTTGCACGCGAAACTGCCCGCCTACCCCAAGGCCCGCCCCCTCATGAGAAAATAGACTAGCCGTACTACGCATACCAAGGCTAAAAGCATTACTACCCTGAGCCCACAGCAATCCCCATACTACCCACCATAAGCCCCCATATTGCATGAGTCGCAAAGGTAGAGAGCAGGCGCGTACCCGCCTCGCGCCCACCCAGATCAAGCAGAACCCGAATACCAAAAATTAGACGTCTACCACAAGAAACGGCCCTTCCAAGTACCTCTCGAGCTTACGGCCTGGAAGAGGTACACGCCATGCGCCAGCTGAGGCGGCACCTGCCAAACGACCTCCCCTTCTCCTGCTAAGAGGGCGACTTCGGTGCCAAGCGCGCTCCAGATTTGCACCGTGAAGGGCCCTTCGATACCAGTCGAGCGGAATCGCACTTTATCACCCTCGACTTGCACTGCGATGCGCTGAGCGGAGGCGGACGCTTGCCACTCGACCACATTTGAGGAGAGGCGCTGCCCATTAGGAAGGATGGCCTCCACCCGATAGAGGGCTGAAGGGGGGCTGCTCAGGTCTCGCCACGTCGACGCCGTCGCACGCCCCACTGTCCGCCAACCGATCACCTCTACACCACTCTTTAGGATTTCATAGTCCTGCGCCTCGGTGCCTTGGAGTCGCCAGCTTAGCTGCGGATAACCCTGCGGATCCGCCTGCACGGCTAAATGCAAGTTCAGATTGGGTAGCGGCGTGGGGCTCGTTAGGATGCCAAATTCCGAGAAGGTGGTAAAACTATTGCGCCGCACAATCCCACCTGCCGGCGCAATGTAAGTACCTGTCAGGGTTTGGGTCCAATCTGCACCGTTGCCGTTCGGCCGCTTACCCAACGTGTACTGCAGCGGATTCGTCGGGAGTGTAAAGCCGATGGGGTACGAGATAGCATCGTAAAGCCCGCTGGTCGGGGCTGCGTTCGGGTCTACTCGCCAATAGCCCGGCGGCAGGGCTATTTGCCACTGGGCGCCACTCTCCAGCACAGCCGGTGAAGGATCAGTGGGGTCGAGATTGACAAACTGCGCCGTCAGGTGCGAAACACCGCCCAGCGGCTGCCGAATCAGCACATCAAAGCGCTCATAATCCGGGCTAGGATTCGGTCGCCCTACGTCGAAGCGGTACTGACCCAGGCCCTGTACACTTCGCCGCAGCTGGCCCACCACATGCCCACCCGTTCGGCTCACCGCAAATAGAGACGGATTTTGTACCCAGAGGATGACGTTATTCGCGGCAGCATCGACATAACCGCTCGTGAGGGCGAGCTCTAGCTGATTTTGGACGAGCGTATTGCCGCCAGGACCTAAAGTCTTGACGCCGGTGTTTTCAAAGCGCAGATCCCAAAAAGTACGATTACCCCGAAGCGTCTGATCGCCGCTGCCATACAGGGTCACCTTGCCACCTGTCAGCGTATAAGCGCCACTCAGCTCAGGCAGCGTCGTCACGAGCCGCGCTAAACGCAGCTCCCCGCCTTGCATCACCAGCGGTGCCGAGACGCTCGCCCCATCCCGCAGCTGGTTAGTCTGCACATCGTAGATACCCCGGATAATCCGCATGGTGCCGTTGATACGCACATCGGCCGCCTGCTGTAGCACGGTACCACTGGCTTTGTCGATAATCAGGTCGTGGAGGTTGAGGGTCAGATTGGCCGTGACTTGCTGAAGGACGTTATTGTCAAGGCAGCTGAGGCAGGGACCATTCAAAACAACGCGACTACCCGTGTAGGTAATCGCCCCCGTTGAGTAGCTAAGGTCGCGATACAGGGTGATCGTTCGCCCGTTCATATTGAAGCCGCCGCTGATGCGAAGGCTCCGGCAGGAGAGGTCGGCTTCCAGGGTCGTCTGACCAGGCGCAGTGCTAATGATCGCATAGTCCGCATCAATATTGGTGCCACTACCCCGGTAGCGCGTGTCCGGCCCACCTAAGCGTACATCGGCGCCGGCGTTGATATTGTTAGTAGTGATTTCGCCCTCGTTTAGCAGATTTCCCCGAACGGTTAGATGAATGTTATTGGGATTGGAGTTATCTTGAATTTCAATGCGGCCAAAGTTGCACACATGGCGCACCTCGACCTGCTGCGTGATGACAACGTGCTTGCCGGCCGGAATCTCGGCATCTTCGGTGGGCGTATCAGGAACGTTGTTGAGGCTCCAGTTTGTGGCCACGTGCCAGGAACCGCCATTAGGGCCAACGTAGTAATTAGCCGAGTAAGAGGGTACCCCCTTATAGCCCACAATTCGAATATCGTCCACGGCAAAGGAAGGATCGACGCCACAAGCATCATTGACATTACGCCAGCGAAAGGCTATTCGAAACTGGGTGCTACTCATGGCACTGGGGGGGAGGCGCCATCGCAGGCGCGTCCACTGACCCTGCCCACTGGGACAGAGATTAGAAACTAGTCGATTCATAGTATTGCCCCACCACTGAAGGCCACCAGCCACTACCCACGGCTCGTCAGTGGGGGCTATCCACGTGACCCCTCCATCTGTGCTATATTCAAAATTCCCGTAATCCGTATAAGGCGGCCCACAAAGATCACCTCCCCCGTAGCCAATCATATCAAACTGCACCACAATCGAATCATAGGGATAGAGTGCGCCCGCCGTGAAGTTGATGTTGCTTCCTAATCGGATGCGCTTATCGGTGTCGGCTCCATCATCGTAGCAGGCCCCCGAGCATATAAAGCCACAAAAGCCACCCGTAGCGCCCATGTAGAGACTCTTATCGGTTCCCCCACCAAAGCCGCAGCTGGGCGGCGTAGCACCCGCTTCATTGGCGTCAATGCGCCAGTGGTTGGGGCAAAAATTTGTGTTATTTGTAAAAAACTGCACCTGCCATCCGCAACTGGATTGGTTATTATTAGAGAAAATCACATTAACACAGCCATCGAAGTTTTGCGTGTAAAACACGGTACTATCCACGATGCTGCCGCTCGTGCCGCCGCAAGCGCAAGAGGCGACGTTAACCACCCCGACGCGTAGGGTATCGTCAGTGCCGTCGGCCGTCTGAACGGTGAGCTGAATAGTATAGGAGCCGGGATTATTGAAGGTCACGGTGACGGGGGAGGCATTGGCATTAGGCGTAAGGGTGACGCCCGCAGCGGGAGTAATGGTCCAGGTGCGACTCACAAGGGGCTGGCCACGCAGGTCAGACACATCAGTCAAGGTAAGCTGGGTAATACTGCCCGGGGGCGGCGCAGGAGTAAGCGCACAGAGCCCCGTGGGATTCATGGCAAAGGCTGCTACGGGCGGGCAGCTTGTAATGGTAATGTAATTGGTGGCTGTGTAGGTGTGGGTTCCAGCGGCATTTGTAGCAGTGAGGGAGACAGTGTAGGTACCGTTTTGGGTGAATTGCACTTGGGGATTCGCGCTATTGGCATTGGTGCCGCCCACAAACGTAAAAGTGCCCGGTGTGATGGTCCACGTGTAGGTAGTAGGAAGGTTACAAGGGATCGAAGTGAGGTTATTGAAGGTGACGGTCTCGTACTTACAGACGGTGGTCGCGCTAGCGGTGAAGTTAGCCGTGGGGGGCGCGGCGGCTTCGAGGCGGATGTTGTCGACGTTGAAGCCGGCGGAGAGCGTGTAGTCGGCCGTCGTCATGGGGAAGCTATTGTCGTTTCGCCAACGGAAGGCAAGGCGGAGGTTAGGAATGTTTTCGGCGGCGGCAGGGAGCGGAAACGTGAGGCGAATCCAGTTATTACAGGTTCCAGCAGCAAAGTGATAAGCGAGCCAAACTGGGCTAGCAATGGTAGCTTGAATATTCGGCACGAGGACCTGCCACGTGGTCCCGCCGTCGGTACTATACAAGATAGATGCATAGCTCCGCACCCGATCACGATCCCCGCCGAGGTAAAAGTCAGCCGTTAGGCGCAGACATGTACGCCCGACGGTGCTGATATCCGCATTATAATAGGCCCATTGGTCGGTATTACCATCTTCACCAAAGCCCTGGTTGGACCAGCTGTATTCATCGCCGTAGTCAGGGAAGTTGATATACCCGAGCACGGCTCCATCGCTCGTTGCGCGGGCAGTGATGTGTAGGCTCCGGTTGACGGGACCACCACTGGTGTAGGGGTTGGGGAGGTTATTCGGTGAGCTGCATTCGGCGCGACGCCCCCGCACAAAGTTTCCACTGCCATCGAGCTCGGGGGTATTGGCGTCGTTGATGATAAAGTAATTATGCCCCACCTGGTTGGTCACATAAGTGAGGCCAGGAATGCCCGGCGGAGTCGGGTTGTTTCGACTGCCGGGTGAGTTTTCGGTGACCCATTGGCCAGCCGAGGGACCGTCAAACGTCTCCTGCCATACTAGAATCTGTGCCTTCAGCATCAGCAAGCCTAGCCCAATGAAAAGGCGTGTACCCATGGCTAAGACAAAGTTAGGTAGAATTTTGGATTCTGCAAGAGAGGGTTTCACTTAAGATAAACCTATTTATTCGAGCGCGAGGTCGGGACTAAAACGAAGACTGCCCTAAGGGCATAAGCCTTAGGGCAGCGAGGGAGATGGCTTGAGAGCGAGTACTAGGCCGAAAGCGGATGAACCTCTACATACCGGCGCCCTTTTCGCTCACGAAAGTGAACGATGCCGTCGATACAAGCGAAAAGCGTATGGTCGCGGCCCATGTCGACGCCCGCCCCTGGCCAGAAGGCTGTGCCCCGCTGTCGAACTAGAATATTACCTGCCTTAACAAACTGTCCACCATAGCGCTTCACGCCAAGCCGCTTGCTTTCGGACTCGCGGCCGTTTCGCGTACTACCGAGACCTTTTTTGTGAGCCATATCGGGTTAGAATTGAATTTCGACGAGAGAGAGAGCCTGACGATGACCGATTCGCTTTTCGTAACCCTTGCGGCGCTTTTTCTTAAAGACTCGAATCTTGGGACCGCGCAGGTGAGAAAGAACCTTAGCTTGGATGGAGTGCTCGAGCGTAGGTGCACCTACTTGCACCTGACCGTCTTTTTCCAGTAGGTGAACGGCTTCGATGCGAAAGGTCTCGCCTTCCGCATAGGGCAAGCGATTGACTAGGATTTTATCGCCGGGTGCTACCTTCCACTGAGCACCGCTTAGGGTAATGACGGCTAGCATAGGCGCGCAAAGGTAGGAAATTTTAGGGACGTATGAGCTTGAGGGTCTGATTATAGCGCCGACCGCTCTGGTCTATGGCTTCTACGGAGAGCAGATAAACGCCGCTGGTGAGGCTGACAGACTGCGCCTGAAGCTGATGCGTACCAGACGAAAGCTCCCTGTACGTGCCGCCCGCTGCCAGTGCCCCCGTGATCGTATAGAGCTTATAAGTCACGTAACGAAGTGGCGTAGCCGTGTGGATATGGATGGTAAAGTCTTGCAGAAAAGGATTAGGGAAGGCACTGATAGTAATGGGGGTACGTTGGGCGGTGGCAGTGGGGAGGCTCGTCGCGGATTGGCTACTAATTTTCCAGATGCCGCGGCCCCAGGTACCTATGTACACAGGCCGCTCGGGATCGGCTAAGAGACGTTCCTCTGTTTTAGGGAAGTTGGGGTCGGTCCTGTCTACGGTATCGACCTGGAATCGATAGGGTTTCCAAGTAATGGAAGTGACGGGCACCCGCCCAATAGCTTCGCCTGTCATCTCTTCCCAGGTGGGTGTACGCACATCCTGGCAGCGCCAGAGACCCCACTCCGTCCCAGCCAGCAGTAAGTGGGTAGAGTCCGGGTGTAAAAAGAGACTATAGACAGGAACTTGCGGTAGGTTAGCCTGAATCGTAGTAAAGGTAGGGGTCGCACTGGTTGCATTGGTGGAGACGAAAATCCGATCAGTCCCATTATAGCTACCCACAGCGATGGCGAGAAGATCAGGATTTAGCGGGTGTACGCTAATAGCACTAATCCAGCGGCCATCGACTAGACTGCTGATGGCGCTCGTGAGATCTTCGACGCCGTCCTGGACTGTACGGTCGATGCTTACGTTGTGCGCGTTCCTAATGCGGTAGAGCTTGCCATCAGAGGTGCCGACCCAGACCGTGTAGTTAGAATCTACGGCGATAGCGGTGGGAATAGAGCGGGTGGCATTCACATAATCAGGATAGGCGGCATTGAGGCCAGAGGGGGTCGTGATATTCAAATCACTAACGCGACTCCAGCGAAAGAGCGAATCAAACGTGACGGTCCAGAGATATCCGCCGGTAGCAGCAAAGAGAAAGAATGTATCGCTTCGCACGTTATTAGCGTCTTTGACGAGCTCGGCAAAGCGTTCGGCTACCACCATAGGCGGATATAACGGTCCCCAGTTGGAGGGCGCATCATTGGTGACAGGGGTACAGGTTCCACTAGCAGGGCACCATTGAACATTTTGGGTATTGTCAGAAGGATCATTGTAGAAAGCATCGGGTCGAGGGCCGCCGTAAACGGACAGGTAATTTACGCCATCATCCTCAGAGAAGCGAATACGCCCACCCTGATACGAGAAGAAAGAATGACCAGGCCGGGTGAGACGAGTCACCACAAGACCCAGCGGCGAGGTAACCCCATCGAATATCGTCGTCACCTGATTGATCAGACGAAAGCCGCCCGGGGGATCATTGGGGGCTCGGTTGACGATGTTAAGCGGAGCAGGGCCGCTAGCGTAAATGTAGCCGCTCGGAGAAACGGCCACTGAGAGGACACGCGTTAGCTGCAAGCCCCGGCTGGCATCCTCCATGCGCGTCCCACCTTGGGTGATGCGAACAGGACGCCCACGCCCCACAACGAGGAGATCACCATTTGCCAGGAAGGCCACATCCCAGATGGGAGAGGGATACCGGAGAATAAAGGCGTCCTGATTAGCAGGGTTAATGCGGCGCCAGCCGAAGTTCGGCGAAAATTCCCAAAGTTGGGAGCCCCCTATCACAATATGGAGCGGATCTTGGGGATCTACTGCCAGGGCCAAGGTCCCAGCCCCTCCTAGTACCGCAAAGGCGTCATTTTCTGTATTGGAGAGGCGAGTCCATGTATCGCCATTATCACGCGAGATCCAAACGCCGGTCAAGGTAAAGTCTGATTTAGCAGACGCTACGTAAATAGTGCGCGGATCAGAGGGGGCACGACGCACGATAAGCTGCCCCCCCCCTAACCCAGATAGGAAGACCCCAGAAGGACGAGGCAAACTCGAGGTCAAGCTCGAAAAGGTTTGCCCCCCATCGGTCGATCGATAAATAGAGTCACGGGTGGCCACGAAAATGTAGTCATTATCGCCCCAAACCGCATTCATGATGCGCGCCGGGGCCGTGAAAGACAAGAGCGTAACTGTCGCAAAATTGTCCGTGGTGACGTAGAGCTGATTATGGGTAGCTGCTAAGATTTTACCATTGTGCGCATCAAGGGAGATGGCGACTAGCCAATCATTAGCAGAATGGGTATAGCTGACGTTGGGATAGGTAGATGACCAGGTGGCATTGGTATTAGAAAAAGTATTGCCGCCGTCCTCAGAAACAAATACTCCCATGCTAGGCCTACCCATGAAGCCCACTACTCCACCCTTGGTAGCCGCGATGTTAGAAATAGACACACCGGCCGGGTTGAATAAGCTAGCGGCACCTGACCCCACAAACAACCTAGTCCCATCCGTAGCCAAGGCTGTCACGGACGGACAGCGCCAGACAGCTTCCCCATTTTGATTAAGGTTGAAACCTGGTACCGCTGACCAAGATTGGCCATTATCCGTAGACCGAAATAGGCCCCCAAAAGCAGAGCCTAGGTAGATAGTGTTTCCGACCCGCAAAACCGTGTGCACCTCATGCCCAAGATTAGCTGGGCCCACAGGCTCCCAGGGAAAGAGACTGGTAGTCAAGGTAGTATAGGTCTGGGGGCTGCGCCAGCCGAGCAGCAAGAGTAGTACGCTTATGCTAGCTAGGATAAAATAGCGCATGCAGCAAATATAGGGATTTTTCACTTTGCAAGGCGAAGCGCGGGAAGCCAGGATAGGTCGTTATCGCCGCTCGGCGGATAGCGCCCTAGATGAGGCGGGGCCGTTTCTGAGGGCGGCGAAGCCTCATACTGGTACAGAGACAGGGGTTCTGACGCAGACTTAGGAGGGCGGTAACGCTGACGAAGCCAGATATAGTTTTGCCAAGCGAGGCGATACGTAGGATGATAGGTCAGGCTTCGCTGCCACAAGAATAGCGCCTCTGCGCTATCACCGATTTGCAGTGCGATGTAACCTAGCTGCTGATAGACAAGGGCCCGACGAATCGAATCCCGTTCTACCAGCAAAAGGCGCCGCCATGCCAGGCGAGCGCTATCCCAAGCCTTAGCAGCGATGTAGCGCTGGGCTATTTCATAAGGATTGGGCTGCGCCCAGGACAGACCAAGGCCCACCCACCAACCTATCCATTTTAGCGGCGTCCCCGTGCCCATCGTCTCATCTGCTGGCGCTGCCGCCCTATCGCCGGATTCTTAGCCTTTTGGCGCTGACGAAGTCTAGCTATAATAGCTTCTTTATCAATAAATCGCTTCATAAGCAGGGTCTGCCCTATGGTTAGGACATTTAGCACCGTGTAGTACCAGCTTAGCGCTGCAGAATAGCTGTTTAGAAATAAAAAGAATATCACCGGGGTGAGATAGGGTAGCCATCGCATGCCCGGTGTAGCTGAAGTGCTCTGCGGCGATAAATACGTATAGGCTAAGGTCGTTAGCGCTGTAAGCAGCGCAAACAAACTCAGGTGATCACCCAAGATAGGGATCTTAACACCCCAAGCTATTAGCGCATCGTACGTCGATAAATCCTTGGCCCATAAGAAGCTTTGTTGACGCAACTCGAAAGCAGAAGGGAAAAAGGACACCATCGCAAAAAAGAGCGGCATTTGTAAAAGCAGGGGCAAGCAGCCACTGAGCGGATTGATACCCAGCTGACGGTAAAGGAGCGATTTCTCAATCATGAGCTTATTAGGATCGTCTTTGTACTTTTCGTCTAGGGCCTTGATCTCGGGCAGTTCATTGACGACCTGCATGCGTGCCGTGGCCAGATAACTCTGCCAAGTAAGGGGCGACAAGATGAGCTTGACCAGGACCGCCAGTATCAAAATGATAATTCCATAGGAAGGAATAAACTGCTCCAAAAAGCTGAAGATAGGCAGGATGAAGCCAGTATTAATGTACCGAATAAAGGCCCAACCCAGATTCAGCTGACGGTCATAGTCCTCTTTATACTGACGCACCAGGCTAAACTTTAGCGGTCCTAAGTACCAGGACTCCTCTACCGTCTCACCTTGCAGGGGCAGTTGAAATTCAAGCTCGTATTGGGGTAGCCCTGGGACGGGGAGACTGCGCAAACGAGCAGCCTCATAAAACCCACCAGCCCGAAAGATCTGCGCAAAAAAATGCCCCTTTACCGAGACCCATCGAATCCGCCCCTGTAAGTTTTTCTGAATAAGATCTTCGTCTTCAGGCGTGAGGTGCTCGACATCGTCTGCTTGCTTGTAGTAGAGCCCACAATGGGGACGCATCAAGTCAGCAGACTGCTCCGTCTGGGGAGTAGTCAAGCTCACACTATGGGTGACATAAGGATTACGCAAGCGGTTACGGAGATTATGAAAATAAACCCGGCGTGTGATGTGATAATCGTCCGCTGTCAGAAGGTAGCTAATCTGAATGAATGTGTCCGGCGCGATGCTGAGTCGAAAGACTACACTATCTCGTCCCTGACGGAGGGAGGCGCGTGGGGTATAAAGTACACTAAAACCTAGGCTATGTAGCGGCACCAAGTAGCGCCCATCTCCAAAGGTCAGCCGACTATGATAGCTCTCCTGCCACAAACGAACTGAAGCGCCGTTTGCATCCTGGTACGCTGCGAGCGCCTGCGCACGGATCTGCCCGCCCTTCGTACTCAAAACAAGCCGATATAGAGGCGTTTCCACCGTCAATAAGCTCTCGGTTTGCGCTAAGAAAGGCGCATAAGGGCCTAGCTCCAGGGAATCTGCCGTGCTCACGAGGCCTACCGTGGTATCTGCCCGAGCTACCGTCGTATCCGGCTTAGACACAGCCGAGGCCGGACTCGCTGTCTGGGCTATCCACAACGTCCATAAGAACATCAGCACGGTGATGAGGAATATACCGATCCACGCTCCACGATTCACGCCGCAAAGATAGGAGACTGTACCTTTGGGGAGTGGAGGTTCACTGGCAAGACGGGGAACTCTGGCTCAGCTCCGACTTATATGAGGGGCCCTCAGAACTGCTATTATTTTTTGCGGAACGGGGAAAGGTACCCCTCACGCAGCTTACGCTATCGGACATGATTCAGACCGCACTAAGACTTTTAGAAGCCTTACCCCTAGAGGATAGACTCAGTGTTTTGCTGTTTTTTGCGCATCTCTCCCGATTAAAAGCGCATTTTCTTTTACCCACTGCAGAGCCAGAGCCGGATACGCTAGTCAGTCCTACCCAAGCGGCTGCGGGGCTAAGCAACCTGCCTTTGGTATGGCTAGCGGAACGAATAGCCACCTACAGCTATCGAGTAGCCCGCCTATCCGAAGAAAACCTGCCAACTAAATCAGAACTCTTACCTATCTCTCCCTGGAAACTGCTTCAGGCTTATCAGGCGGTGCTTGCCAGACAAGAGCAGGCCCAAACTACCTATCAAGTCGCCCCGCCGCCTATCCGGCTAGAGCTAGTCGAGCATGATTTGCAGGGCCGCTTTGCCCGAGAGCCCTACCAGACGCTAAAGGCCTTATGGCAAAGTCTGCCAGCGATTAGCCTCTATCGGGTAGCTGCGCTCCTAATCTTGCTAAATTGGATCGCTGAGGGAAAGCTCCAATACAAAGCCTCTAGCCTGTGGGATGGCGTATTAGAATGGGTAGCCTAAGGAGTCTGAGGAATATCCTTCGAAAGCTTAGACCTAACTTTGCTGGTGATGCGACTACTAATCGGGCTGCTCGCAGGAGGGCTATTATGGGCCCAGATCGAAAGTGCTAATAGCTATGTGGCTTTGATTTTAGGCAGCGCTGTGCCAAGTGGGCCTTCGGCGGCCAAAGGGGCTATTTATCCCACTCATGGCTATCTCAAGTCTGGGGCTGCTTTAGGCTTTCAGGTTACGACCTTTATCATGCCGTACCTGAGTCTTAATCTGCGTCTTAGCCAAAGCTTTCTAACGATGGATAGAGAAGCGCTGGGCAAACCCAATAGCCTCTTTCCCGCTGGCGTCGTTTTAGACAAAGTACCGAGTGTCTCTCATACGAGCGTTGGATTTGGTGTGGGTACTGGCGGACGGCTAGATATTCTATCTGTGTATGTACCGCTATATCTGGCGATGAATATATACAGCGCTCCTGAAATCCGAGCCCAGCAAAGCGCCACCAAGTACTGGATTCAAGATAAACACTCAGCCTTCCAACTAGGCGTGACAACCGGCGTCGTTTTCGGCGTGAATGTGCTAGAGACCTTGCAACTAGGGCTCTCTATACTGTTTACGACCGCTTCGAGTGGGACACAGACCTTCGAACGGCGACGCTATGACAGCGGGAATGTGGACTTTGTGGTCAACTACTCGGCTCCGATTCGGACCGATCTAACGGAGGTCGGCCTGTTCCTGGGTTATAATTTTTAGCTGGCTCAACGAGGTGCTTCGGGTTATAGACTAGAGGCAACACCCATAACGTAAAAAAGGCACTAATCAGCAGCCCGCCGAGCACCACGGTAGCTAGGGGCCGTTGAACTTCTGCGCCGGCTTGGGTAGAAAAGGCCATGGGCAGAAACCCGGCTGAAGCGACAAGGGTCGTGGCCCAGATGGGGCGGATTCGCTCCTGAATAGCTGCCTTCCAAGCGTAAAGGGGTTTATGCCCCTGCTTGATGAGAGCGTGTAGTCGATTGAGGAGTACAGTCCCTTGCAAGGTAGCTAAACCCAAAACGCTAATCAGGCCTATGGCCGCCGATAAGCTAAAAGGCATGTCCCGTACAGCCAGCGCTAGCAGGCCTCCCGCCGGTGCACTCAGCGAAAGCAGCAGAATCAGTCCGACGGCCCACCAGCGTGCTAACGTAAGGTACATGAGCAGAGCCACGAGAGCGACCGTTAGGGGAGCTATCCAGAAGAGACGTTCGCGGGCCTCTAAGTAGTTTTGCCATTGTCCGCCGTAACGCAGGTAATAGCCTGGCGGCAAAGCCAGGGCCTTCGCTTGTCGCTGAATTTCTGTCACGACACTGAACACCCCGCGCCCCCGAACGTTGATGCCAATGACGTAAGCCCGCTGCCCATCTGCATGAGGAATCTCATTGTAAGCAGGGCGCAGCCTCACCTCTGCAATGCTGGAGAGCGTCACATATCCGCCTCGTCGAGTCGGAATAGGTAACGCCTCTAAGGTCGCTAAGCTAGGCTCAACCTCGAGCCGAAGGGCAACGGGTATACGCCTTTCCCCCTCATACAGCCAGGAAACGGGTATACCGGCCCTAAAAGCCTGTAAGCGCTTTTGCGCCTCTACCAAATCCACCTCGTAAAACAAGACAAGCTCCGGTTTCCATCGTACCTCGATCGTCTGAGCCCCAAAAAAGAGCGGACGGCTTAGGTCAGAGACGCCAGGAACGTTTGCACACAAATCGGCTAACTTTTCCCCATACTTGAGAAGGGTATCTAAATCGGGTCCTAGGAGCTTGACCACGATATCCATGCGCGCCCCGGCTAAAAGCTCATTAAACCGCATTTGGATGGGCTGCTGTACGCCGAAAAAAATGCCGGGGTACTGCCTGGCGAGCACAGCCTTGAGTGAATCAGCTAACTGGACTCTAGGGAGCGGCGCCTCGGGCCGAATATGCACGATTAGGTCGGCTGATTCCACAAACATGGGGTCCATCGGGATCTCCGAAGTACCGATTTTAGCTACCACACTCGAAAAGGCCCAGGGCATCTCAGTAAGGAGAGTTTTCGCTAGCTTTTGCGTATAAGAGATGGTTTCAGATAAAGCCCGCCCTAAGGGCAAACGCGTCTCTACTGCGAAATCGCCTTCATCTAGCTCGGGCATAAAAACTTTCTCCCGCCCTAGAAGGAGAAGACCTCCGCCTACCACCCATAGTACCCAGACCAGTATCGGAATCACCGGATGACGCACGCTCCAGCGGTAAAGATTCCAGAATTGCACGCCCAATCGATCAAAAAAACGTTCTGCCAGCCCATGACGGGCAATGGGCCGTAAGAAGCGGGCCGAAAGCCAGGGTATTAGCGTCAGCGAAAGCACCAAAGCCCCGACAAGCGCATAAATCATCGTCAGCACCATCGGCCGAAAGAGCTTCCCTTCGACGCCTCGCAGAAAAAGTAGCGGTAAATAGACTGAGAGGACTACGAGCTCTCCGAAGAGACTAGCTTGGCGGATCTGGATGCTAGCCTCTTCGGCGGCAAGCAGGGGCTGCGGCTCAGACCGCAGACGAACTAAAACGGCTTCTATGAGGATGACCGTACCGTCGACGATAAGGCCAAAATCTATCGCACCCAAGCTCATGAGATTAGCCGATACGCCTGACAGTTGCATCAGGCCCAGTGCAAAGAGCATAGAGAGGGGTATGACGAGCCCCGCTAAGAGCCCAGCCCGCCAGCTGGCCAGCAAAAACGTCAATAGTCCTATGACAATGAGGGCAGCCTCGACCAGATTTTGCGTAACGGTACGAATCAAGCGATGGATGAGCGCCTCCCGATCTAGAAAAGACACGATTTGGATACCATAAGGTAGTCTAGGCGCTAAGGCGGCAATGTGGGCCTTGAGGTCTGCCACCACGCGAGCGGTATTTTCGCCGCGCCGCAGAAGTACGATGCCCCCCACGATTTCTCCAAGGGTGTCCTTGACCAAGGCGCCATAACGGGGCAGTGCTCCCTCCTGGATGCGAGCGACATCTCGTAATAGCAAAGGACGCCCCTGATACACACCAATGACGGTTCTTGCGATCTCCTCCGGATTTCGCCACAATCCATCTATGCGGAAGGCAACGGTTTGCCCTTGCTTTTCAATATAGCCGCCCCCTAAGAGCTGATTGGATCTCTGAAGGGCGACTTCTATCTCTTGTAAGCTCAGGTTCCAGCGCAGCAGCGCAGCAGGGTCGATAAGCACCTCCCAGCGGCGTACGCTCCCACCAAAGCTGCTGATATCGGCTACGCCCGGCACATTTAGTAGCTCCCGACGAATCACCCAATCCTGGATCAGCCGCAGTTCCTGGAGGCTTACTGGCATTTGCGGCTTGAGGTAGTACTGATAGGCCTCACTAAGGCCTGTGCTCAAAGGACCCATCTCCGCTTGCACACCGGCGGGCAAGGTGACAGCGCCGATGCGCTCATACACAGCGCTACGAGCCCGAACAGGGTCTTCCTCCTCCGAAAATACGACTGTAACGAGGGAAAGACCCGCTCGAGAAATGGAGCGCCACTCTATCCGTTTAGGAACGGTAGCCAGAGCCTGCTCTAAGGGACGCGTGACAAGCAACTCCATCTCAGCAGCCGAATACCCCGGTCCGTACGCATAAACCTGAACCTGATTGTTTGTGATGTCGGGAATGGCATCCACGGCGATATGCAAAACGCCATACAGACCGAGCCCCATGACCACTAGCACCACACCCAGCGTAAAAAGCGTCGAGCGCACACTAAGCCGTAAGAGGGCCGACCACATATGCCGCAAAAGTATAGAGACCCCAGACTACTTAAAAACCTTATTTTTGCCTTATGAACTCACCTTTTGAGAATACTCAGCTGCACCAAGGAGATGAATTCAAGCGCACACAGGTCATGGGCCCAGACCAGCCCCCGGCTCCGGCCCCGATTCCGCCGGCCATGCCTAGCCCCAGCTTCGACCCTAAAAAAACACAAATTTTAGGAGGCACGCCAGGTCAAGCCACCCCTTTTGATCCGGGCAAAACGCAAGTCTACCAGGGCCCCGGCATAAGCCCTACCCAACGGAGCGCGCCCTCCAACCGTAAATTGATCGGTTGGCTCGTGAGCTTTACCTTGCACCCTAATGGAGTAGACTTTCGCTTATATGAGGGCAAAAACACCATCGGCTCCGCCCCCCACTGCGACATCGTTTTACAAGACCCCGGCGCTTCCGGTCATCACCTAACGATCTTAGCTCGACCTGGGACCAATACCGTCCGCTTCAAGGATGAATTCTCCACCAACGGCACGCTCCTCAATGGTGAGCTCGTCGACGAAGGCGTCTTGCAAGATGGGGATATGCTCAAAATAGGCAATACAGAGCTTCGCTTTCGGAGCGTATAGACCTTTACCTTTGTAAGGATATGAAGCAAGTCGCCCTAGCCTTGAGTATTTTTCTCGCTTTTGCACAGCCCTCGGCCGATTACATCATCTTAGTTGAAGCTTCTCAGCTAACCTGCGGCGCGCCTATCCTGTCGGCGCGCAGTGCGCTAAAGCAGGTCCTATGCGGTAAGCCGGCGGGGCGTGTGGCGATAGGCACCTTTTACCGCAAGCACAACGGTCGTTATATCGACTGGCTCACCACTCCCATTTTGGAAGCGGAGGGCTATACCTGCAATCAGGTTTTACAGAATCTTCGTCCACGTTGCGACTCGATTTACGCGGTAGAGCTTTTAGGGGCCCTAGAAGAAGCGCTGCGAGGAGAATTTGTACGCGCTCCTAAGCTCATCCTCTTAGCTTCTGGCTCGGATAATAGCCCGGGCCTTCGCTATGATGACATTGTGCGTCTCGCCGATGCCCGCCAGACTACCATTTACGCGCTATCCATCGGCTGGGGCTCCGAGAATCAAGCCGCCCAAACTCTACTCAAGCGGTTATCTGGCCAATTTGAAGGCGGATCGTCCCAGCAGTACGCCCTCGTCAAGCCAAACAGCGGTGACCTGGCAGAGGGCATCGCTCAGTTTTTGCAGAACGCCATAGGAAGCCCCGGCGTGCCTTCGCCGCCTGCTGAGCCCAGCGCTGGTATGCCCGGAACTAGCCTGGGTGGAGAACAGTCACCCCTCATAGAGAAGGCTACCCTCAAAGGTGGGTCAGCGCTCTGGCACTGGATCTTGATTGGAGCGGGAACGCTGGTTGTAGTAGGGGTGATTATTGCCTTGACCTCAGGGAATAAGCAGCCTCAGGCACCGGCAGTACCGCCACCGGCGCCAGCCCCTGCCCCGGTCCAGCCACCATCCCCGGTGATTCGCCGACTCATCGTTTACTATCCCCATGGCCATCAAGACGTGCAGTTACCCCCTTCGACTGCGCCGATTACCCTAGGTCGTGCTCCTGACAATACGATCGTCATCAACGACCCCACTGTATCGAGTCGGCACGCCCGCTTATTCTTACAGGGTAGCTGGTGGTACATACAAGACCTGGGGAGCACCAATGGCACCTTCGTCAATAATAATCGCATCACGCAACACCCCATTCAAATCGGTGACCAGCTCCGACTGGGCGCCATCGTGATTCAAATAGCCGGCTAATCATGGCTAGCTTTGCCAGCGAGTCACACCTGGGCTATCATCGCCAGGTCAATGAAGATCGCTACACTCACTTAGAATGCCCTTTGGGGTCGGTTTATGTGGTCTGCGATGGCATGGGCGGACATGGCGCGGGCGATATAGCAGCAAGCCTTGCGATCGAAGCCGTTCAGCAAACCTTACAAAAAGCGACGCCCACGTCATATAGCCCTGACTACTGGTTACGACGTGCTATTCAAAACGCCCATTACCATGTTCTTAAGGCCCCACAAATGGGCCTCGGCACGACTCACATGGGCACCACGCTCGTCTTATTACTGCTCACCCCCCAAAACGAGGCTTGGTGGGCCCATATCGGGGACAGCCGTCTCTATCTCTGGCGTCAGGGTCGCCTCTCTCGCTTGACTCGCGATCACAGTCTCGTATGGTGGTACATTGAAACAGGGCATTTAGCGCCTGAGCAAAGCTTCGGCCATTCTGAAAGCAATCAACTTCTTTTGGCTATCGGCGCCTCTCGGGACCTCATGCTCGTAGAGGCTACTACGTTCCCACTGCCAGTGCGGCCAGACGATGTATTTCTCCTGTGCTCTGATGGGCTGACGGGTTATATCTCCGAGGAGCGCATCGCCCACATCCTCACGAAAAAGACTTCGCTCAGTGAAAAGGTTCGTCATCTCGTCCGTGCTGCACTCGATGCTGGCGGCTATGATAATATCACTGTCATGCTCGTCAGCCCCGCTTCCCAAGGCGTGGCTACTAGAAGGCAAGTAGCTAAGGCGCTGGCGGGCACGTTGATTGGGTTAGGCCTGCTTACGTTAATAGGGGTAGGTGCCTGGCATCTCCTTCCTCGCCGATCCACACCTCCTTCCGTGCCTGACACCACCCAGCCCGGTGACTCCCTCTCTAAGGCCAAGCCTGATAGCAGTACTACTAGTCAGGTAGGGCCCCAAACTGCACCAGACCCTAACTCGCCTTCTTCTGAGACTAGCTCAAGCCCGTCGTCCCGCACACCTGCGGACACGAAGGCGGGCGCTCGTCCGCCAACGACCAAGCCCCTTACCGCTGAATCGTCAAAATAGCTTGCCTGGCTTCAACGACGAAATCAGCAGTAGCACCTATGGGCAGAGGATAGTTTTCTGCGACGTGTCCGCTGGGAAGGCCCATGGCGAAAGGCTTAGGACAGGCTTGCAAGACATCGAGGATCATCTCCTTGGGAGTACGGCTGAAAGGCAGGTCTTGATCATCGAGGAGGGCGGAGAGCGTGCCCACCAGCACGGCTGCCGCCTGATCAAACCAGCCAGTATTATGGAGGTGCCACAAAAGGCGATCAAGGCGATAGGCGTATTCGCCCACTTCCTCGAAAAAGAGTAATGCGGCGTTTTTGTCATGGCTAAAGTCCAGCGGCGTGCCAGCTAGGGTGGCAAGCAGGGACAGGTTTCCGCCCCAGAGGCGACCCTGCGCTTGCCCGATCTGCCAGGCGTACCAGGGCTGACGCCTCCACAGGATGGGTGGAAGAGGCTCTCCACGCAGCAGACGTAGAAGGCGATTAAGTGCCTCGGGTGCCGTTCGATGCGGGATATACGCCGCGACGGGCGCGTGAAGCGCAACGACGCCCTGTCGGGCAGCCGCCCACAAAAGCGGCGTCCCATCACTAAAGCCAATAATCCATTTTGGATGGCTCACAAAGCGATCCCAGCGGAGCTTCGGCCACAGGCGACTAAGACCGTGTCCTCCCCTGGCTAACCAGATCGCTCCGAGATCCGGGTCATCCAAGGCTGCCTGTAGCCTATCAAGCCGATGCTTATCTGACCCTGCAAAAAAACCATCCTGCGCATAGAGAGCCTCGGGCTGAAAAACGAGAGACCACCCCTGCCGTCGCACAAACTCCATGAAAGGCTGCAAATCGGCCGGCTGTACGCGCCGAGCGGGTGCGACTAAGGCTACTCGACTGCCAGCCTCGAGAGGGGCAGGCCACCGCATAAGTCCAAAGAAACGGTTTTTATAGGAAGGGCTTATCTTTGCCATATGAGTTGGCTTATCGCCTACGAGGCACCGGCTGTACCCCCGCCCCCCATCGACTGGGAAAAGCTACCCTTTGGTCGGGTTTTTAGCCAGCACATCGCCCTGGCTACTTACCAGAATGGTAAGTGGGACGAGGCGCGGATACAGCCCTTTCGGGAGCTTGTCCTTCATCCTGCGACTCACGCGCTGCATTACGGACAAGCGCTCTTTGAGGGCCTCAAAGCTTATCAGCGTCCGGATGGAACCTGCTTCGCCTTTCGCGTGAAAGATCACGCCCTTCGCCTCAATCGGTCTGCGGCCCGCTTAGCCATGCCTCCTATCCCTTTTGATCTCTTTGAAAACCTACTGCGCGGCCTGCTCCAACGCGAAAAACACCTGTTTCCCCCCTCGCTACAACAAGCTATTTACATTCGACCTTTTTATTTCGCTGCTGACCCCTATGTGGGCATACGCGTATCAGAGACCTATATCTTTGCGATTTTTTTGTCGCCAGCGGGGCCCTATTATAGCAGCCCCGTCAAAGCTTATGTGGAGACGGAGTATAGCCGCGCGGCCCCAGGTGGCACCGGCGCAATCAAGATGGCAGGCAACTATGCCGCCGCGCTTCTCAGCAGTCAGAAGGCCCAAGCCGCCGGCTGTCAGGTCTCTCTCTGGCTCGACGCTTGCCATAAAAAATGGATCGAAGAGTTTAGCAACATGAACGTCTTTTTCGTTTGGCGAGATGGGTCCGTGACGACGCCAGCCCTGGCTCGTCAAACTATCCTCGCCGGCATCACCCGGGATACTATCCTCTACCTGCTACCCTTAATAGGCCATAGCGTAGAAGAGCGCGACGTATCGATCGATGAGCTCTTGACAGGTATCGTTCAGGGAGACATTGTAGAAGTATTTGGGACAGGCACAGCCACTACGATCATACCCCTCAAGGGACTTGTCTATCAAGGCCAGGAGCTCGCCCTCCCACCTAGCTCTCCTGTAGCCGAAAAGGCTCGCCAAGCCTACTATCAACTGCTCGAGGGCACCCTGCCCGCCAAACCAGACTGGCTATGGCTAATATAGAACAGCTCAGACGAGAGTATACTCAGGGGCGCTTATCAGAAGAAGCCCTTCCTCCTGAACCTTTTCCGCTATTGGCTCAATGGCTCGAAGAGGCCCTTCAAGCGCAGTTGCCTGAGCCCAATGCCTTTGCGTTAGCGACGAGTGACGCGACGGGACGCCCGCATGTGCGTATCGTCTTACTCAAGGGGCTAGAGCCTCCCTACCTACACTTTTATACCAATTACCACAGTGCCAAAGGACAAGAGATCGCTAGCCAGACGTGGGTGGCGGGCTGCTTTTGGTGGGATAAGCTCGAAAGGCAAGTACGATTTGAGGGGCCAGCGGAGCGCTTACCCGCTGAAGTAAGCGACGCTTACTTCCAGAGTCGCCCCTATGAGAGCCAAGTAGGAGCCTACGCCTCGCCCCAAAGTCAGCCTGTTCCGAGCCGTGCTTTTTTAGAAGCCCGCTTCAAAGCCGTCCGCGCTTTATACCCGCCCCCTGGTCCCCTACCTCGCCCACCCCACTGGGGCGGTTATCGCATCCAGGTGCGCCAAATCGAATTTTGGCAGGGACGCCCCGGCCGCCTCCATGATCGAATAGTCTATCAACAAACCGCCGACGGCTGGCAACGAATGCGCCTAGCTCCCTAATTTTGTTTCCGCACGTCATGCACAAACTAACCGCTTTACGAACCCTTGGGCAGCTAAAAACAGCGGGCTATCGCTCCCGCCCTGTCAAAGTGGAGCTTCGAGAGAATCTCATCGCAGCCCTGCGACAAGGCAAGCCGCTCTTTCAAGGCATCTACGACTACGAGGAAACCGTGCTGCCCCAGTTACGCAGCGCTATCTTAGCTAGGCATGATATCTTACTACTGGGGCTGCGGGGGCAAGCCAAAACCCGCCTGTCCCGCCTCTTAGTCGAACTGCTCGACCCCTACATCCCGGCCATAGAGGGGACGGAATTGCCAGAAGACCCCTTTAACCCGATTACGAGCCAGGGAAAAATGATCTTGGCCGAAGCCGGGGATGATACGCCTATCCGATGGATCCCCCGCGAGGCCCGCTACGTCGAAAAGCTAGCCACGCCTGACGTCTCCGTAGCCGACCTGATTGGGGATATTGACCCGATTCGCGCCGCCACCCTTAAGCTGCCCTACAGTGACCCGCGCGTCATTCACTATGGGCTTATCCCCCGTGCTCATCGGGGAATCTTTGTCATCAACGAACTGCCGGACCTACAGCCCCGAATCCAAGTCGCGCTTTTCAATATCCTGCAGGAAAAGGATATTCAAGTTCGGGGCTATGCCTTTCGCTTGCCACTAGACATTCAGTTTGTATTTACGGCCAATCCAGAGGATTATACCCAGCGGGGTACCATCATCACACCCCTCAAAGACCGCATTGGTAGCCAGATCCTGACGCACTACCCGCGCTCCCTTCAAGCCAGCCGTAAAATCACCCAGCAGGAAGCCCGCCTCTTAGCAGAGCAGAAAAGCCGGATTCATGTGCCTGATCCCATCGCAAACGCCATTGAACGCATCGGGATGTTAGCCCGAGAAAGCGAGTACATCGATCAGAAAAGCGGCGTCTCTGCGCGGCTAGCCATTTCGGCTTACGAGTGTGTCGTGGCAGCCGCAGAGCAGCGCTGCCTACTCAATAACGAACCGCATACCACCATACGTTTTCTAGACTTGTACGGCACGATCCCAGCCATTATTGGTAAAGTCGAGCTGGTATACGAAGGAGAAAAGGAAGGTATTCAGCCCGTGGCGTTGTATTTATGTCATCGCGCCATGCGGGAAGAGTTTCTAACCTATTTCCCCTCGCCTGAGAAGTTTCGCCGGAGCACCCAACCTAATCCGTACCAACCTATCATCGACTGGTTTGGGAGCGGCAATACCTTGACTCTGTCGCGATGGGCGCCAGATGCGGACTTTCACCGTGAACTGCGCCGCATACCCCACCTCCAAACGCTTGTAGAATCCGCCGGCTTACCAGGCTCCCCTTATACCTGGATGGAGCTTATTCTGCATGGCCTTGCCGACTTGTCCCTAATCGGTCGTACCCTCTCTGAGCGGGAGCTTTCTTTCAAGGACATTTTGGGAGATATGCTGCGACCTAGCTCCGATGAGGACGAGGACGAGGACGAAGATTAGGGTATTGTTTGCTCTTTGAGCTCGATAATACGCGTAGGCGCTCTAGCTGGAAATAACCCCGACTTGAGTAGGATACGCTGCCCCTCAGGACCTGCCAAATAAGCAATGAAGCTAGTCGCCACACCCTGCCGAGGCTCCCGATTAAGAGCATAAACTGTACGCACCAGGGGATAATACCCCGGCCTTAGCCAGCCTGCATAGGGAAAGTAATAATCTGACGCCCCTGACGGTGCAATCGCATACACGCGCACGGTCCGCGTAAAACGCTGAGCTGTGGAGTCTTCGCGATCGCAGACCCACGCCGCCCCGATCCATCCAAGCGCCCGAATCTCCTGCTGCACGTAAGCGAAGACCCCGCCCACACTATCCGCACGATAAAGGGGCGCTAGCAGCGCTTGACCCCCACAGAGCGAGTCCCGAATATATCGGTAAATGCCTGACCCCGACCCGCCTTCGACCACAAACCGATACGGGGGGCGAGGACGTTGAAGCCAGGCGCGTAAGCTATCTAGCTTGAGTAGGCTGTCAGAGCGACTCGGATGCGCTACCAGGGCCAGACCATCCCAGGCCACCAAAACTTGTTTAGGGCGAATCCGCTGCTCCGCCAGGGCGGTACTCTCTTCCACGGAAAACGGACGCGTCACGATAGCCGCCGCTACGCTGTCCGCCAAAAGAGCCGCCACCGCTCGGGCCTCCTCCTGATAGCGCAGCTCAAGGCGGGCCTGCGGATATGACCGCTCAAAGGCTTCAGCTACGAGCTCGATAGCTGGCCTGAGGGTGGGGTCTACAACTACTACGGCACGACCCCGCATGGGGCCCTCAGCATTACCGTCTCCACCACACCCCCACAGCCCAATACTAACGAGTAGAAACCGGCTTACGCTGCGCACGACCTTGCAAAGCATTCCACAATAAACCAGACACATCAGCGGCTACATAAATGGTACTAAAGATCCCGATCGTAAACCCAATCGTCATCAGTAGTGCAAAACCCTTCGTATTTTCTCCACCCAAGAGTAAAAGAACGACCAAAACCAAAACAGATGTTAGGGTCGTGAGGACAGTTCGCGTAAGGACTAAGTTAATACTACGGGCATGAAGGGCCTCGATCGCTAAGTCATTGCCGCCTGGCCGCCTTCGCTCTTCCCGAACCCGATCAAAGAAAATCACGGCATCATTGATCACAAAACCGATGATCGTGAGCAGGACTGCGATGGTATCTTGATTAGCTTCTGTTGGAAAGCTGAAGATCTCTAAGTGGCTCAGCAGGGTATACAGGCCTAGGGCCACGGATACTGTAGCCGCGAGGGAAACCGCACTACCAATAGAGTAAGCGACACTACGGAAGCGGAATAGAATATACAGCGCAATGCTCAATATGCCAAAGAGCACGGACTTGTACGCAGAAGCCTGGATATCTTCGGCGATAGAGGGACCGATGAGCACCGAGCGAATGATTTGCGGCTGCGCTTGCGCATAATGCATGCTTAGCCCCGCTAAGACGGCTCGTTGGACCTCCTCCTGCTTATTAGGCTGATCGTACAGATAGCTCGTGCTGATTAGAAGGTCGTTCTTAGCTCCGACGGTTTTAACCACAACCGAGGCGCCCTGCATGGCAGCCGAGAGATCTTTTTGTACGACGTCGATATCTACGGCTTGGCCTAGCGCAAGCTGGAACTGGTATCCCCCCGTAAATTCCAACCCGCGACGAACCCCTAAACCCAGTACAAGGCCTACCGCACCAATTACCAGCACTAAAACGCCATACCGTGTATAGCGCCAGTGCCGCTCAAAGGATATCTGCCAACTGCGATCTAAGACTGGGCTCATCCACGGTGTACGGAATCGAAGCGAACGAGCAAGACGCGGCGAATTGTAGAACATTTCTACCAGGAGTCGAGTAATCAGCACGCCTGTCAGCAGCGTACCAATGATCCCGATGATGAGAGTCACAGCAAAGCCGCGAATCGGTCCAATCCCGAAAATGTACAAAATGATACCCGTTAGTAACGTCGTCAAGTTGGAGTCGACGATCGCAGAAAGGGCATTGCCAGAGCCGCCTTCGATGGCGCCCTTGAGGGAGCGGCCCTGCCGAAGCTCTTCAAGGATCCGCTCGTAGATGAGGACATTCGCGTCGACAGCCATGCCTAAGGTCAATACGATACCTGCGATGCCCGGCAGGGTCAGCACAACCTGCATAGCCGCCATCACGCCCCCAATGAATAGTAAAAGCAGTACTAAAGCCAGGTCCGCAATCAGCCCCGCCGTGCTATAAAAGAGCCACATCACAAGCAGGATCGCTACAAAAGCAGCCACGAGTGCGACCAGTCCCTGGCGAATAGTGGTTTCTCCCAGGGAAGGGCCGATAATCTCTTCGGCTTCGATTCGGATCGTGGCAGGCAGCCGCCCCGCTTTGAGCACATTCGCCAGGTCTTTCGCTTCATCCACGGTAAAATTCCCCGTGATTTGGGAGTGACCATTTGCAATGACACTCTGGACCGTGGGGTATGTGTAGACCAGACCATCGAGCGTGACGGCCACCGATTTGCCCAAGTAATCAGTCGTGAGCCGCTTCCAGATGCGGGCACCTTCGGGATTCATGCGCATAGTCACCATGGGCCGCCCATCATCCGGATTGAAATCCTGCCGGGCATCCTCGATAACCTCCCCCGTCAGCGGCGCTTCTCCGCCTGGCGTAACCTTGAGAGCAATAAGCGTCAGAACATCCGCGTTGTCTCCTTCGCCTTTAGCAGTCCAGGCAAAAGCCAAGTTTTCAGGGAAAAGGAGCTTTACCTCCGGTGAGGCCAGATAAGCATTCACCTTGGCTGTGTCTACGATACGAGCATAGCCCACAATAGGACTATTCTCTGGTGGGTTTTGCGGGGGAATCAGGACGGCAAACAGCGGGTTTTCACGAAGGAATTTTTCGCGCTTTTGCTCATCGGAAAGCGCGGTATCAGCTTTGGCTTTAGCCGTATCGACCTTTTGGCCGATCAAAAGCTCTTCGGTAGAGGTAGGGACGCTCACAGAGTCACGCGCGCGAAGGGTGTCAGTCGCCGCGGTATCACCTTTAGCGATGGCCCCGAGTTTTTCGTTGGCTCGAGCTAAGAGCGGGAATACTTCTTTCACGGTGTAAGTGGGCCAGAATTCGAGCTTGGCCGTCGTGCGCAGAAGACGGCGAACCCGCTCGCTGTCTTTGACCCCTGGCAGTTCAAGCAGAATGCGACCCGTCCCCGGTTGACGTTGGATATTAGGAGACACGACGCCAAACTGATCAATCCGTGTGCGCAAGATGCGATAAGAGCGATCTACAGCATCTTCTACCTCTTGCTGAAGCTTACGAAGGACCTCTTCATCCGAGGCATTGTAAGACAAACCGAGTTTGGGCCCAGCAAAAAACTGAGCGAGACGGACTTGAGGAGCTCGCTCTTTGAGGACCTGGCTAAAGAGAGAGACCAGGTCCCCCTGGCCTAAGCGATAGCGGCGCACCGCCTCATTGAGAGCCGCCTGGAATATCGAGTCATCCGGCACCTCGCTAAGCCCCCTGAGAATGTCCTCGGCTCCGACCTCCAGCGTCACATACATCCCCCCTTGTAGGTCGAGCCCTAAGGTAAAGGAATTTTCCACCGCTCGCTTGTAGTACTTGTAATTATCAGGGTTCTTTAGCCAATCCGCGCGCTTCTCAGCAGGTAGATTGCTAAGCTTGTAGTCTAATCGGAGACGCTCTACTGCCCAGTATAAGTTGTAGACGACGATTAGAAAAAATAGGGTCAGTAGCGTGACGATAAAGGTCTTATGTCTGAGCATCTGGGCGGCAAAGTTAGGAGTTTTTAGGCGGCTTTGTTACAGAGAGACGATGCGGATCTCCACGCGCCGATTTTGAGCACGCCCGGCAGGCGTCGCGTTGTCCGCGACCGGTTCTCGGGCCCCTGCGCCTCGGGCTTTCATGCGGTCTGGAGCGATGCCCCGCCCTTCTAGGTACCGCACCACGGCCACGGCTCGGGCTAAAGAAAGCCGATCGTTTAGGTCCGGCCGCCCGGTGCTATCCGTGTGCCCTACCACCTCGATGCGCAGCGAAGGTTTTTCACTCATCAGCCAGACTAGCCGTTCAAGCTCCACCAAGCTCTCCGGCCGCAGCATACTATCCCCCACCCCAAAGTATAAGCCACTAAGTCGAATAACCCCACCTGTCACCAAGGGGACCACTTGGATATCCTGCACCTGGTCACCAGCTTCCATGCCCCCCCGCAAATCGATCTGTTCACTAATGCTAAAGTAGGTGGCGCCCACCGCTACGATCCCGTACCGGTAACCCGCTGGCAAAAGCACGCGATAACGCCCATCCTGCGGATCAGAGTACACGGTGCCGACAAGCTGCTGCTTCTCTAGGTCGTAATACCGCACTTCGAGCTCCCCCACGGGCCGCTGGCTATGAAGCTCACGAACCTGGCCTGTCACCGTCACTACAGGCCGCGGCCGATAAGCTTGAGGCACTGGCACCTGGTAAATTTCCCGCCCCTTCTCCGGATGATCCGACGACACGAGAAACCCGACTTCTGGCCGCAGAGCCGGCATCCGAAAGTAGAAATCATCGGCATCCGAGTTGATTCCGTCCGGCAGCCGTACCGGCGGACTCCAACGGCGCCAGCTATCATCTAGTCGCCGAGTTAGATAGATATCAAAGCCCTTGCTATCTGCACGCCCGTTGCTGGAAAAATACAGCGTGACCCCATCTGGCGCTAAATAAGGCGTGATTTCATCGCCCGGTGTATTAAGGATACTCCCCAGATGAAGGGGGGCCGACCATAGCTTATGCTCACTCTCATAAAAGCTTACATAAAGATCCTCGCCGCCGAGGGTACCATGACTCTTCATGGATAAAAGCAGCGTGCGACCATCCCAGCCTAAAAAAGCGGTTAGGGCGCTACCGCTTTCGCTATGGAAGTTATTGACCTTGAGCTGAACGGGTGCCATCCAGATATCCCCTCCTAATCGTCGAGAGAGGCCAAGCTCACAGGCATTACGAGGATTACGAAATTCCTTATAAACAAGCAGAGATTGGCCATTGGGGGTGATCCCGAGCGGGATATTACCGCGGGGGTCGTTGACGCCTCCACTCAGAGGACGCGCCGGGCCATAGGTTGCGCTGCTATCATCCCACTCCGCTACGAAAATATCCTGCGCACCCAGCCCGACGGGGTCATCTAGTCGCCAGAAAAAGAGCCTTCGCCCGTCCACCGAAGGCAAGGGCGCACTTTCATGGAGGGACGTAGAGAGATTAGGTAGCGGCATCCTTTGGCCCCAAAGCAGATGCAGCCCCAGCGCTAGGAAAACTAGCAAGCGACTCATAGCGCAGTCTCGGTCAGACGCCCTTCGGGCTCCACACTGAGCGGGGCTACTAATACCCCCACCACCACCGCTAAGCTCAAAACCATAGCCCATACTTGCAGATAAGCACGGATTTCCCATATCACAGGCACGCGATCAAGTAAGTAACTCTCCGGATCCAGTCGGATCCAACCCCAAGCATATTGCGTGTATAAAAGGAGCGTAGCAACGAAACTCCCAATGAGCGCGCCCAGCCCGACGGTAACTAGAGCTTGAACTACCACTAGCCGCCAAAGTCGAAAGCGACTCATACCCAAAAAGTGAAGAACCTGGAACCGTACACGCTGCGCTAGCCCGAGCACCAAAAAAGCCGCACAAAGCACAAAGAAGCTCATCGCTAAAACAATCCCCAGAATCAACCATATGTTTTGCTGAATGAGCCCTAGCCAGTCAAAAATATCCGAGAAAATGGATTCTATCGGCACCATCTCATCTTGGACAGTGAGTCGCTCTTGGAGGTCATAAAGCCAGGCCGGCGCCGTTTCTCGGGAGAGGAAGACATGGCCAACCTGTACCTGATCGGGATTCCACCCACGAAGCTGCTGGCCCAGAGCCAGGGGAGCTAAACCCAGATGCTGGTCTACCTCCGCGAGCCCGCTCTCAAAAGTGCCGAGGAGACGCACGCGTCGAAAGCGGATAGGTTCTTGGAGCCAGGCTAAGACGACATCATCACCTACCTTGATACCGAGACGAGCAGCCAAGCTTCGAGACAGCAGCAGGACGTTTCCCTCCCATGTAGGGGGCCGAAAAGCCCAGACCCCCTGAAACCAGTTTGTGTCTACACACAAAAGCTCAATCCCTTCGTAGTGGCCCGGCCGAGCTTCTATGAGCATGGGCAGATGTACCGCCGGAAGGATGTGATAATCTCTAAGCCGTACCAGCCGCTCCTTAGATGTGGGGGAAGGCTCACTCTCAAACTCACCCCCGTAGGTTCGGATCCAAGCTGCACCTAGATAGCTATAAAGACGGTCTACGATAGCTTTCTCAAAGGAGCGAGCAAAGACCAGGGTTAGGATAGCGCCTGCTATGGCCATGGCTACCACGCCCACCGCGACGCCAAAAATGACGCGCTGCCGCCGAAGTCCTACCCCGACTAAGAGGCGCAGCCCTAATTCGACCCAGCTAATGGACACGCTTTTCGCCAACGATTGATATAAAACAAATAACGTGCCTCATAAGCAGAGCGACCCAAGCTTCGAAAGGCAACCAAATGGGCTTCCTGTTCGGCTTGAGACAAGAGGCGCATCCAGCAAGAGGGATCTATCTTTTTGTCTTGTAAAAATGCGGAAAAAGCCAAGTCCAAATGCCGAGGACGGGACTCGAACCCGTACCGCCGTTTTCGGGCGACAGGATTTTAAGTCCTGCGTGTCTACCACTTCCACCACCTCGGCTTGGAGCGGCAGACGGGGCTCGAACCCGCGACCTCAACCTTGGCAAGGTTGCGCTCTACCAGCTGAGCTACTGCCGCAGCACTGCAAAGGTACAAAAAAATTGCTCTTGTCAAGTCACCGCATGAGCACCATTTTACCCCAGCCGCTCTTGAAGTAGCCCTCTAGGCCATCTTCGCGGCGCTGGATCGCGGCTTCGCCCGGCATCCGAAGGACCACCCGATACAAATACACCCCATTCGCCAACCGATCACCGTACTCATCCGTGCCATCCCAGGCGTACTGCGTTAGGTGCCGACCAATCCGCACCTCCCCCAAAGCCTTCAGATCGATGACCTTGACTAAACGACCCGTTACCGTGTAGATATGAATCTGAAACACTTCAGGCAAACTCGAGCCTGTCAGTTCATAATAAAACCGAGTCGATGTCGAAAAAGGGTTTGGATAATTAACCACATGCGTAATCGCACTTTCATTGATAATCCGAAACTGGATTTCATAGGGCTTGGTACCCGAGCGGTTGTAGCGCTTGTCTTGGGCCTCTACGGCTAAAACATAGTCCCCGTCTTCCAGTCGACCTGGGCGAAACTCCACCCGAGCCCGATTGTCCGGCAGCCGAGCCCCCTCAAAGCGAAGCTTGCCCGACGCATAGCTGATCCGCTCGCCCAGGCTACGTTCCTCCACCCGCCGCAGGCGAATCGTCATACTAGCGGTGTCATCCAAAGCTAAAAACGGGTTTTCGTCTTTGGCTTCGACCAGGATCACGGGCGAAGGCGAGACGATATCCCCATTTTGGATCCGCACCCCATCAAAGAGTACATCCACGACGGGATTGTAGATATCCGCTTGTACGAAAAAGGCAGCTTCCCAGCGATTGTTAGCGAAGGTCCGCTCCCCAAAGCTGGGATCGGGATTAGCCACAATGCGAAGCCGATTTAGCCCCCCCAGCCCTATAGAAGAGAAGCTAAATGCCACGATAGTCGTATCTAGCCCTGCCAACGGTCGGACCCGCACCCGTCCTACGTCAAGCCACGAACCATCCGCCTTTTGAATGCTCAGTTGTACCCAAATGCTATCCGGCGTGGGCGCTGACAAAAGGTTTCGAAGCCCAAGCGCCACATAAAGTGTCTCTCCCTCCTGCACGGTATCCCGCAAAAGTACCCAGCGTAGACCTGGATCGACAGCTACATCAGGGAAAGGCCGAAACAGCACATACCAGTATCGCATGGAGGGGGCTATCGCCATAAGCGTATCCATGAAATAACCCTCTAGCCGAAGGCTCGTGTAGTCCGTGGTATTGAGTCCTCGCAGGTCATATACCCCATCGGAGGAGACTCGCCGATGAACGACCACTTCCGAATTATCGGGCTTACGAGCGTAAACGGTACTGAGAATCTTGCCCCGTCCGTTTAGGGAGTCAAAGGCAAAGAAAAAGTCTTCCCAGTCCACCGGCCGAGGAATGAGCGGACTACTCATCCACCCAATCGGATAGGTCGTCGTGTAGTCTTGAATGACTTCTGCCGTAAGCGTGTCGGCTGTGATGACTTCGATAGCGCTGCTAGCGGGGGCGCCTTTTCGGCCCACAACGATCGCCTTCTGCAAGGAGTCGAGGGACAGAATAGCCGAAGAGGCGCCAATCGCGCCGAGTACATTATCCATGGTGGGCCTCACAAATTCCTGAGATGCTTTAAAGAACTGGGTAAAGAGCAGGACCACGATGCTGCCATTCGGGAGCCGGTCGATCGTCTGCCAAAGGGAGTCCGCCATCTGCGCCGGAGACATAGAGCCGATAGCATGCGCACAATACCGCGGACAGAAAAGCCGCCAGCCCCCAAACAGGGTATCCGCGATCAGCGGTTCATAGGTATTACCATCAAAAGCCGCAATAAACACGCCTGGAATAAAAGCACCCCACCACCAGCCGAGCGTATAATAACCCTGCGCTGGATTGCTGGGGTTCACATACCGAGTCAGCGTATGACTAATCTCCGAGGAAAGCACCCGATCATTCAAAATCAGAAACCGCCGATTACCCGTCGGTCCCCACGTGTCCCGCACCTCTAAACGCACCTGACGCGATTGAAACTGCCAAGTAAAGCCCGGTGCGCCATAGCTTAGCCCCTGATGGGTATTAGAAAGAAATTGAGCCCGCCCGCTTTGCCCCCATCCCTCCTTGTCACCAGCGATGTACTGGAAAGAAGCCTCGGCCCACTCATTTGGCGCAGCGTTGGCTAAACGAACTCGCCAGTAATACACCACACTGTCCTGCAAACGATAAGGCACTACCCATTGCCCAAATACCGTAGACCCTTGCACGAGCCCGCTCTGGCGCAGCATCGGCGAATTGAAAAGATAGCTCGTATCAATCTCGAAGTAATAACCCTGGGTCTGATAACCACTTTGATTATAAGTGCCGGCAATGAGAGCAATAGAATCTTTATTTATTACCGCAAACGGCCAGGGATAAATCAAAATGGGGCGAGCTGACTTGACAAAAAAGTCGAGCGTAACGGTATTATTGTCTTCGCGCTCCTCTTGCACTTCGAGCAGGGCATCCAGCGTCACCGTGATAAAGTTGGTCCCCGCCCACTCGCCGGCCGGCGCAGGCAAGAGCACGCTAAGGCTATCCGTCCGCAAAAAAGGAGGCCGCCGATACGTGTAGGTGTAGACCTGACCAGTACTCTGGACCTGATGCACCACCTGCACGGTAAAGGAATCCTGTACCGCTAAACCTAAGTTGTGATACCGAATGCGCAGTTCGAAGCTGCTCTGCTCAGCAGAGGGCTCTGCTGGCACTACCACGAGATCAGCCCGACTAATCGCCAAATCGGGCAGCTTAGGCACGATCAGCGGCACCGACGGATCGCCAAGCAGTAAGGAAGCCGCCATGTGATAATATTCGAAAGACCCAACCCCCTGGGAAAAGAGCCGGCGAAAAGCCTCGACAATCGCATCGCCTACAGAAATCCCCAGTGAATCTCGGAATAAAACCTCATAAATCCGACGGGTCTGATTGCCTAGGGGGCCGATAAAACCAGCTCCAGCCAAGGCCCAGTACCACAGACTACCACGCCCGGGGGCCATGACAAACCGTTCCCCATGGGACTGAGAACCGTTGATGATACCACTCACATCCCCCTGATAGCAGCCGTTCACAATCACGAATGGATACCTGCCCCAGTTCTCGTAGTCCTGCGGCTCATAAAAAGCGACGTCAAAGAGATCCCCCCCTGTATGGCCAAACGTTTGTAATATGACCACGCCGCTGTCCATCCGTTCCTTGATGGTGGGGGTGCCTGGCGGGGCCTGCATACCACCCGTCTGCTTCTGATAGTAAACCGTACTACCGGCGTAAGGCGATCCCTCCAAGACGTTTTGACAGGCTACCAGCTGGGCCCGAATCAGCGCTTGCTCCACGGCACTAGAACCGCCTCCGAGATGCAAAGCCCACTTACGCCACGGGGCAAGCCCCTGCGATTCGTAAGTGCGTAGCTTGTCGATATAAGCATAACCTTGCTGGTCATTCTGGACAGGCACGCGTCCAACAGGAATAGCTGGGATTACCGTGCCATCCCCATAAAAGTCCGACACAAAACCCCAATCAGAGGAGGGAAGCTCCCCCACCGTACCTAAAATGCCATACCCGGGCACCTTGTGCCAGGCTGGCGGGGCCCCATTGTAAGCCATGCGCAGAGCAGCCGGACTGACTACATCTCCCCACAGGAGCAAGTACTTCGGTTTGGTGGTCCAGTGATCCAATGCCCACCGTACTAAGTTTCGGATAGCTAAGGGGTGCCGCACCCGCCCCCATCCAAACTCATCATCAATGGCGTCCGTATACGCTATTAGTACTGAGCGGGGATTCGTCGGGTGGGTTTCTCGATAGGCCTTATATGCCTCGGCCGACGCCTGTAAGCTTGGAGACGTCACCAGAATGATTTCGGCTCCAGCCTGCCCGCTATAATTCTCTAAGCGAGGAGTCGTCACAAGGGGCGTACGAATACTCTCGCCCCGCACCAGAAAGAGCGCAAACGTGTCGGCCAAACCCGGTAGCGGGATAAGCCACTGGCTACCATCCCGGTAAGCTCGCATACGCAGCTGGTGCACCGTGTCATAGACAAGCACGGAATCCCCTCCGCTCACGCTGAGCCCCGAGACCGCTAGCACCCTGGGAGTAGGGTCCGAGTTTACTACACCCAAGCTCAGAAAAACCTCCGCTGCCCCTAAGCTATTACCGGCCCTTGGGTAGGTAATTTCCGCATAGTGCACCAGCTCACCACTGTACCCGGTGGTGGGACTCTGACAATGGACGATGATGTAAGAACCTAGATAAGTCGTTGGCACCACCAACTGCATCCGTTGAAAATAGGGCGCATTCAGAGTCTGGGAGGCAGCCGCATAGGTATTAGAGCCCAACTCAACCTGCCAGTTGAGCGTAAAAGTGCCGCTAAAGTTGAGAGAGGCATGCGACACTTCTATCTTGTAAAAAGGCGAGGCAGAGGGGAGCGCACCTGGTAAGCTATATCCTCGCGCATAGGGATTGAAGCTCGCACCGCGTCCCTCCCCACTGATGTACATGGGGTTGCTAAACTGCTCATAGCCACCAATCCCATATCCTCCTGGTCCCGGCCAATAGCCTGCATTATGAAACGACTCCACCATTTGATACCAAAACCAGGACAGGGACGGCCGACTGAGGGCCTGCCCGTCTTCATAAGTGGCATAACGACGCCCTGGCCCCCCACCCCACGTGAGAAAGTACGCCGACGTGTCGTTTTGATTGAGACTCATGTACTTATTGCCCTGGAGGCCGGGCAAACGCCGAAGGAGCTGTGGATGTCGAAACGCCACCGAGTCCGGTTCCCCGTCATTCCGCAGTCCCACAAACTCTAAGTAGTCATTCCCTTCAAAGGTACCGGACCCATCAAGGTCGGCCACATACAGTGGAACCTCCCTACCACGCCACAGAAGCTGCAGACTACTAACGGGCACGCCACTAAGCCCGACGTCCGAAGCGCGAACCCTATACACCCCTGATTCGCCTACAAGAAGCTTCCGATAAGACTGCGTCGGATTGTACCAGCTATTGCCGTATTCATAAGACTGAGCCCAAACCCATGCAAGCCCTACCCAAAACCAACGCATAGACATACAAATAATAGACATACAAATATACGACCAAAGCCGTCAAGCCGTGGCCGAACCCTAATGTCGGAAACTCGGAACTTTTTCTGAGTTTTTTGAGTTTTTGGGGATATGCAGCGTTTCGGTCCCACCTTTTGGGCTACCCACAATCGCTTAGCGATTTATGTCTTATCCCTTCTTATTACCGGGCTGGGCATTTACAGCTACATCACGCTGCCCAAAGAGCTATTTCCCGACCTCGTCATTCCCACGATAGTGGTGAATACCGTGTATCCTGGCTCTTCGCCGGCCGACATTGAAAACCTTGTCACGCGCCCCATCGAAAAGCGCCTGAAGGGCCTCAGCGGCATTGAAAAGATAAATAGCCATTCTCAGCAGGACGTCTCCACCATCGTGATTGAGTTTACCATCAATAAAGACCCAAAGGAGTGTAAAGACCTGGTAAAAGACGCGGTCGACAAGGCCCGCCCAGACCTCCCCTCCGACCTCCCTAAAGAGCCCACCGTCACGGATGTAGACTTTTCTGAGTTTCCGATCATGAATATCAATCTCTCTGGGCCCTACACCCCGGCGCAGCTCAAGCGGCTTGCCGATGACCTGAAGGACCGCATCGAGGCCCTGCCCCAGGTGCGTCGGGTGGATATTATCGGGGCCCTCGAACGCGAGATCCGGATCGACGTGGACATGCAAAAGCTACAGGCTTACGGACTGGCTTTTAGCGACATCGAAAACGCCATCGCTCGCGATAACATCCTCATTTCAGCGGGTGAGGTGGACCTCGGCCGACAAAACCGCACCTTACGCCTAGATGCCCGATTTCGCTCTGTCCGCGAGATCCAGGACCTTGTCGTTCGTTCTGGCTTTGGTGCACCGGTCTTTCTCAAAGACGTAGCGACTGTCTACGACGGCTATAAACGACAAGATAGCTATGCCCTGCTCGATGGAAACCCGGTTATTACCCTGAATGTGATCAAAAAAGCAGGCGAAAACCTCGTCGAAACGGCCGATGCTATCCAAGCTATTCTCCGCCAACCGAACCTCCTACCCTCTAACATGAAGATCGTCATCACGAATGACCAGTCCGAGCGGACTCGGCTTCAGCTCGACGACCTGGTAAACTCGATCATCATCGGCTTCGTCCTGGTCACGCTTGTGATGATGTTTTTCATTGGGCTGGAAAACGCGCTCTTTGTCGGGCTATCGGTGCCTCTGTCCTCCTTTGTTGCGTTTATTTTGCTGCCCAGCCTAGGCTACTCTCTCAATTTAGTCGTGCTGTTTTCCTTTCTTTTAGCCTTGGGCATTGTCGTGGATGATGCCATCGTCGTCGTCGAAAACACCTACCGCCTCTTTGAGAATGGCCGACGCCCTATCCTTGAGACTACGAATTGGGCTGCCGCCGAGGTCTTTTTGCCGGTCTTAGCGGGGACCTTAGTGACTGCTGCCCCCTTTTTCCCACTGCTTTTCTGGAATAGCATTCCTGGCAAGTTCCTCTACTACCTGCCTGTGACACTGCTCATCACCCTTTTTGCTTCGCTCTTTGTTGCGTACATCATCAACCCTGTTTTTGCGGTAGACTTCATGCGGCCCCAAAACCCCAAGCAGCGCATATTTACCCGAGGATTTTTGCTCGTACTAGGGCTCATGGCCGCCCTGGCTGGGATCAGCTATCTAAGCGGTTCGCATGGACTTGGTAACTTTATTGTTTTTCTGGGCGTTGTTTTCATCCTGGCCCGTAGTGTCATTCGGGCCCTTATTCGGTATGCGCAGGAACGAGCCATCCCCGCCCTTGTAAGCCTCCATCAGCGCATCTTACGCTGGAGCATTCAGCGAGGCCATCCCAAATGGGTGCTGCTTAGCACAGGGCTGGTCTTTGTAGGTGGCCTGACGGTTTTTGCGTTACGGCCGCCCAAAGTTGTCTTTTTCCCGACTCGAGACCCAAATTACATTTATGCCTACCTCAAGCTGCCCGAAGGAACCTCAGCCGACTACACCTTCTCGGTAGCTAAGGCAGCTTATGCGCGGGTATTAGAGGCCATCGGGCCTAACAATCCGTTGGTGGCGTCTGTGCTCGTAAACGTAGGCATAGGTGCGGGCGACCCCTTCAATAGTATACAGTCAAGTAGCCCCAACCGTGCCAAAGTAACGGTAGCCTTTGTAGAGTTTCGCCGGCGAAGCGGCATCTCGACGCATCCCTACTTACAGAAGGTTTATGACGCCCTCAAGGACCTGCCCGGCGTGGAGCTACGCGTTGAGCCAGACCGCGCTGGTCCCCCCGCCGGTAAGCCCGTCACGATCGAAGTGTTAGGCGAAGACCCCAAGCTCGTCAATCAAACCGCTATCGCCCTCAAACGCTATCTCGACTCTCTGCGGGTGCCAGGGGTTCAAGAACTTACCAGCGACTTAGTACTCAGTCAGCCCGAAATCTTGGTACGTCTCGATCGGGACCGCGTCCTAAGGGCCGGCCTCTCAGCCGCCCAGATCGGCAGCGAACTACGCACAGCCATCTACGGCAAAGAAGCCAGTAAATTCCGAGAGCTTGAAGAGGAATTTCCTATCCAAATCCGCTATCAAGAAGGCTATCAGGCGTATCCCTCTCAGCTTCTGGCGCATAAAATCACCTTTCGTGATATGAGCGATGGTCGCCTCAAACAGCTGCCCCTAGCTAACTTCGTCTCTCTGGAATACGCCAGCGGATCAGGGCTCATCCGCCGCAAAAACCTCAAACGCGCCGTGACGCTCTCGTCCGATGTACTGCCCGGCTACAACCCCACCGAGGTCAATAATCAGATCCGACAGGTCCTACGTGCTTATCCCGCCCCAGCCGGTGTGGAGATCCGCATCGGAGGCGAGCAGGAAGAGCAGGCTAAAGCGGCTCGATTCCTTCAGATCGCCTTTCTGGTTGCAATGGCTCTCGTACTCTTTGTGCTTATCTTGCAGTTTCGCTCGCTGGGCAAGGTGTTTATTATCCTGTCTCAAGTGCTCTTTAGCCTGATTGGCGTGATATGGGGCTTTGCGCTAAGCCGGATTGAATTTTCGGTAGTTCTAGCTGGGATTGGGATCGTAGCGCTCATCGGCATCGTAGTCAAGAACGGGATCCTCCTCGTCGAATTCATTGACGAGCTCAAGACGCGGGGACACCGAACCCGAGAAGCGATTGTGCTCGGTGCTTCCTTGCGGCTAAAGCCTGTACTACTCACAGCAGCCTCGACGATTTTGGGATTAATCCCCTTAGCCGTGGGACTCAACATAGACTTTGTCTCTCTCTTTACGGAATGGGACCCCAAAATCTTCTTTGGAGGTGATACGACATTCTTCTGGCTACCGCTGGCTAGTACGATTATCTTCGGGCTTAGTGTGGCTACGGTCATTACGCTCGTCGTGGTACCAACACTGTATTACCTGCACCATGCCGCCGGCTTACGATTAGCCAGGCTATGGCGACGGTGGAATCAATGGCTAGCAGCTTAGGACCCCGGACTAGCGTCAGTCCGCAAAGGCCGTGTATAAGTAGGGGCCTTTTTACCCTTTTTGCCACTTGAGTGCAGAGGCCGAATGCTAGCCCGGACCTCACCGCGCTGCCGAAAGCCGTCAATATCTTCCCACTCACCCTGCACATGCTCATCGGTAACAGTAAGGGTCATAGCCTTGCGTAACCATACCCCTTCTATAGCGGTAGCCTTAAGCACGGCCTTCTCCGTGAGGTGATAGGTATCCCCCTCCCGCTCTCCCTCTAGGCTATAGCAAACGAAATCTTCCCACTGAGTGGGAACCAGGTACAAGCTGGTACCACGTACCTTTTTACCCCGCATTTGCAGCTCGAGCACCATTGGATACCAGCCGGATGTAGTCTGAGTGGTACTAGAGGTAACCACGCCTACAATCAGTAACGATTGATTTTGCGCCTGGGCAAGCGCCATCCACATTAGAGGCGCTAAACGCCCAACCGTAGAAAGCGAGAGTGCATAGAGGCTCAGGCCAGACTGTGGGGAGTGCCCTCCGTTAATCTCAAATATAAAAGCGCTAAAAAGACAAAACTGAGCGGCATGGTGACAATCAGCCCTAGTCCACAAGCGAATGCCCCCAAAATGTTGATTCCTATAAGTAGTAGAAAGGCTAATATCACGCTACCGATGTTCTGGGTAGTCGTGGAGAAGCTAGCACTAAGCGCGCCAAAAACCCCTTTCTTGCCATCTAGGATGAAATAGAATCCGGACCAGCCCCATATTGACATGATAAGGGCTAAAATCCCCCCCATAACAGACATAATCACGATCCCTGGGCTAGCCGTGATCATCGGCTCCGCATACTCGAAAGACTCACGAGCAGCATAAAAGAACGGCAAAAATGATAAGAGGATAGGCACTGCAAATAAGATAAGCTGATACACAAAGACAAGTAACAGGCGACCTATATTTGAAAAAGCCTCGCCAAAGGCCACCTGCCCTCGACGGGCTGCTAAGAGTGCCGCCATGCTGAGAGCCGGACCAAAGATTAGGCCACTCAGCAAGCTACCGATGAATGGAATAAGAGACACTAAGATAAAAAGCAAAAATAAGCCAACTAGTGTCATCCAATTCGCTTTGAAGAGGCTCCAAGACTGATTGAAAATCACAGAAATGGATAAGTGAGACATGTGGCAAATGTACGAACTTCCCTCAATAAACTTGCAAAACAAATCCCTTAAGATACTCACCCTGTGGGTGAAAGAGATCCACGGGATGGTCAGGCGCTGCATGTAGAAAGTGAAGAAGACGGACAGGCCGATCGGCCTCCATGGCCGCTTGAAAAATGACATCCCGAAAAAGCTGCGGTGTCACGTGGCCGCTACATGAAAAGGTAAACAAAAGCCCCCCGGGGGGAAGGGCTCTCAGCGCATGCAGGTTGATGTACCGATAGCCGCGCAGGGCCTGGGGCAGCGCTTCCTGATGATGGGTAAAGGCGGGCGGATCGAGAACGATGACATCCCAAGCGCCCGGCTCTAGCGTAGGAAGCACCCGAAAAGCATCCTCCGTCCGGAGGATATGGTCGATTTTCTGAGAGAAGCCGTTGCGTTCAAAATTTTTCTCTAATAGCTGCACGGGCTCTGCCATGATCTCGACCGAAAGGACGGCTTGGGCGCCGGCGGCAGCCGCATAAAGCGAAAACCCCCCTGTGTACGCGAAAAAGTTGGCAACACGCCGGCCGGCGGCATAGCTTGCCAGAAGTCGGCGGTTATCCCGCTGATCTAAAAAAAAGCCTGTCTTTTGCCCCGTCTCGATAGCGGTGAGGAACTGCAAGCCATGCTCGATGACGGTCACGGTGGGCTGGGGCGTCCCCCACACCCAGTGGGATGCCTCTGACGTCTCGGCACGCAGATAAATGCCCTGCAGGGGCAAATGGTCGGTCAAAAAGCGTACGAGCTCAGGGAGGAGCCGCTGAGCGCCGGGGGTACGTAATTGGAGCACTGCCACGGTGTCATATACGTCTACAATCATCCCAGGGCAGTAATCGCCTTCGCTATTGAGAAGGCGATAGCTATTGGTGACGGCGGCCAGATTGAGCTGCTGGCGCAGCTTGAGGGCGGCTTGCCAACGCGCCTGCCAGAAAGCCTTGCCCGTGGGCGGCAAAGGCTTATTCCGTTCAACCCAGGCCCAAACGCGAGCTCGAATGGAGTGTTCTGCATCCCAGTGCGCATAGGCGACAGGATTGCCCTTTTCGTCGGTCAGGAGGACGGTGTCGCCGCTCTCAGCCACATCATCGGGCACCAGGGCTCCTGAAAAGACCCAGGGATGGCGCTGCTGACGCAGCTTCTCCACTTTGTCGGCGCGTAAACGAATTCTAGGAATTTTAGGCATGCGTGAGGGCGTTGGTTAAAACGCCCGCTTGATAGGAGGGCAAGACAGGATGCAAGTCGCGCCGCAGCGCATACTTGACATCCCGCTGCATACCGAGCTGAACAAGCCGATCAAAATGGGCGGAGTGCTCGATATAGTACTTTTTGCGGGCTTCCGCTTGCTGATATAAGCTCATAGCAATGAGGGTAGCGTCATCTGAGACCCGAAAATCGCCCTCTAAATAGGTCGCCACGGCACCAGCAAAAAGCGTATCCTCGAGGTTAACGTGGTCCTTCCAGCCTGAGCATACGAGGAGGACCGGCTCCGCTTGTTGACGGAGCCAGCTTAGGAGAACAGACATATTGACAAAGGCGCCCGCTACGACCTTTTTAGCTTCACGCACAGCCCACAGGGCTCGCGTGCCATTGGTGGTCGTAAAAGCCAGTCGCTTCCCGGCTAGATCGGCCTCTAAGAAATCAAAGGGTGAGTTTCCAAAGTCAAAGCCGGGGACCTTCTGGGCGCCGCGCTCAGCGGCCGTCAGGTAACCGCGCCGCCCCCACTCACGACATTCCCGCAGCGAACGGACGGGCCGAATTTCGGAAACTCCCCTATCCAGCGCTACACAAAAGCTCGTCGTAGCCCGCAAAATATCTATCACCACGACGATATAGTCCCTGACCTCAAAGGTCGAGATGAGGGCGGTGGTGAGACAAACGCGCAGAAGGGGCAGAGCTTTCATGATGCTGCCGATTGGAGACGCTGCGTCAGAGAAGTGGGACCAACGAAGGGGGGTTTTCGGATAGTCAGGGGGACCAGTTGGCCACGAAGATCAAGATAGACGGTGTCGCCTTCCTGATAAGGAGCGGGGACATACCCCAAGCCAATGCCCACTTTGAGCGTAGGACTAATCGAGCCCGAGGTGATACGGCCGATTGGCGTCCGATGGGCATCCAGGATAGGCATGCCGCCTCTCGGAATAAAGCGCGCTTCGGTGGTAACAAGCCCCACCAGACGCCGAGTTAGCCCTTCGGTCTTTTGACGCAGGAGCGCCTCCCGACCCAAGAACGGCCCCTTTTGCAGCTTGACAGCCCAGCCGGCGCCCGCTTCGAGTGGTGTCGTCGTCTCGTCGATATCCGTGCCGCACAGAAGGTACCCCATTTCGAGGCGGAGCGTGTTGCGAGCTGCCAAGCCGGCCGGCTGCAGACCATGAGATTCGCCTGCCTTCATGAGCGCTTGCCAGAGCCTAATGCCTTCCTCAGCCAGCACAAATAACTCATACGTCCACTCTCCGGTATAACCGGTAGTTGCGATGAGGACATTGGGAATACCCGCTACGGTTCCTTTCACGAAGGCATAATAGGGTAAGCTTGCAATAGGAGCCTCTGTGAGGGGCGCAAGGATGGCAGTGCTATGAGGGCCTGACAGGGCTATCAGCACGGTTCGATCAGAGATATCCTCCAACGTAACGCCTGCAGGCACTCGCTCGTTCAGCCAAGCCCAGTCTTTAGGCGTATTGGCTGCATTGACTACGAGCATGAAAAGATCAGGGGCTATTTTGTAGGCGATTAGGTCATCGAGGATTCCCCCCTCCGCATTGAGGAGGAAGGTATACTGGGCTTTTCCCACGGGCAGGCGGCTTAGGTCGTTCGTAAGCAGGCTTTGCAGGAAAGCCTCGGCCTGATCGCCCCGAACTAGAAATTCCCCCATATGAGACAAATCAAAAAGCCCGACCTTCTGCCGCACGGTGTGATGTTCAGCGACTTCACTTTGATACCGCAGCGGCATTTGCCAGCCGCCAAAGGGCATAAAGGTCGCGCCCCCTGCCTCATGAACTGATCGTAGTGGTGATTCTTTAAGCACCTTGCAAAGGTATGCTAAGAAGCTATTATCTTTGAGAGGTGTTGAGGATTAGCTATGACTCTCATTGAGATTGTGTTAGCCGCTCTCCTCTTTTGCTGGGTGTGGAACGAGATCTTTTTTCGATTAACCCACCGTTTAGGCGCTCTTAGTCAAGGTATCCCGAACCAGAAGCGCTGGGATAGTAGCCGAAAGCCTATCATTGGTGGGATCGGTTTTTTCATCGTTATGCTAGGGGTCGGTGCTTGGCAGCCGAATGGCTATACGATACCCCTAGCCTTTTTAGCAGGGGGAAACTTATCGTTTTTGGTAGGCTTAGCTGATGACGCTTACGTGATGCTACCCTACTCCAAGTTTCTTGGGCAGCTAGCGGCCGGTGGACTTACGATTTTGCTAGGTGGCCCTCAAATCGACTTGGGGCATCCCTCCTTATCGGCAGGATTTACGCTTTTCTGGTTTACAGCGGTCATGAATGCCCTAAACATGATGGACAATATGGATGGGGTAGCAGCAAGTGTAGTTCTGCCCCTCCTGTTGTGGGGCTACTTTTTAGTGGGTCCTACGGCAGGTGCCGTATACATAGCCTTAGCCGCGGCACTTATCGCCTTTCTGATACGAAATTGGCCACCCGCTGCCTTTTACATGGGGGATAACGGCAGTCAGTTTTTAGGCTATGTTTTGGCTTATTTAGGGCTCGACATCGCCAGGCATCACGCAAGCCTCCCCTGGCTTGCTATCTTAGCGCTTGTGCAGGTGTATAGCTTGTTAGCCGGTGACACATTTTGGGTAATCGCAGCTCGTCTTGCCAGGGGAAAGAGCCCTTTTGTAGGCGGAACCGACCATCTGAGCCATCGTCTAGCCCGCCTGGGGATACCTCCTTCCTTGGTGGCGCTGTCTTTCTTGATTACGCAGGGGCTTTTATGCTTAGTAAGCTATCCTGTCTGGCAGGACTTAGATGATCCCAAGCAGGTCTGGCTAATGCTATTGATAATTGCTCTCATGGGGAGTGTGATCGGTCTCGTACACATACGTGAACTTGTGCAGGTCTCTAGTCTGCCAAAGGCCCGCGCGACCCGGTGAGGCTTCTATACTGGCGTTACTTTTTTACGCCGCCAGGCGGCTGGGGCGACACACGCGGTTTAGATTTTACGACGTACTGGAAGCGACGAGGGTATCAAGTCTGGGTGCTTACCAGCAGCACTTACTTTCCCCAAGCGCTGCGAGCTCGGCTTAGCAGACGCCGCGTCTTTCGCACACCGGAAGGGATAGCCATCTTGGCCCTCCCTACCCCCTATCACCAGTACCAATCTCTTTATAGAAGGATAGGCGACCTTGTACGTTTTAGCTTATTTAGCCTGTATATTTTGCATAGAATGCGCCACGTGCCCCTGTACGTAGTCGTAGTTTCCCCACCACCGGTCAGCCTGTGGCTTGCGGCGCTGTGGCGCTGGTGCTACAAAAAGCCTTACGCTGTGGAGGTTACCGATGCGTGGCCACAGGTCTTAGAGGGTCTGCGTATCTTTCCAAGGCTCTTCTGGAAGCCGATTCGACACCTTTTTCGCTGGGCCTATGCGCGTGCGGACTTTTTGGCCGCTTATTCCCCAGACATTGCACAAGCCTTGCGAGAAGTCGTTCCCACCAGTAACACGGTGTTATCTTATAACGGCACGCGCTTGGATATTTTTCGAAGGCGCCGAGTTCCTGCTTTTTTGCCATTTCGGGTCGTATACGCTGGCACCTTTGGCCGGGTAAATGGCGTGGGCTTTATCCTGGAGGTAGCGCATGCTCTACGGGACTGGGCCGGTATCCAATTTTGGCTCGTGGGAGATGGTTATGAGCAGGCCGTCATTGCGGCCAAGGCACAACTTCTTCCTAATGTTCACTTGCATCCGCCGCTGCCGCCAGCCGAACTCAGCTGGTTTCTCCACGATTGTCACATCGGTGTATCGACTGTGCGGCCTATCCCTATCTTAGCCAGTAATAGCGCCTCTAAGTTTTATAATTACTTGGCGGCTGGGCTTGTCGTCGGCATCAACTACGGCGGCTGGCAGAAGGTGTGTCTTGAGCGATGGGCTTGCGGCTTTTCGGCGACAAATCCAGCGGCGTTTGCACAGGCGATTTTAGAGTATTACTGGGATCGAGGAGGATGGCGGGCTGCTCAAGCTCGAGCTCGCCTTCTAGCGGAAAAGTATTTTGACCGAGGGCAGCTGGCGGCTCAAATGCTGCAAAAGATTGTTACCTTTGCTTCACATGTGCGGCTTAGTGTGGCTGAGGCTTCTACAGCCGGTGCCGTCGTCTCCCATCTGGGGTCTCAAGCAAGCCCTTCTCCTCCTGCACAAACAGCGTAATCGCGGCCAAGACGGAGCCGGTCTATTGTGTTATAAAGGCGACGTTCCTCATGGACAGCCCTACTTTCACCGTATCCGCAAGATCGCCCCTACCCCGCCCTGGCGCTTCCTATCCCAGGAGATTTGGGAGGCCTGGGAAAAGTGGCAAGCAGAGGGTCAGCCGCCAGATGCGTTTCCTTTTGCAGGCACGGGTTACCTGGCCCACCTACGCTATGGTACCTTCGGTGGCTACACCTTAGAGGAGACGCATCCTGTCATCCGCCAAAGCAGCTGGCCGGCCCGCTCGCTAGCGATAGCGGGCAATTTTAACCTCACCAATGCCGATGAGCTATTCGAGCGCTTAGTGGCGCTAGGGCAGCATCCCCTTTATGCGAGTGACACGTACACCATTTTAGAGCGGATGGGCCATTTTTTGGATGAGTATGTCGAAGCGCTTTACCATGAAGCCAAGGCCGAGGGGTACTCCAAGCCCGAGGCTACGACTTACATCAAGGAGCGCTTTCCGCTTTTGGCGTGGCTGGGTCGGGCCGCCCGCCGATGGGATGGCGGTTATGTCATTGCAGGTTTTTTGGGGACAGGATGGGGGTTTGTCATGCGGGATCCGTGGGGCATCCGGCCAGTTTACTACTTAGCGACAGACACCTGTTTAGCGGCCGCTTCGGAAGCCGCTGCCTTACATAATGTCTTTGAGGTGATGCCCAGCGCCGTTCAGGAATTGCCCCCGGGTCATGCCCTTGCCGTGAGTCCCAACGGGGCTTGGGAAGTGGCGCCTTTCACAGAGCCGGCTGCGAAGCCCACCCGCTGCGTCTTTGAGCGCATTTACTTCTCCCGGGGCAACTCGCCCCATATCTACAGTGAAAGGCAGCGCTTAGGGGGACTGCTTGCCCCTGCCATCCTGCGCCGAGTGGACCCGAGCCAAGTGATCTTTACCTACGTCCCCAATACCTCTGAGACTGCATTCCTCGGGCTTATTCGGGAGCTTCGCGAGCTAGTACCAGACCAGCCCATCCGAGCTGAAAAGCTTATCTGGAAAGACACCGAAGGCCGCACCTTCATTGCTTCACCCGATTTACGAGAAACGCTTTCGCGGCATACGTATGACGTGGTGATGGGCTTGGTCTCGCCTACAGACACAGTCGTTTGCTTAGATGATTCGATCGTACGAGGAACCACCTTGCGGCGAACCTTGCTGCCCACTTTAGGCCGTCTGCAGCCCGCTCGTATCGTCTTTGTTTCGGCAGCTCCGCAGATCCGCTATCCCGACTTTTATGGGATTGACATGGCCTCTCTGGGCGAGCTTGTGGCTTTTCAAGCGGCGATCGCCCTTCTGCGTGAGACAGGGCAGACCGCCCTCTTAGATCAGACTTATGCCCTGTGCAAAGCTGCAGAAGGCACAGAGGCATTTACGACTACCAACTTCGTACGGGCCTTATATGCGCCTTTCACAGAAGAGCAGATCGCCGCCAAGATCGCAGAGCTCGTACGACCACCGCAGCTTAGCTGTCCGTTAGAAATCCTATTCCAGCCGGTGGAGCACCTACCCAAAGCCTTTAGCCGGCATGAGGGCACCTGGTACTTCACGGGGCACTACCCTACACCAGGTGGTTACCGTCAGGTGAACCGTACCTTTTTAGCGTACTACGAAGCCCGCGCGCAGCGGCGGGCTTACGAGATCAGCCCGCTATGAGCTGGCTCACCGAAGCGGACCCCCCTTATCAGGACTTGGAGCGCTGGGAAGTCCAGGCGCTCCTAGAAGCCATGAACGCGGAAGACGCTACGGTCCCCCGAGCGGTTCAGCAGGCGTTACCCGCTCTCACCGCTTTTGTAGAGGCAGCTGCGGCGCGCTTGCAAGGCGAAGGACGTCTCATCTACATGGGAAGCGGAACAAGCGGCCGCCTAGGCGTACTCGATGCGGCAGAATGCCCCCCCACCTTCGGTGTCCCTCCTGGTAAGGTCATCGGCCTTATTGCAGGAGGGCCTAATGCCCTGAAGGGCCCCATCGAAGCCGCCGAAGACAATGAAGAGGCAGCGGTCTGCGACCTTTCCGCTATCCACCTGACTGACAAGGATGTCGTGTTTGTCATTAGTGCTAGTGGTCGTACACCTTATGCTTTGGCAGGCGCTCGCTACGCGCACAGCCTCGGTGCGCTGACTGGCGGATTTTGTGCGAATCCGGAGGCGCCTCTCATTCACAGCGTGGCGCATCCCATCGTGGTCGTGACAGGACCGGAGTTTATCACAGGAAGCACGCGGCTCAAAGCCGGCACCGCCACGAAGCTCGTGCTAAATATGATCTCCACGGCTATTTTTATCCGTTTGGGTCGTGTGAAGGGGACTCGCATGATAGATTTACAGCTAGTAAATCGGAAGCTCCAGCAGCGCGCGACTCGCTACCTCATGGAGCTAGGGGGCCTATCTGAAGCGGAAGCGGTAGCTTTGCTTAGAGAAACGGGCAGCTTGCGCGAGGCCCTTGAAAGGCTGGGGCGCCTCTAATGCACCACTTGGGACACACGGCCTTGGCGCTAGCACCGCCCCCCTTTCGATTTGGGGCACTCATCGCAGATGGGGTACGCGCGGCCAGGGAGGCTCTCCTGCCCCCACTCATCCGCGCTGGTGTGGCGTTTCATCGCGAAATCGACTGGAAGACCGATCACCATCCCGCCTTCTTAGAGGCACGAGCCATGCTTCGCGAGCCCTTGGGACGCTACGCCGGCATCTTTGTCGACTTATGGCTCGACAGTGTCCTCGGCGAAAACTGGACTCGCTGGCAAAAGCAACCCCTAGAAGAATTTATACAAGAGCTACGCCAGACCGTCCACACTTATGAAGCGTACGGCCCTCCTAGTTGGCAGGCGTTCTTTCATGCGCTGGTAAGTTCTGATTTGCTCCATGCCTTTGCGAGTTATGCGGGAATGCTGCAGCACATAGAGCGGTTTGCAGAACGGCGCCGCATTCCTTTAGAAGCGAGCGTGATACAGCGGACGCTCGAGCAGCACCACCCGGCCCTGGAGCCCTTGCTAACAGCCTTTTGGAACGAAGCGATCCACTGGCAAAAAGCCCTCTAAACGCGATTTCGTATATTCGCCTAGCTATGATGCCACCAGCTAATGGACTACCCAAAAACTTCTTCAACAAAACACGGGATCTTCGAGAGCGAAGGGTCAGCGATACTTGGCAGATCTTTCGGATCATAGCTGAATTTGTCGATGGTTTCGAAACGCTTTCTCAAATCGGTCCTTGTGTCTCGATTTTCGGTTCGGCACGCAGCAAGCCCGGTTCCCCGCACTACGAATTAGCGGTACAGGTGGCCCGCCACCTCGTAGAGAACGGCTATGGGATCATCACCGGCGGCGGACCTGGCATCATGGAGGCCGCCAACAAAGGCGCCAAAGAACTCGGGGGCTACTCCGTCGGGCTCAATATTCTCTTACCCTTTGAGCAGCACCCCAACCCTTACGTAGACCCTGAGCTACTCATCAACTTCGACTACTTTTTTGTGCGGAAGGTGATGTTTGTGAAGTATGCCCAGGCTTTTGTGGTATTGCCGGGCGGCTTTGGGACGATGGATGAGCTCTTTGAAGCGCTTACGCTGATTCAGACCCGAAAGATTGAGCGCTTTCCCGTCGTAATGGTGGGGCGAACGTTTTGGGAGCCTCTCGTTGAGTGGATTAGGCACACCCTGCTGGAAGAGTGGCAGTATGTCTCCCCTGAGGACATGTTTTTATTTGAGCTCGTCGACACAGCCCCCGAAGTCGTCCAAGTTATCAACGAATTCTACCGCAAGCAGTTTGAACAGCTACGCCTGGGCTAATGCTCTTGTGGCCGATCCGGTGGCTTATTCAAAAGACCCTCGAACTGGCGCTTGTGCTGGTCTTAGCGATGGGGGGGCTTTTATTGGCTTTTCGCTGGCTACCTTTAGTGCCGGTTGCGGTGGTAACGAGCTTCTTGGCGGGAGAGGCGCCGCGTTGGCGCTGGCTGTCGCAGGCCGAGATTCCACCGGCCCTTTACCACGGTTTTCGGATTGGCCTAGAGTCCCCGACGGCTTGCGCCCGGCTTTCTACTCGGGCGCAAGCAGCGGTAGCCCTTCTCTATCCACCCCGCCAAGGCACTAAAGGGGCCGAACTGTGGGGGGCGATCTTGGAAGCCTTGTGGGGCCGAGAACGGCTCCTGCATCTGTACCTGGCCGGTGCGCCTTGGGGCGATCGGATATGGGGCGCTTGGGGCGCAAGTCAGGCTTATTTTGCGAAACCACCCACCAGCCTAAGCCTGGAGGAGATCGCCGAACTGCTTCTGCTTCGGCGCTTCCCGCACTTAGGCCAGTCTCCAGACAAGCCTAAGTGGTTTTTAGAACAAAAACGAGTGCTCATAAGACGTATTCAGCATGCGATCGAAAAAGAAAAACCGACGCGCCCGTCTCAACAAGAAGCCATCACTTAGAGGTTGGGGACGCTGGGCTGGCTTAGGTATAGCGCTGCTCTTAGTAGGAGGCTTGGCCCAATTGATTCTGCCTGTTCAGCTCGAAGAGAAACGTGTCTGGCGAATCCCGCTTTCAGTACAGGGCAGACGTGCCTATCGCGATAGCTTAGAGCGTCTACTGCCTGTGTACTCCGTTTGGCATTGGCTGGCCCAATTCACCCTGCCCAAGCCAGGCCATTACGAACTGCTGCCGGGTGAGAAGGCTTACCACGTTTATCGGCGACTGCGGAATGGATTACAGACCCCCATTCGCCTGTATATCGCGCCTCAGCGCAGCACCGGTTATCTGGCTCGCTACCTCGGACGGCAACTGGCTTATGATTCACTAGCCTGGCGTCTATTCTTCACGAGCTTTGCCTGGGAAACGGTGGGCTTTACGAAAGAAACCTGGCTCTTGCTATTCATACCCGATTTGTATGAGGTATACTGGACCATCTCACCGGAAAATCTGGTTTATCGACTCAAGGAGGGGTACGAACGCTTTTGGACGGCAGAACGACGGCGCAAAGCAGAAGCGATCGGGCTATCCCCAGTCGAGGTGGGGATTTTGGCCTCGATCGTAGAGTGGGAAACAAGCCGAGGCAACGAAAAACCGCTCATTGCGGGGGTGTACCTAAATCGGCTTCGGCTTGGAATGCCGCTCCAAGCGGACCCCACCGTTATTTATGCGACGGGAGACTTTGCTGCCCGTCGGGTGACCAGTCGACACACATCGGTCGAATCGCCTTATAATACCTATAAGCGGTTGGGCTTACCCCCAGGACCGATCGGCATCCCCTCACCTGAGAGCATTGACGCGGTGTTAGATTATACTCCCAGCGACTATTTATACTTTTGTGCACGGCCTGACGGTTCTGGTTATCATGATTTTTCTGTATCGTACGCTGAGCACATGCAGAAAGCGCGTTCATATCAAAGAGCCTTAAGTCGATGGTTAGCCTCCAAGAAAAGCTCGCGGCCCTGAGGCCCGAGCATTATCTACACCAGACGCGCCTACGGGTGCGTTATAGCGAAACCGACCAAATGGGCGTCGTATACTATAGTCGGTACGCCGAGTACTGTGAAGTAGCCCGCACCGACTGGATCCGGCACTTAGGTTTGAGCTATGCGCGCATAGAGCGGGAGTTGGGGGTGTTGCTGCCCGTGCGGCATTTTGCGATTGATTACCATCGGCCTGCCTATTACGAGGACGAACTCCTTATTTACACCTGGCTACCCACCCCACCTGGCACCAAGTTCACCTTCGAACATCTCATATGCCGGGGCGAAGAGATTCTGGCTGAGGCGCGCGTCCTGCTCATTTTCATCAGCGCGGAAACTTGGCGGCCCTGTCGTCCACCAGAGGCCTTTTATGCGGCCTTGGCTCAAAAGCTTGCTTCATAGCTTAGGCGCCATTCGGCTACCGGGCTACCGACGTATCCCCCTAGGCAGCGTCGCTACTATCTTTTGGCAGATCGTATCCCATCCTACCTTTACGCTAAAGGCCGGGGCCATGGCGTTTAGCTTCTTCTTTGCCCTCTTCCCGGGCCTTCTCTTTGCGACCACGCTAATTAGCTACCTATCCTTTAGCGAGTTTGAGAAGCTACTAGAGCGCGAGCTAGGCACCCTTTTGCCGCCTATGCTCTACCAACTGATTCATGACATTGTATTTGAGGAGGTCTTTCAGCGGCAAAATATCACATTACTATCGACCTCTCTCATTTTAGCCCTGTACTCGGCCTGGCAGGGCGTTCTGACACTCCTTCGGGCCTTTTATCAGGATGATGTGCCGTGGCAGCCTTTCTGGGTCGTCTGGCTCAAGGCTCTTGGGCTTTTATTTTTCATTGTGCTTGTGCTAGCCTCTGGGCTCTTATTTGCTTTTATTCGGGACAGTCATCTTTCGGCTCTGATACAGCCTCTGATGCATTGGCCGCTAAGCGCGGGCTCAGAGTGGCTCTTAGGACTACTCAAGGGGCTAATTCTGTTTCTTATCATGGCCAGCTCGATCGAGGTGATTTACCGGGCGGCTCTTCCCTTTCGATCGATGCCCTACTGGCTCTCACCGGGTGCAATCAGCGCTACCATTTTGATGGGTGTCGTTACCAAGCTGCTATCCTGGTACTTTTTAGCCGTAGCCAACTTCAGCCGCTTTTACGGGAGCATTGCGGCGGTCATTGCGCTGATGGTCTTCTTTTACTGGCTTTCCATGATGCTGCTATTGGGCTTTGCTATCAATTATAGCTTTTACCGGTCACACTTAGCCCAGAGAACCCAACTTTAGCATCGGGGCTTATTTGTTTCTTTGCTGTATGCCAACTGTCTACATTGATGGGCAGGCTTATACCTACGAGCGTCCCATGAAGCTTCTTCAGTTTTGCTTAGAACAGGGGATAGATATACCCTACTTCTGCTACCACCCTGCTCTCAGCATTCCGGCCAACTGCCGCATGTGTCTAGTAGAAACGGGGCTGCCCATGAAAGACCGCTCCACCGGTGAATACCTTCGAGAAGCAGATGGCAGCTTACGCATTCAATGGGGCCCCAAACCCACCCCTTCTTGCACCACGGACCTAACGCCTGATCTCCACGTTCGCACCCACCGCTCCTCGCCCCTTATCCAAAAGACGCAGCAGGGGGTGCTGGAGTTTATCCTCATCAATCACCCGCTGGATTGTCCCATTTGCGATCAAGCGGGCGAGTGTCCACTTCAGATTTGGACTTATAAGTATGGCCCGGAAGGGTCTCGTTTCGAACTCGAAAAAGTACACAAGCCCAAACGCATCCCACTTGGTCCGCGCGTCGTGCTCGATGCCGAGCGCTGTATCAACTGTACCCGCTGCGTGCGCTTTACCGAAGAGGTCTCCCAGACGCGCCAACTCACCATCATTCAACGCGGTAACCAGAATTATCCCGCCACGGCGCCTGGCCAGGCCTTTGACGATCCGTACTCTCTTAATACCGTCGATATATGCCCAGTGGGTGCCCTGACCAGTGCCGATCACCGCTTCAAGGCCCGTGTATGGGAAATGAACTATACGCCTTCGATCTGCACCGGCTGTGCTAAAGGTTGCAATACTCAGGCCTGGGTCCGGGATAACTTAGTCATGCGGCTAACCCCCCGTAAAAATCTCCAGGTCAATCAGTACTGGCTCTGTGACGAAGGGCGGCTGGATTATCGCAAGTACAACGAAAACCGGACCTCGGGGCTATGGCAGCATGGTCAGCCGATAGAGTGGACTCAGGGCTTAGCAGACCTTGCCAAAGCGCTCGTAGCAGAAGCTGGCCGGATACTTTTTGTAGGGTCAGCGTATGCTAGTGTAGAAACGCTTTATGCGCTCAAGCTGCTGCGGGATGCTTTGTCCCCAGAAGCACCACTGCATTATGTACCGCATATTCAGCCGGGCTGGGGAGACCAGCTCCTTCGGCGCGATGATCGGACTCCCAACGCCAAGGGAGCCCAGGCCCTCGGCTTTCAGCCCATCGACCTCAAGGCGCTGGCTGGCCTGGCTAGCCAATATGCCATCCTATACTGGGTCGAAGATGATACAGCCTTAGCAGCGCTGCTGCCTCATCTCCCCTCTTCCTTGCGCATCGTGGCCCACACTTACCAAAACAGTCTATATCAGGAGCGGCTCTGGTATCAGCTCCCCGCCGCGACGCATCTCGAGAGCTTTGCCACCTTTATCAACGAAGATGGTCTAGCTCAGACGGTCCAACCCGCCCGACAATGGCAAAAAATGAAACCCACGGACTGGTTTTACCTATCTAAAAGTCGACTCGATGCGGCTGGCCAGCCGGTGGACCGCTGGCGCCATCCTGCTTTCATCCCCGATTGCCTCCCCTCTTATACACTCATAGCCCAGATCGCCGAAAAAGCCCATCTAAAGCTAGGTATACCGACCGAGCATCTGGCTCTCTGGGAAAAGCTCAAGGCCACCTATGACTGGATGAAGTCTAGCACCTATCCTCTGCTTAAGCGCCGAGCTATCTTTCGACACGATCAGCTTGAATTTGGGGTACAACTCTGACCGGTCAGGAGGTCAGGCACTTCTTCATGAGACACGGCCAGCGCGATCCCGTCTAAAAGTAAGCGCTAAGTAAGGCCCAAGCGGCTTCGGCAGCCTCAGATGGAGCAAGGTAAACGGGGCTAGGAAGCTCCGATCCTTTGAGCATCTCAAGGAGCGCCGCGACGCTCTCGTAATGGAAGGCCCCGGGCAGATCTATCGGCTCCGGATAGGCCACGACACGGCCCCAACTCAGCCGAGCCAAAAGTGGTGAGGGACTTGCTAAGGCCACCACTTTGGCCTGGTCCAAAACCGACTCTATTTCCGACCAGCTCAAGCCCAAAGCGAGCTTTACCCGGTGAAGATGGGCATGGGCGAAATTGCGAAAAGGCGTAGCGCTAAGCGCGTGCCCAACTAAGAGCACGTTCTGCTGAGCAGCTAGCAGGTCGGCTGCTAGCTGCAGACTAGCGTTTATAGTGAAGGGCTCCGCGGGAATAGCGATACTGCCCTGCCGCGAAGCTGGCGACCTTTCGCCAAGGCCCGTACCTGGCAGTTGGAAAGCTAAGTCCCGGCCCCACTCTATCACCCGAGCACCAAAGCGCTGCTGCCATCGATGAACTAACCTACCCCCCCAGGCAGTGCTTAGGACGACTTGAGGCACAAACCCCTCCATCTGCCAGTAAGTCTCGATCTCGGTGCGAAGTTTGGAGAGCGGCCATTGGCCCCAAAAGACTATCCCGCGACCTTGAGCATCCCAAAAACGAAGGTGGTAACCTGGGGCCACCGGAAGCGGATGCCAACTGATAGTCCAGATCGGCACATGAGCACTGAGCGCCTGGGCTAGATAAAACATGGGCTCCGCTGCCAGATCTGCATGGGTGGCGAGATCCGCTGGCAGGAGCCAGGCTAGGCCTTTCATACGGAGGTGAGATACCCGGACCGGCGCTGCGCAATTATGAGCCCTTCCCAGATAGCCGCCGAGAGGCTCTCGATAGCCGCATCGTCCGCCCCCACCTTGTCATAAGCCGTACCGTGATCCGGCGCCGTCCGCACAAAGGGTAAGCCCGCTGTATACTGATAGCCTAACCACCCCTCCAAAAGCTTGAAGGGAATCAGCCCTTGATCATGATACAGCGCCAAAACCGCATCAAAACGCTGATAAGCTTCGGCGCCAAAGAAGCCATCCGCCGCAAAAGGCCCTGCGACCAGCATCTCCTGCGCTAAACGCGCCAGGAGAGGACGTAGTAGGGTCTCCTCTTCGGTACCAATGAGCCCCTGGTCTCCCGCATGTGGATTGAGACCCAAAATCGCTAAGCGAGGAGTTGCTATGGCAAAATCTCGCTGTAAAGTTTGCCTAAGCTGGCGCAGGGCTGTCTCGATAAGCCCTTCACTGAGGGCAGTCGGAACGGCACTAAGTGGGATATGCTCGGTAGCCACAGCCACCTTTAGCCTGGGGCCCACCATCATCATGAGAGGCTGAGCGTCTGGCAGACTTCGAAAATACTCCGTGTGACCTCGATAGGGGAAGGTCTCGACATCATACAAGGTGGCTTTGTCGGTGGGGAGGGTGACTACTACGTCAAGGAAGCCTTGGCGCGCATCATGGACCGCTCGCCGCAGCGACTCACGAGCCACGTGGCCATTCACAGGAGACGAAGCGCGTAGCACGACTTCCCCTGGGGGAGGCCCAAGGTCTATGAGGTAAAAATCGCCCGGTCTAAGCGGCTGGTCTATTGAACGAAGCAGGTGATACCGAAACTGGTTGAGCCCTAAAAAAGCCCGCCACTGCTCGATCACCCGACGAGGGGCGTAAACCACCGGAATGAAAGCCTCCTGCCAGCCTTCCCGCTGGAAAAATTGTAGTAAGAGCTGAGGACCGATTCCGCCAGGCTCCCCAATCGTAAAGCCTACTAGCGGCAGTTTATCCGATTCGGTCTCCATGCCGTTCGATAAAATCTAAGAGCAAGCGCACCCCAACCCCCGTAGCGTGCTTAACTTGATAGTGGCGGGGAAAACCCCGATCGGGTGGCAGGGGTTTATTGTAAAAAGCAGTGCCTGCAATATCAAAGTGCGCCCAAGGATAGCGTACAAAATATTCCAAGAACTTAGCCGCTGTGATGGCACCGGCTTCGCGGCTAGCGGAGTTCTTAATCGCCGCAATATCACTTTTGATGAGATAGCCGTAGTCGTCCCAGAGCGGGAATTCGACGAGGCGCTCATGGGTCCGAAACCCACTGTTGAGTAGCGCATCCCGAATAGCCAGACCGGCGTTGGTAAAAAGTACCGAGGCATAAGGCCCCACCGCCATCGCCGCAGACCCCGTGAGCGTCGCAAAATCCACGACTAATCCCGGATCATACCGTCGAGCATGAATCAAGGCATCGGCCAAAATGAGGCGGCCTTCTGCATCGGTATTCCGAATCTCAACCGGCGTACCATCCGCAAAATGAATGATGTCATTAGGCGTGTAGGCATCTTCACCAGGACGGTTGTCCGTCGCCGGAACAAGGGCTATCACGTGGTATGGCAATCGAAGCGCCGCAACCAGAGCCAAAGCATGGGCCACCGTAGCCCCGCCAGCCATGTCAACCTTCATGTAATCCATGCTGTCCGGGGTGGGCTTGAGACTAAGGCCTCCTGTATCAAAAATGAGCCCTTTTCCTACGAGCACGAGAGGCTTCTTGTTGCGGGGTTGGGCCGGTTTGTATTCAGCGATGGTGAAAGTCGGCGGCTGCAGGCTCCCGCGATTGACAGCCAAGAGGCCTCCCATCTTTTCGGCCTGAATGCGACTTTTATCCCATATCTCTACCGAAAAGCCATAAGTCTGACCCAGGACGGCGATGCGGTGTGCTAGCTCTACGGCCGTTAGCACGTTAGGGGGCTCATTCACCCAGTCCCGAGTGCTATTGACTAGTGCCCCTACTAAGAGCCCCTTTTGAATGGCCTGCTCTGCCTGCTCGTCTGGACGCCATATCGCTATCTCCTCTACCGAGAGCGGAGGCTCCAAGACATACTTCACAAAGCGATAGAGGCTCATCCGGGCAAACTCGCCTAAGGTCTGATAGGCATAAAGCCGATCGGGGTGGGCGGGCGGCTCGACCCAACGCAGCTGGACTCGGGTCCAGCCCACTTCCTCGGCCTTTCGGAGCGCATAATAAACCCCGCGTCGGAGCGTTTCGATCTCGTCGTCAGGCAAAGGCAGAATAAGCCCCTCCAATCGCCCATCTCCATAAAAGCGTAAGCGCCGCTCCGGCTTGAAGGCGTGCGGGTCAAGCCCGTAGCGGGTCACGGCCCCTTCATAAGCAGTCTGAGCACTTGGCGATACGAGCCAAAGCACCGGCCCATCAGACCTTAGCTCCGATGTAGGATACGCATTAGCCATGCGCGCAAAGATAGGAAGTTGTACTTTTGAGTATGCTTTGGGATGTCATCGTCGTGGGAGGCGGCGCCAGTGGCCTTTATGCGGCGCGTTTACTCAAAGAAGCCGGGCTCCACGTGCATGTACTAGAAGCTCAGCCTCGGCTAGGCGGCCGACTACATACTATATACTCACCCGAAGGACACCCCATCGACTTAGGCGGGCAGTGGGTCGGACCCATGCATCAGCATGTTTTAGCGTGGTGTCAGAAGCATGACGTTCCGTTACACGCTACGTACTTCGCTGGGAGACACCGCCTTATCACACCGAAGCGTACCTATACGTACAAAGGCACCATTCCCCGCTTACCGCTCCCAGCCCTTCTTAGCTTAGGCTGGGGGCTTCTAAAGATCAAAGCCCAGGCTCGCCGGGTATCGGCGCAGGCACCCTGGAGCCTAGAGCGTCCCGAATGGGATGAGATTACCTTAGCAGCCTGGCGCCGAAAGCACCTATGGCATCCCCTTGCTCGTAGTGTATTTGACATAGGGCTCAGCACCGTCCTGGGGTGTGAGCCAGATGAGGTCTCCCTCTGGCATACACTCTTCTACATTCAGAGCGCGGGCAGCCTAGAAGCCCTAATCGAAACGGAGACAGGCGCCCAGGCCTACAAGTTTACCCTAGGCGCTAGTCGATTCATCGAGACCCTAGCCGAAGGGCTTTCCTACGAGACCAATGCCGCTGTTTTGCGCGTGGAGCGAAGCACTCAAACGGTCACGATCCAGACTGCTGAGCAAAGCTACCAGGCTCGGGCTCTCCTTTTGGCGATACCGCCTGCCGTTCACAATCGCATCCTCTGGGATCCCCCACTGCCTCCCCTCTGGCAGCAGCTTGGGCAACGCATGCCTATGGGTAGCATCACCAAAGTCATCGCAATATACCCGAAGCCTTTCTGGCGGGAAGAGGGCTGGAGTGGCCACCTCCTGCGCACGCATGGCGCCCTTCGTCTAACTTTTGATACCTCGCCGCCAGATGCGAGCTATGGCCAGATTACGGGCTTTGCAGTAGGTCCGCTGGCCCGAAGCCTCCTCACTCGTCCAAGCCCCGAACGAGATGCTTTCTATACCCAGGAAGTAACCGAGCTCTTTGGCCAAGCGCCGCTATTTCTCTACCAAAAGAGTTGGGCGGATGAACCCTACATCGGTGGCTGTTACGTGGGCTTTTTAGGTCCTGGTGGCTGGCGGTACTTTGGCCAAACCCTGCGAGACCATTTACCGCCGCTTTATGGGGCTGGCACCGAGCGCGCAGCGCATTGGATGGGCTACATCGAAGGGGCTCTCCATGCCGCCATCCAGGCTACCGATGCCATACATCGTACGGGATTGTAACCCCTCTTGCATTACGTATAATTTATTACCTTCGCTTTCACATGTACACCAACTACTTAACGCAAAGTCGGCATCTGGCCGAAGCTGGTCTACTGACGGAAGCCCTTACGCCTCTGAATGTAGGGCTAGCTCTATATCCTAATGAGCCAGCCCTCTGGCTTGCTAAATACCAGCTATTACGTCGGCTCAACACAGAGGAAGCCTGGCAGGCTCTCGTGGAGTGCCGACGTATTGCGCCTGATTACTTGGCTGGCCTCGTGGCATACTACGAAGAGCTACTTAGGCAGGGTCGCATTCGGGAGGCTTACCATACCCTCCTGCAAATCTTAGAAAAAGACCCCGAAAATCCCCGTTGGTGGGTCCATAAAGCGTTCTGGGCCCTCAATCTCGGTCAGAATGAAGAGGCCGAAGCTGCCTTGCAAAAAGCTAGTGAACTGCCCCAGCAGTCGCCGCAAGTTCGTTTTTATCAAGCACTCTTCTTAGCCCGCTTGGGTAAAAACGAGGAAGCGAGCGCCCTTTTACAGAAGTGTCTGCAAGAAGAACCCTCGCTTCGCCTCGAGGCCGATGAAGAGCCCGTTTTGCAAGTGCTCCTAGCTAAATAACCGAAGCGTGCGTTCACGGTACCACCGCTGAAGGATTCCTATGCCCGCCGCCATCGCCACCCACGACGAGCCGCCGTAGCTTAAAAATGTCAGAGGAATCCCAATGACAGGCAAGAGCCCCAGAATCATGCCTACATTGATGACTAAATGTAAGCCCAGAAAGCCTGCTAGACTATAACCATATACTAGGGCAAAGCGATTACCCGTTCGCTCAGAAATCCACAATAAGTACCACAGAAAGCCCATGTACAGTAAGATGTACGCTGTACTACCGGCCCATCCCCACTCCTCAGCCAAACTGCAGAAAGCGAAGTCTGTATGACGCTGGGGAATGAAATCGAGTTTACTTTGTAGGCCTTGACCATAACCGCGTCCCCATAAGCCGCCTGCTTCTATGGCGATGCGCGCCTGAATGACATTCCACCCGGCACCACGCGGATCACGATAAGGATCAAACAGGACCTCTATACGCTGGCGCTGATGGGGAGCTAGCACGTGCTGATAGAGCTTAGGCACAGCCCAGGCCCAGAGCCCAGCCGCAAGCGTGATAAGAAGCACTGGCCACCACCCCTTGCGCCAGAAGAGATGCCATAGTAAGCCGACGACAAGCCCTACCCCCGCCCATACTGGCCAGGGGTACTTCAAGCTGCCCAAGGCCATGAGGCCAGCAACCAGAGGTAGCACAATAAACCAGCCCGACAACCCGATTCGATAGAGGGGTATCACTAGCGCCCCATAGGTCAGCGCCGTGCCTGTATCCCGCTGTAAAAGGGCCAGTAACGCCGGCAGACCGACTATCGCCAAGACACTCAGCCTATCCCGCCCCCGCGACCACTTAAAATCCGGTGGACTGGCGACACGGGCTAGCATAAGCGCCGCTAGCACCTTCATAAACTCCGAAGGCTGTAGCCGTAAGCCCCCTAGCTCCAACCAAGCTTTGGCCCCATTTACTTCCCGCCCGATAAAAACGGTCAACGTCATGAGTCCTACACCTCCTATGTAAGCCAGAGGCGCCATGTAGCGCCACAGATTTCCCTCTAAAAAGCTAAAAAGTAACATGCCCAAAGCCGCCAAAAAAGCCCAGACTAGTTGCTTATAAAAAGCATTCCCCCAATTCCATACGGCGGGTGCGTTTTCTATCGAGTATAGATTGAATAGACCGATACCCATCAGAAGGAGAGGAAGAGCAAAGAGCCAAAAGTCGACGGGAGCTAGCTTCACTGATACGGCACCGTTTGCAGGAGGTCCTCTATAAAGGCTCGAGCCGTTCGCCCCTCCGCTAGCGCCGTGTAGGCTAGGATGATACGGTGATTGAGGGCGGGCATGGCCACGGCTTTGATGTCCTCAGGGGTGACTTGATGGCGGCCGTGGAGGAGCGCCCGCGCTCGCGCCGCCCGATGTAAGGCGAGTCCTGCCCGTGGTGAAGCGCCATAGGCCACATAGCCCTTCCAATCCCGTAGCTTGCCTTGATTGGTCTCACGCGTGGCCCGCACGAGCCGGACCATGTAAGCTTCCATGGCCGGAGATACCTCTATTTCTTGAAGGGCTGCCTGTAACTGTAAAACCGCTTCGGGAGACAGAATAGGTGCCGGCACAGGCGGATACAAAGCCCATGCCCACCGATGCAGAATCTCTTGTTCCTCCGCTTGCGAAGGGTACTCCACTATCACCCGAAATAAAAACCGATCTATCTGAGCTTCTGGTAGCGCGTAGGTGCCTTCTTGCTCAATCGGATTTTGGGTCGCCAACACCCAAAAGGGCTTAGGCAGGAGGTAGGTTGTGTCTCCGATGGTGACCTGCCCCTCCTGCATGCTCTCTAGGAGAGCGCTCTGCACTTTGGCGGGAGCTCGGTTTACCTCATCCGCCAGGAGCACCTGAGTAAAGATAGGCCCCTTCCGCACCGAAAATTGCCCTGGTCCCTCATAAACGAGCCCCCCCAGCAGGTCGGAAGGCAACATATCCGGCGTAAACTGGACCCGTTGGAAGCTAAGCCCAGACAAATGGGCCACTGTACTGGCCATCAGGGTCTTAGCCACGCCCGGCACCCCTTCGAGTAGGACATGTCCCCCACTAATCAGGGCTATCCACAAAGACTCCAAAGCTTCCCGCTGACCAATAACGGTGGCTTGCGCCGCCCGAAGTAACTCATCTATACGCACCACCGCAAAATTGTTTATTTTGCAGAGGATTTTAACTGCCTTATGCGCTTAAAGCACCCGCTACTACTCGGCTTGGTTGGCCTTGTCCACGCTTCACACAACCTAGCTGGGCAAATTACCTACGAGTATCTGGGGCCCAACCAGTATCGAGTCACCATCACCACCTACACGGACTCGACCGCTGCCGGTGTAGATCGCTGTACGGCTGATCTGGAAATATGGAGCATCACCAGTAGTGGCCGTGTGCTCATTGAGGTTATTCGCGATATTCCTCGTAGCAATGGACCCAGTGGCGGGAGCTGCCGAGCCCCGGCCCGTTTGGGTATTTGGCTACGGCCCCGCGTTAAAAAGAACTTCTACATTACTACTATCAATCTACCGGGCCCCGGCGAGTACGAGTTACGCTATAGCGACTTTGCGCGCGTAGACTACGTGCGTAATATGACCAACTCCGGAGCAACCTCCTTTTACATCGAGACCCGCCTATCCAATAATCCCTTTCTTGGCCTCAATAACTCGCCGCTCCTTTTGAATGACCCGATCGATGATGCTTGTACTAATCGCCTCTGGACGCACAACCCCGGCGCTTTTGACCCAGACGGGGACTCCCTGGTGTACTCGCTAATCCCTTGTCAGCAGTACGATCCGGGTAACATGCAAAACCCCATACCCGTCGGAAATTACCAGTATCCTAGCGCTTTTGGCGGCGCCTTTACCATAGACCGGCAAACGGGGCTCGTCACCTGGAATACCCCGCAGCAAATTGGCGTCTACAACATCGCTATTCTCATTGAAGAGTACCGACGCGGCCGTAAGATCGGTCAGGTCATTCGCGACATGGCGATCTTCGTAGCGCCCTGTCAAAATAATCCTCCTATCATCGAGGCCCCCGCCGAAACCTGCATTACCGCCGGCCGCCTCCTCCAGTTTCAGGCTATCGCCTACGACCCTGACACCCGCGACAGTGTCTACTTTTACCTCAATAATGGGGGCCAGGGATTTAACGGCCCCTTTCAAGTGCCAACCAATCCAGCGACCCTTAGCCCTAATACATTCCCCCTCATAGGCTACAACCCACCGAGGACGGGGGTCACCTTTTCCTGGCAAACGACCTGTGCGCACATCCGGCGCCTCCCCTACCAGATAGACTGGTATGCCCATGACAACCTTACCAACCGACCTACTTTGGCAGCGCATAAAGTCACGCGCTTGTATGTCATCGGTCCGCCACCTACCAATCTCACGGTCACCCCAGGGCCCCGCCAAATGAACCTAAGCTGGATCGCACCGCCCTGCCCACCCGACTCGTACCGCGTCTACCGTTCGCCTGCCCCCCAGCCTTATCCGGATACGCTCTGTTGCCGTGGGTCCTTGTCAGGCTACTCCCTTATCGCTACGCTGCCCGGTAGCCAGACCAGTTACACCGATGCAGACCTAGAGTTTAGCCCGCGCTACTGCTACCGCTTGCGCGCCCTTTATAATGACATCGAAAGTTGCCCCACCAATGAAGCCTGTATCGACTTGCCGATCAATTTCCCGCTAATGACTCAGGACAGCATCCACACCACAGACCCCGTCGCCGGGGCAGTATGGGTCTCCTGGAATGCCCCGCTAGTGCTAGATAGTACGTTCTTCCCCCCACCTTACACATACACTTTAGAAAGAGCTGCTGGCCTAAATGGGACCAACTTTGTGCCGATTGCGAGTGGCCTCACAGGTGACAGCTATCTAGACCCCAATGCGCCCGCTACTACGACGACCCCTTACCGCTATCGGGTACGGCTCCTAGATGGCCAAGGCCGCGAAATCGCGTCTAGTAACACTACGACGAGTATCCTGCTTACGCTCTCTCCTCGCGACCGTTCTATCTTGCTGACCTGGACGCAAAATGTACCATGGATCAACGACACGTTTTTTATCTACCGGGCAGACCCTCCCCAGCCAGGTAATTTTCAACTCATTGCGACCTTAGCGGGGGGACACACCGGCTTGGCCTCCTTTTCTTACCTCGACCAGAATCTCACCAATAACCAGACCTATTGTTACTACGTGCTAAGCCGGGGAACCTATCAAGTAACAGGCATTCGCGATCCCCTCTGGAATGCTTCTAATAAGGCCTGTGCTGAACCCTTTGATACGATTCCTCCCTGTCTCCCCGTCGCTATTGATACCCGAGACGACTGCGAAACGTATCGGGTCGCGCTAGAATGGTCTCGCCCCGACAGCACATGCGGCGGGGATGTCGGCGCTTATGGGATCTACCTCAGCCCACGCCCGGAAGGCCCGTTTCAGCTGCTAACCTACGTCCGAGAGCCCCAACGCACCTATACCTGGCAAGGGGAAGGTTCTCATCAGGTGTGCTTCGCTATCTCAGCTCGAGATACTGCCGGCAACGAAAGCAGTCTCAGTTCCCCCCTCTGCTTCGACAACTGCCCTATCCTCATGGTGCCTAATACGTTTACCCCTAATAACGACGGCATTAACGACATCTTCCGCCCCTTCGTTTACCGAAACATTCGGGAGATTCGCTGCTGGATTTATGATCGGTGGGGGGGGCTCATCGCCGAAAGCCGAGACATCAACCGCTTGTGGGATGGCACGTATCGGGGCCAGCCGGCCCCAGAGGGCACTTACTTCTACGTCATCGAAGCGGTGCTGGATACACGAGACGGCCGCTCTTTTCGTAAGGCCGGTAGCCTAACTTTGCTACGCTAAGTATGTTTACGGGTATCATTGAGGCGCTAGGATCGGTTCAAGCTATTGAAACGACTGCGAACGGACGTCGCTTCTGGATCCAGGCACCGTTTATTCAAGAGCTATCGATCGGCCAGAGTATCGCGCACAATGGCATTTGTCTCACCGTCGTCGCTATCAAGCACCGCTTTTACTGCGTCGAAGTAGTCCGAGAAACGCTAAGTCGCACCACCTTAGGCCAGCTCGAACTCAACGACTTTGTTAATCTCGAGCGCAGCCTCTCCCTAGGCGGTCGCTGGGAGGGTCACCTCGTGCAAGGCCATGTCGACACGACTCTAACCCTCCTTCAGATAGAAAAGGCAGGTGAGGATAGTTACTATTTCACTTTCGAGCTGCCGGCCGCCTGGGCTTATCTGGTAGTCGAGAAAGGGTCGATCGCTCTCAATGGCGTAAGTCTGACCGTAGCCACCCTCACAGAAAGTGCATTTCGGGTGGCGATCATCCCCCACACGTATCATCAGACCACCTTTCACAAGCTCAGACAGGGCGAGCGAGTCAATGTAGAGTTTGATCTGGTGGGGAAATACTTTTGGCGGTGGGCTTCTTTATACGGGATTGGAGTTCTAGGACTAGGACAAGCTGCGTTTCACGCGGCTGCACCTGATAAAAAAGAGCCGGACCGGCCCGCAGCGTCCAGCGGGCACCCCGCAGGGTCCCCATCCCAAAAAACCGCCACTGATTGACTGTCCACGGGGCATAACATCGATGGCTAAGCCAGTACATCGGCTCTATCTGACACTGCAGGTGAATCCTACGCCAGGTAGTATGGCTGATAAATAAAGCAGGGCGCAGGCGCTGATGCGCCGAGAAAAAACCATCCCAATCCCAAAAATACTCATACCTCAGGCGCAGTTCCGTTAGAATCTGGGCAGAGGATTGACGCCAGAAAACCATCCCAAATACTCGACTTTGCCAGCCATTCGGTCGGCCACGCACAAAACCCTGCTCTAGACGCGAACTTAGGTGTAGATAGAAGTGGCTCCAGTGGTATTCCAGCGCACCTGCCAGAAAGGACAGAGCCGGCTTTCCCGCTATCTGCCGGTGGTGGAGAATGCCCTGCAACCCTAAGCCGGAAGGAAAACCGTAAAGCAAGCGATAGGTGTACCAGCTAGCAGTAGTAAGTTGCAAAAACAGCAAGAGCCCCCTGACGGATTCGAACCGCCGACCTGCTGATTACAAATCAGCTGCTCTACCGCTGAGCTAAGGGGGCCTAAAGTCAAATTAGGCATTCCGGCGGCGCCGCGCTGAGCTCTTGGTACGCGAAAGCGATTCCTGGCCCAAGAAAGGATTGAAGTCTACCAATTCTATCAAAGCCATTTCTGCGCCATCCCCTTGTCGAAAGCCTAGCTTGAGCACACGGGTATACCCACCTGGCCGATCCAAAATAGCCGGCCCTATCGTGCTATAGAGCTCCTTGATGGCCTGCTTATGGTGCAGATACGAGAAGAGAACCCGCCTATTCGTGAGGGTGTCTTGCTTAGCCCGGGTCAGCAGCGGTTCTATGAACCGACGTAAGGCCTTCGCCTTCGCCACCGTCGTAATCAGTCGCTTGTGCTGAATCAAAGAGAGGGCTAAATTACGTAGGAGGGCTTTGCGATGTGCTTTTTTGCGCCCTAAGTTATTGACTTTGTCACCGTGCCGCATAACTACGAAGGAATGAGGTTTCGATAATTAGATACATCCATACCGAGCTTGAGGCTGCGATCCCCGATGATGCGCTGGATATCTTCCAGGGTCTTTTTGCCGATACGAGGATAAAACTTCTCTATCTCCTTGGGGGAAAGGGCCACGAGATCTATCACGCGCCGAATCCCCTTACTATAGAAGGCACGAGTAGTCGCCGCATCCAGGACGCTCGCCAAAGGCGAGTCTTCGAGGGACAACGCCAAAAAATCGGCCACCGACTGGATGTGAGGCTCGGAAGCCAAACCCGCACGGGACCCCCTGTCTCCAAACCGGTTGAAGTGGGCTAGTAAGATATCCACGGCTTCCGCCAAGGCTTTTCTGGGCGCAATCGTCCCCTTGGTTTCGATCTCCAAAAAGAGCTGTTCGTAGTCGGCACGCCCTTCATAGAGCATGGTCTCTACCCGAGGTACCACCCGCAGCACCGGCGAAAAGCTCGTATCAAGCACAATCTCATGGGGCTCGAGTGTATCGCGGAGGATTTGTTTATTCTCCTCTGCCAAGTGATATCCCCGGCCGCGCGCCACTTGGAGCTCCATCTGGACACGGGCATCTGGATCCAGGTGCATGATCACGAGATCGGGGTTAGCTACTTCATAGTCAGGCGCTTGATTAGCGATGTCACCCGCTGTAAAGACAGAAAGCCCTTTTATTTCCAGAAAGAGGCGCGTAGCTGCTTTTTCGTGACGCGGCCGCAGCGCTACCTGCTTGAGATTGAGCACGATATCCACCACATCCTCAATGACACCGGGGATCGTACTAAACTCATGCAGGACACCAGGCACTTTGAGGGATACAATGGCATACCCTTCTATCGAGGAGAGAAGTACCCGCCTCAGGGCATTGCCAATCGTAGCACCATACCCAGCCTCCAAGGGTCGAAACACATACCTACTCAAGTAGGGCGTCTCAGAAACGACTTCGACGCCTTGCGGTAAAACAATCGGTGCGGATAAGAGCTTCGCCATAGGTTATTTCGAGTATAGCTCGACGATGAGACGTTCTTGAATATTTTCTGGTATTTCAGCCCGAGCGGGCACATAGAGAAATATCCCGCTAAAGTCTGGCTTGCGTACTTCAAGCCAAGCGTGTTGGCTACGACTATCTTCCCAGACCTTACGCAAGGCCTCCACCTCACGGGCTTTGGGTGCCAGGGTTATCACCGTGCCGGGCTTGACTAGGAAAGACGGGATGGTGACGGGGCGACCATTCACAAGAATATGGCCGTGGGAAACAAGCTGACGAGCCATCGGACGCGTGCGAGCAAAGCCCAGGCGATACACCACATTGTCAAGGCGTCGCTCCAGCAGCTGCAAAAGGTTTTCACCCGTATTGCCCTTCATGCGAGAAGCGATGGCAAAGAACCGCCGAAACTGCCGCTCGAGCAAACCGTAAATAAACTTAGCTTTCTGCTTTTCCATCAGTTGAATCCCGTATTCACTTAGCTTACCGCGCTTAAAACGGCCATGCTGACCGGGTGGATAATTCTTGCGACTGAGGGCCCGAGAGGGACCAAAGAGCGGTTCTCGATACCGCCGTGCAATCTTTTGTCGAGGTCCTGTATAGCGTGCCATAGGCTTAGACTCTTCGAGGTTTAGGCGGGCGGCAGCCGTTGTGCGGAATCGGCGTAATGTCTTGGATCGCCCGAACTTGAATGCCAAGGCTGTCGATCGCCCGTAATGCGGCCTCGCGGCCAGCCCCCGTACCTTTTAGGAAAGCGTCTACCGTGCGCAGCCCTGCTTCGTAAGCGACTTTAGCCGCATCTTGGGCTGCCACCTGCCCCGCATAAGGCGTATTTTTCTTGGCGCCTCGAAAGCCGACTTTTCCTGCCGAGCTCCAGGCGATCACATTCCCCGCTGTATCGGTAAACGTAATAATGATATTATTAAACGTAGCTTGAACGTACACTCGCCCTTCCGGTGCGACACGAATCTTTTTACGACGAGTGGTTTCTTTAGAAACGGCCATCATAGGTTATTTACGTGGAGCTTTTTTCTTACCAGCGACAGTTTTTCGACGCCCTTTTCGGGTTCGGGCGTTTGTACGAGTCCTTTGGCCTCGGACTGGAAGCCCCGATTTGTGACGAAGGCCCCGATAACACCCAATCTCGATGAGGCGCCTAATATTCATTTGCACTTCCGTCCTCAGCTGCCCTTCTACGGTATATTTCTGCTCGAGGACAGTTCGCAACCGAGCGACTTCGTCTTCGGTCCAAGCCGAAACGCGCTTACGCGGGTCGATCCCCGCTTCTGCCAGCACCTCCCAAGCATTACTACGCCCTATACCATAAATATAGCGCAGCGCAATAAAGCCCGGCTTATTCCGTGGTAAATCCACACCTGCTACCCGTGCCATGCTAACCTTGTCTTTGTTTGTGTTTCGGGTTTTTCTTGCTGATAATATAGACGCGCCCTTTTCGTCTAACGACGATGCAGTCTGGCGTCCGCTTACGTACAGAAGTCTTTACCTTCATAGTCTGATTCTATTTATAGCGATAAATGATACGGCCTTTACTGAGGTCATAAGGCGAGATTTCCACGGTCACCCGATCACCTGGAAAGATACGGATGAAGTACTTGCGCATTTTACCCGATAAGTGCGCTAGGACCTGATGACCATTCTCCAGCTCCACGCGAAACATAGCGTTGGGCAACGCTTCTGTGATCTTGCCGTCCATCCGAATAAAATCATCTTTCGACATACGCGAGGGCTCTTTGGATGGGTTCGAAGGAGGTGAGCACCTGAGGCTTGTCTTTTCGGACGACAAGGGTATGCTCAAAATGCGCGGCCAGCGAGCGGTCCTCTGTCTCGATAGTCCAACCATCCGCCGCCTGGCGAATGTACTTTTTGCCGGTATGCACCATGGGTTCAATAGCGATGACCAGCCCTTCCACTAGGCGAGGACCACGACGAGGCTTGCCTACATTAGGGATGTCCGGTGGCATATGCATAGCGCGTCCCAAACCGTGTCCAGTTAAGCTTTCAGCCACGGCAAAGGTATAGTTTTTTACAAATGTCGAGATGGTGTAACCAATATCCCCCACATAAGCCCCTGCTTTCGCCTCTGCAATCCCACGCCATAGCGCCTCTTGGGTCACTGCTAGCAGACGGGTAGCCAAGGGACTAATCATACCCACCCCAAACGTGTACGCCATATCCGCATGAAATCCTTCTAGGTTTACCCCACAATCAATCGAAACGATCTGTCCCGGCCTAAGGACCTTATCCGGAGCCGGCAAACCATGTACGACTTCATGGTCGATAGAGATGCAAAGGGTATAGGGATAGGGCTCATGGCCAAAAGGTGGATGATAGCCCTTGAAGGCGGGGTATGCGCCCTCTCGTCGAATAAACGCTTCTGCCATCTGATCTAGCTCGAGGGTTGATACCCCCGGACGCACATGGGGAGCCAGGTGACCAAATAATCGGCTGAGAATATCTGCGGCCGCTGCGATCTTAGCCACCTCCGTCTCACCGTAAATAGGCCACTCTTCTACCCTCATACAGCCCCTCTAATCGCCGCACGCCCTCGGATACGCCCTGTCTTCATAAGCCCCTCGTAGTGACGCATGAGCATAAAGCTCTCGATCTGCTGAAGCGTATCCAGGACAACCCCTATCATAATCAAAATGGTAGTACCTCCAAAAAATTGTGCGAACTGATTAGACACCCCTAGCGAGCGCACTAGGGCCGGCAAAATCGCAATACCGGCCAGCGCTAACGAACCGGGTAATGTAATCCGCGTCAAAACCGTGTCTATGTAATCTGCCGTGGGCTTTCCTGGTTTGATGCCAGGAATGTAGCCCCCGCCGCGCTTGAGCTGCTCAGCAATATCACGAGGATTGATCACAATAGCCGTGTAAAAATAGGTAAAGAGCACGATCAGCCCAATAAACAAGATATTGTATGGAATGCTGGTATAATCGGCAAACCAGCTGCCTGTCGCCAGCCAGAAATCACTCTCAGGGAAATACTGCGCGATCGTCGCCGGCAGAAACATCAAAGACTGGGCAAAGATGATCGGCATCACACCCGCGGACATAAGCTTGAGCGGGATATGACTCGTCGAAGCCACACCCCCTATACCCGTAGGATAACGCCCTCCCATCATCTGACGGGCATAATGAACGGGGATTTTCCGGGAGGCCTGCTGAAGCAGCACCACCAGCATAATCACCACCATAAGGGCTAGGAGCTCGATATAAAAGACCATGGGCGCATTTGACGTAAGCTCGTTCATGAGCGCCGGCGGCAGTTCCGCCACGATCCCTATCGCAATGATCATCGAGCTACCATTGCCGATGCCTTTGTCGGTGATCTTGTCCGCTACCCACACTAAAAACATGGTGCCTGCCAGCATGGCCGTCAGCGCTGTAACGGTAAAAAGCCCCGTTGACATCGTGATAGCCGGAGCATACTGGGTTCGGAGGTTCACCAGATAGCCAGAGCCCTGCACAAGCACGACAGCAACGGTCAAAAATTTAGTATACTGATTGAGCTTGCGCGTGCCGCTCTCTCCTTCCTTTTGAAGTTTTTGCAGGCTAGGCAGGGCTGCAGTCAAGAGCTGGATAATAATCGAAGCGGAAATATAGGGCATGATACCTAGGGCTAGGATGGCGCCTCGCGAAAAAGCCCCTCCCACAAAGGCATTCAGTAGCCCTAGGATTCCCATGCCTTGCGTACGGGCAAATTCCTCCGACAACACCTGCGAATCAATCCCTGGTAAGATGACGAAAGAAGCAAAGCGGTAAATGGCTAAGAGGAATAGCGTATACAGGATACGCTCCCGCAGCTCAGGAATACTAAAGATATTCCGCAGGGTCTGGATGAGCTCTCTCATGAACCGCTCAAAGATACAGCTTTTCCGCCGCTGGATTCAATGGCTTGGCGGGCCCCCATACTAAAGCGATGGGCTTCTATCGTAACCGCCCGCACAAGAGGCGCCTTACCTAATACCTTAATAGGAAGGCCCGGTCGAACCACTCGGTGCGTTACCAGCCAATCCGGCGTAATATGCGTCAGATCGGCATGGGTTTCCAGAAGGTGGTTAATACGCGTCAACGACAGCGGGGCATACGCTACCCGGAAAGGATTCCGAAATCCAAACTTAGGGATGCGGCGCTGATAAGGCATTTGTCCGCCTTCAAAGCCGCGCTTGATACGATAGCCAGAGCGCGACTGACCGCCCTTGTGCCCGCGCGAGGAAGTTTTTCCATGGCCGCTGCCTTCGCCCCGACCGAGGCGCTTCTCGGCGTGCGTCGCTCCTGCCGCCGGCCGAAGTTGATGTAGTAAGCGACTCATACTTGCTCGATTTTAACTAAATGGACGACTCGCCGTAACATGCCTAAGATGGCCTTATCGACTTCTTTTTCGATGGTATGATGACGATGGCGAAGCCCTAAGGCCCGAAGGGTGGCCTTCTGAGTCCGTGGGCAGCCTATCGCACTACGCACTTGCGTTATCCGTACTCGCGGCTTCATAGCTTCCTGTGAATACTTTCTTGAGCGGCAATTGACGACGCTGGGCCACACTCACAGCGTCTTCGAGCTGGAAGAGCGCTTTGATGGTAGCGCGCACGACGTTATGCGGATTAGAAGAGCCGATCACTTTCGCCAAAACGTCTTTAACGCCAGCGGCCTCGAGTACAGCCCGAACGGCTCCCCCTGCAATGAGACCCGTACCGGGCGCTGCTGGCTTGAGAATCAGGCGCGTCGATTCGTATTTGACCGAGACCGTATGCGGAATCGTCGTTTTGCGAAGGGGCACGCGATATAGGTTCTTTTTCGCGGCATCGATGCCTTTCTGAATCGCGTCATTAGCCTCTTTGGCCTTGCCTAACCCAAACCCGACGATCCCCTTTTGATCACCGACTACCACGAGCGCCGCAAAGCCAAATCGACGCCCACCTTTGACGACTTTAGCCGTTCGATTTAGATCGACTAACCGATCTATCAAGGCCGAAACCTCCCGAGAAGTCACACGCTTTGCCATACCTAAAATGCTAAACCGTTTGCCCGAGCGCCTTCGGCTATTTCCCAAACGTGCCCGTGATATTTATAGCCATTTCGATCAAAGACAACCTGGGTAATACCCTTTTCCTGCGCACGCTGAGCCAGGAGCTGCCCCACGGCGCGACTCTTTTCCATCCGAGAAAGGCTCTGGGTCGCAATCGCCGTTTCTCGAGAAGAAGCCTGCGCTAAAGTGCGCCCATGCACATCATCAATAAGCTGCGCATAGACATAGCGATTACTCCGAAAGACGGTGAGCCGCGGCCGCTCCGGCGTACCGGAAACCTTTTTCCGAATTCGTTTTTTGATCCGAAGCCTATGTAAAATCTTTTTAGTGATGTTCATAACCGATTACTTTTTGCCCTTGCCTTTGGCTTTACCTTGACGGAGGCTCAGCACCTCGCCCTGATAACGTATCCCCTTGCCTTTGTAAGGATCCGGTGGACGCAAGCCCCGAATCACAGAGGCCATCTGCGTGACAAGCTGCTTGTCTATGCCTGAAAGCTGGAGTTGGAGGTTTTGCCCGCGTTCTTGAATCACCTCGGCCTTGAGACCTGGCGGCAAGACCACCGCAATCTCATGGGAGTAGCCTAAGGTAAAAAGTAAAAGATTTTCGGCTTTCTTCTCCACGCGATAACCGACCCCCACGATCTCAAGCGTCCGCGTAAATCCTTCTGAAACCCCCAGAATCAAGTTGTGAATCAATGCCCGGTAGGTACCATGCAGGGCTTTATGATGTTTTTCATCGGAGGGACGCACCACGTGGAGCGCGTTAGAGGCCTGCTGCAGATCGAAACCGGGCCCCAACGTTAGCGCCAATTCGCCCTTTGGACCTTTGACTTTTAGGAGAGGCGGCGTCCAGTCCACCTTGACTGTGGACGGCACAGGTATAGGTAACTTTCCAATGCGAGACATAGGCTATTCGACTAAACAAAGGATTTCACCACCGATACCCCGAATCCGGGCCTCTTTATCGGTCATAATGCCTTGAGAGGTAGAAATGATAGCAATACCCAAACCGTTGGCCACTTCGGGCAGCTTACCGGCTGGCGCATACAGGCGACGCCCGGGCTTACTATAACGGGTGACAGCCTTGAGCGCAGCTTGTCCCCGAGGCCCATAACGCAGCAGGACTCGAAGGTAGCGCTTAGGTCCCTCTTCGCGCACCTGGTAGTCCGCCACATAGCCCTGATCTTTCAGGATCTGAGCTATCGCCGTTCGGGTGCGCGACGCCTGCACTTCTACATAGGGATGTCTCGCCCGGTAGGCGTTACGCAACCGCGTCAAAAAATCTCCTATCGTATCCATATCACCAACTCGCTTTGTGCATGCCGGGTATCTTACCTTCGAGGGCAAGCTCCCGGAGTTTTACACGACAAAGTCCTAATGCAAAGTAATTACCCCGAGGCCGGCCTGTCAGCTGACATCGAAAGCGAAGCCGTACAGGGGAAGAGTTTTTGGGCAGAAGGACTAGCTTTTCCCATTCTCCGGCCTTTTTCAGGGCCGCGCGTTTAGCTGCGTATTTACGGTAGAGCTTCCAACGTTTACGCTCACGCGCTATGACAGCATCTGTCGCCATATCTTATGCTTTTTTCTTTTTTTCTGGCAAACCTTCACTAAAGGGCAATCCCAAGCCCTTGAGGAGCTCGTAGGCTTCTCGATCGCTCTTAGCACTTGTTACAATCGTGACATCCATCCCCGCAATCTTATAGATCCGGTCAATGTCAATTTCAGGAAAAACAAGCTGCTCCCGAATACCTAGATTGTAATTACCGTGCCCATCAAAGCCGTTCGGGGAAATGCCCCGAAAGTCTCGGGTACGGGGTAGCGCCACATGAATCAGCCGCTCCAGAAACTCATACATGCGCGCCCCCCGCAAAGTGACCTTCACGCCGATAGGCATGCGCTTGCGGAGCTTAAAGCCAGCCACGTCTTTACGAGAGAGAGCGATAACAGGCTTTTGTCCAGTAATAAGCCCTAGTTCCTCTACCGCTTGCTCAAGCAGTTTTTTATCAGAAACGGCCGCACCTACCCCGCGTGAAACTACGATCTTTTCAATGCGCGGAACCTGCATGATATTCTTGTAGCCCAAATCCTTCATAAGGGCCGGAACGACCGTTTCTCGGTATAATCGAAGAAGACTCGGTACGTAGCTCATAAGGTTTTACCACTCTTTTTACTGTAACGAACCCACTGGCCATTTTCAAGACGACGGCCGCTACGGGTAGGCTTACCCGTAGCCGGATCAATCACCTGCAGCTTACACACTGGGATAGGACGCTCGACCTCGATGACACCGCCTTGGGGGTAGCGCTGACTTTTACGCACGTGCTTTTTGATAAGGGCAATGCCCTCTACAATAGCAAGGCCCTTCTTGGGGAAGACCCGGACCACCTTGCCGACTTTGCCCTTGTCGTCCCCGGAGAGAACCTTGACGGAATCCCCCCGGCGCACGTGGAGCTTGGGCGTACCTAAGCGGCGCTCTGCCCGAAATACTTTTGTTTTCATAAGACTTCTGGCGCTAAGGAAACGATTTTCATGAACCCTTTATCTCGGAGCTCCCGCGCCACAGGACCGAAGATCCGGGAACCGCGCGGCTCTCCTTCTGCATTAATGATAACAGCCGCATTCTCCTCAAAGCGGATGTACGTGCCATTGGGACGGCGATACGCTCGCTTGGTTCGCACGATGACAGCCCGAACTACATCCCCTTTCTTAACAAGGCCATTGGGGGTCGCATCCTTGACGGAGCCAATAATAACGTCCCCCAGGCCCCCATAGCGACGATGAGAACCGCCCAAGACGCGAATGCATAGCAACTCTTTCGCGCCGGTATTGTCCGCAACCTTTAGACGTGACTCCTGCTGAATCATACCTTATTTGCGTTTTTGCACGATTTCAACGAGGCGCCAGCGCTTGGTACGGCTCAGTGGGCGCGTCTCCATAATCAGCACCACATCGCCTACCTGCGCTTCCTCTCGCTCGTCGTGGGCGGCAAATTTACTAAATCTTTTGACTGGCTTCTTATACAGCGGATGGGGTTCACCATGCTCCACGCGTACGATGATAGTCTTCGTCATCCGATCACTGACCACCGTACCGATGAAGGTCTTTCGGCGGCCCCGCCGCGGCGCGGTATTAGGCTTTTGCTCGGTCATGGCGTTTTTGATTAATAACGGTTAGGATGCGGGCAATATCACGCTTGAGACTGGGAATCTCTGAGGGTGCTTTGGGCAGAGGGCTCTGCGCATTACGGTAACGAAGCGCCTGCAGCGCTTGACGCTTTTCTCGCAGGAGCTGATGCAGCTCATGCAGCGTATAGCCACGTAACTCTTCAGCCTTCATAGTCTACCCTCCGAATGAATTTGGTCTTGATCGGGAGCTTGTGGGCAGCCAGTCGAAAGGCTTCACGGGCGGCTACTTCTGGTACCCCTTCGCACTCAAAGAGGATCGTACCGGCCTTGACCACCGCCGCATAAAACTCGACGTTCCCCTTACCTTTACCCATTCGTACTTCGAGGGGCTTACGAGTCACCGGCTTATGGGGGAAGATGCGGATCCAGATCTTACCTTCCCGACGTAGATAACGCGTCAAGGCCACCCGAGCCGCCTCAATCTGACGGCTCGTGACAAGCCCGCCATCGATGGCCTTGAGCCCAAATGACCCAAACGCCACGAGATGGCCCCGCGAAGCCACGCCACGAATGATACCTTGGTGTAAGAGCTTGCCCTTGCGATCTTTGCGAAATTTGGTGCGCTTAGGTTGTAACATAGTTATTTCGATTTACGGGATTTATCACGAGCCGGTCTTTCATTACGGCGTCCCTCCGCTCGCTTAGCGGCCTCGCCGAGGCTTTGATTGAGCCAAGGGAAAAGGTCTACTTTGCCATAGACCTCGCCTTTGAAGATCCACACCTTGATACCGATACTACCATAGATGGTGTGCGCCGTGGCTACCGCATAGTCGACATCGGCCCGCAGCGTCTGGAGGGAAATGCGGCCTTCCCGATATTCCTCCGAACGGGACATATCCGAGCCGCCCAAGCGACCATTGCAGCGTATCTTGATCCCTTCGGCGCCAGAGCGCATCGCATGCGCAATCGCTTGCTTCATAGCGCGCCGGTGCGAAACGCGCGCTTCAAGCTGCGCAGCGATGTTTTTAGCGACGATAGTTGCATCCAGTTCGGGACGCAAAACCTCCATGAGGCTGACCTCGATTTTGTCGGAAGGGAGTTCTACTTTCTTCCCAGGCACGTAAACCCCCCGCCGCAGTAGATAATCGTACTCTTTATTGAAGCGGCGCACGATTTGCCCCAGTTCCTGCGTCAAGCGCTTAATATTTTCACCATCTCGGCCGATGACGATCCCCGGCCGTGCACAGTAAACAACCACATGTGTCTTTTGGAGGAAGGTGCGATTGATGAGAATGCGCGCAATCTGGGCTTTCGGATAATGCTTCTCAATGTGGTCTCGGAAGAGCTGGTCTAGCACGATATACGGCGCCAGGTAACGGCCAGCGTACCAGTTTGAAAGCCAGCCCTTCGAAATACCCAATCGAAATCCTAGCGGATGTGTTTTTTGTCCCATAGTTTAGCCAAGATATAGACGAATGTGTGAGGTACGTTTCCGAATAGGATGAGCTCGTCCCTGTGGCGCCGGCTGGACCCGCTTGAGGAAGGGACCGCTATCGACTTCCACCCGAACGACCCGAAGTTGATCTAAATCCCCTTTACCGCCAGTCTTCTGCTCCCAATCATTGAGCGCGTTGCGCAGGGTCTTGAGCATGGCTTTCGCCGCCCAGCGCTTGGTGAGCTTGAGAAAAGCCATCGCTTTTTCGACAGACTGGCCCCGAATGAGGTCCGCTACCAACCGCACTTTACGCGGCGGATAAGGACACCCCCGGTAAATCGCATAATACTGGGCTTTCCGAGCCTGCTTCAAGGCTTGGGCGCGTAGATACTTGCGGTTGCGCTGATACGGTTTGGGGAGCCCTTGAGCAAGCTTTTCTTTCCGAGTCAGTCGCTGGGTCGTCATACCTTCTTACTCATTCAGATTTATCGGTCTTTTGGCCGGGATGCCCCCGAAAGGTACGGGTAGACGCAAATTCGCCAAGCCGATGCCCGACCATATTTTCTGTAATGTAAACCGGCACGAACTGCCGCCCATTGTGCACGGCTATTGTCAGCCCCACAAAATCCGGCGTTATCATCGAAGCACGTGACCAAGTCTTGATCACCTTACGCTGGCGCGTCTCCTGTAAATGCAGGACCTTTTTGAGAAGCTTGGGATGAACATAGGGTCCTTTCTTTAGCGATCTGGCCATAGGCTATCTCTTTTTAGATTTTTTAGGTCTACGGGAGATGATGAGCACAGAGCTGGGCTTTTTCGGGTTACGAGTCTTTTTACCTTTAGCATAGAGGCCCTTTCTAGAACGCGGATGACCACCGGAGGCTTTCCCTTCACCCCCACCCATAGGATGGTCGACGGGGTTCATGGCCACACCACGGGTACGAGGACGGCGCCCCAGCCACCGATTTCGACCGGCTTTACCGATAGAGAGGTTGATGTGGTCCGGATTGCTAAGGCGGCCTATGGTGGCATAGCAATCAAGCAGAATACGACGAATCTCGCCAGAAGGCATTTTGAGGACGGCATAGCGCTCTTCTTTGCTTAGGAGCTGCGCAGCCGTGCCAGCCGAGCGAACGAGCTTAGCGCCTTGGCCCGGGAGCATTTCGATATTGTGTACGAAAGTCCCAAGCGGAATATGCCGAAGCGGCAGCGCGTTACCGACCGCCGGCTCAGTTTCCGGGCCAGAAACCACCGTCTGGCCTACTGCAAGCTCGTGCGGCGCCAAGATGTAGCGCTTCTCGCCATCAGCATAATGCAGAAGGGCTATGCGGGCCGTCCGATTCGGATCGTATTCAATAGCAGCCACCTTCGCAGGAATGCCGTATTTGTCACGGCGAAAGTCTATAATGCGATACTTACGCTTGTGGCCGCCCCCAATATAACGAGCACTGCGATGCCCCTGATTATTACGGCCACCGGTCTTTTTATAAGGAATAGTGAGGGCTTTCTCGGGACTTTTCTTAGTGACTTCCGAGAAGTCAGCGACGGACATCCATCGACGGCCGGCGCTTGTCGGTTTGTATTTTTTCATCCCCATAGGCTCAGAGGTTTTCGTAGAGATTGAGGGTTTGGCCGGGCTTTAGTCGGACATAAGCCTTCTTATAGGAGGGCAGACGGGCTGCTTGTATGCCCTTGCGAGTGAAGCGGGTGCGAATCCGAGCCGGCAACAGGGCAGTACGCACCTCCTCCACCTGGACGTCGTACTGGGCTTCGACAGCCGCTCGAATCTCCTCTTTCGTGGCCTCCCGATGCACCTTAAACGCATAGGTATGCTTAACCTGGCGGGAAGGCTTCTGCGAAAGCTGGATAGCTTTCTCTGTAAAGAGCGGCTTGATAAGAATGGATTTCATAGGCTTTGAAAGAGTTTTTCCAAGGCTGATTTTTCCCAGAGCAGATAAGACGCTCGCACGAGATCATAGGTATTCCAGGTTTCTGCCGGCGAGATAGTCACCTTGGGGAGGTTGCGAGCAGACAGATAAGCTTGCGGATTGTAGCCGCTGGTGAAAAGGTGCAGGGCTTTCGCATCCCAACCCAAATTAGCCAAGAGCTGGGCCATGACTCGGGTTTTGGGCTTTTCGAGGCGGATATCCTCGACGACCCAGAGGGTATTTTGCCGTAGGTGTAGCACAAAAGCACTGAGGCGAGCCAAGCGCTGGACTTTTTTATTGACTTTGAGGCTGTAGTCTCGGGGTACAGGGCCAAAGACTGTGCCACCATGGCGGCGAATGGGATTTCGAATAGAGCCCATACGAGCATGGCCGGTGCCCTTCTGGCGGTAGAGCTTACGCTTGCTACCAGAGACTTCGCCGCGGGTCTTGGTCTTGTGGGTGCCTTGTCGCCGATCAGCCAAGATTCGCTTCACATCCAGCCAAATCAAATGCTCATGAGGTTCTAGACGCAAAAGCGCTTCTGGCACCACAAGAGTTTGACCAGAAGGCTTGCCCTCTAAGGTGTAAATTGGGAGCTGCATAGACGATTACTTTTGAATAAGGAGAAATCCGCCGCGCGGCCCAGGAACTGAGCCAGACACGACAAGGATATTTTTCTCTGGAATTACTTTGAGAACCTGCAAATTTTCGATGGTGACGCGCTCATTACCATAACGGCCAGCGAGGCGCTTGCCCTTCCAGACACGGCCTGGGAAGGTATTAGACCCCATGGAGCCAGGGTGCCGTTCGCGGTTGTGCTGGCCATGGGTACGCCCCCCTACACCAGCGAAGCCATGACGCTTGACGACGCCGGCAAAGCCGCGCCCTTTGGTCCAGCCGGTCACCGACACGATATCACCTTCCGCAAATAGGTCTACCGTGAGCTTCTGGCCTACCTGGTAAGCCGCCACGTCCTCCACCCGAAATTCTTTGAGAATCCGAACCGGCTCTAAGCCTTGCTTCTTGAAGTATCCCTCCAAGGGCTTATTCATGTGCTTAGGCTTACGCAGCCCAAAGCCCAGTTGAAGGGCTGCATAGCCATGCTTTTCTGGCGTGCGAACTGCCACAATCGGACAAGGTCCCGCTTGAATCACGGTACATGCCACATCCCCCTCGGGTGTGATAAAGGAAGTCATACCGACCTTCTTACCGATGAGTCCAGCCATATCCTCACTTAATTTCGACTTCTACGCCTTCTGGAAGGTCGATTTTCGAGATTTCCTCCACGACCTCCTTCAGGTTATTGTAAATATCTATGAGGCGACGGTGGTACTTGATCTGAAACTGCTCACGGGACTCCTTGTGGACGTGAGGCGAACGGTTTACGGTTACCAGCATCTTTTCGGTGGGAAGGGGAATCGGTCCCTTGACGACGGCCCCGACCGACCTAACGGCTTTGACGATACGCTCTGCCGAGCGGTCAATCAGCGAGTGGTCGTAAGATTTGAGCTTGATGCGTATACGTTGGATCTGAGTCATAGTTATACCTGTTCTTTGATGGCTTTGACACCTTTGGATTGAGCCACGATTTGCTCTTGAATATGCGGCGGCACAGGCTGATAATGCGAGAACTCCATCACGGCGTACGCGCGCCCGGAAGAAAGGGTACGAAGTTGGGTCACATACCCAAAGAGCTCCTTGAGCGGGACAAGGGCGGTCACGACTTGCAAGCCACCCCGCGTGCTCATACCCGTAATCTGACCACGCCGCCGGTTGAGATCGCCGACGATACCCCCTGTGTATTCATCCGGCGTCTCGACCTCGACCTTCATGATAGGCTCCAAGATAATAGGACTTGCCTTCCGACAGCCTTCCCGGAAAGCATACCGCCCCGCTATCTCAAAGGACAAGCTATCCGAGTCTACTTCGTGATAGCTCCCATCAAAAAGCCGCGCCAGAATCCCTGTCGCCGGGTAGCCCGCCAGAATTCCGTCTTGCATCGCCTGCAAGATACCCTTTTCTACAGCTGGAATAAACTCTCGCGGGATAACGCCACCCTTGATTTCGTTCACAAATTCGAAGTGCTTGCCCTCTAGCGGCGAAAATTCAATGACAACATCCGCATACTTACCTCGCCCACCCGTTTGCTTTTTGAAGAGCTCGCGATGCGTGACACTGCCGGTAATCGTTTCGCGGTAGGCAACCTGGGGCTCCCCTTCATTGACTTCCACCTTAAATTCTCGGCGCAGCCGATCCACGATGATCTCTAGGTGCAGTTCGCCCATCCCGGCGATAATGGTCTGGAGCGACTCCTCATCGACCCAATAACGGAAGGTCGGGTCCTCTTCTGACAGCTTGGAGAGCGCCGTAGAGAGCTTATCCGAGTCGGCCTGGGTCTTCGGTTCGATGGCCTTCTGGATAACGGGCTCGGGGAAGGTCATCGCTTCGAGCGCGATCGGATACGCTTCATCACAGAGCGTATCACCGGTCCGCACCTCGCGGATACCGACCACGGCTCCAATATCCCCGACCGCTAGCTCATCTACGAGATTTTGCTTGTTAGCATGCAGCTGGATGAGGCGGCTCACGCGCTCTTTCTGCCCGGTACGGCTATTGAGCACGTAAGAACCCGCCTTGAGAATGCCAGAATAGACTCGAATAAAGGTAAGGCGGCCGACATACGGATCTGTGACGATCTTAAAAGCCAGCGCTGCAAAAGGAGCATTCGCATCGACCGGTCGGACCTCTTCTTCGCCGGTCTTGGGATTAGTGCCTTTCACCGCCGCTATATCGAGAGGACTTGGCAAAAACGCACAAACCGCATCTAGTAGCGCCTGCACACCCTTATTCTTAAAGGCTGAGCCGGCAAGCACCGGAAAGAGTTCTTGCTGCAGCGTCCCCTTTCGAAGGGCAGCCCGAACCTCCTCTTGGGTGATGCTACTCGGATCGGAGAAGTACTTCTCCATGAGGGCATCGTCATATTCGGCCACCATCTCCAGCAGGAAGGTGCGCCACTTTTCGACGTCAGCCTGAAGCTCGTCCGGAATAGGCACGACCTTGTAGGTCATCCCCTGATCTTCTTCATTCCAGATGCGCCCTTCCATGGCAATCAGGTCGACCACGCCCTTAAATTGTTCTTCAGCACCGATGGGGACCTGAATCGGGACCGCCTTGGCACCAAGCCGTTCGCGAATCTGCTCCACCACCGCAAAAAAGTTGGCACCGGCTCGGTCCATCTTATTGACGAAGCAAACGCGAGGCACGCTGTATCGATTCGCCTGCCGCCAGACCGTCTCAGACTGCGGCTGCACCCCAGCCACCCCACAGAAGACCGCTACAGCCCCATCTAGCACACGCATCGAGCGCTCGACCTCTACCGTAAAGTCAACGTGGCCCGGTGTATCGATGATGTTGATTCGATACTTCTGATCCTGCCAGTTCCAGTAAGTAGTCGTGGCCGCCGCCGTGATGGTAATCCCCCGCTCCCGCTCCTGGGGCAGGTAATCCATGGTAGCGGTTCCTTCATGCACTTCGCCGAGCTTGTGCGTCAGACCAGTGTAGTACAAAATACGCTCGGTCGTCGTAGTCTTTCCGGCATCAATGTGCGCTGCAATCCCAATGTTACGACAGCGCGCTAGCGGAATATTCGGGTCTATCGGCATACGAGTCTAATATCTAAAGTAAGCAAAGGCCTTGTTGGCTTCGGCCATACGATGCGTTTCATCGCGCTTTTTGATGGCAGCCCCTTCATTTTTGGCGGCGGCGATAAGTTCAGCCGCCAACCTTTCGGCCATAGTCTTTTCCGGCCGCTTGCGCGCTGCATCAATCAGCCAGCGCATAGATAACGAGAGGCGGCGATGCGGCTGCGGCTCTACCGGCACTTGCAGCGTAGCCCCCCCCACCCGCCTAGGACGCACCTCCAAGAGCGGCATAGCATTATTGACAGCCGCTTGAAAGACATCTAGCGGATTTTGCTGAGTCTTTTGCGCGATTACATCCAGCGCTTGATAAAAGATTCGGTAAGACTTACTCTTCTTGCCCTCCCTCATGAGCTTATTGACGAAGCGGGCAATAATCTCACTACCGAATTTCGGATCGGGCTGGATTTTACGCGGCTCGGGCTGGCCCTTTCTCATTTTTTACCTCCTTTTTGGGGAGTTTTACCGGCAGCGGCAGGCGCCCCTTTCTTAGGACGCTTCGCACCATAAAGCGAGCGACCCTGGCGACGCTTATCGACGCCAGCACATTCCAGGGCGCCACGCACAATATGATAGCGCACACCAGGCAGGTCCTTTACCCGTCCACCCCGAACAAGCACGACGGAGTGCTCTTGAAGGTTGTGACCTTCACCAGGAATGTAGGCAATAACTTCGTAACCACTCGTTAGGCGAACCTTAGCTACTTTTCGAAGCGCAGAGTTCGGTTTTTTGGGCGTCGTGGTATACACCTTCGTACAAGTCCCCCGACGCTGCGGGCACGCCGCTAAGGCCGGCGACTTGCTCTTTCGCACTTTCGGTTTGCGTCCTAACCGAATAAGCTGCTGGATCGTTGGCATAGGATGGCGGGCAAAAGTACAGAATTTTTCTCAGTGCAAGCGAAGCCCTCGGTCTTGCAGATAGCTATGAATCGCTTTTATTTGGGCTGATTCCGCTAACCCTTCCAGCCACAAGTCATGCGGATGGTGACGCCACCAAGTGATCTGCCGCCGAGCATAATGGCGATTGGCCTGGGCTATCGCTGCTGTCAGCTGTCCTACCGGCAAATTCCCCCTTAGACAAGCTAAGCACTCCTTGTACCCTAGGGTCTGCAAGCCGGGGTGTGTGGGCTGATAGCCCTGTGCTAGCAAAAACTCCGTCTCCTCCAGCCAGCCATACCGAACCTGCTCACGGGTACGGACCTCGATGGCCTGATACAAACGGTCCCGCGGCTGGATAAGCACGATAATGAGGTGATCATAGCGGGCTTGCCGTTCGGGCTTTAGGAACGAGCGCCAGGGCTGACCTGTCGTGAGATACACCTCCAAGGCTCGCTGAACCCGACGCGGATTAGCCAAATCGATGTTGTCAGCCGTAAGGGGGTCTACCGACTTTAGCCAGCGGACCAGCCCCGCTAGCCCGCGCTGCTTGTAGTAGTCCGAAACGATTTGCCGCACGGCGGGGTCAGCAGGCTGTATCTGGGGCAGTCCCCACAGGAGCGCCTCGATGTAAAACCCCGTTCCCCCTACTACCTGAATGACCGGTCGCAACCGCCCCCAAGCTCGGATTACCTCGTCAGCCGCCCGCATAAACGCCGCTGCGCTGTAGGGCTCGTTGGGCCACAAAACGTCGATAAGGGCGTGCGGCACCTGGGCTCGCACCGCTTGGGGCAGCTTATTGGTGCCAATATCCATGTATCGGTAGACCTGACGCGAGTCCGCGCTGATGATAGGCCAGCCATAGCGCGCATAGAGCGCCAGCGAAAGCGCGGTTTTTCCGGATCCCGTGGGGCCCGCTATGACCAGTAAAAGGGGGGCGCTATCACCCTCACGGTGGCGCATCGGCTCGCTGCGTTTGGGGGTTAAGCTTCTGAGAGACCTAAAGCCCAATACAAGGCCGCCATACGAATCGCTACACCGGCTTCGACCTGGTCGAGGATCCGACTTGGACCCCACTCCATAAGCCGGCCGTCCAGCTCTACCCCCCAATTGATAGGTCCCGGGTGCAAAAGCACCTGCTGAGGCGAGAGGTACTCCAGCCGGACTTGATAGAAGCGGGTATACTCTTCCCACGAGGCGATAGGCCAATGCGTGAGACGCTCCTTTTGCATGCGCAGGACGAGAATAGCATCGGCCCCGCGTATTGCCGCCTTGACATCGTGATAAACTGGCCAGCCCAGCTCATACCACCAAGGTGGAACTAGCGAGGGCGGCGCACATAGACGTAAACGCAGGCCAACCTTCGGCGCTAAAATCAAATGAGACAACGCCACCCGACTATGAAACAAGTCCCCCACAATCGCAAGCTCTACCCCCTCCAATTGTCCAAAGTGCCGCCGCAGCGTATAAGTATCTAATAGGGCCTGTGTAGGGTGCTCATGCGTGCCATCCCCTGCATTGAGAACAGGAACAGGTAGTTGACGCGCCAGAAAATGCGAGGTGCCCACGACCTTATGCCGAACTACGAGCGCATCCACGCCCATGGCCAGGATGTTTCTCGCTGTATCTAGAATAGATTCGCCCTTATCTAAGCTCGAGCCGCCTGCAGAGAAAGCCACCGTATCAGCCCCTAAACGCTTGGCTGCCAACTCAAAGCTAAAACGAGTTCGGGTTGAGCTCTCAAAGAAAAGCAAGGCCACCGCTCGGCCCGCTAAAGCCGGAACCTTGCGCGTCTGCGTATGCAGCACGTCATAAAACCGATCCGATAGCTCATAAAGCAACTGTATCGTCTCAGGCGCCAATTCGCGAATGCCAATTAGGTCACGCTTAGCCATAAACGATCTTGATCGTAGGCGGATCCTGGTCCAAGCGAACTAGCACTTTCTCCTGCGGGGTAGTATCGATCGTATAACCCACACAATCCGGTGCAATGGGGAGCTCGCGATGCCCCTGACGGTCGACGAGCACCGCCAACCGAACAATAGCCGGCCGCCCGACGTCTCTCAGGGCCTCCAGCGCGCTACGGACTGTTCGTCCTGTGTATAGCACATCATCGACAAGCCAAATCGCAGCCCCCTCGATCGAAAAAGGCAAGGTAGAGGGATAAGGTACTTTCAACTGAGCCTGCCGTCCAATGTCATCGCGGTAAAACGTCACATCTAAGCTACCTAATGCAACCTCTCGCCTCAGGAGGGCCTCTAGCTCTTTGTGTAGGCGCTGGGCAAACGCATAACCTCGGGCTGGGATCCCCACTATCACCCAGTCCCGATCGGCGAAACCCTCTGCCATCTGAGCAGCCATACGCCGAATTGTGAGCAAAATACGCTCACCTTCTGCAACGGTCCGTATCACCCTTGGGCTCCGTCTTTAGGGACATTCTGCAGGGGACGGACAGATTCTTCTATCGACGGCAGAGAAGCTAGCTTTTCGGTCTTGCTGCTAAGGGCCTCAAAGCGCCGCCCTGCAGGCAATAACCGCTTTTCGTAAGAGCTAATTGTTTCGTTATAGCGCTCGACCGTCGTCTGTATGGCTTTGCCCAGCCCCTCCAGATGCTTGGCAAATGTAACGAGCCGCTCATAGAGATCCTTGCCTTCTTTGGCAATCTCGCGAATATTATCGGCATAATTCTGACGGAGCCACCCAAAAGCCACCGCCTTGAGCAGCGCTAAGAGCGTAGAGGGCGTGGTCAGGATGACACGCTTTTGAAAGGCGTACTCGTACAAATCGGGCATGTACTCGAGCGCAGTAGCCAGAAGCCCCTCAAGCGGCAAAAAGAGCACTACAAAGTCTGGCGCCCGACGTAGCTTAGCCTGGCCACTCAGGGAGAGACCCTTGAGATAGTCGCGCTGGCTAAGCTTATCGATGTGGGCTCTCAGGTCCTTAAGGTGCTGCTGCAGGCCCTGGGTCCGCTCGCTAGGGTCGGCCTTGCTAAAGGCTTCTAGGTAGCCGCTCATAGGCACCTTAGCATCTATGGGAAGATAGCCTCCATCCGGTAGTAAGACGACGACATCGGGGCGGCCATCTCCCATGCTCACCTGCTCTAAAAAGTCCACATGCCGCATCAGCCCCGCCATTTCGATGATATTGCGCAGTTGCATTTCGCCCCAAGCGCCGCGAGCTTGAGGATTTCGGAGGGCTTCTTGAAGCCGAGCCGTGCTATCCTGGAGGTGACGCTGCAGCTGGAGAAGCTGGTCGATCTGCTGCTTGAGGGCCTGATAGGCACCCTCTCGCGCTCTCTCCAGCTGACGCACGTGCTCTTCTAGAAGCTTGAGAGACTGCTGAAGCGGCTGTACGGTGCCTAGAATGCTCTCCTTGTGCGTATTAAGACCGCCATACAACTGCTCTCGTAGGGCGGAGAGCCGCTCTTCGGCAGAGCGCAGAAACTGCTCTACATTACGGTCCAAGGCGCGGCTGGCCAGCGCTTCGAAGGTAGCTTGTAGACTCTGCTGAGCCGTTTCGATCCAAGCGAGCTTTTCGCGGTCGGCTTCTTTCTCAGTGCGTAAAGCCGCTATCTGGCTCTGAAGCTCTGTCACTTGTGCTTGTAGGTGCTGATTTTGAGCTAAAAGGTCCTGCGCTTGCTGGGCTTGCTGCTCGAAGCGGGCTCTGTCTTGCAGGGCTTGCCGCAGCTCGGACTCATACTGCCCTACTCGCTCATCCCGCTGCCGAAGCTGCTGCTGTAAATCGCCCAGTTGACCCGCCAGACTGCTACGCGCCAGCCACAGACCTACTCCCACGCCTACCGCTAAGCCCATTAGTAAGAAAGCCAAGGCAAGCCATACACTCACCATACTCTCACAAAGATAGGTAAGCGGGGGCTTTTTCGTCTTTGCCCCCCGACCACAAAAGGCGTTGAACTGCTTTAGCAGACGGCGTACGGGTACCGGCCGGCCTCGATGAGGGTCTGGGCGATTTGCCGCTGAAGGGCTACGAGGTCTACTTCGAGCGGCTTGGTGAAGCGTTTGAGCCCCATGAGGAGCACACGCCGTTCATCCCCGCTTGCGGCTCGAAGGATGGCCTTGCGTCCTGCCGAGGCGGCCCGTTCCTGCGCTTGCACGAGATAAAGCTGCAACATCGCCACGAAGTCCGCTACCGCCCCTTCGCCTCGCTGCTGGGCTAACTTCTCAACGCGAAGCAGCATAGACTCCGCCACATACGCATCTAAGAGCATATCCGCGACAGCCATTAGGATCTCTTGCTCCTCGGCGAGCGCTTGCATGTATTTCTGCGCGGCATAGCCGGCCGTCATGAGGATAGCTTTTTTGAGGTTTTGGATGGCTTTCCGCTCCGCCGTCAGAAAGCCGCCGTTTTCGGCCCCAAATTCTGGAATGCTCATGAGCTCACCTTGGACCTTCATGGCGGCCGAGAGGAGGTCAAGCTCACCTTTCATGGCCTTGCGGAGGATGTAATCCACACTTAACATGCGGTTAATTTCATTGGTCCCCTCGTAGATGCGGTTGATGCGGCTATCGCGATAGGCCCGCTCAACGGGGTATTCCGCCGAGTAGCCGTAGCCGCCATGGATTTGTACGGCTTCGTCGACGACGTAATCGAGCGTCTCGGAGCCGAAGACCTTGAGCAGGGCGCATTCGGCGGCATACTCTTGTGCGGCGCCGAGGAGGGCTTTTTCATAGGGCTGGCCCTGCGCCAATAGGTGCTGCTCGTAGCGTTGAATGTCCGCTGAAGCCCGGTACGTAGCCGACTCCAAGGCCCAGGTTTGGGTCGTAATCTGCGCCAGTTTCTCCTGAATAGCCCCAAAGCTCGCTATCGGCTTTCCAAACTGATGGCGTTCGTTGGCGTACCGGACCGAAATGTCAATAAGCCGCTTACAGGAGCCCAAGGTGGCAGCTGCCAGCTTAATACGGCCAATATTCAAGATGTTGAAGGCAATCACGTGCCCCTTGCCGATTTCGCCTAAGACATTCTCAGCGGGCACCGGCGTATCTTGGAAAAAGACCTGACGCGTAGAGGAGCCCTTAATCCCCATTTTCTTTTCCTCAGCGCCTACGGACACGCCGGGGAAGCTTCGCTCTACGAGAAAGGCTGTAAACTGCTCGCCATTGATTTTGGCAAAGACCGTAAAGAGATCAGCAAAGCCGCCATTGGTGATCCACATTTTCTGGCCTGTGAGCGCATACGTTTTTCCATCAGCCGACGGGATCGCCTTGGTACGAGCGCCTAACGCATCCGATCCGGAGCCCGGCTCTGTAAGACAATAGGCTGCAAAGAGTTCACCGGTGACGAGCTTAGGCAGGTACTTTTCCTTCTGGACGGCGTTACCAAAGTATAAGATAGGCAGGGTTCCAATCCCTGTATGCGCCAGCAGAGCCACGGCTACGGAATGAGAAGGGCCCATTTTTTCGGTGAAGAGCATGCCCGTCAAAAAGTCTGCCCCTAAACCGCCGTAGGCATCCGGCACCGTTAGGCCCAGAAAGCCAAGGTCAGCCGCTTTGCGCAGGATCTCGGGTATGATTTGGGTGGGATCCCCGTAGTCGATTTCGTCTAGGCGGGGATAGACTTCTTTCTCGAGGAAGTCTTCGCAGAGCTTAGCTAGCTGACGCTGCTCTTCATTCCACTCCTCAGGGATAAAAACCGCCTCCGCTGGCGTTTCCTGAATCAGAAAGGCACCGCCACGGGTCACTATGGTAGTCACTTGCATATCCAGACAAAGGTAACAAAAATGCAGGGCTGACGCGCCCACTAAGGATAGCCGCTTTTTTGCACCTTTGTGTAGATGGCGCAAGCAGTAGATATCTCGAATGGCATGATTTTACGGCTGGACGGTGAGCTCTATGAAGTAGTAGAATTTCAACATGTCAAGCCCGGCAAGGGCAATCCCTATGTCTATACCCGACTCAAGAACGTTCTGACGGAGCGCGTCTTTGAGCGGAATTTTCCGTCGGGGGTACGCATCGAGCCAGTTCGAGTAGAACGGCGCCCTTGTCAGTATCTCTACAATGATGGCACGTACTACCACTTCATGGAGACAGAAAGCTTTGAGCAGTTTGCAGCCCAGACGGCTCAAGTGCGGGGATTAGAGTTTCTGACAGAAAATCAAGCCTGCGAAGCGCTCTGGGATGCCGACACCGACACGCTTTTATTTGTAGAGCTGCCACAATTTGTCGTTTTAGAGGTCGTAGAAGCCGAGATGGCTGTCAAGGGGGACAGCGTGACCAACATCATGAAAGGCGCTGTGCTTTCTTCTGGCGCCCGCATCAAGGTCCCGCTTTTCGTAGAAGCCGGGGATAAGGTCAAAGTCGATACCCGCAAAAAAGAATACATCGAGCGTGTCAAAAGCTAACGATATGGCCATGAAAGATATTTTGGAGGTTTTACGCTTTGTCAGCAAGAGTGACTTCGCGGAGGTCATCATTGAGCAGCCAGAGTGGAAGCTGACGATTCGCCGAGGTGGCCCAGCCTTGGCGCCTGTCGTAGTACCCACGCCGGCCTCAGCAGTCCTACCGGCAGTCCCAGCGCCCGTAACGACACCCACACCCGCCCCCGAATCTAAGCCAACGACTGCCCCCCCAGAACCCACTAAGAACACAACCTTTATCCGTTCGCCCATGGTTGGCACCTTTTACCGCGCACCGAGCCCGGAAAAGCCTCCTTATGTGCAGGTAGGCGATATTGTCCAACCTGGCCAGGTGGTCTGCATTATAGAAGCCATGAAACTTTTCAACGAGATTCAGGCCGAAGTCGCCGGCAAGATCGTACGTATTCTCGTTGAAAATGCCCAGCCCGTCGAGTACGACCAGCCGCTCTTCGAAGTCGAACCACTAAGCTGAGCATGTTTAAGAAGATTTTGATTGCCAATCGCGGCGAGATTGCGCTGCGGATTATTCGTACATGCCGTGAGATGGGTATCTCGACCGTAGCGGTTTATTCAACGGCCGACCGAGAGAGTTTGCATGTACGCTTTGCCGACGAGGCGGTATGTATCGGACCACCCGCTAGCAAAGACAGCTACCTCAACATCCCGGCCATTATGTCGGCGGTCGAAGTCACGGCCGCAGACGCCATTCACCCCGGCTATGGATTCTTGTCCGAGAATGAGAAGTTTGCCTCAATCTGCGCCGAATACGGTGTAAAATTCATCGGGCCCTCACCTGAGGCCATCGCCGCCATGGGGGATAAAGCTACCGCCAAGGCCACCGCTAAAAAAGCCGGCGTTCCGGTCGTGCCCGGCTCCGAGGGCGTTTTAGAAAACCTAAGTGAGGCGCATCAGGTAGCGAGTGAAATCGGCTATCCAGTCCTTCTCAAGGCCACAGCGGGTGGCGGCGGAAAAGGCATGCGGATCGTCTGGCGCAAAGAAGAGCTCGAGGATGCGTGGACGATCGCCCGCGCCGAAGCCGCTGCAGCCTTCGGCAACGACGGGCTCTACATGGAGAAGTACATCCAAAATCCGCGCCACATCGAGGTACAGGTGGTGGGCGATCAGTATGGCAATGTATCCCACCTCTCCGAGCGGGACTGCACGATCCAGCGTCGCCATCAAAAGCTCATCGAGGAGGCCCCAAGCCCCGTGATCACACCCGAACTGCGCGAGCGCATCGGTGAAGCCGCCATTCGCCTCGCCAAATACATCCGCTACGAAAGCGCCGGCACCGTTGAGTTCATCTTCGACCAGGATACAGGCGAGTTTTACTTCATGGAGATGAATACCCGTATCCAGGTAGAGCATCCAGTCACCGAGGAAATTTTCTTTTTCGACCTCATCAAGGAGCAAATCAAAGTTGCAGCAGGGGTCCCGGTGTCAGGTCGGCATTACTTTCCAAAAGAGCGCTGGGCTATGGAAGTGCGTATCAACGCAGAAGATCCTTATCAGGGCTTTCGCCCCACGCCCGGCAAGATCGAACACTTCCACAAGCCTGGTGGCCACGGCGTGAGAGTGGACACGCACGTGTATGCCGGGTATCAAGTACCGCCTTATTACGACTCCATGATCGCTAAGCTCATCGTAGCAGACTTCTCACGGGAAGAGGTTATCAACAAGATGCTTCGCGCCCTAGATGAGTTTATCATCGAGGGGCCTGGCATGAAAACGACCATTCCTATTCTCAAAGAAATCCTCAAAACGGAAGCCTTCCAAAAAGGGACCTACAACACCCGCTTTCTCGAAATCTTTCCGCCGCTCCAGCGCGGCTAGGGCGCCTCCAGCCCCTTGAGGCGCCCTAGTACCCAAATACCTCCTCCAAGCTCACTTCCCGAATCTGTCGATTTTGTTTTTGAAGCTCGGCTAAAGGCAAACGCTCGCGATCGCCCACCACTAATAACAGGCGAGGCTGCCCCTGGATGTATCGCTGATAAAACCAGGTAAGGTCCGTAGCTTTTAGATTGAAGAGGGCTTTGTATACATCAGCACGCAGATCATAACGTTTACCGAAGCAGCGCGCTTGCCAAAAAGCACTGAAAACCGCCTCATGCCGCAAACGCTCGGTAGCCATCTGCGCTAAAAGGGCTTGCCGCGCCACTTCCGCAGGCCTCTCGTCAATGGCAAGGCTGTCCCAGAGCACCTCCATGGCCCGATACGCATCGGGAAGCTTATCGGCTTGAGTACTAATGTAACCAAACGCATGATAAGGTAAGCGTGGGTTAGACGGTGCCGCATAGTAGGCGCCTGAGCTGTAGGCAAGCCCTTTCGCCTCCCGAATTTGCTGAAACACCACACTCGACATCCCACTCCCAAAATACTCCGTAAACAACTGCGCATAGGGACGTAAGTCTTCCTGATAAGGCACCGACCGCTGCACCCATCGCAGCTCAGCCCGAACCATAGGAAAGTGGACAAAGAGCGCCTTATCACCGGGCGTCTCCTGAAAGGAGAAGGCTTGTGGAGCCGGCGGAGCTTGCCAAGTATCTGAAATGGCCAGCACGGTTTCAAGCTGCTTAGCGACTTCAGACGCCGCGAGAAGACCATCATAATACAACTCCCAGGGATAGCGCCACAACTGGGTCAGATGCGCAACAACCTGCTGCGCCGAGAGGCTCATCAACTCCGCCTGGGTAGGAATAAAAGTCTGAGGATGCCGCGGACCATACAAGCCATAAAGCGCGAGCATGCGGCTAATCGTCGCCGGATTCTTTTTAGCATCCTCTCGATTTTTGAGCGTATTACTCCGAATAAAAGCCCATGTTTGCTCATTAACCTCTGGATTAGCGAGCAGTCTCTGAACGAGGGCCACCGACTGGATAAAGTTCCGACTTAGGCCCTGCAGGGTAATATAACTCTGCTCGGCCTCTACCGAAAAACTTAGACGAGCGCCAAGCTGAAAAAGCGCCCGTTTGAAAGCCTGAACGCCCATGCCCGCAGGCCCCACTTCCTCCAAATACGAAAAGAGCATAGGCAGCCACTTGTCATGCCAACTGCCAAGCGGCAGATACCAAACCAAGGTAAAGAGGCTATCATCCGTATTACGTAGGGCATAGAAGTTGACTTTGCCGAGAATAGTCGCTGGCATAAGGACCTGACTGAAGTCCATAAAATCCGGTTTGGGCCCCACTACGCTGCCTTGCTCGGATAGAAACTGCTGGGCAAAGCTTGAAACGTCACCACGGGCGATCTGAAGCGGCGTAATAGGCGGCTTAGGTACCTTGGGCAAGCTAGGCCGTGGGCCCTGCCGCTTGTAGCCTACCACGACTCGCCCTGGGACATAATATTTCTTAGCGAAAGCGACGATATCCGCCTTCGTGATGGTACGCATCACCTGGATATCTTGCAGGGCCTCGTGCCAGGGCCGCTGCGCAATAAAAATAGGCAGCAGTAAGCTAGCCCGCTGCCGATTACTGCGCCAGCTTTGCTGCCGGCTAAAGTCTAGGTCATTAATAGCCGCTTCAATGAGCCGCTCATCAAACTGTCCCTTTTTGATCCGCTCAATAACCGACCAGAGGAGTTTTTCAACATCTTCTAGAGTCTGACCGGGCTTGGGTTCCGCCACGATATAGTGCACGCTGTGGTCTGCGTAGAGGGCTGGGGAGGAGCCCACACTCTTTACCAGGTGGGTCTGCACCAAAAGCTCGTCCAGAAGGCCGGTGACGCTGTTAGACAGAATCTGGTCAAGTACCTGCAAGATGAGCACTTCCCGCGTGCTAGCAGGCGGCATCCGAAAGGCGAGCTCCACAAAGGGGGCTGAAGGGCCCACGGCCTCTACCTGAATAGGCTTTTTACGAGGCGGAGGGGGCGCCCCCTTCGCATGCGGGAATGGTGGGACCGGTTTCGACGAGAAGCCCCCAAAATACCGCTCTACCCACAGCGCCACCTTTTGAGGATCCACATCGCCGGCCACGATGACCGCCATGTTGTTGGGCACATAGTAGGTCTCGTAGTAACGGCGAATCGCCCGAATAGAGGGATTTTTGAGGTGTTCGATGGTGCCAATCGTGGTCTGCGTGCCGTAGGGATGATCCGGAAAAAGCGCCGCCATGACCTTTTCACTTAGCTCGCGATTGTCGTTATCAATGGCGATGTTTTTCTCCTCGTAGACAGCTTCTAGCTCCGTGTGGAATAAGCGCAAAACGGGATACCGAAACCGCTCGGCCTCAAGACGTAGCAGCGCTTCTACCTGATGAGCCGGCACGTCGTTGATGTAAGCCGTCACATCAAAAGACGTAAACGCATTAGTTCCTTGGGCACCTATAGCGCTCACCATGCGGTCGTACTCGTTGGGTATAGCCCATTGCACGGCCAGCTGCGCCACGGAATCGATCTGCTGGTAAAGGCGTGAACGCATGACAGAGTCTCGCGTCTGGTTATACTGCTCATATAAAGCCTCGATGGCATCCAGGTACGGTTTCTCTTGGGCGTAATTTTTGGTACCGTAGCGATCCGTGCCTTTGAAAAGCAGGTGCTCAAGATAATGCGCCAAACCCGTATTATCTGGCGGGTCCTGCTTGCTGCCCGCTCGAACTGCAATCATCACAAAAGCCCGAGGCTCCGCTTTATTGGGACTCACCACCACAGTAAGTCCATTGGCCAGCTGGTACACGTACACCGAGCGCACACTATCCGAAAATACTAGCCGCGGCTGCGCTAGCCCTACCACCACTAGCCCCATGAGGCATCGCATGTTGCAAAAGTAAGCACAAGCTCCCTCAAGAGCCCCCATAGCCCTAAATTTGTTGCATGAGAACCCTACTGCTTTTGTTAGTAGCAGCACTGCCGCTTTTGGCCCAAAACCCAGCCAAACTCGACTCCCTCCACCGCGAGCTTGCCCGCTGGAACGGCAAAGGCGGTTACATAGCCGATACAACACGCTACCGCCTCTACATGGACCTGTCTGTCGGCCATCAAGGCTCGCAGCCAGACTCAGCCGTGTACTACGCTGACCAGGCCATAGCCATCGCTCAGCGGCAGCGCGACTCCCTCCGCGAAGCCGAGGCACTCCGTCAGAAGGCTTAGGTGACAGGCACAATCCTGGGTAACCCCAAAGAAGCCTTTGCTCTGCTGAATCGGGCCCAGACAAAACTGGCTCCCCTTCATGGACCCAAGCCTGACCAAATCAGGGCTGGGCTGATGAATGGGTTGGGTGCCTTTTTTGGAGCTAAGGAGACAGCTTGATAGTGCCCTCCATTACTGGGGCCAGGCCCTCAAACTCAACGAAAAACTCGGAAATAAACAAGGCCAAGCGGCTAACCTCGGCAATATCGGGAATGTGTACATGAACCAAGGTGACTACGCCAAAGCCCTCAAGTACTACTTCAAAGCCCTAAAAACCAACGAAGACATCGGAAACAAAAAAGACCAAGCTATTAGCCTCGGCCATATCGAGAGTGTGTACACTACGCTGGGCCGCTTCAGCCTCGCCGAATCCTACCTCCAAAAAGCCCGCACCCTCTCCGAAAGCATAGGGGACATCGACAACCTAACAGGTGTCTACGCCTCCCTCTCCGCCCTCTACGAAAAAACCCACCGCTACCACAAAGCCCTCCAAGCCTACAAAAACTACGTCCTCTACAAGGACTCCCTCGCCCAAGAAGAAAATCAAAAAGCCCTCGTCCAAAAAGAAATACAATACCAATTCGAAAAAAACAAGCCGAGGAAAAAGCCAAGCACGAACTTCAGATCGCTAACGAGCGAGCCAAACAAGCCCAGCAGCGCCTCTGGATCTATCTCATCAGCGCTATCGCCGCCTCCATCACCATCCTCCTCCTCATCACCTATAGAACCCTCCAGGTCACCAAACAACAAAAACAACTCATCGAAAAAGCCAGAACTGAAATCCAGCGCCAAAAAGAACTCATCGAAAACCTCTACAAAGACCTCCGGGATAGCCTCGAATACGCCAAACGCATCCAAAACGCCCTCCTACCACCCATGCAAAAGTAGCAAACTCTCCGCCCACACTCCTTCCTCCTCTATCTCCCAAAGGACATCGTCGCAGGAGACTTCTACTGGCTCGAAGAAACCAACCACTTCCTCTTTGTCGCCGCCGCAGACTGCACCGGCCACAGCGTACCAGGCGCCATGATGAGCGTCCTTCTGCTCCTCAGCCCTCACCAGAGCCGTCCGTGAAGAAGGCATCACCGACACCAACCACATCTTAGACCGCACCCGCCAAATCATCCTCGAAAGACTCGCCACCGACGGCGAAAAAGCCCTCCGCGACAGCATGGACATCGCCCTCATCCGAATCACCAAACACAACCCTGCCCACATTCAATTCTCCGGCACCAATCGGCTTCTCTGGATCGTGCACAACAACCAAATTCCTCGAAATCAAAGGCGACCGCCAGCCCGTCGGCTTCCACGAAAACCCACAGCCCTTCACCGCCCACAACCTCACCCTGCCCCCCAGCACCATGCTTTACCTCGCCAGCGATGGCTACGCCGACCAGCTCGGCGGCCCCCGTAGAAAAAAATTCAGCCCAAAAACCCTCAAAACCCTCCTCACCAACGTAGCAGCCCTTAGCCCAGCCCAGCAAAGAGCAATGTTAGCAGAGAGCCTTGAGCAGTGGCGAGGGGACGTGGCTCAAATCGATGACGTGACCATATTGGGCATCCGAGTCAGCTAAAGCCCCAAAGCATAGTCCAACTTTTCAATCCACATGCGTAAACTTATCCTTGTAACATGAGAAGCTTAGCCGTTATAACTACCCTAATCGGATTCAGCAGTTTCTAACCCAGCAATACATCACCTGGCCCCCAAACCGCCATCCATTCTTCTTTTTACCTTTCTTATCTTTGACTCATGAGATGGCTTGGCATTGGCATTTTTCTAATAGGCTATTGCCAGAATACTCCAGAAACCATCGACTCGCTTTATCAAAAACTGGCAGAGTGGAAAGGCAAAAAAGGCTATGCAGCCGATACGATGCTTTTCCGACTTCATTACAAACTTAGTGAAAACTACAGAAATCGCCAGCCCGACTCCGCTTTAGTTCACATTGAACAGGCGTTAGCTCACGCCCATAAAGCAAATGACTCATCTCTTGTTATACGCGCTTTAGCTCAAAAAGGCTGGATTGAGGGGCTCGTTCTTGGCCAAACCGATAAGGCCCATCAAACGCTTTCTCAAGCTGAGAGTTTAGCTCAAAAGACAACTCCAGATACAACAAACCGAGAAGCTGGTATTAGTCTAGGGAATTTGTTCCTTACGCTGGGTGTTCTTTATCGGGTAGAGGGTGATCCTCAAAAAGCGCTAACCTATTATCTACGCGCTTTACAGACCTTTAAGCAAATTGACTACAAAGATAACATAGCAAGAACCCTGACTAGCCTTGGGAACTTACACTATACCCAAGGAGATTATTATCGAAGCTTAGAATACTACTTTGAAGCCCTAAAAATTAGCGAGGAAGTCGGGCATAAGTCCAATCAGGCAGCAGTTTTATCAAATATAGGAAACATATACTCCATACAGATGGAGATGGAAAAATCTATCACGTACTACGAAAAAGCTCTTCACATTTATGAAGAGATGCGAAATAGAAGCGAGCAGGCCTCTTTGCTATGTAATATCGGATCTGTCTATCTAGAAGAGCGAAAATACCAAAAGGCTTTAGAGTGCTTTCAGAAAGCCTTACAACTTAGCACTGAAACAGCTAACAAACGCGCCCAAGCAGCAAGTCTCTTAAATATCGGCAATATTTATCGCTATCAGGCAAGGTCTGCAGAAGCTATTCCCTATTTTCATCAAGCTTCATCTATTTACCACGAGCTCAATGATAAACAAGGCTACTCCCTTAGTCTACTCACTTTAGGGGATGCTTATTCTAGCTTAAAAAGATACAACGTAGCCCTTTATTATACACAGAAAGCCATTCAAATGGCTAAGGATATAGGGGCTCTTTTTGTTCTAAGCCAATCGTATCATACGCTATCTGAGATTTATCAGGATACAAAGAATTATGAAAAAGCCCTTGCAGCCTATAAAACGTATGTTCTATACAAAGACTCACTTACGAGAGAAGAAAATCAAAAAGCCCTCATCCAAAAGGAAATGGAGTACCAATTTGAAAAGCAGCAGGCCGAAGCACGCGCCAAATACGAATTGCAACTAACGCAAGCACAAGCCCGTGAAGAACGGCAACGGTTATGGACCTATGTGATTACTGCCGTGGGGCTTTCTGTTTTAGTCATTCTATTAATTACATATCGTTCACTCATTGTAACTAAGAGACAAAAGAGAATCATTGAAGAGGCAAAAGCTGCCATTGAAAAGCAAAAAGCCCTCTTAGAGGTTCAAAAGCAAACCATTGAGGAGCAAAACCGTGAGATTTTAGACAGTATACGCTATGCCCGACGAATTCAGCAAGCGCTTTTACCCTCTGAAGAAAGGTGGCAGCGCCTACTACCTGAGTCGTTTTTGCTGTATCAACCCAAGGACATCATAGCCGGTGACTTTTACTGGGTAGAGGAGACGGAGGATTATATTTTTGTGGCGGCAGCGGACTGCACAGGCCATGGCGTGCCCGGTGCTATGATGAGCGTACTCTGTAGCCGGGCCCTAACCCGAGCTGTACGAGAAGAAAAAATCACTGAAACAAACCTCATTCTTGATCGCGCCCGTGAGATCATCATTCAGGAATTAACCGCTGAAGGCGATAAGGCCCTTTATGATGGCATGGACATTGGTCTTCTGCGCTTTAGTAAAACAAACCCCACTCAAATTGCCTTCTCAGGAGCCAATCGCCCTCTCTGGATCTGGCAGAACGGCCAACTTCTTGAAGCATCGGGTGATCATCAACCTGTGGGGTATCGGGAAGTCTCTTGGCCTTTTACCGCACATACCCCCGAGGTTAGCGCCGGTGCGGTGCTTTATCTGGCTTCGGATGGCTACGCAGACCAGGCTGGCGGACCTAAAAGCAAAAAACTCGGCACAAAGGCTCTGCGCGCGCTTCTTCAAAGCATTGGCTCTATGTCCCTATCCGACCAGCGCCAAAAGCTCTTAGAAAATTTCGAAGCTTGGCGCGGAACCCTGCCCCAAATTGATGATGTGCTTATTATCGGTCTCCGACTCCCTTAACTGTCTCTTCCCACCCACGTGTTAGCGGGAAAGCCTAAGCGATTACCACCCCGCCGCACTAAAAAGGAAGATACGTTGGAATTCCGCAAATTCAAACCAGAACCCACTCTTTCTACCGTAAGGTAACCTCCTAAAATTACAGCACCGCTGAACGGGTTGAAACTACCTGCTTAACATTGACGACGTGACAAGGCTAGATATCCGGGTCTGGAGAATCTACTACGCTACAGGAGTTGCCAAAGAGCCTCCATGAGAAAAGCCAAAAAGGCTATGGGCAAACCATAGGACCAAGTCAGGCGGATGACCTGATCGGGGCGCCAGCGCGGCCAGCTCCAACGGGTAATCATCTGTAGTAGCACAAAAAGCGCGGTCCAAAACCACCACCATTTGGTCCCTAGAAAAATCCAAGCCAACCAAAATCCCTGAATGGCCATAATGGCATATTCGGCCAGCATAAAAAAGCCAAAAGCAATGCCACTGTATTCCGTGAAATAACCCGCCACCAGTTCGGACTCTGTCTCTGGCAGGTCAAGCGGAGCCCGATGCGCTGCAAAAAAGCTATACCCCACCCACAGGAGCCCTGTCAGAAGAAAACCCGAACTTTGAAAAAGCCCCCAAGTAGTCTGCTGCTTGCGTGCGATGAGTACCAGGTCTAGGGTGCCATAGTGCAGGGCTACAAGGAGCAAAAGCACCCCAAGTAGGACCTCATAAGAGAGTACAAGCGCTAGCAACCGAAAGGCGCCTAGCAGCGCGTACTTGCTGCAGCTACTCCACCCAGCCACGAAAAGAGCCACTGCCTCCAGGAGGAGGAGAAGCAAAGCCAACCATAGCCCCATTCCATCAGCTGCAGCGGCTGGCAGAAAAGGTAGCCAAGCGAGCGCACCGCATACACTAGCAAAGGCCAGAAGGGGCGCCGCCCAAAAAAGACCTTTAGCGGCGCCTGCAGGCCGGGCCGGCTGCTTACGTAGTAGCTTGATTACGTCGGCCACGGGCTGAAGTAGACCCCACGGCCCCGTTTCGACTGGGCCTATCCGATCTTGTATGAAAGCCGCTACCTTTCGCTCGACATAAATAGCGAGTATGGCATAGAGTAAAAGGCCGCTAATAACGGCAACCGCTACCAACCTAGCGCGAATTTAGAAATGCATGAAAGGTATCGCCGCGAAGCCCTAAGCGCATGGTCTCGACGCTGATAAGGTCGTCAGGGGCAATATTGCCGAGATTGACATTAGAGCCAAAGCGACGGATAAACCACGCTTGCTGGGCCCGCTGAGGCGCTTCGAAGATAAGCTTCTCGGGCGGGACCGCATGGACGACCTCCTCGACTAGACCTTCCCGCACTTCACCCGTGGCGCGGTACATGCCGACAGTGCCGCTCTCACGAGCCTCCGCAATGACATAGCTAGAGCCAGCTTCTAACTCCACTTGAATAAGCTCAATCCAGCGAAAGGGCGGCAGGACCTTCGTAGCGTCTTTACTACCGACCTCGGAAAGAACAGTAAAGCCTCTTTCCTTGAAGAAGTGTATCCACTGAAGTTTCTCCGCATGCGGCTGTTCTATACTGCCATCAGAGATTTCGACGAGTCGGACTTGGTAACGCTCGAGTAGACGGAGAAAATCCGCCACGGCGTCCCGAATCAGAAAGGCTTCCCACAGGGTACCCCCGAAGTACGGCAGGATACCCGCTTCGCGATAAATGGCAAGCTTATCCGGCAGACTACGAGTCAGCAGAGCCGTGCTCCAGCCAAGCTTGACGAAGTCAAAATACGGCGCAGCATTCTCTACTAGGTCTTGGGCTGCCCGTCGTCCCAGGCCCTTATCCATGACCATCGTGAGACCAGTCGTACGAGGAGGCAGGGTCCGTACGGGTAGTGCAGGTAACGAGAAATTAGTCGGATACTCGGTCAGTTGGGACATAACGCTGAAGGAGTTTCTGCAAAGGAAGGGGAATTTTGGCAGTGCTGAGCCCTCGTAAGAAGAGACCGTACTCCTGCG
>CAZAXD010000001.1:90649-142320 GCA_964489015.1 uncultured Sphingobacterium sp. | reverse complement strand
ACGCAAGAGCGCATTTTCTAAGCTCTGATAGGCTTTTCCAAACTCGCCGACGCGCCAGCTCAGCGCTGCATGCCAGTAATAAAGCGGTGCCAGGCGAAGTCCCAAGCGTTCTACCGCATGATCGATGAGATACCAAGCATGGAGGAGCTGTCCCCGGGCTAGCGCCTGCTGGCTCCATCGAAGCCATACCATTGGCTTGTCACCGAATAAGGGGCTCGCCTTTCTGAGACAGCGGCGAAAACCGCGCCGCTCTTGAAGCTCAGCATAGTGCCATAATAGGCGCTCCATCGCCCGTTCGGCATGACTAGCCTCCCCTAAGAGCTTCCAGTAAAATTGTACTGCAAGGCGCCATTCCCCTTGTGCCCAGAGCTGGTCCGCTATCAAGCGATAAGCAGTCGGGTGGTCCCAACCACTTTGGAGCAAAGCACGGACGTAAGGCTCCGCCAAGGCCCACTGCTGCTTGCGATGATAGTAGGTAATGAGAGCTACTTGGACCCGCAGCGACCGAGGCGCATACCGACGCGCCCACAAAAAGCTGTAATAAGCCGCTTCCCAAGCTTCTAGCGCCTCCTGAACCCGACCGCGCCAGTAATAGCATTGGGCCCACCAACTGTCTTCCACGTGCTCCGCAAAGGATAGGAGACCCTGGACCTCTTCTAGCGCTTGAAGCGCGAGCGTATAAGCCCCTTTCTCATAATAAAGACGAGCTAACCCCAGCCACAGAGCAAAATCTGTAGGCGTGTGCCACAGCTGTCGCCAAAAAGCCGCGATCCCGCCGGCAAGCTGCTGCGAACGCTTATAGCCTTTTACGAGCCGTTCGACAAAATAAGCCCATCGGTCTGATGCAACATGAAATCCGTGCCAAGCCGCCCATATTAGGGCATCCCAGGCACGGGCATAGTGGAATTCTTGGACGCCAAACCGCCACACCTCCCAAGCGACTTCAGGATAGTCTTCTGCATAAGCGAGTAGCAGATGGGCCGCTTGCTGATGGCGGCCCAGCCGTACAGACACCGCTATGTACTGCTCATACACCGCCCGGTCCGGCGGCAAAGCTTCGAAAGCTTTCTCAATGTGAAGATAAGCTTCTCGAAAGTGCCGCTCGTGTGAAGCCAGGTAGCTCCGCCACAGATGCAAACGAGGCTCTTTGGGGTATAATGTCTCCGCGTGGTTGAGGACCAGCCGCGCCTTGGTATCCTCGCCCTCTTCTAGATACCACTCAAAGAGCTGCTCGAGACCCTCCAGGCTGTAATACTGCAGGCTATTGGCCGCAAGATCCCGCTCAAACTGCTGCCGCAAGGCCTCGATGTCAATACCATCTTCGTCCGCCCAAAACATGTGCCTAAGATACGTTTTTTTCAGTGTACTACTCTAACACCCACATCATAGCACAATGAGGCGCGCCGGCTATAGGCTGCCAGACAAGCCGATAAAGGCCCGCAGGCAGATGAAGTGACCAGCTTGTTGTGCCCGACGCTACAGGGCCTTCCATCACAATTCGCCCTACCCCATCGTAAATGCGCAAATGGCCCCCATGCTCCGAACGCACATACAGGGGCTCTCCCGCAAGCAGGGGCTGTGGATAAAAACTAAAATCTGCCGCCTGAGCAGTTTCGGACCAGCCTAAGGTCTGATCCCTAGTCACACTCAACACCTCCCGCAAAAGCCAATAATCCGGGTCAATTTGAATGCCAGTGACCACCCCCACACCACTTAGATAAAATTGCTGAGTGGGACTTATTTGCTGGAGGCGAATCGTGGTGTCCGGCGCACCACTGCGCTGTAGCCGAATAGGAACTGGCGTCTCAAAGAAAGGCGTTGTATTAGGGCAACTGCCCTGCTGGGTGAGTTCGATCCAAACATCGGTGCCTACGCTATTCCAGCGGGCTGAGAAGCGGGGATGCCCCTCTCCATAATACCACTGCTGCAGAAACGTACCTAAGGGTAAACCGGTCGCTTGCTCAAAGGCCCCCCGAAAATCGCCCATCAGCGCCGTCTCATAAGCCCTACTCTGCAGATAAGCCCGCAGCCCCGCAAAAAATAACGAGTCGCTCCCTACCCAGTAGCGCAGCATGTGCAGCAGGTAGGCGCCCTTATTGTACGTTAAGCGCCCATCGAAAATGCGAGTGTCATTGATCGTATCGGTAACCCATACGCTCCCGCAAGGACTGGAGATAATGTCATCATGCGTACCCACGAGCCAATTTCGGGCGGCACTAGCCGTGCCTAAGCGCTGAATGGCCACGTATTCACTATAGGAGGCAAACCCTTCATTGAGCCAAATATCCTGCCAGCTAGCACAAGTTACATAATCTCCAAACCACTGATGGGCTAGCTCATGCGCGGTCAACGTAAAGCTGAAGAAGCCCTGCGTCGTCATCGTCTGATGTTCCATCCCGCCCGAAAACGGCGCCATCATGTGGCCATACTTTTCGCCAGCAAATGGATAGGGCCCATATACTTTCGAAAATTCCCGTAAAAGTCCTGCCGTCGTATCAATCTCTGACTGAAACGTAGGAAGCGTTTGCGGATTGTTGTAGATATAGTTCTGCACCAAAACGGGCTGACTTAGGCCCGGAATGGGGGCATAGAAGCTATAGTCGATATATTCTGCTACGGCAAAGGCTACAAGGTAGTAGGCGATGGGATAACGAGACTTCCAGCGGTAGCGCAGGCGTCCGCCGGTGAGCGTATCTACCCCTTCCAGTAAGCCATTGGATCCAGCCCTGGTGCTTGTCGGCACCGTCAGGAAGACCCACACCGAGTCGGCTTTGTCCGTTAGGATTTGCTTACAGGGCCACCAGGTGTGTGCATAAAAAGGCTGCGTCAAGGTCCAAGTGACTTGATTCCCCCAGCTGGGCGAGGCCCGATTGAAGATACCAGTGCCCCCAAAGAAACTCCCACTGCTGCTAGGCGGCGTTCCCCGATAAAAGACTTCCGCTTCTAGCACTGTGCCTTGTGTCGGCTGAGGCACTAAGGGAATCCGAATCGTATGACCGCGACGAATAAAACCGAGCTTTTGCCCATTCACGCGAACCGAGTCTACCGTGAGTTGGCTATGCAGCTCAAAGGCTAACGTGTCTAGCGCCGACGCCGTCACCACGAGCCGCGTAAGAACTCGCGCACGCGTGAGCTGCGTCGAGAGATGCGACACTTCTAAGTCTAGATGCCAAAACTGCGCATCATACTTGAGGAGTAAAGCCCGAGTGGCAGCATCTTGCTGAGCCCATAGAAAGCACAAGGCTAGCCCTATCAGGATTCGCATAGCCAAAGGTACTCACTAAGGGCCTAATACCATTAGCTCCAGATTCTACTTAAGAGGTCTGCTACCATAAGGCGGCTTTAGCTAAAGGGCATTAGAACCCGCTCCTAAAAGTATATTTGCTAGCATGCACAAACCGCCTATACCACTGCTCTTATTTATCAGCCTAGTTGCGGTGTTGTTACTTGTAGCTTATTACCGCTATGGTGTTATCGCTACCCTAGCAAAGCTACTCCAGGACATTTCCCCCCCGCCCACCTAATCCTAATCAGTGCCATTATCGTCGTAATCATACTTGGCATCGCGTATGCGCTGGTATTGCTAATTCTTAGCTTTAGTCTGAAGCCGACCCTGCAGGCTGGGGAGCGAGTGATTCGGATGAAGTACATAGCGGGCCTGAAGGTGGGTCCAAGAAGACAGACCGGCGACGAGATTGTCACACTAAAGCACGTGGCCAATGTCAAAGCCATCCTCACGAATCGGCGCCTCGATCCTCATCCCACTCCCTCCGGTCTTTTCACTTAGCGGGGAGCCGCCTCAGCAGGAGACGATCGATCTGCTGGACATTGAGCAGGTCCGCAGTGGAATTAGGGACAAGACTGTCACTTTGGAGCTCAAAGACCGTACGCTATCGCTTTCTGTGGGCGAAGGCAGGGGCTACTGGTGGAAGCGCAATATCGAGACAGCCAGAAACTCTAACTGATAAAGCCTATGTCATCTAATTGGACAAAAACCGTCATTCGTGGTACTCTCAAGACCATTGTCCCAACGAATGTAGCGCTGATCGCTGCCTTAGTCGTCACCTTCCTGATTTTACGCGACTGGGATTTGCCTGCTTCGGAGGCGTTGAAAAGCTAATTTCAGAGAGCAGTCTCTTTATAGTTATCGAATTCGTTATCTTGACCGCCGCAATGACAGCGAGCCTCCTGCTGATCTTCCAAGTGTTTATAAGGGCCTCTGCCCGCAACTGAAACCAGGTAAGTCGTGGGTTTATCGTGATATGTACGTCGCTGCTGCCCGGAAGGCGGGGGACCCTGTTCCCACTCGTCCCTATGGCCCGGTATGGGTAATCCTGTACCTGACCAACAAACGCCTAATCGAACAGCGGGTATCCTTCAGGCCTCCGGCGGATGCTACCTACCGAGAGATCCCCCTCGAAGCAATAGAAGCCATCGAGCCCTCCATACCCCGCTTTTATAAGCCTTCTTTTTTCTCCGGTAGACAGGATAACATCGTTTTCCTCCTTCGAAACGGAGAGAAGCTATTTTATCGAGTAAGGAGGCCAATGCAGTGGATCGAAGCTGTCAGACCCCTATTAGGTCAGTCGCCAAGCTGATCACCACTCATCATTGTCCATGGCCGGGCCGCTGCGGCGCCGCCGCCAGAAATTTTCGCCAGCGCGGGTACGCTGATAACGAACCTGTATTCCAAAGACCCGAAACGGAATGGCGTTTACACTCGTCTGTGCAAAGCCCGGACTTGTAATCTCAGTACGAAACTTTAGATACTGATAAAAGGGATTGTACACGAGCGCCCCGACGGACCAGCGCCCCTCCGCAAAGGTCTTTCGAATCCCAAGCTCCTGAAACATAAAGACAGGCCGGATGCCTTGCAAAGCTACTCTGGGAGAGTTGTAATTGCCTGATAGCTCTACAATCCAGTCCGCTCGCGGTCGGTATTGAATAGAGCCGCGCACACTGTACTCGTAACCCGTTCCCCGGAGCTGATAGGTTCCTAAATCGGCTCGAATGTCTACATAGGCTAGCTCGCCATTGGCTTGCAGCGTCAGCTTATCCGAGAAAAAGCTACGGCGAAGGAAGAGATTGACCCCATAATAGCCACGCTGACCAGCATTGAGAAAGGTATTATTCGTGACGCCCTGCGCGTCTACAAAGGCATAACTCTCGACTGAGTTAGCCGTGTAGCGCGCATACAGAGTCACGAAGGGAAAAAAGCTCAGCTCCACGCTGTGCGTAAGCTCAGGCCTGAGATTAGGGTTGCCATAAGAGATGTTTCGCGGGTCCGCAGCATCAATAAAAGGATTGAGCTCCTGGAGCCAAGGCCGTCGGATGCGCTGGCTATAGCTTAGTTGCAGCGGAAAGAGCCCCCTGACATTATAGCTAAGCAGTAGATTGGGAAAGAGATTGCCAAAAGACTGACGGATGGGCAAAGTCCCCCGTAAAAAGAGCACATCGTTAAGCGTGTGCTCATAGCGCAGCCCGCCTCGCATAAGCCAGCGATCTTTAGCCCAAGCTAAGGAGACATAAGCCGCGGGCACCCACTGGGTAAAGGTCGAAGTATCCGCCCTAGCCGTATAGGGGTAGTAAATCTCCAAAAAGCGATCATACCGCTCATAGCGCGATTGCGTGGAGAGCGCACGAAAGTTTAGTCGCGTGCCAGTCTCTAGCTTCCAGCGCTCACCCAGGGGACGCGTGTAGTCTAACTGAAAGTGTCCGTCGTAGTTGAGCGCATCATTGAAGCTACGCTCCCGCAAAAAGAAAGTATCCAGGGCAGCCGGTTGGTCTAGGGTATAGCGCCGCTGACGTGGGCTGTAGCCCCCTTGCACGGAGACGAATAGCTCCTCCCCCGATCGCGCAGGAGACTTGTAGGTATAATCGAAGTTGGCATTGAGGCCCCAGTCAATCAAAGGAAATCGCGTATACCGTGTGTATGTAACGGGTGTTCCACCCTGCAGAAGAGGTGAGGTCAGAGCTACGGTTAGATCGTTTAGCTGGTCAAAAGCCAAATGGCGAAAGTTGAGCCCCCAAGCGTACGTGTGGGCTGCATTGCGCACATACTCCCCGCCATAGAAGAGCCCCGTCATGAAGCGCCTCGGCAAAAAGGAGCCCTTTTGGGTGAGGGTGATAGGTCCTTGGGGCGTCTCCTGCTGCCGATAAAAGTCGGTGTAACCCGTGCCGGCATAACGGTAGCGACCATTCACATTGAGCGTATGGGACCAGCGGCCGATTTTAACGCCAAGGGTAGCACTGCCGTTAGCGATTTGATTGGTGAGGCCGGCATTAAGCGTCGTTGTAAGCCCCTCCAAGTGATTACGCTTAAGAACGATGTTGATAATCACAGCGCCCTCTGCCTCATACCGGGCAGAAGGATTGGTAATCAGCTCGATGCGTTCGATTTGGTCGGCTGGTACGGCCCGGAGGGCATCCGATGGGTTATTGGCAAAAAGCAAGGAGGGCTTTCCATCGACATAAATGCGCACCGCGCCACTGCCCCGCACCTGGATATTCCCATCGAGATCGACGTTGACAGCTGGCATCTTACGCAGGGCATCAATCGCATCGCCACCCTGCACCGTGGGGTCCTGAGAGGGATTGTAGACGATCTTTTCAGGGCGATACGCGACGGGGCTGCGTTCGGCTTGGATCTCCACGGTCGAGAGCTCAACACCCGACGGGCTAATATACAGCGTACCCACATTGAGATCAGGCCGAAGCGCGGTCGTCTCTACGAGCTTTTCCGTCGGGGCACAGCCTAGCGGCTGCAGAACCAATCGATAGCGCCCAATCGGCACGTCTCGCAGTACGAATACGCCCTTGTCATCAGAGAGCGCACCAGCAATGACCTTCTCCGCGCGCTGAAGCGAAACGGTCACATAAGCTAGGGGTTCCTTGGTAACGCTATCCACCAGCACCCCACGGATCGTGCCGCGCAAGACAGGTTGGCCCCGCTCCTCGCCACCTTCCCCACCACTAAACGGAGCGCGGCCCGGCATACCACCCCCAGAACGTCCACCGGGCGGTTGTGCCTGCGCTACAACCGCCAAAATCAGGATAACCACTATTCTCCCCATGAAACCTTCCGCATAAGTAGCCATGACAAGCTAAACCGTTTAAGGCAGAGATTGCATTATATCTTTGACGTATGTCGAGCTTACCGGCCCTGCGAAGTTACTACACGTCGCTTGTAGCCCCTAAGCGCTTGCCTACGCTGGAGGTACCGATCGGTGACGTACCACTAGGCGGGCAAAATCCTATCCGCCTGCAAACGATGACCACGGCTGACACGCTGGACATTCCGACCGTGGTCGCAGAGGTCATTCGAATCGCCGAAGCCGGCGCAGACTACGTGCGGCTGACTGCGCCGAGCCAGAAAGAAGCCGAGGCCTTAGGCACCATCAAGACTGAGCTGCGCCGCCGGGGATACCGAATCCCACTTGTAGCAGACATTCACTACACCCCACGCGCCGCCGAAATCGCCGCTCGCCTCGTCGAAAAGGTTCGCATCAACCCCGGCAACTACGCCGATAAGAAGCACTTTGTGCATTACGACTACACCGACGAGCAGTACCAGGCCGAGCTAGAGCGGATTTACCAGCGCTTTGCGCCGCTGGTGCGCATCTGCAAGGAATACGGCACCACGATCCGCATCGGCGTCAATCACGGCTCGCTATCCGACCGCATCTTAAGCCGCTACGGTGATACACCAGAGGGTATGGTCGAGTCGGCTATGGAGTTTGTTCGGATTTGTGAAGCGGAGGGCTTTTATCAAATCGTCATCTCCATGAAGGCCTCCAATCCCGTAGTCATGGTGCAAGCTTACCGCCATCTGGTAGCCCGCCTTCAGGCGCATGGGCGCCTCTACCCGATACACCTCGGCGTAACGGAAGCGGGAGATGACTCCGATGGCCGTATCAAATCCGCAATCGGGATTGAAGCGCTTTTATTAGATGGAGTCGGCGATACGGTTCGCGTGTCCCTTACTGAACCGCCAGAAAATGAAATGCCCACCGCTAAGGCGCTCGTTTCCTTTGCAGAGCGTTACCGCGCTCATCATCTGCCTTACCCAGAGCCCACCTGGCCCGAAGGCGGTCTGATTTACCGACGCTATTCAGACCGAAAAGTCGACCTTATGGGACTCGACCAGCCGGCCGTTGTGATCGCGGATCATAGCCAGACTCCAACGGGTATTAGTCTATACGGTGGCGAACAGACGCCGGATTTTATTTATCTAGGTAGTCAGCTGCCACAGGAGCCGCTTCCACCTCGTAGCCGCGCCATTTATCACTTTTCGCTCTGGGAAAAGACTGCACAGCCAAGTGATACGCCGTTTTTTGCCAGTGTAGACCAGTGGCTTTCCAGCGGACTACGCCATCCTATGCTCAACTGGGTGCGTCTTACGCCGGCAGACCTTCTGCGAGAAGACCTCAGCTATTTAAGCGCAGAGGGGGTGGTCTGGGTAATGGAAGCGGAAGGCGACCTACCGGCCATGGCTATGCGCTGGATGCGTCTGCGCGCAGCAGAGGCTGGCTACCGTCCGCCTATGGTAGCACGCTTGCGCTTATCTCCGCCTTTAGACAGCCCCGAGCCGCGCCCCGCTCATGCGCTAGCCGTCGAGATGGGCGCCCAAACTAGCCTACTCCTCGCCGATGCGTTTGTAGATGGGCTCTGGCTCTCTATTAGCGAACGGCCGCCGGCCGTCGGCGTCCGCTTGGCCTTCGACCTCCTACAGGCAGCTCGCCTGCGTCTAACGCGAACAGATTATATCGCCTGCCCCTCCTGTGGTCGCACACTCTTCAACCTCGAGGAGGTCACCGCCCGCATCCGAGCCCGAACCGGTCATCTCAAGGGTCTCAAAATCGCCGTCATGGGCTGCATCGTCAATGGTCCTGGTGAAATGGCCGATGCCGATTATGGTTATGTCGGTGCCGGACCTGGCACTATTCACCTCTACCGCGGTAAGGAGATCGTCCGAAAAAATGTCCCCGAAGCCCAGGCCGTCGACGCCCTGATTGCCCTCATTGACGAGGATGGACGCTGGTTTGAGCCGTCTAACGCTGAAAATACTTGAAAGAACTAAAATTTAAGCCATGCGGTACCTTTTCGCTTTGGGGGCAGTATCTGCCCAAACCATCAAGTCTGCCTTTGCTGGCGCAGTCACAGATACCTCTTTTCAGGTGCTGGCGTGGGCCGATTCATTCATAACGGTGACCGTGCGTTATGGGCAGGACTCTACTTAGAGTTCTGCTGCTGTTCGCACGGGGTTATGTGGTGCAGAAGGTTTCTGCAAAATCTCCATTTCCGGCCTAGTCTCTAATAGCTGCTACTTTTGGCAGCCGTTCATTACGGGTCTAGATACGGGAGCTATTCACCTGACGCGAACCTTTCCTAGTCCTGGGACTGCCAGCCGCTTCCATTTTGCTTTTGGCTCTTGTCAGGCTTTCGGCTATGTCCCTCCTAGCCACGAGCCGATTTTTCGGGTAATAGCTCAAGATACCCCCCTCATTTTTCTGCAGTGTGGAGATTGGGGCTATCCCGACCTCCGCTACAATCGTCTCCCACAGGACAGCGTCAGTTTTGCGTTTTGGTGGGATACCATTCGTACCACTTATTACGCTCGATACGGCGGGCCAGATATTCAACGGCTCTTCCAAGTGAGTCCGATTGATTATGTGTATGAAGACTATGACTACTTAACAGACAATGCCAGCCAGACCACCTCTCCCCACATTAGTGATTCCCTCCTTCGCGAATTCTCTTATCCTGCCTTTGCCCGACGAAATATCATCATGGCGTATGACTTCTTTTTCCCGCATTATCCTTTAGTAGACACAAGCCAGGGGATTTATCATAAGATTCGCATAGGAAACATCGAGATTTTCGTTTGCGACAATCGATCGGCCCGCGACCCCGACCTTAATGCCATCATCTGGCGAGGTGACACGATGTTTTTGCGCCGCCTTCTAACCACTCTATGCTTGGCGCTTAGCAACGAGCCTGGCTCCTGAACGGCCTTCGTAACTCTACAGCGACTTGGAAATTTGTAGTGACAGGGGTTAGCTTCAACCGCGGGTATCAACAGCTCCTTAGAGCCTTGTCTGGGAATAAAGCCTTGCAAGATTGTAGCCTGCCCAGCTTGGGCAGCGGCAAAATGTTATTGGCCGCACTAACAGATACTTGGGCGGGCTTTGCGCCCGAGCAGGACTCTATTTTAGACTTTTGTCGTCGGCACGGAATCAAAAACGTGATATGGCTTTCTAGTGATTCGCATACCTCTGCCATCGATGACGGAACGAATGCCGGCTTTCCAGAGCTTATGGCTGGTAACCTGCAACAACGAAACTCACAAATTGCGTTTATTTTAGAAAACGCTGGTACCCTTCTACCAGGGACCTGCCCTAATGCGAATATTTCGCAGAGCTTTTCACTATGGAACGCTGGCGGACAGGGCCTCGGCAATCTAAACTTTAGTGATGCATATGGGCGAGTGGAGGTTTTCGGGGACGATTCGGTGCGCCTGGCTATCATAGACACATCAGCCCGTACGATAGCAAGCCTCACGCTTCGAAATGGGTTTGTAGGGGCCTTGCCGGCTAGCTGGCGTTCAAAACCTCTACCCATTCGCCTTTATCCCAACCCTGCCAGCGAAAAAGTTCTCGTGGAAATCGATCCACCCCTATTAGAAGTGCCTGCTAGCCTTCTTCTGACAGATATCGGCGGACGCCTCTTACAAACACAAGTCATGGGACCCACTACGCAGAAACAGCTTGTTTCCTTGCCAGTCTCTCACTTAGGGCCAGGTTTATACATCATCGTCTTACAGACGATGAGAGGACCTTACACGCTGCACTTTGTACGGCCCTAATTCAAAATACCAACCTCGTTTTGGTATCTTTTCCCCATCCCAGAATATAGGACGTTGGGTTGTATCTTTGCAGGACTTATGAGGCCATTGTCAATGACCAAACGCAGCTTGAGCTCCCTTCGGGTTGAACTCGCTGCGGTAGTGGTCCTGCTCTCTGTGGCAGGAATGAAGGCCCAGCCGCTAGCCGGCAATTATGTAATCAATGGAACTTCAAACTTTAGTGGGGGAAGTTTTGCCACAATTCAGGAGGCGTTTGACTCGCTCGTAGCGCGTGGGGTGGCTGCACCTGGTGTGACATTCAGCGTAGAAAACGGCTATGACCCAGCGGGCGAACCTGCTAACGGCCTGAGCCTGACCACCTACACCACGCCTGGGCCAAATGCGCCTGTGCTACTTACCTTCACTAATTACCCCGGTCAGGTAACCATCGCCAGAAACTTCTCAACTAATAAGCGCTTCTTACTTCTCTTTCGCGGAATGATCCACAATTTTACGCTGAATGGAGCGGGCAAGCTCATCCTCAAGAGCCAAGCCATTGGCAGCACTACTACCGGGGTCATCGGCTTTGTGTCTTCGACAGCTTTCCCCACTCTCAACCTGGAAGGTATCGTCATTGACAGCGTCATCATCCGCGGCAACACAGCTGCTACCACTTATGCGGGCATCTTCATAGGTGATAGTAGTATTCTTTCGAGTGCCGTTAGTCCAACCAGCAGCGTGGGCACGTCTCGCGGCATCATTTTCTCCAACTGCAAGATTGACTCGGTTAGCCGGCCCATCCTCGTACGTGGCCGCAGAAATATTACACAAAACATTAGTGTAATTCGTAATACTATCGGTGACGCTACGAATTCAACATGGGCAGCGAGCTCTAATGTCGGCGGTATTCACCTATTGGGCGTAGTCTCCGTGCAAGCCCGGCAAAATGTGATTAGAAATAATGATCCTACCTATTATGGGGCCGCAGGAATTCGTCTAGACTCTTGCGAGAATTTAGAAATCACAGGAAATTGGATTTATGGTATTCGATATACTGGAACAGGGGGATGGGGAAGTTATGGAATCTACATCAACCTTCCCTCATCCTTCATCTCTCCTATTCCTTCCAACCGTGTGCATAACAATATGATTGCGGATATCTACGCAGATGGCTATGGAACAACAGGCACCTTTTGGGCTTCTGGGATCTTCGTAACAGCCACCGCAACCCTATCCAATGCCAACCTAGAGGTGTATCATAATAGTATTCACCTATTCGGTAGCAATAGTAATAACGTATCGACAGTAGGTGCCTCCTCAGGTATCACCTTTCACTTAAACGTTCAAGGAGGCATTCTCATAAATGGTAATCTCATCCAAAATACCTTAAAGGTGGGTGGCAGTAATCCCGACGCTTATGGAATCGCGCTTCTCGCTACCGCCCTTTCAGGTGTAAGTATAGATCACAACTTATACTTCGTCCAAGCCTTGGGAGCAAATAGCAATATTGGTCGCCTTGGTAGTACAAATTATGCCACAATTTCAGCATGGCAAGGTTCTTCCATTAACCCAGACGCTAATGGCAACGTGCACCTGCCGGGGGCAGTTCCTTTTGTCAGCAATACGGACCTGCATCTAAATCCTTCGGCGGTATCGAATGCCATCAATGGAGGAAATACTACCTACAACGGTACAACCGACTTTGATGGGCAGTCTCGTCCTCTCCCCAACCCCGGACCTGGTGCAAATGGAGATCCGGGTACCAAACCTGACGTAGGAGCCGATGAGTTAGATGGGACGCCCTTTTCCTGCCCAACGAGCTTGGTAGCTCCTAACTTAGTTACTACAACGCCACCGTTTTTCTCATCAGCCTACGCGTGGGGGCAAACGGTGCAGTTAGATACCACAGGTACTAATTCCCCCACTGCTTCTGGTACTTTACAGCTTATCTACTCACTAGATGGGGGTGTGACCTGGACGGCTGGAGGAGTTTTGGGTAGCTTACCTCTTAATTTTACTTTGCCCACCAGCGGTGATAGTGTCCTGATCGCGTTGGTGGCTAATAATGTACCCGGTTGCCCTCCCTTGACCGTCGACACTTCAGATGTGCCGCTCAAGCTTTATCTAAGTGACCGACCTGGCAACCGTCCTGCCACTGCTATAACCGTGACTCTCACCTCCTCCGGCTCGACCTGGGTGGCAGTCATTCAGGATAGCACGAATGGCCCTGGAACTACTAATGTGTTCAATACCGTTAATGGAGCACGTCAGGGCACAGCAGCTAGGGATCTCTTTTTCATGGTCGTTTTACCTGCTTGCCTCGACTCTATCTACCTCAACACCTGCTCACCCAACACGAACTATGACACCTACATACACCTCATTAACGCCACAGTTCAAGACACAATTACAAACGATGATCAAGGCTCAGGCAACTGCCAGGCGGCAGGCATTTCTCCACCCAGTATTACTTCTCAGATTAGGGCTATTGCTGGACCCAATGTCAATACCTACACTACTACTGCCAATCTTTTGAGTCTAACTCGAGATACCATGCTTCTACGGGCTGGTGATACGCTTTATGTTATTGTGGAGGGTTATAGCTCATACGAGGGACGCTTCGAACTCTCCATCACGGGCTACACTCATACTCCCGCTACGCCGGCCATCACTGGCGCTCCGACTGCTCCTGTCTGCATCAATACCAATCCCATCATCCTTGATGGGACCACCAGCGGTGCTACCAGCTACCAATGGTACCTAAACGGCAGCCCCATCTCAGGCGCAACCAGCGCTACTTACACCTACACACCCAGCGCCGCCACTACTGGTACTGGTGATCAACTCTACGTCGAAGCCACCTTTTCAAGTCCGAATGGCCCCACTTGTGATGTAACACTGCAAAGCAACCCCGTTACCATTACGGTAGAAGACTCAGCCCGGGCCGACATCAGTGATGGCACCAACGTTGTTACGGGGCAGACCCTAGCCATTACCGCCGGGGCCAACCTTACCTTTACAGCTGTCACCAATCAAACCCTCACTCATAACTGGGCCCTTTATAGCGGTAATCCACCCAGCGGCTCACCGACCCAAACGGGTAGCGGTTCAACCTTCGCGATAAATAACATTGCTGCCGGCCAGTATACGGTTCTACTAGTGAGCACCTACGGCACTGGCGCCTGCGGCAATGATAGCGACTACGTTTACCTCGACGTCACCACCAGTACGCTCGTAGGGACTAGCGGCAGCGCCTTTAGTCTCTACCCCAACCCAACCACGGGCACCTTTACCATCAGCACCAGCGCGGCAGACCGCTACACGGTTGAACTTTTAGACGTAGCGGGTCACCTGGTGGCTCGTGAAACCTTTGAAGGCGCGGCGCAAACCCTGCACGTCAAGCTGCCAGCCGGCATCTACCAAGTGCGTCTCATTGGAAGTAGCGGCACCCGGCTTGGACGCCTGATCATCGCTGAATAGGCGCAGCTAACACGCTCCAAAGGCGGCTCTCGCGGGAGAGCCGCCTTTTTTATTTTTTTTACTTAGCGCTTTAGCAAGGCAGCCGTTAGCCGCTGGGCACCCGCTTTTAGGACCTCCACCGGCCGGGCAAAGCACACCCGCAAATAGCCCGGATCATAGCCATCATGATAAAAGGGACTTAGGGGAATCAGTGCTACACCCGCCTCCACCACCAGCTTTTTCGCTAAAAACACATCGCCTACCTCCCCAAAAAAGGCGCGATAAGGGAGTAAATAAAAATAGGACCCTTCACAGGGCAAAAGCGGCACCGACTCCGGCAAAAGCTGTCTAAATAACGAGCGCCGCTCTAAAAGTAAGCTATCAAAGTAGCGCGCGCGATCGAGGTTATTTTCTAAATAGCTTGCTGCCACCCACTGCAAACTCGAGGGCGCACAAAAGGAAATAAATTGCCGAACGCTTCGAATGGCGCTTGTCAAAGCGGGTGGAGCCAAAACATACCCGAGGCGCCAGCCTGTCATCCCCAAGAGCTTTCCTAAAGAGCCAATAATCACACTGCGCTGGCGAAGGGCTGGGCTCTTTCGGATGCTAAGGGGCGCTGCAGGCCGCGGCGCCGTCGGATGCCATGTCATGAGCTCATAGGCCTCATCTACGACAAAAATCACCTCTGGATAGCGCTGTGCTAGGGCCTCTAGCGCTTTGAGGTCTTCCGGGTGCAAAGTGCGACCAGTGGGATTATGCGGAAAGTTTAGGACACAGGGGGAAGCGCCCTTGGCAAAAGCTTGCTCGAGCGCTTCCCAGGGCATAGCAAAGGTGGGCTCTTGCAAGCGAAGGGGCACCGGCTCCGCCTCAGCCAACCGTATCGCTGGCAGGTAGCTATCATAAGCTGGCTCTAAATACACGACTCGATCGCCAGGCTGCGTCAAAGCTAGAATGGCCGCCAATAGTCCTTCTGTTGCCCCCACGCTGATAGTTATTTCCCTTTCTGGGTCGTAGGAGACGCCATGATAGTGGTGAGAAAGCTGGGCTATGACCGTGCGCAGTTCTAGGAGGCCGGCCGGAAAGCTGTATTGATGGCCCTCTGAGGTCGAGAAGACATGCTGGGCTTCTCGGAGGAGCACCGGGTCCGGCGGTAGCTCCATAAGGCCCTGGGCGAGATTGACAGCGCCATGCTGGCGGGCCAGGGCCGTCATCTGCGCAAAAATGCTAAGCTGGGCTTGCAGTCGCACCCTTCAAAGATAAGGCGCCTATCTTTGCTAAGTGCGCTGGATAGGAATTTGCCTTGGAGTTTTATGGAGTCAGGTCTATCAGCCGATTATTTGGCGGGATAGCTTGGGAATCGCTCACATTTATGGCCAGACGGATGCGGAGGTAGCCTATGGCCTGGGGTATGTCCAGGCGGAAGACGTCGGCATCTACCTACAGGAGAGCTTTTTAGCAGGGCGAGGGCTGCTTAGCAAAGTGCGGGGCCGAGCTGGTGCATTGTGGGACTTTATGCGGGTGTGGACTGGCACAGACACGGTAAAACTTGAGCCCTATTTCAGCCCTGCTGTCTGGCAGCTTTTAGAAGCCTTTGCAGCAGGGGTCAATGCCTATTATGCGGATCATCCGGGAGAGCGGCTACTACCGGAGGCCTTTCCGGCTACGGCCGATGATGTAGCAAGGGGCTCGTTTCTGATCCTACATCTGATGGGAGGCCTGGGCACCTTACTGCCCTTTATGCAGAGGGGCATTCTATCCGAATTAGGAGAGATATTCAACGGGATAGGCTCGAATGCCTGGGCTATCGCCCCACATCGTATGGCCGACAGCAGCACTTGGCTCCTCGTGAACTCACACCAACCCCTAGAGGGCCGGTTTGCCTGGTACGAAGCTGAAATCCACAGCGCCGAGGGCTGGCACTTTCGAGGCGGCTACTTTCCCGGCAGCCCTGTACCGCACCTCGGCTGCAATCCCGCTCTCGGCTGGGCCCATACCATGAATTATTCTCTAACGCAGGACGTGTACCAACTCACCGTACGAGGCCGTCGTTACCGCGTGTACGGCGAAAATGCATGGCGCCGTTTTGCCAAGACCTCGGTACGCCTACATCTCAAGGGGCTTCCCTTCCCCATCCGCAAGCGGATTTACAGCACCATCTGGGGGGCTGCTATCAAGTTCAATCGCCAGTGGTATGCTGTCAGCCCTTGGAAACCGCAGCGCCTCCACCCCATTGAAGCTTGGTATAGACTCTCAAAAGCTAGAAACCTCACGGCGTTTCGAGCCGTTCTCTCTGGAAATGCCCTACCAGCCTTCCATACCGTCTATGCCGACGAAGAAGGCCATATTGGGCTGTTTAGCACGTTTCACCTGCCTCAGCGGGACCCTAAGCTGAGCTGGGCCATCCCCATCACCGAGCCTACGCCGGACCACATCCACCGAGATTGGGTGCCCTTTTCGGAGCTTCCCCATGTCATCGATCCCCCCTGTGGGTATGTGTACAACGCCAACCAGACGCCTTTAGCAGCGACCTGCCCCCCTGCTAACCCCAAGCCAGACCGCCCCCTCATCGGCCTGCAGCACTTCACGTACAATCGAGGCGAGCGCCTGGTAGAGCTTTGGCAGCGCTATGAAGGACACCTATTCACCTTCGAAGACCTCAAGGCCATCAAACATGACCGCTGTTATGCGGCGGAAGGCTCTTATCGACGGGTCTTTGCGCCGCTCTTTGCACTCAAGGCCACTCAGTACCCCGATCTGCGAGACGAGATTTTGGCTATCCATAATTGGCAAGGTTGCGCAGAACCACAAGATACGGTCACAGCGCTGCTGATGCTGACGCACCACCTCCTGGAAAAAGCTATGGGGCTTCGCTTTTCGGTACAACTCATTATAGGATGGCAGCCAACTCCACAAGAGGTGGTAAAAGCGTTACGCACGGCTAAAAAGACCCTTCTCAAGCGATATGGAACGGCCTTTCCTCGATGGCAGGAAGTCTTGCGACACGGGCGGGGTGGTGTAGAGGTCGGCCTGGGCGGGGCTCCTGAAGTCCTCGAGGCGCGTCATCTAGCATGGGAGCCCAAAAGAGCGGTCTTTTACGTTAAGGGGGGGGATGGCCTCACGTACTTCATCGGGTGGCGCCAGGGTCGGCAGACCATCTGGACGATCCAGCCTTACGGGGCGTCACACAACCCCAAAAGTCCACACTATGCCGATCAAATTCAAGGCTTCGCTAAGCAGCAGTACTTGGAAACCCATCTCACGTCAGGGCCTCCCAAACCCTGATTTGCTATGACGATTCGCCTAAAAGGGGTACGCACCCATAACCTCAAAAGCATTGAGGTGCATTTTCCCCGCTATCAATTCATCGTGGTAACGGGCGTGAGCGGCTCCGGCAAAAGCTCTCTCGTCTACGACACGCTTTTTGCAGAGGGGCAACGGCGCTATGCCGAGACCTTTTCAACCTATGCCCGCCAATTTTTGCAAACGGTAGAACGGCCTGACCTGGATGCACTCGATGGGCTTAGTCCCGTGATAGCCATGGATCAGCACCGCTTTACGTACAATCCCCGCTCCACGGTGGGCACGACCACCCAGATTTACGACTACCTGCGGCTGCTATACAGTCGGCTCGCTTATCCGCATAGCTCAGTCACCGGCGAAAAGCTTATTCGCTACACACCCGAAGAGCTTCTAGCCCTATTTCAAGAAAAGTTTGCAGGGAAGCGGGTTCATCTACTCGCCCCTATCGTTCGAGCTCGCAAAGGACATTACAAAGAAGAGCTCCAGCGTCTACGCAAGCGCGGCTTTGAGATGGTGCGGATTGATGGAGATTGGGTAGACCTGTCTGAGGGGATCCCCACCTTGGACCGCTACAAGGTGCATGATATTGAAGTGCTCATTGATACGCTTGACATTTCAGGACCTAATGTACCGCGTCTGCAGGAAGCGATAGATCAGGCGCTGCGCATAGGCAATCGCACTCTCTTTCTCATCGAGAAAGGGGGGGCGGAGGTTTGGGCCTACTCCCTGGATTACGTCGACCCACTAACGGGTGAGAGCTTTGACGAGCCACAGCCCAATACCTTTTCCCACAATAGTCGGTATGGGGCTTGCCCGGCTTGCCAAGGGCTCGGGGAGGTCTGGTATCTCGCCGAAGACCTTCTCGCTCTAGATGAACATCTGCCAGCACGCGAAGCCTTTGCACCGAGCCAAGAGGATAGCCAAGCCAGCCTTTTTTGGCAAGGGCTCTTGCACCGCTTAGGCATTCCGTATCAGGAACCCTGGCAGGCCATACCAGCCAAGCAGCGCCATAAGCTGCTGTACGGTCGCCTTTCTCAGCCCATCCCCCTTCAAGAAATCATCCCGACCGAAGAGGATACCATCTCCAGTAGCAGACTACCTGCCAGCGGTCCCTGCGTGTGGAAATACTTTCAGGAGCTACTGTGGTCTGATCGGCCCCCGCGCTGGCTTCCTAAGTATCTCCAGCGCCAGCAGTGCCCCACCTGCCAAGGACAGCGTCTTCGCGCAGCAAGCTTAGCTTTTCGGATAGAAGGCGTTTCTATCGGCGAACTGGGCCTATGGGAGCTAAGCCGACTCGGGGCTTGGCTCGAAGCACTACCCCAGCGACTCTCCCCAATAGATCGGGTCATAGGCGAAACGCTGATCCGCGAGATTCGCCAGCGGGTAGGGTTTCTCGAAGCGGTGGGGCTGGGTTATCTTTCGCTTTTTCGACCGCTGCATACCCTCTCTGGCGGCGAGGCACAGCGGATCCGCTTAGCTGCCCAGATCGGATCAGGTCTCACAGAGGTCATTTACATTTTCGATGAGCCTAGCATCGGCTTACATCCCCAAGACAATATCCGACTCTTAGAAGCGCTCAAGCGCCTACGTGATCTAGGCAATACCGTAGTCGTCATCGAACACGATGAAGAGACCATGCGGAGCGCGGATTACCTCATCGAGATAGGGCCTACTGGGGGCAAGAAGGGGGGGTACCTCGTAGCAGCGGGACCGCCACCAGTCTTTTTGCAACAGCCTTGCCTCACGAGTGACTACCTAACTGGTCGGAGACGCATTCCGGAGCGTCCGCTGCGTGAGCCGCAAGGTCACCTCACGCTTCACGGTGCTCGCGGTCACAACCTCCGCCACCTCACGGTCTCCATCCCCCTGGGCTGCCTAGTCGTCGTAGCGGGCGTTAGCGGATCCGGCAAAAGCTCCCTCATCATTGAGACCCTGTACCCCGCTCTCGCGCGTCTAAAGCGGGCAGAGCTCACGGGCGCGCCCCTGCCTTATGAGAGCATCACCAGCGCTGAAAGTATCCAGCGGGTTATCTTGGTCGACCAGGATCCAATCGGCCGCACCCCGCGCAGCAATCCCGCCACCTATACAGGGGTTTTTGATGAAATCCGCCAATGGTATGCGCAGCTACCACTAGCAAGGGCTCGGGGCTATAAACCCGGTCGGTTTTCTTTCAATGTCAAAGACGCAGGCCGCTGTGAAACCTGCCAAGGTGCCGGCGTTCAGGTGGTCGAAATGGGCTTCCTTCCCCCCGTCCATGTCACCTGCCCCACCTGCCATGGACAGCGGTATAACCCCGAAACCCTCGAAGTGCGCTACAAAGGCAAAAATATCAGCGAGGTCCTACAAATGACCGTCAGTGAAGCTAAAGTATTTTTCGAAAATCATCCAAAAATCTATCGCTACTTATCTTTAATGGAGGAAATCGGACTAGGGTATTTGCCCCTAGGGCAGCCCTCTCCTACGCTCTCCGGCGGCGAAGCGCAGCGCATCAAGCTTGCGGAACAGCTCGCTCGGCCCCTCGGAAAACACACGCTATACATTTTAGATGAGCCTACAACGGGGCTTCACAATGACGATATTGCCAAGCTTCTGGGGGCGATTCATCGCCTGGTCGACCTGGGCAATACGGTTATCATCATCGAACATAACCTAGACGTGATTCAGCGGGCTGATTGGGTCATAGAACTCGGACCTGGCGGTGGGGCACAAGGGGGGCATCTCATAGCTCAAGGAGCCCCGAGGGTTATAGCGGAGCAGGACACACCTACTGGCCGGGCCTTGCGTCAAGCTTTTAGGATGACGCCGAAATAGCACCGGTTTGATGTTGGGTCAGAAGGGCTTCAAGGGCGCGCATCTCGTCACGCAGGCGGGCTGCTTCGAGGTACTCTTCGGCCTGGGCAGCCTCGTACATGCGGCGGCGTGTCTCTTCGATAAGGGCCTCTAGCGCCTCGGGACTAAGCTGCCCCACGCCAGGCACCTCCAGCGCTAGCAGACCGGCTCGAGCCGAATCCGAAGGCCGGCGCGGTGCCGTCTGCGGCGTAATGCCATGTTTAGCATTGTAAGCAAGCTGCTTTTGGCGACGACGATCGGACTCCCGCATAAAGCGCGCCATGGACTCCGTGATCCGATCCGCATACAAGATGACTTCACCTTGCACATTGCGCGCCGCTCGCCCCGCAATCTGAATCAGGCTCGTCTCTGAGCGTAAAAAGCCTTCCTTGTCTGCCTCTAAGATCGCTACCAGCGAGACCTCCGGAAGGTCTAACCCCTCCCGCAACAGGTTAACCCCTACAATGACCTGAATATCGCCCTGCCGTAGCTTATCTAACACCTCCACCCGCTCAAAGGCATCTAGGCCAGAGTGGAGATAGGCCGCTGGAATTTGAAAACGGGCCAGGAAGCTAGCCACTTCCTCCGCTAACTTCTTCGTGAGGGTGATGACGAGGGTAGCCCCCCCCTGATCCATGTGTCGGCGGATAGCCCCCAGTAGATGATCAATGGCGCCTTCCATCGGGTGTACATGCACGGGTGGATCGACGATGCCGGTCGGACGAACCACCTGCTCGACAAAGGTGCCTCCACTTTGGGAGAGTTCATACGGCCCTGGCGTCGCACTCACGTAGATCACCTCATCCAGCAGCGTCTCAAACTCCTCAAAGCGCAAAGGGCGGTTGTCCAGCGCTGACGGTAACCGAAAGCCGTACTCGACTAATACGAGCTTACGCGACTGATCGCCACCGATCATGGCCTTGACTTGCGGCAGGGTCACATGACTCTCATCCACCACGGTGAGGAAAGGCCTCGCGAAGTAATCCAGCAGCGTGTAGGGCCGTTCGCCGGCTTGCCGACCTGTCAAGTGCCGCGAGTAATTTTCAATCCCCTTACAAAAGCCAAAGGTGCGTAGCTGCTCGATGTCATACAGGGTTCGGCGACGGAGACGGTCAGCCTCTTCCCGCCGACCTAACGAGGTGAGGTATTGGACCTGTTCCTCGAGCTCTATCAAGATACTCTGAATCGCAGCCTCCAAGCGCTGCGGCGAAAGCACAAACATATTGGCGGAGTAGAGCTCGAGCTGAGTCAGCCGGTCTCTGCGCTTGAGAGAAGGCAGTTCGAGCACTTCAATACCCTCGATGGCTGGCCCGAGGAAGGAGATGCGATACGCTTCTCGCGCATAGGGTGGAAACACCAGCACGCGGTCGCCCTGCGCCCAGAAGGCACCCGGCTGCTGGCCCTCTACAACCCGCTTGTACAACATTTGGGTGAGCTTCTCTAGCAAAAGCTGGCGCGGGAAGCGCTGCCCTACCCTTAGACTCAGCACATGCTGACGAAACTCAGCTGGGTCCGATAAGCCGTAAATCGCTGATACTGATGCCACGACCAGCACATCCTCGCGCCCACTAATGAGGGCTGTGAGCGTCTCGAGTCGATACCGCTCGATCTCGGGCAAGATGCTCAGATCCTTTTCAATATACGTGTCGGTCGCTGGCAGGTAGGCCTCCGGCTGATAGTAGTCGTAATGGGATATCCAGTAGCAAACAAGATTGCGAGGAAAAAAGCTCTTGAATTCGGTATAAAGTTGCCAAGCGAGGGTTTTATTGTGGCTTAGGACGAGCGTCGGGCGCTGATGCTGGGCAATGACATTGGCAATGGTGAAGGTCTTCCCCGAGCCGGTCACGCCTAAAAGCACCTGGTGCCTCTCCCCACGCCGCAGGCCCGCTACCAAATCCACAATAGCCTCGGGTTGATCACCACGAGGCACAAGGCCCGTTTCTAGCTCAAACCTCACAAGTAGCAAAATAACAAAAAGCAGGCAGTTTCATCAACGCTGACAAGAAAACTAAGTGCCCATGGCCGTCTCCTGATCCTATAGGCTAGGAGAAAATAACCAGGGCGAGAGAGATTTAGAAAACTTACTCGGGTCTAGCAGTGGGCTTACAGACCCGCGGATCTAGGCCAGAATCAATTGGGTGCTTTTTCTGAGCAGTGGGCGTAGCGGTGTCAGGCTTTCGAACAGGAGGCGAAGCGCTAGGCGCGCCCAGTCTGGGATCAACCGCCGGGGCTACTCCTTGCGATTTTGCTTTAGAGGAGGAGGGGGACGCTCTTCTGAACTCAGGGCCCGCCATTTCAGCCTGGTCTTCCGAAGTGGTAGGCTCACTCTCCACACCTAAAGCCGGGGCCACAGCAGCTGATCTATCGGAATTTGCCGGATTTTATCCATGCTGAGCGTAAGCCCCTAACGTAACTAATCCGAGGACTAGCCAAAGCACGCGCATATTCAGTCTATGATGGTTAGTACACAGTGATCGTACAGATCAGCAACTGTTGGTTCGCATCGAAGTTGCCAAGGATTGTTAGACCAAAGACGAACTACACACCACTGAAGTCTAATAGTGGTTGATGCACCAGGTGTTACATTCACAGGATAGCCCGCAACTACGGCATTATTACCAGTTGCTATACCATTGATATCGTCTTAATCTGTTACCAGGGCCTTTGTACCAGTAACGGGAGTGCTATTGACTAAAATTCTTAGACCGGCAATAGCCTGACCATGCTGGGCAAAGCCATTATTATCCGTAAGCCTAGTAGCTAACGAGGCAAAGACATAGACTCGGTTGTGCCTTGGCATAAAGGTGATACTCATGCCGGGAATATCCACATAGGTTGAAGAAGTGGTTGACGCCACTGCAGTAAGGGCTGTTCTGTAAATCGCACCAAAGTAAGGCCATGTCCAGGTAGGCGGGGTAGCTGGGCCCGCACTGGTCAGAACCTGTCCCGAAAGACCTGGCTGGTTGTTAGGCATAAGGGCACCATCAAAACGAAGATTTCCAGCTACATGTAGCCGTTCGGTGGGAAGCACCGTGCCTATACCAACATTGGCATTTGGTCGAATGACAAACACCCCCCATCGCGTAGTAGCCGCAGCTGCATCATAAACACCAACTTCAAACCGATCACCACCACCTGGGTTATGAAACAGATACTGATTGTTGTTAATAACGTCGTCGGATCGCGAGTTTCCCACCCGGGGCGGTGGTTCCAATGCCCGCACCTCCCTCGATGATAGCGCCATTAGCCGGCGCAGCAGTGGCCACATAACCAGTACCTACGCTCAAGTTGCCACTAACACTAAGCCGGCTAGCTGGCGTGGCCGTGCCAATCCCCACGTTTTGGGCCCATCCAAAGGCCGCAGCAAGCCCTAAAATCGGAATTAGTTTTACCTATCTCATAGGATTTCAGTTTCCGCTAAGGTAGGGAAAAAACAGATATTTTCAAGACCGCTGCCCCTTGCCTGCGGTATAGAAGAGAGGGCATCTTACCTTTGTAGGGTGCGCCGAAGTGAACTGCCTCTAGGTCCGGACGGATCGATCTATCATCTCGGTATGAAGCCGCATCAGGCTTCCAATCGCTGTCTGCTCGTTGGGGATCCGCAGCGTGTACAGCTAGCCCGTCCCCTTTTCGAGACCATCCTTCACGAAGGCGGCCATCGGGAATTTCAATGGGTTACCGGTCTCTATCAAGGGACGTCTATCACCATCCTTGGCACGGGCATTGGCCCAGACAACACCGAGATCGCGCTCATGGAGCTCGAAGCCCTGCACAACATCGACCTTGGCCGTGGGACCCCTTTCCCCACCCGAAAAAAGCTTTACTTTCTCCGGGTTGGCACTAGCGGCCTCCTGCAGCCTGGCACACCCATCGGCACTGTCGTCTTCTCAGAGTGGGCTATCGGCGTCGATGCTTTGCAGTTTTTCTACAGCGACTTTCACGAGGCGGGGTTGTCGACCGCCATCCAGAGTCACTGGAGGCAAAAGGTAGGAACGTCCCTGCCCTGGTACGGGGTGCGAGCCTCTGTCCGGTTTCAGCAGCTAGCGCATAACGTCCGCTGGGAAGGGTCCTTCGTCAAAGGTGGGACCTATAGCGCTGCCGGCTTTTATGGCCCCCAGGGTCGAAGCCTCCTCGGCAAAATCCAATATCCCCAATTACCGGAGGTACTCAAGGCATTCGCATGGGAGGGGGTGTCCGTTCAGAACATCGAGATGGAGACAGCAGCGCTGTATGGCTTGGCAAGGAGTTTAAGGCATGAAGCTGGCGCCTTGTGCTTAGGCATTGCCCAGCGAACCGAGGGCGAATTCGTTTACACCAATGGTGGCCTCTCTCTGGAAGCCCTTATGAAGCGGCTTTTAGCGCTGGGGCTAAGCTGGCTGGCTCAGCTAGGGTAGCATATAGCTTACGGGCCTTTTCGAGCAGGGTCGAAAAAGCCCAAGGCGTCAGCTGTTGCGCTGCGTCCGAGAGGGCCTGGGCAGGTTCAGGATGCACTTCCACGATCAGGCCCTCGGCTCCAGCCGCTACCGCCGCTAAAGCCAAAGGCTCAACCCAGTGGGCGTCTCCGGCCGCATGAGAAGGGTCCGCTATCACGGCCAAGCGAGTCTCTTGTCTGAGGACCGCAATGCCACCGACATCCAGCGTATAGCGGAGCTGGTCGCTAAAGGTGCGAATGCCCCGTTCACACAAGATCACAGCAGATGCCCCATAGACCAATAGGTACTCTGCCGCCAGTAAAAACTCCGTTAGGCGGGCTTGAGGATTACGCTTGAGGAGGATAGGTTTACCGCTCTGGGCCACTACCTTTAGTAGCTCGTAATTGTCCATATTACGAGCACCGATTTGCAGCACATCCACGCCCTCATATAAAGGAAGGTGGGTTTCGGCTAAAATCTCCACGCAAATAGGCAAACCTGTCAGGGCTTTGGCTTCTAGCAGAAGCTCAAGGGCTGTCGAGCCTAAGCCTTGAAACGCATAAGGAGAGGTACGGGCCTTAAAAGCGCCCCCCCGTAATACATGCACGCCAAGGGCTTTGAGCTCAGCCGCTACAGACAAAAGCTGGTCGCGACTCTCTACGCTGCAAGGACCAGCTATCACAAGCGGTTCTTGGCCCCGCCGCCAGGTACCCATCGCATATTCAGGCTTGGCCAACCGAACAAGCGGAGCCTGAGTACTTTCCGTAAAAACAGCCTCTACCTGCGGCAAAGTGGCTAGATCCGTCGGAGCATGTCCATTCGATTCAACCCAAATGAGGGGACGGGAACCCGCCGAGCCCAAACGCACGATCCACCCCGCTGACTCTAACTCCCGAATCAGGGCAGCTACATCTGCCCCTTCACGCAGAAGAAGCCACATACGCTATTTCAAAACAAAAACAAAGGTACGCCAAAGCCTTAGGATTCCATAACTTCGCCCATGCGGATATTTCTGGTGGGCCAGGGCCGTATGGGCCGAACCCTGATAGACCTCATCACAGAAAAAGGCTACACCCTCGTAGGCAGCATAAGCCGTGTGCAAGACCTCCTGTGGGAAGAGATAGCCGCGGATGTCGTTATAGACTTTTCTCACGCGCAGCAGGTGGAAGCGATCGTCAGGGGGGCCTTGGGTGCGGGACGGGCTTTAGTCACAGGAACCACGGGGTGGCAGGATCAACTGGTAGCCCTTCGCACATGGGCCGAAGGGCTACCAGCCCCACGCTGGCTCTATGCTAGCAATTTTTCTCTCGGAATCAGACTAATCGAAAAGCTCCTGCCTACGCTTTCTGAAACGGTCAAGGCTCTAGGGAGCTGGGAAGCCGTCCTCCTAGAGACCCATCACCAGCACAAAAAAGATGCACCCAGCGGTACCGCGCTAACGCTAGCCCAAGCGGCCCAGACGCACGGCCTCTCATTCAAGGCTATCCATAGCATTCGCGTAGGCGAAATCCCAGGCGAACACCGTATCGTACTCAGTGGGCCTTACGAGTCAGTTGAGATCACGCATCGCGCGTATGACCGCCGACTCTTTGCAGAAGGGGCCCTCCGAGCCGCAGAGTGGGTCATCCGCCAAAGGCGCTACATCGGCGGGCTGTCATTCTAAACGGAGCCGGCCAGGAGACCAGGCTCAAAGCTTGATTACCAGACAGAGGGCTCAGACTAGAGGCCTCCCGCGGCTGCACGCCCCCCGGCGCTAATCCTACTCATCCCCAAAATCCTCACAGTGCCACAGCACATCTCGCCGAATGAGGAGAGGCATGCCCTTAGCTTCTTCTTGAGCTGCTAGCCAAGCTTTCTCTACTAAGCGCTGCTTGAGCGCCTGCTGCCGCTGCCAACGCTGCTCTTCCCGTTCGCGGTCATACAGGCGCCGCCCTCCCACATACGTCATACGCACCCGACCGTACACGCTAAGGGGCGAAGGCCGATCCCATAAGACGACGTCCGCGACGTATCCCGGCTTGACATAGCCCCGCCGCCCAGCTAAGCCTAAGGCTTCTGCCGGGTAGACTGTAACAGTCTTCCAGGCTGTGATGCTATCAAGTCCTAGCTCGGCCCCACCGTACCGGAGCACTTTAGCAGCTTCTTGATTGAGACGACGAGCCATTTCCGCATCATCAGAGTTTATACACACTTTCACGCCTTTGGCGAGCATAAGGGCAGCGTTATGAGGGATCGCGTCCATAACCTCGTACTTATAAGCCCACCAGTCTGAGAAGGTCGACGCATAAGCACCGTGTGCCTTTAGCTCGGGTGCGACCTTATAGCCTTCCAACACGTGTGTAAAGGTTCGTATACGGAAGCCGAGCTCTTCCGCCAGGCGCATGAGCATCAGGATCTCAGACTGCACATAAGAATGACAGGTGATGAAACGCTTTCCTGCTAGGATTTCAGCCAAGGCCTCTAGACGAAGGTTTCGCCGCGGGGCCATAGCCGGTCTTTTTTTCTGACGCAGCGAGTCATAGGCTGCCCACGTGCGCTGGTAAGCTTGCGCCTGGATAAAGGCATCTCGGATGATTTCCCGCACGCCCATGCGCGTCTGGGGGTAACGAATGGTGTAAGCCGGTCCCCAGTTGGATTGCTTGACATTTTCGCCAAGAGCAAACTTATTGAAAGGCGGGGCCTCTGGAATCACGAAGGAATCCGCTGGCCATCCCCATTTGAGGCTTATGCAAGCGGACTGGCCACCAATGGGGTTCGCTGAGCCATGTAATAGTTGTACCGCGGTTACGCCGCCTGCCAGGTTACGGAAGATATTGATGTCTGTGGGGTCGATCACGTCTCGGATACGGACTTCGGCAGTAATGGCTTCGGTGGCCTCGTTCACGCCGCCACTAATTGCAATATGCGAATGTTCGTCGATGATACCGGCGGTTAGGGCTCCCCCGTTTGCCTCCACGATGCGCGCGCCGACAGGAGGGCTTAGGGCAGGTCCTACGGCTCGAATCATCCCACCCGCTATGAGCACATCCGTTTCGGGTAAAACCGTGTCGCCTGTCCATACGGTGGCGCGACGAATGAGCACCGTCTCCAGGGCCGGCAGCGTATCAAAGCCATACAAGCTATTCGGATAGAGCCGACGGCTGATTAGACTATCTTCGAGGAGGGGCTTGATACGCTCTGTGCGGGGCGTGTCAGGATCGCCCAGCCACACTAAGGGATACCGCGCCGTTCCTTCGATGGACTGGACGGTCAGCACGGTGCTGTCTTGGATAGCGATCGAGAAGGGCCGCTGCCCCAGCTTAGCGGGTAGCACGCCAACATAGTTCCGGCGCAATTCGTCGTAACTGATTGAGACGGCGAGCGTCTCGCTATCCGTGACGAGGCGGGCCGCATACGGCGGGAGGCCGGCGGGGATCAGCCACTGCCAGTCGGGGCCCCGAGTCTCATATCGACCACCCAGCAAAGCTGGCGGAACCGCCTGCTGACTATAGCACTGGCCTGCCACCCAAACCTCGAGAAGCTTAGCAGACGCGTGGTGAAAGCTATCCGAAAAAACCAGCAGATTGGCCCACGCACTGGGCCGGACCTGTCCCACATCCTGGAGCCCCAACCACTGGGCATTTTCTTGGGTCAAGAGATCCAAAATCGTATCCGGCGATACACCCGTAGCTACGAGGGTACGGAGGTGCTTCCAAAAGGTCTCGGCATCAGGGGCCCCGGCGCTCGTCAGTCCCACCCGATAACCAGCCTGAAGGAGCCACTTGAGGCGAAAAGGCGCGCGCTCCCATCGCGCCAGCGCCGCATAAGGCAAATCCAGATAAAAGCTCAGGCTATGCGCCGGCGGCAGGACCGGTAGCGTTACTGGTATGATATAGCGGCCCTCTTTGGGCAGGAAGGGCAGCCACTCCACCTCGTACCCAGTGGCCATGACCGCCCAGGTCAAAGGACCGCCTTGCCCCCATTCGCGCAGGAGATTCGCCACGCGAAAGGCATCCTCTGGTACGTTGAGCTTCCAGCACCAACGGAGCGTATCGCGCCAGAGGGTGCGTAGGCGGTCTAGACTGACATTGGGAGCAGTCCCCGGTGGGTCTTGCCGGTACCACAAGTAGTCGTACAAGACTTGGCGAGCCAGCGCAATCGCCCCCATCAGAGAGCCCGGATAGTCTTGACTGACGGTCCCCTTCAAAAAGCCACCGTGGACAATAGGCTTGCCGCGCAGCAGCTTTTCATCTTCGCGGCCGGGATCTGTCAAAAGCAACGTAGCCCCAGTACCCCGCAAGATTCCCTGCCTAGGCGCAAGGTGCACGACCGCAAAGCCCATCTTGCGTAGAGTGCTGGCCTTTTCCTTATCATAAACCACCGCGGTGTCTGCCGCAAAGTCTAACAGCACGGCATCATTCGGATAATACAAGGCTTGCCGAGTGGGCTCATACTGCGGACCTCCGCCACCACTCCGCTCTCGGAAGCTCGCCGCATGCCAAGGCTCCACAAAAGCCGGATATACCCATACCGGCAAGGGATAGCGCCGAATCTGATAGCCTTTGGGTATGCGAACCTGACTCGTCTCCCCCACGGCTACGATACGACCTTCGGCAAGGAGCACAGTAGCGGCGTTCAGACTACGCCCCGGCCCTAGCCAGACGTTTACCCCCACTAAAGCCACCTGAGTGGGCTGCCCGACAGACAACCCCTGTGCCCGATAAACGCTCGCTTGCTGCGCCCATAGTAAGCCGCCCACTAAACCCAAAATCCACCGCATGCACAAAAGTAACGAGACCCCCTCTATCCCTTCCTAGTTATCTATTTCGACGAAGCTAATAAATAGTAAGCTGCCGTCGAAATAAAATCTCGGATATACGGAATCTTAGCTATCCACTTACCTTGTTTCATGGGCCGAATCCCAAACTTATACCGATAAATAGGGCTAATCAGCCAAAGCTCGCGAGCAACGAGGCGATACCCAGCCTGGCGCGCCATAGATTCGAAGCGGTGGGTAAGGAGGCCGAGGGTCTTGAGCTGCAAAAGTTCAGCTATCATGGCAGCGTCTCGAGTCGCCCATCGTAAGCAGGCTCGATACACAACACGCGGTAGCAAATGATAATACGGCAAAAATGCCCAAAAGCGGGAAGGTAAGACTTGCTGATGGCCCCCAAAGGGCATGAGCCACGGCGGAAACCCTAGAAAGACAAGACCATCTGGCTTCAGATATCGCCTAACCTGAGCTAAAACCTGGGCCTGATTGGGTATGTGCTCGATGCTATCCTTAAAAATAATCACGTCAAAAGCCTCCTTTGGGTCTAGATCGTAAACATTCTGGATTTGGAATCGGACCCTGGTATGGAGGCCTTCGGTCTGTGTGAAAGCACGGGCTAGCTCGATAGCATGGGGATTTAGGTCAATGCCGACCCCTGTACAACCTATCTCGCCAAAAGCTCTTAGGACGCCTCCCTCCCCGCAACCGATATCCAAGACCTGAATATCTGGAGAAAGTCGCTTGTAAGAGGCGATCCAGGGAAGGATATAATTTTTCGCGGTCAGGTACTGCTGCTCGTATCTAAGCCGCGGCTCCTTGTGATGAGTGAGCGTCATGGCTAAAAGAGCGAGAAAATATGCCGAGCTACGAGATCTACAAGACGAGCTGGTGCATCCTCCTGACCATGCAGCTCATCCATGGGAACCACCAGCTTGGGTCCGCGGTCATAACGGGCAAACCAAGCCTCATAGGCTTGATTGAGTCGGCGGATATACTCCAAGCTGATATTTTCCTCGTAGGAGCGTCCGCGCGACAGAATCTGCTCCACTAGTATCGGCACAGAAGCCCGTAAATAAACAAGCAGGTCGGGAGGGCGAATCAGAGAAGCAATCTTTTCATACAGGGCTTGATAAACAGCATATTCTCTGGCCGGTAAGATTTCCATTTCTACGAGAACTGGCGCAAACACTTCGGCGTCCTCATAAAGAGTACGGTCCTGTATATAATTTTCGCTGGAGCGTTGGATCTGAAGGGTCGTCTCTAGGCGCCGATTGAGGAGGAATATCTGCATAGGAAAGGCCCAGCGCACCATATCCTCATAAAAGTCCTGCAAGAAGGGATTCGATTCGTCGCTCTCATAAGCGACCTTAAATCCGAAAGCACTGGACAAGATGGCGGCTGTATGCGTCTTGCCAGCCCCGATATTACCTGCGATAGCGATGTGCATAGGTTACCAGGAAGCAATAGGCGTTTGGGCGCCCTTCACGCGGTCTCCCACTTGGACAAGGACCCAGACGTCCAGGGGTAAAAGCACGTCTACACGCGAACCAAACAGGATAAAGCCTATTTCTGCGCCTTGGGCAATAGGCGAGAGAGGCTCCGGATAGGTTAGAATGCGCCTAGCTAAGACCCCTGCGATCTGGCGCAGCGCATAGCGACGACTAGGCAGCTCTCCAACTACCGCTAAAAAAGACTGCTCATTGAGAAACGACGCCTTGGGATGCCATGCGACCAGATAATACCCCTTTTGATACTGCCGCTCGATCAAGGTGCCGCCGGCAGGCGCCCAGTTCACATGGACGTTGAGAGGAGACATAAAGATGCTAACCTGAATCATCTCTTCTTGAAAGTAACGCGGTTCAAAGGTCCTTTGCACTAGCACGACACGGCCATCACAGGGCGCATAAATCTTATCTGGTTTGAAGGGTCCTACTCGTCGGGGATATCGAAAGAAATTAAGCATGAAGCCGAGCACCAGCCCCCACCCTACGCCAAGGCCTACCCACCAAGCCAATGAAGCCCTTATTGGGCTAAGCACTAAGGCAAGAAGCGGCCCCGCGAGAAGAGTCCCAATTATCCAATAGCGGCCTGCCGGATGAAAGCGCATTATAGCCATACTTTTGCCCCTTCTGAACAGTTTCGACAGATAGCAATCTGGCGCCGATCCGTAAAAACCTGCCGGCGAAAGCGCTGGGCCAGAGGGCTATGCCAAGCCACCCTAAAAGGTTGTCCTGCCTTCATTTCCCCAAAGGTATGATTGGCGTTCTTATCAAAGCAGCAGGGCAACACGCGACCGTCCCACGTTATCTCCGCAGCCCGCCATAAACGCCAGCAGAAGTTTGGCACGGCACCAGCGGTAATCCCGCCATCAGGTGCCTGCTGGTAGCGGCTAGCCGCAGGAGCTATCCACTGCTTGATCGCCTCCGAGGTAGGCTCCAGGACCTGGGCTGTCTTGAGCCGAGCTGCATCGACACCAAGCTTTCGCGCCCAGCTTAAGAAAGTCTCCGCTTCGTGCACATTATGACGAAAGACAATCATTTGCAGCTCAATGAGTGGGAACGGGCCGCCAAAGGCCTGACGCCTCCGCAAAAGGCGAGAAAGCCCGTCCAAAACCGTTTCTAACTGCCCTTCTATTCGATAATGCGCATAGCTCTGCTGCGTCAGCCCATCGATCGAAATCCGCAAGTGCGTCAATCCACTCGCTATGAGCTCATAGCATTTTTCTTCTGTCAGGAAGTGGGCATTGGTACTGAGCGAGGTAAAGAGCTTGTAACGAGAAGATAAAAGAATGAGACGGCCGATCTCGGGATGCAATAAAGGCTCCCCTTGAAAGTAAAATAAAACGCCCCAAAGCCTAGCTTGTAGCTCGTCCAGCCACTGCTCGAGGTGCTCAGAGACCAGGCGACCCGTGGGTCTCGTGAAGGCCCCAAGCCCCGAAATGCAATGGGGACAGCGAAGATTACAAGCCGTAGTGGGCTCTACCCCTAAAAATAATGGATAATCGGGTGGAATCCAGGCCCACTTTCGGCGTGCCAATTCATACGACAAACGGACCTTAACGGCCTGCCTAAGGCGGCGCAGGGTAGCGGCTCGCCCAAAGGCCATGACCAGACCCCATACATACCGCCTAGAGACCCAGCTCCTCATAGACAAAAAAACTGAGTAGGCCACTAAGGTATCGCGCCGCCCGCCAAAAGCCCGGCCTATCCGCATAAGACTCATACAGCGGATGCTCTAGCACATAGCAGCCGCCCGGTCCGATCCAACCGCCCCGAACCGCCTCTAGTACCGCAGCCCGCTTCCAATATCGATAGGGAGACCCAATGTAAATGAAATCGAAAGATTGCGGCGGCCCCGCCAAAAAATCAAGCACATCGGCCGCAACAACCTGAACCTGCAAGGAGATACCCCAGCGCTCAACAAGCTGACGCAAATGCCGCAAAACAACCGGGTCCTTCTCTACAAAGGTACAGTGAGCTGCGCCTCGCGATAAAAACTCCAACCCTACTGCACCACTACCTGCAAAAAGATCCAGTACCCTTTTGCCCGGTATGGACCAGCGGGACTCCAAGGTATTGAATAGCGCTTCTCGGGCACGGGCCGAGAGGGGACGCGTAGACGCTGCCCCAGGGAAATCGATGGCTCGTCCCCGCCATTTACCCCGCAGTATCCGCACCGAGCCCCCAACCCGTTAGGGGTATGATGTCCTCCACGCCAAGGTTGGCCTCTTTGAGCGAAGAGGGTGCTGAAAAGAGCTTGCCTAAATCGCGGTACCCCGCCCCAAAAAACTGATACAAGTACGGCACAACATACGGCTTGAGCAACGAGTAACCACCCACCGCTACGCCTACATCACCCCGTCCAATCCCCATCAGGTTATGAAGGCCCTGAATGTAATAGAGCACGTCTTCTGCCGTAGCCGCATGATAACCGTTCACAAATACTAGCTGAGAGCCCTGGTATAAAACGTAGTAGAAGTGATTTAGATGCAGAAAGACGATACCTGTAAAGGGCCTTTGGCTGATAGGCTTTTCGGCCATACCTAGAGCGACTTGGACATAGCGGCTAGCGCGATGAATCAAAATCGCCCCACTCAGACGGCTCGTCAGGAGCTCATACAAAGATCGCTCTATAGCATAAATGATCGCGGCACCCGTGCCTCGAAGCACGTCCTTGCGAAATTGGTAGGCCGGGAGAGCCGATTCTACAATCTCATAAAAATTACTCAGGTAGCCGGCTTCACTGCCATCCGGCACGTACTCAGCTGGGACAGGCAGCCACTTTTCTGCGTCTAAGACAAAAAATACCTTTGCAAAACGCTTGCGCAGGTAATCATCTTCCTGCCACAGAAGCTCCAAAAATCGACTAAGCTCTAAGCTATCGCGATTTTTGTAAAAGCGAATGAAAAGAGGCTCATCCTGCACATTAGAAATCGTATACAAGAGCGAGTCACGCTCTAAGTATACCCCTAAGTGATAAATGCTCAAAGAAGAGGGATTGAAAGCCGACGCTGCAAATAAATCCTGTGCAGGCGGTGCTTTGACGATAGTCATGTTTAGTAGATTTGATTAGCGAGCTCAGTCAGCGCAGCAGGGAGCGTCTCCCGGATATAGGCTTCAAGGACGCTGCGGACGGCGACCACATCCTCCCCGATCCAAAAGGCTATCGGCGCCCTCTCGAAAGCCAACGGCGCAAAGAGGTAGACAACCTTTTCCTTTTGGGGCCCAGAGCGGCGCGAAGGCCGGCGCTTGCGCTGATACTTAAGCGGTTCTAAGTAATGCAACAATGCCCCTACCACCAACGTCGCATCATCATGCCCGCCGTGGTGTATCGGAAAGACAACCTGACAACGCCTATTCGCCGATAGATAAAACTTGAACTTAAACCAGCCCCGCGGTAAGCTTCGGTTGAAGTGATAGCGGTGCTTAGCCGCATAATCTACGATGTCGGCTGTGAATTGGTAGTAATACGGCGAATCCGGATAGGCTTTCGCGATAAGGGACTTGAGTCCCTGGGCTTCGGCTTCTGGGGCGCTGCTAGAAAGCTCGGTAGCGACGTTTTTGAGGATCTCCTCTACATAATCAAAGACCGTGTAGCGGTTATTCATGATAGCCTGGGAACGGTCGCGGTTTTGGTGGGAGCGCCAGTGATTTCGACGACGCCTATAAAGGGTCCGACTCTCCTCGAAGCCAAACCGATGAGGATATCCCCATGAGAGCAGGTACAGCGCCGCTTGCTGGAGTCCCTGCAAGAAAAGATTCCACCAGGTGGTGACTCGGCCCTGGTCAGCAGTCTGCAACGCCTGGTAGTACGCCCACCGGTCGCGAGCAAAGAGTAACAGCGGCGCTGCCTCTGCACGCCCCAAGAGGTAATTGGTGAGCAAAAGAGCCGCTCGCGCATTCCCATCCTCAAAAGGCCTGATTTGCGTCAGGACGTGATGAGCCCAAGCAGCCAAAATGAGCGGAGAGACTCCCAGTTCTATATGGCTATTAATAGCCCGAAATAGCGCCTCGAGCGCCGGCTCAATCGCTTGGGGGGCCACGTAGCGGCCATTGGTATTAGTGCGCCCGGCGACCGGCTTACCCAGGGCTTTTTCCACTAGCGCCTTCCAGGAAGCCACACTCAGAGCCACCTGGGCTTTACCTTGCCGATAAGCCTCGAGCAAAGCGCCTGCCAAAGCTTGGACCCGTTCGTGCGCCACGGCCGGCGTCGGAAGCGCTTCCCCCAAGGTCAGGACCCAAGCTTCATAATCGCTAGCCCGATAACGTTCCCAAGCTTCCCGATCGACTCTCGCTTCTCCTTGTAAGGCCAAAAAATCTACTGCCTGCTGCCAAAATAAATCACGCTCAGCCATCTCATAAGCGCCATCTTGCTCCAGGTAAGCCTTCCTGGCTTGCCAACTGGGACTAAGCAGATTCCACCGGCTGGGGGGTAGCTCTAACCAGCTGGAATTCAATCGAACTTCCATAGTCGAAAGCATCTCACTCATAGCGTAAAGGACAAAAGTATGGAAAAGTTCCGAATCTGCGGTCTGTACTTAAGGCAGATGACAGCCATCTCGCTACAGCGAGCGCAGATATGCTTAAGCCTTGTGCGGAAGGGCGGCTAGCTGTCCACAAGCCGCTGCAATGTCCTGTCCACGGCTGCGACGAACCGTCGCTAGCAGTCGATCTTGTAAAAGTTGCTTTCGAAAAGCCTCTAAACGGGAAGAAGGACGAAAGGAAAGCCCAGGCACCGGATTGTAAACAATGATATTCACTTTCGCATAAACCGGCGGTGCGACAAAGGCCCGTAGGGCCTCCGCATCTTCACAGCCATCATTGACGCCTTCTAACAGGACGTACTCTAAGGTAACCCACTCTCGCCGCTTCTCACAATACTGAGCGATAGCTGCTCGCAGTTCAGCCAGGGGAATGTGAGCCGCTAATGGGATCAAGGCCTGTCGTTTCGACTCAATAGCGCTGTGTAGCGAAAGGGCTAACTCAAAGGGCTCCTTGCGCTCAGCCAGGCGCAAGATGCCTTTGGGTATGCCTACCGTAGAAAAGGTGAAGCGGCGCGGACTCATTTTCATGAAACGAACCATGCGTTCGAAAGCCCCCATCACGGCTGAATAGTTGAGCAGGGGCTCCCCCATTCCCATGAAGACCACATTCGTTACGGGCAAGCCGAGCTGCCAACGAACCGCATAAAGCTGAAGTAAGATTTCCTGAGCGGCCAGCTGACGCTTTAGGCCCAGCTGACCCGTCGCACAAAAGCGACAATTCAGACTACAGCCGACCTGGCTCGAGATGCAAAGAGTGTAGCGCTGACCCTGTGGTATCCAGACCGTTTCAATGTGCGCACCATCCGCTAACCGCCAGAGGAATTTCTGTGTGCCATCTTGACTCTCACTACGATGGACGAGCACAGGAGTCTCCCAGCTAAACGCCTCTCGAATTAAATGGCGCAGTGTCAAAGGTAAGTCCGTATAGACTTGGGGATCCGTTATGCCGCGTTCCCACAGCCAACGCAGAATACTGCCAGCATAATACCGAGCAAAGCCCCAATTTACAAGCTGCGCTTCCAACTCGGCCTGATCAACAAGCCAGATCGAGGGAGTGGTCATTCCCATTTCGCCATCACCTCGAGAAACTCTTCATTACTTCGGGTGTGCCGCAGGCGGTCCAGCACAAACTCGGTCGCCTCTTCGGGCTTCATCTCGGCTAGAAACCGACGAAGCGACCACACCTTACTAAGCTGCTCCGGAGGTAGGAGGGCTTCTTCGTGACGAGTACCTGACTCTAAGATGTTGATAGCTGGAAAGATTCGCTTATCGGATAAGCGCCGATCGAGTTTGAGCTCCATGTTTCCGGTACCCTTATACTCTTCGAAGACGACTTCGTCCATTCGGCTCCCGGTGTCGACTAGGGCGGTCGCGACGATCGTGAGCGAGCCGCCTTCCTCGATTTTGCGGGCTGCGCCAAAGAAGCGCTTAGGCTTATGCAGCGCGGCCGCATCCATGCCCCCCGTGAGAACCCGGCCCGACACAGGCGTGGCATGATTGTACGCCCGAGCTAGCCGCGTGATCGAATCCAAAAGCACGACCACATCCATGCCTGCTTCCGCAAGGCGCTTGGCTTTTTCGATGACCGTCTCGGCGAGCTCAACCTGCTGCTTAGGCTCTTCGTCAAAGGTAGAGGCTACCACCTCCGCCGCTACACTACGGGCAAAATCTGTCACCTCCTCAGGGCGCTCATCCACAAGCAGCACGATCATGTAAACCTCCGGATGATTGCGCAGAATAGCGTTAGCCACTTTTTGGAGGATAGTGGTCTTACCTGTTTTAGGCTGAGCTACAATGAGGCCCCGCTGACCCTTGCCAATCGGGGCAAAAAGGTCTATAACCCGCAGCGTAAGGTCCGTGCTACCCTCCGATAACCGGAAGCGCTCCGTCGGAAAGAGTGCCGTCAAATGCTCCAGGTGTCGGCGCTCCCGTAAGTAAGCCGGCAGTAACCCATTCACCCGGCTAATCTCCACCAAGGTGTAATAGCGCTCGCCTTCGCGAGGCAGGCGGACCTTTCCCTCCACGGTATCACCCCAACGTAGATTATACTGACGCACCACATGCGCGGGCACATACACATCATCCGGCGAGACGTGATAGTGATAAAGCGCAGAACGCAGAAAACCATGCGGCTGCCGCTCCACCGGCACAAAAACGCCCTGGATGTCGATCCGAAGCGTATCTAAAACCTCTTGAACGGAGACGCGCGGGGGCTGAGGCTCTGCAGGGACAGCGGGCGTGGGCGTCAGATTGGCCTCTGATTCCGAGAGCGACGGCGTAGGAGAGGAAACGGCTTCTTCTCTCGAAGGGACCACCGGCTCGCCGAGAGATATAGTCTCCGCGATAGGAGCCGGCTCCACGACGGTCGGCTCTGACTTCGAACTGGGCGCCACGGGTACGATTCGCTGCACACGCTGCCGATTACGCTTAGGCGCGGGCGCCTCTGCAGAATGGCCCTCCCTTGTGCTTGCTGCAGCATCCTCCGTAGATTCAGAGGTCGCCTTCTGCACCTCGCCATTCGCAGAAAGCAATCGAATAAGCTGAGCTCGGCTATAACGGCCTATGCCCTTGAGACCTTTCTCCTTTGCTAAGGTTCTTAGCTCCTCCACGGTCAGCTTCTCCAGCTCGGTGATGCTCATATGTATGCGTTGCTCGAAGTACGTGTTAAAAAAGCTTTGCGCCTACCCCGCGGACGCGTTTCACACTCGCTCTGTCCTACACACGTTACGGAGCAGGGACCTTTTGCCAATCCTCTAACAAAAGTACTAAACTTTCTAGTTCGGCCGGGCTCAAGTAAGCATGCGCAGGCATCATGCCCTTTCCCTGTGTGATCACCGCCCGCCAATAATCGGGGTTACCACCAGCTGGACGCAAAGAGGCAGATTTACGATAACGAGCGCGCCCGTCTGCCCCGTGACACCGTTCACACAGTAGCCCGTAAATCTTTTGGCCGGACTCTAGGGAAGGGGTGGTAACGGCTAAAGCCCTGAGCCGGGATTCCTCACCCCGTAAAAGAAAATCCCGCTGCACCGACAGCCCATACGCATAAGCCAAAAGCCCAAAAGCTAGGATATTCCAGCTTTTGCGGCCCAACCGCCCCCCTAAAATGGCTAAAACGATCGCAGCCGCTACAAGCAGGTATTTCACAAGGGCCGTGGACGAAAAGGCCGCCGGCGCCCGAAACAGCAAGAAAATACCCGTCCCTAAGAGTAGCGTATCTAACACCATGTGCCAACGGCGCAATCGTCGAGCCCAATCCGGAAATACAACCGGTACACCCACGAGCACTAAAAGTATGACGCCCAGAAAGTGATGGGAATGCAAAATCCCTGTATCCATATGCTGCTAACTATTTCAGCCTAGTATCAGCCATGCCACCAAGATAAGGGTAAAGCCTATCAGGTAGGTGAGGTACGTGGAAAGATAGCCCGTTTGCATCCGCCTGAATGTCGTAGCGCCCTGCTCTACAAGAAGCCCCATGCTGCCTGGCAGTAATTTGCCGGTGATAAGTCCTATCACGTCCTTAGCCCCATCCGCCAGAAACTCATACGGAGCTACTATGAGCTTTTGGTATAGCTGATCTACCCGCAGCGCTTGGGTGAGCCATTCATGCAGACGACCCAGTCGGTGCTGGAGCGCGGCTTCGCCGGCAAGGCCTTGTCGACCAAAAAGGAGCCAGCTGAGCACTATACCACCTACAGCTACCAGCACCGACAAGCCAATCAGAAACCATTCGGTAGCATGGGACAAGTGCCCTGCTGGCCGCTCTATCACAGTTTCTACGAGCCATCGCTCCCGTAGCCAACTCACGCCCAGCAGCGGCGGTACGCTCACCCAGCCAATGACTACCAAACCCAGCGCCAAGATGACCAAGGGGAGCGTCATGACACCAGGGCTCTCATGCGGCTGAACTTTGCCACGATAAGCCCCCTCAAACGTAAGCCAGCCCAAACGTCCCATGTACAACGCTGTCAAAAACGCGACGCCAACCAGAGCTATCCAGTACAGATAATATATCCCCCACCCTTCTGCCCCGCGCAGATAGAGCGCCGCTAAAATCTCGTCTTTCGAGAAGAAGCCTGCTAAGGGGGGTATACCCGCTATCGCCAAGATTCCGATCCAAAAGGTCCATCCCGTTATCGGCATGTAACGCCGTAGCCCCCCCATCTCTCGGATATCTTGGGTATGGGTAGCATGAATAACACTACCACTGCCCAAAAATAATAGGGCCTTGAAGAAAGCATGGGTAAAAACGTGAAAAATAGCCGTGATATAGGCACCCGCTCCGACCGCAGCAAACATGAACCCTAATTGGGAGACCGTCGAATAAGCTAGGACCTTCTTGATGTCGTATTGAGCCAGGGCGATCAGCGCAGCTAACAGCGCCGTAGCCGTTCCAATCGCTCCGATCACCAGCAGTGCATCTGGCGTAGCATTGAGGAGAAAATCTAGCCTGGCCATGAGAAACACCCCGGCGGTCACCATCGTCGCCGCGTGAATGAGTGCAGAAACGGGCGTAGGTCCAGCCATCGCATCCGGTAGCCAGGTGTAAAGCGGAATCTGAGCGGACTTACCCGTAGCAGCAAAGAAAAACAACAGACCTATTCCAAGCGCAACATCTGCTGGAAATAACGTACTCCGAAGCTGGGTGATATCTAGAGTCCCCGTCTCTGCATAAAGCCAAATCGCACCAGCCAAGAATGCCGCATCCCCGATGCGGTTCATAACAAAGGCTTTCTGGGCTGCTTGCGCATTGGCCATATCTTGATACCAGAAGCCGATTAGCAAATACGAGCAGACCCCTACCCCCTCCCAGCCCAAAAAGATCAGCGGCAGAGAGTCCCCTAGCACTAGAACTAGCATCGCAAAAACAAAGAGATTCAAAAAGGCAAAGTAGCGCCAAGCCCCCTCATCCTCGCCCATATACCCTATGGAGTAGAGGTGAATGAGGGCCCCTATGCCCGTGATAATAAGCGTCATCCATAGGGTCAGCGGGTTGATTTCAAAGCGGAGGAGTAAACTAGCCCCTGCTACGCGAAACCACTCCCAAGAGACGACATACAGGGGCTTGCTGTAGGAGAAACAATTGAGTAGAAACACGAAAAAGCTAGCGGCCACCGCAAAGGTGCCTAGCGCTCCAAAGACTTTCCGGGCTGAGCGCAGGCTAGGTAGCCACAAGCCCCCCATTCCTAATACCACCGCTCCAATCAAGGGCAACCCAAGCCCCAAAGGCAATAATGCTTCTACCATTTGAGTTCAGTGAGTTGGTGAAGGCTGAGGTCTTCGCGCTGCCGAAATACCCGCACTGTCAAAGCTAGTCCAATCACGGCTTCGACGGCGGCCAAGCAGATACCAAACAAAACCACCATAGCGCCTGTCAGATCATTGTGATAACGAGAAAAGGCCAAAAAGTTGAGATTCGCCGCATTGAGTAGGAGCTCGATAGCCAGAAGCATGAGCAGGAAGTTGCGACGCCAAAGCAGCCCCAATAAGCCTAGGCTAAAAAGGCCCGCCGACAAGGTCAGTACAGCGTATAAAAACTCAGGAGCCATGAGACACGCTTTTTTGAACCAGGAGAATAGCCCCCACGATACCGACTAGCAACGTAAAAGATAGCAGCTCAAAGGGCAGCAAGTATGCCGTAAAGAGCGCTTTGCCCACTGGAGAGACAGTTCCGTAGAGATACTCGACAGGCTGGCCGGCCTCCGTCAAAACTTCCGGACGAGCGGGCACGGTCAAAATGCTACGCAAGCCATAAACCAGGAGAGCAAACCAGCCTAAGCTTAGCAGCAGAGGCCCATACAAACCGAGCCCACGTGGCAGCGACGTAATGTCTACCCTGGAAAGGCTAATCAGCATCACCACAAATAAAAAAGTCACGAGTATAGCACCCGCATACACAATAATCTGAATGATGCCCATATACTGCGCCTCCAGGAGGAAATAAACGCCGGCTAGGCTTAGCATCGTCAGGATGAGCGATAGGACGGCGTAGATGGGGTCTCGCAAGATAACGGTCAGCCCCCCACCAGCCAAGGCAAGCAGCCCTAGCCCTCCAAGGAGTAGCCATGAGAAGTCCACCGCACAAACATAGCGAAAAACTTGCTACCTTTGCCTTGTCTCCATAGCTCAGCGGTAGAGCAGCGGATTCTTAATCCGCGGGTCGCAGGTTCGAATCCTGCTGGGGACACGTCGTAGCTCGCTAATGGCTCAGCCCGCTTTGAAGCATGTAAGAGTACCTATTTTTGGAAACATGCGCTGGCTCTTAGCGGGGCTTCTCTTGTGGGCACAAGACTTTTATCACGACACGTATCTACCCGAGTTACCGCCTGCTCAGCTAATCCGACTAGAAGGCGCGTATACCTTACAAGACGTGACATCCAGCCGCTACCGGGACAGCACGATACAGGCCGAATCTTGGGCTGCTCGAATTCCCTGGGCTGATGAGTCAGAATGGTATCCCGCTGCCCCTGTACAAGTATCAGAACCGCTGGTCATCCAAAAGCGCGTTTTCACCTTTGTCCGTATTTACCCATGGCAATTGCACCGATCAGGACAGAAAATTCGCCTGTTTGAAAGCCCTCCTGGGTACCGCCTTGCCTCCCAGTCCTTTGCGCTAAAGCAGAGTCAGCCGCGCTGGCAAGCCCAATCTGTCCTTGCAAGCGGGAGCTGGTACAAGGTACAAACCGGCCCTGCTGGCGTATACCGCATCGATGCAGCTCTATTACAAGCTCTGGGACTAAGCCCAACTCACCTAGATCCCCGCGATTTGCGCGTGTATGGTCAGAGAGGCGGCCTCCTGCCACAAGCTAATAGCCTTCCCGGTTTCGATGACTTGGAGGAGATTCCGCTCTACTTCCCAGGCGAAAGCGATGGTCGGTGGGACCCTGCCGATGTCGCCTACTTTTTTGCCGAAGGCCCTGATAGCTGGTACCCCCATGCTACAAGGCGATTTTTTCACCTCAAAAACCCCTCCACCGACAGCTGTGCCTTTTTTATAACGTTTGACCGAGGTCGTGGCCAGCGAATGAGCAGCCGCCCAGCCGTAGGAGGCACCCCCGTCGCTGACCGCACCGTCCTCACGTTTTACTTCTACGATCCGCCCCTTGTCAATCTCGTCAAGTCAGGACGCCTATGGCTGGGGGAATCGTTTGACGCGCTCCAACCCAGTCGTAATTTCAACTTACCCCTACCCGCGGCGGATAGCGTCTTGCTCTATGTCCAGGTCGCTGCCAGTGCACTCAGTCCGGCTAGCTTTACTATCAGCTGGAATGGTATCATCCTGGGGACGGTCTCGGTTAGTGCGATTCCCGGACCGGCTGACAGTTACCAAGCACGCGCACAGAATTTTTCCACTAAGCTCACGAACACAACCGCTTCACCGACCCTTGGCCTATCCTACAATGGCCGCTCGGATAGCCGCGGATATCTGGACTATATCGAAGCCCTGGTTTACCATCCTCTTAGCTGGGGGGATGCGCAGCAGCTTTTTGCTGTGCCGGCCGGGGCTAATCCCACCCTCATCGACGCACCAGGTCCCCAGCGCTTGCTTTGGGATGTAACCAATCCCCTCAATCCCCAGCTTGTCTCCCTTACCCCCACTCCCAACGGCTATAGCTTTATAAGCCCTAACGATACACTACGCTTTTACTGCGCCTTTGACGAGCGCAGTGCCTACTCCCCAAGGCCTATAGGTCGCGTGCCTAATCAAAATCTACACAGCTATCAAGACCTAGACTACGTCGTGGTTACGACGGAAGCCTTAGCCCCCTTCTGTGAGCAGTTTTGCGAACTGGCACCGCCGGGGCTTTCCTGTCATGTCTTCGCTATCGAGGCTATCTATAATGAGTTTTCGGGCGGGCGCCGAGACATTTGTGCCCTGCGAAATTTTATGCGAATGCTGTATGAGCGTTCTACCCGCGCCCCGCGCTACCTGCTGATCGTAGGGCAAGCGAGTTATGACCTTCGCCGCAGCGGCGGTACTTTCGTGCCTACCTACCAGAGCCGAGAATCCTTCTACCCGCCCGAGACCTATGGCAGTGATGACTTCTTCGGCTTTCTAGACCCGAACGAAGGCACCTGGGGCGAAAACAACGCTTCTCGCATCTACGATCCGGCCAACCCAGGCCTTCAAAATCATGGACTGGACGTGGCTATTACCCGCCTGCCCGTTTACAGTCAAGCGGACCTAGAAGCCTACGTGCAAAAGTTAGTAGACTACATGCACAACCCCGCTACTATCGGCCCCTGGTATCGTCAAAGTGTATTCTTCTCGGATTACAAGGACAACGGCCTGCACACTAACCAAGCTGAGGAGATAGCTGAGGGACTCATCGCCAACCTGCCCTACACAGAACCTCAGAAAATTTACATCGACATTTATCCGGCCACGCCGCAGGCTTCGGGCCTGGCTTTTCCCCAAGCTAAAGAAGCCTTACTCAATCGGCTCAGCCAGGGGGGACTTTTTGCCCACTACGTAGGCCATGGCAACCCTTACGCCCTGCAGAGCTTTGCGTTTTTGCCCATCACGGTGGTCAAGCAGATGGCCAATGTTAGTCGTTATTACTTTTTCGTAACGGCGACCTGTGAGTGGGGCAAATGGGATGAACCTGAGGTTCGAAGCGGCGGGCTCGAAGCGCTTTTTTTACCGCAGCGCGGCGCTATCGGCCTACTTACCTCGACGCGCAAGGTCTTCGCTTCCCTCAACTTTGCCCTATCCAAAAACTTTTACCAGGCCTTATACAGCCTGTACGGGCCTCAGCGGGCGATCTACCTCGGCGACCTCATGCAAGAGACCAAAAATCGCAGCTGGCTAAATGCCGGTGCCATTAATAGCCGCTCTTTTTCCTTTTTGGGCGTACCGGTGCTGCCGTTGCGCCTGCCAGACTACACCGTAGCCATCACGCGTATTAATGGACAGCCTCCCAGTAGCACCAATCCTGACACCTTGCGGCCACTCATGCCTATTGAAATAGAGGGTGTCATCCAAGATAGCCAGGGAAATATCGTGACAGACTTTCAAGGTGAAATCGCCTTGCGCCTCTGGGATAAACGCATCATGAGAAAAACCCTGATTAGCCGCACTGCCTACCAGAGTTATGACATTTTACTCTTTAGCGGCCGGGCTAGTGTCAGCCAAGGACGCTTCCGCCTCAAAATCCATCTACCGCTGGAGATTATTCCTACAGCGGGTTATGGTCGGATCACCACCTGGGCCCAAAGCCCCGATGGGCGCAGTGGCGCCGGTAGTGAAACGCGCTTCGTGATCTGCTGCCCGGATAGCACACTGGCCTCAGCATCCCCCCCCCAAATTCGCCTTTACATCAATGACACTACTTGGGTTAGTGGCAGCTGGACTCATCCCAATCCTACCCTCCTCGCTTACCTAAGCGATAGCTTGGGGATAAACTTATCGGCCCTGGCCATTGGCAAAGAACTCAAAGCCTTCCTCAACGATCGGGAGATCCTATTATCCAGCTACTACGAGTCCCTCCGGGATCAGCCCAACCGCGGTCAGGTGATTTATCGCTGGTCAGACCTGCCCCCCGGTACCTACCACCTTCGGCTCGAAGCTTGGAACCTCGCCGGTCAAAAAGGCACAGCGGAGACAATTTTTATCATCCCCGAGCAGGGCCCCTTGCGGATTGGCCGTCTTTTTAACTACCCCAATCCCTTTACCACGCATACCCAGTTCTGGTTTGAGCACTCTCAACCAGGACAGCCCTTGGAAGCTCGGCTACAAATCTTCACAGTAACGGGGCGGCTCGTGCGTACGCTCAGTACGACCCTCATAACCTCAAACACCTTGGATCACAGCTTGACCTGGGATGGCTTGGATGAGTATGGTGACCGCCTGGGTCGCGGGGTTTACTTTTATCGCTTGCAGCTTCGCAATCCAGCCACTGGCGAAACTGCTTCTGCCCATGAAAAGCTCGTGTTACTGCGCTAAGGCCGCCGCTGATACTTGCTAAGCCAGCGCCGAAAAGTCTGCCTCCCGCTTTCCGTTACAAAAAGCTCTGATAACGCCTCTTCAAGGTTTTGCGGATTGTACACGTGCTCAATCCCAAACTTAATCACCTCCAAGCGGGCACTTTCCTGCTCTAAGGTCCAGAGAAGGTCCTTGAGCTGCTGAAGGGAAAGGCAGTTTTCTTGAATGACGCTGCGGATACGCTCAAGTCGAGCCGTTTCCACGCTCATAGAGCTAACCTCCAAGCGAATGTAATTGAGCTGAATATCGGACAGCGTGGCTACCCGACACCCTTGCGCCCACAGGAGGGCTCCAGCCCAGAGCCCAATCATCCACACCAGCCGCACTTCTCTACAAAGGAACAAAAACCTTACCAGAGCTTCGGAAATAGCTGATCAGGGTTGGGATTGAGTCAGGGTCTTGAAGGCTTGAACGGTCCGAGCGAGACCTTCGGCAAGGGAGACCTGCGGCTGCCAGCCGGTGTATCGGGCCAGCTTCTGGACCTGGAGGGCATTGCGGCGGAGTTCGCCCGGCTTAGGCGGCAAGTGCCGCGGCGGCTGAGAAAAGCCCGTCAGACGTGCCAAGTGGTGATACAGCATCAGGACACTCGTCTCCACACCGGTGCCGACATTGAAGGTTTCCCCCTTAGTCTGCTCGGGTCGGCTAAGTACGGCTAAAAAGGCACGGACCACATCACCCACGTAAACAAAGTCTCGCGTTTGCTGCCCATCCCCATAAATCGCCGGCACCTGCCCCGCTAGCATGCGGTAAGCAAAGATGGCCACCACCCCTGCTTCGCCAAATGGATTTTGACGAGGACCGTACACATTAGCTAAGCGCAGGGTCGTCCAGGCACCACCGTACAACGACATGAGGCGAGAACCGTAAAGCTCCCCAGCCAACTTGGCGATGCCATAAGGCGCCTCCGGCTGAGGCCAGGTCGACTCGCTAATCGGCAAATCAGCCCTCTCCCCATAAATGGCCCCGCCCGTCGACGCAAAAATGACCCATGGCCGCTGCGCTCGCAGGGCAGATAGCAAATGCAGAGTCCCCAAGATATTCACCTCGGCATCAAGACTAGGCTTGTCTACGGACGTACGCACATCCACCTGCGCGGCTAAGTGACATATCACATCAAAGCGCTCTTGGGCCAGAAACCTCTCTAAACCCGCCTGATCTCGTAGATCCAACTCATAAAGCGGAATGGAAGGCGGAAGGTTTTCCCGCTTACCCGTGGACAGATTGTCTAAGACGACCACGTCGTAGTACGGTATAAGCGCTTCCACCAGATGGGAGCCAATAAAGCCCGCACCGCCCGTTACTAAGATGCGCATCGGCCAAACTTAGCCGTTTTTGGGCAGATAGAGGCGAAAAGTTGTACCTCGACTGGGGGTCGACTCTACTGCAATCCGGCCGCCATGCCCTTCAATGATGGCCTTCACGATGGGAAGGCCTAAGCCGGTCCCCTTTTCGCCAGCGGTCCCCGGCCGAATCCGCTGCTTATGCGGCGTCCACAATCGCTCAAGCTCCTCCGGCGTCATCCCTATCCCCTCATCCGTGACTACTAGCTCATCATGATCAGGGTAAGACGTTATGCGTAGCCTGACGGCTTTACCCGAAGGTGTATACTTAATGGCATTGGAAAGCAAATTAAAAAGGGCCTGCGTCAAATAAACAGGATCACCCCACCCCTGGCTGGCAGGTGCATCTAAATATAGCGAAACGCCTTTGGCCTCTGCCTGGGGTCGCAAAAGGCCAACTAACTGACAACCAAGCGACTCCCAGTTAAGGGGTGCCTTTTCAAAAACGACATCCCGCTGCGACAAGCGGGTCAGATCCAAAAGGTTTTGCACATAACGCTCAAGCTCAGATAGACTTTGCTCTAGCATGGCGGCATACTTTTGAAGCTTATCCTGAGAAAGTTGCGAACCTTGCAAGAGATGCGCTAGTTGCTTCAAGCCGCTGAGTGGTCCCCGTAGATCATGCGAAACCCGTTTCACCCAAGCCTCCTTTTGAGATTGTAAAGCTAAGAGCTCCTGGTTGAGCTCGACCAGATGGGCTGTGCGCTGTTCGACCAAACGCTCAAGCTCTTCTATAAGGCGCAGGTGCGCTTCGCGCAAGACGTAGTTTTGAGTGAGGATAGCGAGCGTCTCAGATAAAGGGGGATCGGGATTGGGCTGGACTACCGGCGGCGGACCGTTCCAGGGGGGTGATGCGAGGGGCAAGTCTAATCTCTCTTTAAAAAAATGCTGGGTAAACCGGGCTAGCTCGTCTAAGCGCTCGATACGTAAAATAGCCTGTAAATACTCCAATAACACATGACGCAGATACTCATGCCGCTGTATGAGTTTTTCCTGCTGATAGGCTTGTAGAGCCTCCCGAAGGGTGAGTTGGAGATCGAGGACATCCCAAGGCTTGGCTATGTAGCGGAAGAGCTTGGCCTGATTGACGATTTTACCAACATTATGCGCTTCGGCCTGACCAGTAAGCAGGATGAGCCGCGCCTGGGGTACCCGCTGATGAATCTCAATCAGCAGGTCGTCCCCGCGCATGCCCGGCATGAGATAATCGGCGATCACGACAGCCAGCGGCGCTGAGAGTTGGTCCAACAGGTCCAGCGCCTCAGAAGCGCTCAAGGCCCCCTCTATCACCGCCTGCGCTGCGAAAGCCACATCCGTTAGCTGTAAGCGCAAGGTCTGAACTACCGCCGGCTCATCGTCGACGATTAGCACGGTAACCATGGCTTGCGATATTACGAAGGAGAATTTGTAGATTAGCCGCGATATGAGGAAGTATGTATATCTCCTAAGCAGTATCATCCTCTCGTCGGCTCAGACCGTTACCATCGAAGGCACCACCTTAGACGAAGCCACTCGGGAACCCCTGATAGGCGCTAAGGTGGCAGCTAATGATGGGGAGGCCGGCGCCCTCACAGACGCAGAAGGACGGTTTCGCCTAACTGTCGGTCGTGCCAATACAGTCCGACTCCTCGTTAGTTACGAAGGCTACGAGGAGAAAGCCTATGTCCTTCGTATCCCCCCCGATAAAGACGTTATAACAGTCCAGCTGCTAGTCACCCCTAAAAACACGCAGTTGCAGGATGTGGTCGTTTCGGCTTCGCGGTATGAGCAGCGCATCGAACAGGTGACCGTATCCTTAGACTTTGTGCGGCCTCGTCAGATCCAAAATCTAGCTGCTATCGATCCCATAAAGGCCTTAGAACAGACGCCCGGCGTTTCTACGAATAAAGACCAGCCTAGCATTCGCGGTAGTAGTGGGTATACCTATGGGGCCGGGTCCCGGGTCCTCTTGCTCTTAGATGGGCTACCCATGATGAGCCCCGATCGGCTTAGTGTCCAGTTTGACCTCATACCGGTCGACAACGTCAAACAAATCGAGATTATTAAGGGGGCATCCTCTGTACTATATGGTACTGGGGCGCTGGGAGGGATCATCAACGTCGTGTCGGACGATGTACGGTTCGCGCCACACACCGTCGTACGCCTCCAGCATCAGGTCTATGATCGCCCGCGGGCGCCGGTAGGCGACTGGGATGGCCGCTCTAGTGCTAGCACGAGCGCTTTCCACATCTTGCATTCCCAGCGCATCAATACTTGGGAAGTGACCATGCTTCTGGACCTGATTAACGATACCGGCTTTCGGCAGGAGGGGTTTTCGCGGCGAGGCCGAACCTGGATTCGCCTCCGACAAAATGCGCCCTTCTTAGATGGGCTCCAGTACGGTGTAACTCTGCAGGCGAATATCGATTCTAGCGCGACCTACATTGCCTGGGATAGCTTCCCCACCCGAGCAAACCTCCCAGGGGATGGCTTCCTGACCTATCAACTCTTACAGCGCTATATGATCGACCCCTACATTTCTTATCTCACCCCCAAGGGCAATCGCCATGTTTTACAAGGCCGCACCTATCGGACGATCAACGACCTTAGTACACCTCAGTCTGGGGGGGCTACTCTGCATTACTACGACTACCAGTACACCCAAAACTTAGGACGATGGGGCAAGGTCATCGTTGGAGCCAATTACACCGAAAACCGGGTCTATGCCAGGGAAGTCTTCGGTCGTGCACGCGGGCAGCAGGCTGCCGGCTTTGCTCAAGCCGAAATCGACCTCTGGAAGTTTCACCTCAGCGCTGGGGTCCGTTACCAGTATGAAAGCATCGAAGGCGATACTTCCCTGAAGATCGCCTCCGGCTCAGTGGTTAAGGGCGATGCCCCCCAATATGTCCGCCTAGTCACCATCAATGAGCCGATTTTCCGCAGCGGGCTCACCTTTACACCATGGAAACCCACCATTATCCGCTTGTCGTTTGGGCAAGGGCTGCGTAGCCCCTCCGTGGCCGAACGTTTCACCACAACGGGCGCCGGCGGTATTACCGTCCTACCTAACCCCTTCGTGAGGGTCGAACGAGGCTATAGCACAGAAGTCGGTATACGCCAATACCTCCAATTCGGCCAAACCCTTCGGGGCTTCGTGGATATCTCCGCTTTTCGCATGGAGTTTCGCGACATGGTAGAATTCCAAGTCAACATCGATGCATTTATAAACGGCTTTCCTGGTTTGCCCTTCTCAGCTATAAATCTCTCGAGGGCTTTCATTCAAGGAATCGAGCCATTGTGGGGACTACGCTATGAGCAAGGAAAATTTTTCTTCAATCTCTCTGGGGGCGCTACGCTGATCGAGCCTATCAACCCAGACGGCTCCAAGATGCTAGACACGATGAATAACACCGACGCAGCTGCCCGCATTGTGTCTATTTACTTCAATCCCAGCAACCTTCCGAGGCCGGGCACGGACTCGTTTAGTGTCATGCGTGACATTCCCTACACCCTCAAATACCGTAATAAGCAAATCGTGCGAGCCGTCGGGGAGATCGGCTATGGCAAGTTTAGCTTGACCGCTAACTTTCGCTATGCCAGCCCTATCACCAATGTAGACAAGCTATTTTTTGTACTAGGCCTCCTCAATAACAGAACCTTGGCGGGGCTAGATGAGTTTTTCCGCGATTACGCCTCGAAACCATACACCGTTTGGGATTTTATCCTGGCATACGATACAGGGCGGGCTCGCTGGACCTTTCACGTGTTTAATGCATTCAATCGCATCTACAGCACCCTGCCCGGTACCCTTAATGAGCAGCGCGCTTTTGCTGTCCAGTGCGTTCTGCGGCTGCAGGGCGACAAATGATTAATCCAGAAATATTCTATACCTTTGCCCTGATATGAAAAGGCTTCAGCTTATCGTAGCGGCTTTCGCTCTGAGCGCTATGCTGTACGCCCAAGAAGGCGTCAAATTCGGTCTCCGGGTCGATCCTACCCTGGGTTTCTTTGCGGTAGACTCCAGCGGTAGGACCGTCCGAAATCTGGCTGGGTCCGGGGCCTTTGGGATTCGAGGCGGGCTCATGCTTAGCTTTGGATTTTCGGATAATGTTGCTTTCTTAGTGGGGGCTGGGGTAGGCAGTTATGGGGCCAAGGTTGAATACAAACCCGGTTATGGCCTAGTAGGCCAAAAGCCTAATAACGGCGGAGATACCACCTTCACATTACAGGACGCGGGCCTCGCCTCTGCCACGAGGGTCACCTATCGCATCACGGCAGTTAATTTACCAGTCTGGCTCAAAATGCGTACGAATCCGCTAGGCTCTACGCCCATCCGAGCGAAAGCGCTCCTAGGTGGTCAGCTCGACATCAAAGTAGGCAGCACGACCCAATCTGACCGCGTCATCGTTTCTGCTGACTTTATCGATCAAGATAAAACGCGGGGCGGCAGCTACGTCATCCCATTCCTAGCGCAAGCAAGCGCCGGAGCAGGGGTAGACATCGAACTCGAAGGCATCGGCACGATCGACTTTGCCATTACGTACAATCACGGCCTTATCAACTTCTTCAATAAAGACCTCAAATTCGAGTACACGGGCAGTAATGGCGTAAAGGTGTTCGACATCAAACCCCATGAAAAGCTCAAAGGACGCCTCAGCAATCTCGGCTTCAATTTGACATTCTGGTTCTAAGCCGAGAATAATCCCTTTGCGGGCGGCGGTGCCT
>CAZAXD010000001.1:57998-90602 GCA_964489015.1 uncultured Sphingobacterium sp. | reverse complement strand
CACATCCCCCCTCACTCAGGCAGGAGCGCGGCTTGCCAGCGAGACACCAAGCAGGCTGCTGCGGTAGCTTGGATGACGACTGGCGACAAGGCCCGCATACTTTTGGCCCAAACCTGTACATCAAACGTGGCATCCCGATCCAGCAGCCACCGGCCCTGTACCTGTAAACGATAGATGAGGTTCTCCCAGCTTAGGAGATGCCGGCCGATGAGCTGCTGCCTCCAGCGCCGCCCTTCGGGCTCAGTCAAGGGTTGGGTAATCCAGCGGTCTAGTTCCTTCTCTAAGATCGCCAGGGCTCGCTCATAAGCGCTAGCCGCTAAGCCAACGTAAATCCCCCAGACGCTACACTCCGGATAAACATGCCAAAAGCTGTACAAGGTATAGCACCAGCCGTACCGCTCGCGCAGGATCATATTGAGCCGACTCGAGAAGTGCGGTCCCGCTAAGGCCTGCAGAATGAACTGCAAGGCTTGTCCTTCCGGCGCATACGATGAGGGTCCCACGCCACCTAGTACGAGATGGGCCTGCTGAACCTTACGACGCTGAACGTTGACTTGAGGGGCGCTGACCTGTTCATTAGCTTGCCAGAGGCGCACTTGAGGCCGTACAACGTGTAGCCAGCCGGTTTGAGCGAGGGCCCGCTCCACGTCCCGAAAGGACAAACCCCCGCCTATCAGGAGTACCCAGCGACTACGCTGAAAAATAGCCCGATAGTAGGTTTGCAGCTGCTCCGCTTCTATCGTTTCCAGCGTCTCTCGATAGCCAATGATCGGATGACGAAGGCCACCTGCTGTAAAAATAATCTCCTCAAAGTGGTCCAAGAGCGCCTCTTCTGGGATATCCTCGTACATGGCCAGCTCTTCGAGGATGACCCGGCGCTCTTTTTCGATGGCATGAGGGGCTAAGGCCGCCTCTTCGTAGAGCCAGCGCAGAACGGCCAGCGCGGAACGCAGCCCTTCCGGCGGGACCTTGGCTTCTAAAGCTAATTTGTCTTTGGTTGTGAAAGCGTTGAGTTCTCCGCCATACCGCTCGACCCGTTCAAAGAGGGTACGCCCGCCTAAGCCATGGGCTCCCTTGAAGAGCACATGCTCTAAAAAGTGCGTGAGGCCCTCTGCCCGCTCGGGATCACACCGGCTCCCACAGTCCACATAAAAAAGCACATAAATGGAAGAGGCCCCTGGCCTCGGCGCATACCAGATGCCTTCAGCGAGCGGAAACACGGCGCAAAGGTACACACTGCACCTGCTGCACCCGAGGTAGACGCTCTAAAAGCACGTAGCCGCCCTCTTTAGTTACTACACGCAGGCCATGTGTGTCTAAGAAAGGCTTGTACCGGTCGACTCGGCTTACGAAATACACAGGACGGCCCACATCACCGTTTAGTAGGGCCGCTTCAAAAGCGGTGACACTACCCCACGGGCGGGGGGAGTAAGCCGGCTGCATCCGTCCATAAAAGTAGGGCACATAACTCTTGAAGCCCAGCGGCCAGACCACACCACCTTCTAGGGCTACGAGCTTACAGAAGTCCACTAGAGGTCTTTGGGAGTACGCTTCAGCCCGCGGGGCAAATACCCATAAGGTGGCGCTCACCCAGCCTTGCATCAAAAGCCCCATGAGTAGAAGCATCTGGTTAGGCCGCCATCGAATGAGAAACAAACCGCCCATCCCAGCCAGAAGCAAAAGGCCAGGCCATCCTTCCCAACCGCTCCACGAGACGGGCTGACTTTCGAGCGCCGCTCGGGCAAAAGGGTCAGAGACCCACCGCATTAGCCAGTCTACTCGGGTCATAAGCAGCGCGGCCCCCGTCGTCACCAGTCCTAGCCCAAGCAGACCAAGCCCCACGCTCACCCAAGGTCCCCGCCGGCTCCCTGACCAGCTAACCGCCGCCCAATACGTCACCCCATAATAGCCTAGCGAAGAGTAATGCAGAATCTTGGTCTTGACTACCGAAAAGATCACAAGCGTCCACAGGCTCAGGATAAGCAGTAATTGCCCACCAGCCGGCAAGGCTCCAAAAGAAACGCGGCGAAGCCCACCTATCGCCCATACGGACGCCGGAAATAGCCCAATAACCCACACCACGATGTGGTAATACCAAGGCCCCCCGTGTCCGGCATCCGCTGTCGAAAACAAGCGCCATTGATAAGCCCAGAAGTCGGCTAGCAAATGCGCTTGTCCCCCGCCTCTCAGGAGCAGAAGCCATCCCCCTACTATCAACAAAACGGCTAAACTGCTTCCTAGGCCTAGTAGGAGCAGCCTCCGCCAGGCCCGCCGAAGGATAGCATAAGTCATGAGTGCTAAGGCGGGTAGACCTGCCCCGACAGGACCTTTCGTCAGAACGGCCAAGCTCATACACAGGCCGCTCAGCGCCGCCGCCATCCAAGGACGCTTACCCTCGAAGGCTGCCAAGCCGCTCACCGCCGCTAAGAGCATAAACAGATTGAATAGCGGATCAATCAGCCCACTCCGCGCATAAAAGGAAGGCAGCAGGGCCGTGCCGTAAAAAAATAGCCATCGCCAGCCTAAAGCGCTGGAATGCCACCGCCGCCCTAGCCCATATAGAACCCCCAAGGTGACTAGCATGACCACGACATTGACGAAACGCGCCCCTACTTCATTCTCCCCCCAGCACTCCATCGAAAGGGCCTGCAAGGCAAAAAATAGCGGTGGCTTTTCCCAAAAAGGCAAAAAACCTATTTGAGCATAGAGATACTGGCCGGTAGCACGCATTTCTCGAGCGCATTCTGCGAAGTTGACCTCATCCCAATCAAATAAATGCACGTGCCCTAGGCCAAAGCCGTAAAAAACGCTGAGGAGGGCTATCGTAACCCAGACTAGGCTAGTAAGCTGGCGCTTAGTCACGCCGAGCGGCTAAAAGCTGAGCTATCTGGAGAGCGTTCGTAGCAGCGCCCTTTCGAAGGTTGTCTGCTACGACCCACAGCCAAAAGGCTCTGGCGTGCGACACATCGCGACGAAGCCGCCCCACATAGACTTGATCCTGCCCACCCACGAAGCGGGGCATAGGGTAACGCTGCGTAGCCGGCTCATCGTCTAGAACAAGGCCAGGCGCTTTCGATAAAACGGCTCGCACGTCCTCCAGGGTCGCCTCCCGCGCTAAAGTTACATTAACCGCTTCGCTATGTCCCCCAAGCACCGGTACGCGTACCGCTGTAGCACTAATGGCTAGCTCTGGCAAATCAAGAATCTTTCGACTCTCATGAACAATCTTCCATTCCTCCTTGGTATACCCTTCTTCTGTGAAAACATCACATTGAGGAATGCAATTGAGGTCGATAGGGTAGCGATAAACAGCCTCGGCGGGCGCTTCGCCCCGGCGCTCGGCCAGGAGCTGCGCTACGGCTTTTTGGCCGGCGCCGGTGACGGCTTGATACGTCGAAACCAGAACCCGCTCTAAACCAAAAGCCCAGGCTAGCGGCGCAAGCACCACCACAAGCTGAATCGTTGAGCAATTTGGATTGGCAATCAGGCGGCTCTCAGGTGCAAGATGGTGGGGATTGACCTCGGGTACAATCAGCGGAATGCCCGGCTCCAAACGCCAGGCCGACGAGTTATCAATCACCCATACCCCTTTTTCGGCGAAGCGCGGGGCATAGGCTCGGCTCACGGCCGCCCCTGCAGAAAAAAAGACAATATCCAAAGGCTTTTCTAAGAGGCTCTCTATGGACTCTACGACGATCTCCTGCTCCCGAAAAGGTACGCGCTGACCTACGCTCCGACTCGAAGCGGCCCCATATATCTCTGCTCGTTCGAAGCCATAGAGCGGTAGGGCTTCCAAAAAGGTGCGCCCAACCAGTCCTGTCACGCCTACAACTCCAAGTCGCCACATAACCGCTTCAAGCTGCTGGCTCAGAGGAAATATCCTCGATCAGGGAGCTTGCCAGAGACAGATCGGTCGCCTGCAGTAACATAGGCCGAATCTTCTTTTCTAGCTCCTCCAGAAGCTCGGGATGATCTTTCAGGAAGGTGCGGAGGTTTTCGCGACCTTGGGCTAAGCGCTGCCCGTTGTAACTAAACCACGACCCGGCTTTTTGAATAACGCCAAGCTGCACCCCTAGGTCAATCACCTCCCCGACCCGCGAAATCCCCTCCCCGTACAAAATATCAAATTCTGCCGTCTTAAAAGGCGGGGCCACTTTATTTTTCACGACTTTGACGCGGACCCGGTGGCCAATCACGTCATTTCCTTCCTTCAGAGTGGCTATTCGCCGCACATCCAGCCGAACCGAGGCGTAAAACTTGAGAGCATTACCGCCCGTGGTGGTCTCCGAGGGGCCATACATGGCCATACCACCGATTTTTTCGCGCAGTTGGTTGATAAAAATAGCGATACAGCGAGTCCGGGAGATGCTCGCAGTGAGCTTCCGAAGGGCCTGAGACATCAGGCGGGCTTGCAACCCCACCTTAGCATCCCCCATTTCTCCCTCTAGCTCAGCCTTAGGCACCAAGGCTGCGACCGAGTCCACGACTACAACGTCTATGGCGCCAGAACGAATGAGTGAGTCGGCAATCTCCAGAGCCTGCTCTCCATAATCCGGCTGGGAGATAATCAGCTGGCTCGTATCAATGCCGAGCTTCCGCGCATAAATCGGATCAAACGCATGCTCGGCATCGATAAAGGCTGCCATGCCGCCAGCTTTATTCGCCTCTGCGATGGCGTGCAGGGCTAAGGTCGTCTTGCCGGAGGCTTCGGGACCATAAATCTCCACAATACGTCCCCGTGGCAGCCCCCCTACCCCAAGGGCCGCATCCAAGACCAGAGACCCCGTAGAAATCACCTCAATGCCCTGATCACCCCGCTCATCTAGCTTCATGACCGTGCCCTTTCCGTATTCTCGCTCCAGCTTCTGCAGCGTGGCTTGCAAGAGCTTTTGTTTATCTTCGGGAAGGGTCGGCTTCTTATCGGCGGACATATCTTTGCCAAAGGTATGAAGTTTGTGCGGTTTGTCTGGCAGCATCAGGTGCATTTAGGGCTCATGGACCGTTCGGAGCAGTTTGCCCTATCGCTGTCGCTAGCAGCCCAAGCTTGTGGGCGTTCCTTCCCCTTTACGGATCTGATAGGCTACTTACAGCAACGCCCGGCGTACGAGGGCTGGGTAGAGTGGGTAGCCAAGCGGTATCTGGAGCGGGGCGATTTTGAGGAGCTACAGGTGCCTTATGCGGCGCTGCGCGTCCTCTCACCCGTGGAGAGGCCCGTGAGCCTGCGCGATGGGTATGCGTTTCGTCAGCATGTCGAAGCCGCTAGACGCAATCGCGGCCTTGAAATGATCCCAGAGTTTGACCAGTTTCCCGTATTTTACTTCTCGAATGCGCTGGCTGTGACAGGCCCGGGCCCTGTGCTGGTACATGGTCGTCAAAAGGAGAAGCTCGACTTTGAGCTCGAGGTAGCGGTGATATTTGGCCAGAGCGGCCAGAATGTCCCAGCACACCGCGCCGATGATTATATTTTCGGCTACATACTCATGAACGACTGGAGCGCACGGGCTTTGCAAATGGAAGAAATGAAACTCAACTTAGGCCCCGCCAAAGGCAAAGACTTTGCAACCTCATTAGGGCCTTGGGTGGTCACCCCAGACGAATTGGCCTTTTACCGGACGGATCCGCCTCCCGGCCACGTCGGTGCTACGTATAAGCTTGCCCTGCAAGCCGAGGTCAATAACAAACCCGTCAGCTACGGCTACCTCTCAGACATGAGCTGGACCTTTGCAGAGCTTATCGAACGGGTTAGCTATGGGGTCATGATTTACCCAGGCGAAGTGCTGGGGTCTGGAACCGTGGGCACGGGCTGCTTCTTAGAGCTGAATGGCACGCGCCGCCGCGAGGACCCGCAAGCCCCTGAAACGTGGCTCGCCCCCGGTGATGAAGTGTTACTAATTGGACAAGGCCTAGGAACCTTGCATAATATCATTCGAGACGCCGATCAGCATGTGTGACCTCGTTCACCTCCACGTTCATACAGAATACAGCCTTTTAGATGGGGCTTCGCGGATTAGCGACCTCATGGTGCGCGCCCAGCGCTTAGGCATGCGGGCGATTGCTCTCTCAGACCATGGCAACCTCTTTGCTGTGCCAGCCTTTTACCAGCAGGCGGTGGCCCATCAGCTCAAGCCCATCATCGGCTGTGAGTTTTACTTTACAGATGCGGATACCTTCACCAAGGATAAAAACACCTACCACCTGCTGCTTCTGGCAAAAGACGAAGAAGGCTGGCAAAACCTCCTCTACCTCTCTTCCATTAGCTACTTGGAAGGTTTCTACTACAAGCCTCGCATTCATCGCCAGCTCTTAGAAACCCATCGCCGCGGCCTCATTACGACCACAGGGTGCCTGGCTAGCGTCATCAACCAGAAGATCCTGCGGGGCAAAATCGATCAGGCCGAAAAGGACTTTATCTGGCTAAAAGAGCTTTTTGGGGAAGACTTTTACATTGAGCTCCAGGACCATGGCCTAAACGCCCAGCACCAGGTTGCTGAGGTGCTTATGAGATGGAGCCGTCAGTACGGCGTGCCCGTCATCGCCACGAATGACGTGCATTATACCTGCCGAGAAGACGCACAGATCCACGACCTGCTACTAGCGATCCAGACCGCCAGTAGCTACGACGACAAGGAGCGTTTCCGATTTACGGACGACCAGAATAATCTCAACCCCCACTTTTACCTCAAAAGCCCGGCCGAGATGCTAGAAATGCCGCTCTTTCGGGCGTACCCTGAGAGTCTCACCCGAACCGCAGAAATCGCAGAAAAGGTTACGCTTCGGCTCAATTTTAACCAGTCGTTGATCCTACCGCGTTATCCGATTCCCGAAGGATTTAGCGGGATGGAGGCATACCTACAGCACCTAGCAGAGGAAGGCGCCAAAAAGCGTTATGGCGATCCCCTGCCCGAAGCGGTAGCCAGTAGGCTCGCGCATGAGCTCCGAATTATTGCGCAAATGGGATTCGCGGGGTACTTCTTGATCGTACAGGACTTTGTGGCGCAAGCACGCCAGCAGGGCGTGTGGGTGGGACCCGGTCGGGGGTCTGCCGCCGGCAGCCTCGTCGCCTATGTGCTCGGCATTACCAGCGTGGACCCTATAGCGTACCAGTTACTTTTTGAACGCTTTCTAAACCCCGAGCGGGTCTCCCCGCCTGATATCGATATCGATTTCGACGACGAAGGGCGGGATAAAGTCATCGCCTATGTACAGGCCAAATACGGCCGCCAAAACGTCGCCCAAATCATCACGTATGGAACCATGGGCATCAAGACCGCTATTCGCGACGTAGGCCGTACTCTCCATATCCCGCTTCCCGAGGTCAATAAGCTCTGCGGTTACATCCCCGATAAGCCCAACATCACCCTGCAAGAAGCGCTCGACGGGGAGCAGAACCCGAAAGCCACCTTCCTGAGGCAGATTTACGAGGAGCCCGACCATCCCCTCCATCGCGTCGTGACCTGGAGTGAAAAATTAGAGGGCATGACTCGCCACACGGGTGTACACGCCGCCGGTGTGATCATCGCGCCCGATGCGTTGTATAAGTACGTACCCCTGGCTATTACGACCCGCGACGAAGCGCAGCGCCAGGTCATCACCCAGTGGGATGGCCCCGAGTGTGAAAAGGTCGGTCTCCTCAAAATGGACTTCCTTGGGCTCAAGACGCTCTCTATCTTACGCACGGCCGTAGCGCTCGTTCAAAAGCTCACCAAGAGCCCTTCCCCCATCGACCTGGAGCACCTCCCCCTTGATGATGAGAAGACTTGGCAGCTCTTTCAGCAGGGTCAGACTGTAGGCATCTTTCAATTTGAGTCAGAGGGCATGCAAAAATACCTGAGACAGCTTCGCCCCACTTGTATAGAGGATCTCATTGCCATGAACGCCCTGTATCGCCCAGGACCCATGGAAAACATACCGACCTTTATCCGGCGCAAGCACGGCGAGGAGCCCATCACGTACCCAGACCCCCGCCTAGAGCCTATCCTCCAAAATACTTATGGCATCATGGTCTATCAGGAGCAGATCATGCAGATCGCCCAGGTGCTGGCAGGGTATTCCTTAGCAGAAGCCGACCTCCTTCGCCGGGCCATGGGCAAAAAGAAAAAGGAGATCATGGAGGAACAGCGCTCTATCTTCATTTCGCGGGCTATCGCCGCGGGCACCGCTCCCCAAGTAGCAGAGGAGGTCTTTGACCTCATGGCGCGCTTCGCGGAGTACGGCTTCAATAAATCCCATGCCGCAGCCTATAGCATCTTAGCGTACCGCACCGGCTACCTCAAAGCCAACTATCCCGCTGCTTACATGGCCGCCTTGCTCACCCACCACGCTGACAACTTTGACAAAATCAGCTTTTTCTTACAGGAAGTACGCAGCCTCGGTATTAAGGTATTACCGCCTTGCGTCAATCACAGTGATATTTCCTTTTCCGTACCTAATCCGCAGGAGATCCGCTTTGGCTTGGGTGGTATCAAGCACTTAGGTGAAAAGTTTGCCCATATCATCGTTAGCGAACGAGAAAAGGGCCCTTATGCGGATATCTACGACTTTGTAGAACGTCTGCAGCCGCATGGCCTCAATAAGAAAATTTTAGAAAGCCTAGCGGCAGCTGGGGCCCTGGATACCTTGCTAAGGGGCAACCGAAGTCAACTCTTAGATGAGCGCAATCGCCAGATCCTTCTAGATTACGCCACCAAAAAAGCACAAGGCCTGGGCGGCAGCACGGATCTCTTTAGCCAAGCACAGACTATTCAAGTCGCTAAGCCGATCCTGCGTTCACCAGAGCGGGTTTATGACGAAATGAAGTTGCTTCGCCTAGAGCGAGAGTATACAGGGTTCTTCTTATCGAGACACCCCTTTAGCCAGTACGAAGAGATCGAGTTATGCAAGCTGCTCACCGACGCGAGTCGGCTTTTGACTAGCTCTGAAGAGGACCCGCCTAAGGGGCCGCTTCGCTGCGCCGCCATGCTGGTCGATATCGATGAGCGAAAGTCTAAACAAGGCCGGTTGTATGCGCGGCTCACCTTTGAGGATTTGGAGGGCGTTTTTGAGCTTACAGTCTTTGCGCCTTTTTGGGAAGAGCAGGGGGCCTTACTGAAGGAACGGCTGTATGAGCCTTTATACCTCATCCTAGACTGGGTTTTACGGGCGGATAGTTATCGCGAATGGCGCCTCGTGGAAGCCGGTCCGCTACACGAAGCGCCACCCCCACCCAATCGGTATATCTTGATCGAGTGGGACATCCGCCAGCTTGACCGCCGTTCTCTTTTATACTGGGAGCAGCTTCTAAAAAAGCATGCCGGCAAGATGTCCGTCCGCCTGAGGCTTCATCATGACCACCGGCACCCGGCCTTACTTCTTGTCGATCAGCGCTTACGTTATAGCCAGACGCTGCTCCAGGAGCTGCGTGAGATCGGCGCTGTGGCCCAGCTAAACTAATTTTGTCCTAAATTTGTTTTAGTCGCCATGAGTTACCAAGCCTTAAACAAGCCTGTCGTCGTCACAGATGCCAACTTCAAACAGGAAGTTTTAGAAAGCACGCTGCCGGTTCTAGTAGACTTTTGGGCTCCGTGGTGTGGCCCTTGTAAAATGATCGCCCCTATTTTGGACAGCATTGCCGAAAAGCACGCCGGCAAGATCAAGGTTGTCAAAATGAACGTGGATGAAAATCCCCAAACGCCCATGCACTACTTCATCCAGGCTATCCCTACTCTCATTGTTTTTTCAGGTGGTAAGCCTGTCGATAAGATTGTGGGCGCGCTCCCACAGGCTGCTTTAGAAAAGCGCCTTGAACCCTTGGTTAAGTAAGGAATGGAGCTAGAGTTTGAAAAGCCGATCCTCGAGCTCGAGGCTAAGATCGCCGAGACACGGCGTCTAGCTCAGCAGAATGGGATCGACATTTCTGATACGTTAGTTCAGCTCGAGGCCCGTCTTGAGCAGCTCAAGCGGGATATCTATAAAAACCTCACGCCTTGGCAGCGTGTTCAGCTAGCCCGTCATCCTGGGCGGCCTTATACGTTAGATTACATCCAAGCCATTTGTGAGGACTTCATCGAGCTACATGGGGACCGGAAGGCCGGTGAGGACTATGCCATTGTAGGCGGCATTGGACAGGTAGGCCCTTATGGTGCGATCCTAATCGGTCAGCAAAAAGGCCGAGACACTAAGAGCCGACAATACCGAAGCTTCGGCATGGCCAACCCGGAGGGCTATCGCAAAGCCCTCCGGCTCATGAAGCTGGCCGAAAAAATGCACAAACCTATTATCGTTTTCATCGACACGCCGGGGGCCCATCCTGGTATGCACGCTGAAGAGTTTGGCCAGGCGGAAGCCATCGCCCGTAACCTTTACGAAATGGCTCAGCTCCGCGTCCCCATCTTAGTCTTTATCATCGGGGAAGGGGCTTCGGGTGGCGCGCTCGGCATTGGCGTCGGGGATAAGATTTATATGTTTGAAAATACCTGGTACTCGGTCATCTCCCCTGAAAGCTGCGCGGCTATCTTGTGGCGCTCGTGGGAATTCAAGGAGCAGGCTGCTACGGCGCTTCACCTTTCCGCGGAGGATAATCTCAAGCTTGGCACCATCGATGAGGTTCTGCCTGAACCCCTTGGCGGTGCCCACAAAGACCCGCAAGCTGTCTTTAGGATTGTATGCGAAAAGATCTTACAGGACCTTCCTCCGCTTCTAGCCCTTGACCCGGAGACCTTGTACCGCCAGCGGTTAGAAAAGTATAGCAAGATGGGCCGATGGATTGAAAAGAAACCCGCTTCCGCATGACCCGCTTCCACAAGCTTCGCATCAAAGCTATCCAGCCCGAAACGCCAAACGCCTATACGCTCATCCTCGAGAAGCCGGCGGCGGGGTTTGACTACCTGCCAGGACAGTATCTGACCCTCCGTCCTCTCATCGCTGACAAAAAAGAGCCGCGAGCTTATTCCCTCTCTAGCAGTCCCTACCTGGATACCGACTTGGAGGTGACTATCAAACGCCTACCTAATGGCGTCGTATCCAATTACATATGGCAGCACATGAGCCCTGGCGATGAGCTCGAAGTCTTTCCACCTTTAGGGAACTTCACCGTGCAGCCGACGCCAGGGCGTAGCGTTCAATATCTTTTCATCGCAGCAGGTAGTGGTATTACGCCCATCATGAGCATGATTCGTTCGATTCTTTTTGCTGAGCCCAAAAGCAAGATTTTACTTCTATACGGGAGTCGTGATCAAGATCATATCATCTTTCGGGATCGGCTTGATGCGCTCATGCAAAACCACAGCGGGCGTTTGGAAGTTCTGCATACCTTGAGCCAGCCCTTGCCGGGCTGGGAAGGGCGCGCAGGCCGCATCACAGCAGACTGGATCACCGCTGAGCTTCAACGAATTCGGCAAAGGCTTTTGCCGATTGAAGTGTATCTCTGTGGTCCTGTCGACATGATGCAGCTAGCGATTCAGGCGCTCTCAGCAGCTAAGCTGCCTAAAGAAAAAATTCACACGGAATATTTTTCTGCGCCGCTCCCTGCCGAAGTCACGACCGAGATCCAAGCCGTGGAAGCGCAGGCCACGATTCACCTGGATGGCAAAACGTATCAGGTCTCTGTCAAGCCCGGTCAGTCCATCCTGCAAGCAGCACAAGACGCAGGCCTGGATCCGCCGTATGCTTGCGAGGAGGGCATCTGCTGCACGTGTCGCGGCAAGCTTCTCAAGGGGCAGGTGCACATGCGCTCCCGAGAGGCACTCTCCGACTGGGAAATCGAGAAGGGTTATATTCTGACCTGTCAGTCTCTGCCCCTCACGCCAGAGGTAGAAGTAGAATACGGCTGATGAGCGACCGCCTACGTGCTTGGTTCCTCAGCTACCTACGAAAGGGCGCGCATTCTGCTAGCCGACTGCGCCGCTTTATGCGATATTATCCGCCCCTTTTCTTTCAGCGAGTCATTCTGCTCTACATCGCCCCGGACCTATCTGTTCTCCATGTGATGATGAAACGATCTTTCTTGACCCTTAACTTGAATGGTGCCTTTTTCGGCGGCTCGATCATGGCCGCCATCGACCCCTGGTATGGACTACTGATTGCGCAAAAAGCCGCTCGCGAAGGCATACCCGTTGAGGTCTGGGTGCAAGACATGCATATTCACTTCACCAAAGCCACCCGAGGCCATCTCTACTTTACGTGCAGCTTACAGCCAGACACATGGGCCACCATCCGCAGCCAGCTTCTTACGGAGGGCCGCTTCCGCTACACCCTACCCTTTGAGATGTTTGGAAGCGAGGGCTTCACTTGTGCCAGGGGGACCCAAACCCTCTACTTACGCAACTTGCACCTATACCCCAGGCGATCGCCCCGATTATCGTAACTTTGTAGCAATGAAGGGACTGACATGGTGGTGGCTCTTAGGCCTAGTAAGTGCGCAGGTTCCTATCTCATGGAAGGTAGCCCTTTGGCCGCAAAAAGAATCCTATGCTGTAGGCGATACGGTGATCTTGAGCCTAAAAGCCAGCATTCCCCCGCCCTATCACTTATACTCCAGTCGTCCGACGGCCAAGCCAGCCAATCTGCCTACTACGCTCACCTTAGACGCCCAGACCAGCGGGGTCAGGCCTATCGGGCCCCTGCAAGAAATCGGCAAGCTCATCACCGTATACGACGAAATCTTTGAAACGGAGGTCTTTTACTACGAGGGTGAGGTCACTTTTCAGCAGAAGTTTTATCTCACCCAGGCGCCGGCCCAGATCGTAGGCTACCTGCGTTATCAGTACTGCGATGAAGAGCAGTGCTATACCGAGAAGCTAGAACTTGACCAAAAGCTAACCGTTCTAGCCTCAAACTCTTCTATCAAAGCTAAGGATCAGACGCCCGCCACGAGTCCCCCATCCAAGATGGACTCCGCTACCGGCCCTAACCTAACCTCCCTTGACACCTCCGGCTCTACCCCGCAGCCTATGGCTTCAGTCCAGCCTATCCTCCCTACGCAGGCTACAGCGGCTACGACGCCTTCCCGGGATGGGGCTATTTCCACCAATCGCAATATTTGGGGGCTATTCCTCAAGGCGTTCTTATTCGGCTTAGCGGCCGTGCTCACCCCTTGTACCTTCCCTATGATTCCGCTTACGGTGAGCTACTTCACCAAGGCACTCGAAGGACGCCGCGGCTTTCCGCTACTAGCACTCTGTTATAGCTTGAGTATTCTTCTCATCTTTTGGCTGCTGGGTGGGATCGTTACGATATTTTTCGGGGCCAGCGCTGCTTATAACATTTCTACCAACCCCTGGCTCAACCTGATATTCTTTGTTATTCTGCTAGCTTTTGGACTTTCGTTTTTGGGCCTTTTTGAGATCAGGCTACCGGCTAGCTGGGGCACCGCTACCAGCCGTTATGCCAGCACGCGAAGCCTTGGCGGTGTATTCTTCATGGCCTTAACGCTCGTACTGGTGAGCTTCTCCTGCGTAGGGCCTTTGCTAGGGACGCTCCTCATAGACATGGTGGGCGGCTCTTACTGGGCCCCCTTTGTAGGAATGACGGGATTTGGCCTAGCTTTTGCCTTACCCTTTGGCCTTTTAGCTGGGATTCCCCAGTTATTACAAAAGCTACCCCGGTCTGGTGCCTGGATGGAGACCTTCAAGGTTACGCTAGGCTTTTTGGAACTAGTGCTGGCTCTCAAGTTTCTCAGTAATGCGGACCTGGTATGGCATTTGGGTATTTTAGATCGGGAGGTCTATCTAACAGCCTGGATCGTGCTCTTTCTGACCTTGGGGCTTTACCTCATGGGGTTTATTCCCTTAGGCGGGCATAAACCAGAGGCTATTGGCGTCTTGCGTTTGCTAACGGGCATGAGCAGCTTGGGCCTAGGGATTTACCTTTTTACGGGCTTATGGGGCGCCCCCCTCAAGGCCTTTTCGGGACTACTGCCCCCTATTCATGACGAGATAGGCGTGCGGCTCGTGGGCGGAAATGCTCAGGAGACAAGGCAGGCTACCTGCGACCTGCCACCTGACCGCCTCTATGTCAACGAACTTCGTAAGCACACCCCCCCAGAATTTTGTGTCTTTTACGACTTAGAGGAGGCCAAAGCTTATGCGGCTAGCGTAAACAAACCTCTTTTTATTGACTTTACAGGCCATACATGTGTAAACTGCAGACAGGTGGAAAATTCCGTGTGGCAAGATCCGACCATTCGCCGCCTTTTGCAGGAGCAGTATGTGATGGTTTCCTTATTTGTAGACGATGCCACCCCCTTGCCCGAGCTAAGTTATACCCCCACAGGCGAGAAGCTACGCACCCTCGGCGATAAATGGCTCGCTTTAGAAAAGACCCTGTACCGTATCCAAGCCCAGCCCTTTTACGTCCTAACGGACACGACCTTGGTGCCGTTAGTCCCCCCCCAAGGCTTTACGCTCGATAAAGAGGCTTATCGTGCCTTTCTCGAGGCAGGTTTATCCGCTTACCAAGCCAAACGCATGCGATCATGACTAACTTAGAGCAGCTTGTCATCATAGGTTCGGGCCCGGCTGGCTATACAGCTGCGATTTATGCGGCCCGAGCGGGGCTTTCTCCCCTTTTGATTACGGGTGCCCAGATTGGCGGGCAGCTCACGCTCACCAGCGAAGTAGAAAACTTTCCGGGCTACCCGCAAGGGATATTAGGCTCGGAAATGATGGAGGATTTTCGTCGGCAGGCGGAGCGCTTCGGCACCAGGTTTTTATACGAAGCGGTGGAAAAAGCCGACCTGCTGGCGGCCCCCAAGGTCCTGACGCTCTCCAGCGGGGAGATCCTCCAAAGTCGAGCGGTGATTATCGCCACCGGCTCTTCGCCCAAAAAGCTGGGCCTTGCCGCCGAGGATCGCCTCTATGGCTTAGGCGTGAGCTATTGTGCTGTCTGTGACGGCTATTTTTATCGGGGGCAAGCGGTCGCTGTCGTAGGTGGAGGCGACTCCGCCGCCGAAGAGGCTCTTTACCTCGCCAAGCTCTGTTCGGAGGTCCACCTTCTGGTCCGGCGAGATCAAATGCGCGCTTCCAAAATCATGCAAGACCGCATTCACCAGACTCCCAATATTCACATCCACTGGAATACCATCCCTCTTGACATCCTAGGCGAGGAGCGGGTGGAGGCCGTCCGCCTTCAAAACCGTCTCACTCAAGACATTCAAGACATCCCCATCCGAGGCTTTTTCGTGGCCATAGGCCATCAGCCTAATACGGATCTGTTTGGCGGCCAGCTCACCTTAGACCCGCAAGGTTATATCCAAACCGCCCCCAAAAGCACGGCAACCAATATCCCCGGTGTCTTTGCAGCTGGTGATGTGCAGGACCCCACTTATAGGCAAGCTGTGACAGCAGCCGGCAGCGGCTGTATGGCCGCCCTAGACGCTGAGCGCTGGCTAACCCTTCAGGCTAGTACGAAATCGCTCTCAGCCTAAGCCCGTCTTGTGCGTATTTTTGTCCAATGTATTTTCACACGGCGGCTACGCTCCATACGCCCGAGATGCAGGCCAACCTAAACGAAGGGCGTTTGCTCTTACGCGGGGCTTGCTTCCCAGAAAATGCGACCGAACTTTTCCAGCCGCTGCACCAATTTCTCAACCGCCACCTGGACCTACTGCGACAGCAGGGCCTCTCGATTCACCTGGAGCTCTCCTACCTTAACTCCTCCGCCCGCAAAGAAATATGGCGGCTTTTACAACACCTTCTGCGTGAGCAAGTCAAGACAGAACTTATTCTCTATCGGGGCACTGAGGAAGATGAGCTGGACGACTACGAAGAGCTTATTCAAGCTGCTCCTTTTCTAAACGGCCTTGCTCTGGAGATGCGGGAAGGCTTTTATGTGGGCTGAGCCCTCGTGGGGAGCGAAGGTCGACCTCGGTACAGCCAACCAATCCCCAGCCCCCTGTAATGAACCCAAGCATACGGGACGTCTAAAGGAAACAGCTTCCGACTCAAAAAAGCCCAAAATGCTGTCTGATCGGGCAGTTCATAACAAGCTAGCTCAGACGAAGCAAGCCCGACCAGAAGGGCCGCCGCATGGGTAGGCTTATGGTATCGCCACAGGGGAAAGCCCTCATAGTGCGAGAGACCGGGTAAGAGCGCCTCAAAAGCCGCCTGGGTAAGCACCGATACCGTCTGACCATTTTTATAGCTAATCAACGGCCCCTCTAACGGGAGCGGCGCAGCAGTCGACACGAGAATAGAAGTTCGCTTAGGCGTAGCAGGGCGTCCCCGCACACGCTCCCAAGCAGAAATGAAAAAGCCTTCGCCCACTCCTTGATGCGGATAGAAGTAATAACCCAGTCCACCACCTGAATATAGCACGGGCTCGACGGGAGCCCCTGGCCAGGAGACCGGTCGCCAATCAGGCCCTTCTCGGAAAAAGGCTGCCAGATTGTCTTCGTTTTCCTCAGGGGCAAAGGTACAGGTTGCATAAATGAGCCGGCCACCAGGAGCTACGAGCTTTTGCGCATAGGCTAGCAGCCGGCGGGAGCGCCTGCTACAAAAAGTCACAAGCTGAGGCTTCCAGGTCGCAACAAGGCGCGGCTCCTTTCGCCATAGTCCCTCGCCAGAGCAGGGCGCATCTAAGAGTACGACGTCAAACGCCTCGGGATAATGCTCCGCCCACCAAGCGGGGTCACGCCCTGTAACCAGATACGCCGGGATGCCCCACCGCTCTAAATTTTCGCTGAGGGCTTTACGGCGAGTAGAGTCAGGATCATTGGCAATGAGTAAGCCGCCAGTTAGACCGAGTTCTGCTAAAATCAAGGTACTCTTTCCCCCCGGGGCAGCACTGAGATCTAGGACTCGTAAGGGGCGCTTGGGCGGCAAAAAAGCACGTACACTCATGCTAGACGCTTCCTGCACATAATAGGCACCGGCATGCCAGCCGACTTCACGGCTAAAATCGGGCCGTTCGGATAGGATACGCCCCTCAGGATACCAGGGAATGCGCGGCGCCTCTTCGTACCAGCCCTTCCCCTTTATCGGGTGAAGCCGCACCGTCGTAGGTGGTGACTGCCTTAGCGCCGCTTCAAAGGCCTCATAGGTCGCCCCTAAGCGGCGTCTCATGCGCTCAACAAAGGCCAGAGGCAGATTCACCGGCGGTAGTACGATTGAAACACCCGCGCCCCTTGGGGCGTCACCCCCTCAATCGTCAGACGTCCGCGAGTACTACGCAAAATCTGCTCCACTTCCTCCGCTGAGCGGGGCGCATAACCATTGATACCCGTTAGAATAAAGCCCTCGGATAAGCCCATATCCGCTAAGAGACCAGCCCTTAGATTGGTGATGCGAATGCCGAAGCGAACCCCCAGGGTTTGCGCCTCTCGGCGGCTGATAGGCATCAGGTCAGCCCCAAGAAAATCAGAACGGTACGCTTTTCGTTGTAAGAGCGTGGGCTCGCCATCCTCGTTGGTCAAAATAACGGAGATATCTAGCGCCTTGCCGCCCCGCTGAACCTGTAAACGCACACGGTCGCCGGGCCGCTTCTGGGCTAGGTATTCGAGCAGTTCAGCCTGCGTCTGAACCGGCCGTCCATCTACCGCCAGGAGGTGATCACCGCGCTGAAGCCCGGCCTTGGCGGCAGCCCCGTCAGGCTCTACGGCGACTACGTACACCCCCACTAGATTTTCAACCGATGCCCCTTCGGCATTGGGCGGCACATCCTGCACGTCCGCATCCAAAAAAGCCCGTTGGATCAGGCCATACTGCAAAAGATCATCGACAGCCTTGCGCACGATATTCGCCGGAATCGCAAAGCCATAGCCCACGTACGAGCCTGTACGAGAGGCGATCGCCGTATTAATGCCGACCAGACGCCCTTCTAAATCCACTAAGGCCCCTCCACTATTACCTGGATTGATAGCGGCATCCGTCTGGATGAAGCTTTCTATCGGCAAGGACCCCTGTAATAAATTCAAGTTACGTCCGCGAGCACTCACAATGCCAGCAGTGACGGTGTAGGTAAGGTTGTAAGGGTTTCCTATCGCCAGAACCCACTGACCTATCTGCACGGAATCAGAATTGGCTAGAGGCAGGGACGTTAGATTTTTAGCATGGACTTTGAGCAGGGCAATGTCGACACCAGCATCGCCGCCTACGAGCTCCGCCTCAAAGGTACGCTTATCCGGCAAAGACACTAGGATTTGCGTGGCTTCGCGGACCACATGAAAGTTGGTGACGATGTAGCCATCCGCCCGCCAAACTACGCCCGAGCCTGCGCTATATACACGCTGAGAACGCGGAAGCCACAGCCCCCAGTAGCTCCAAAAGTCATCCCCTGCCACCCGCTCACTAATCCCCCGAATAAATACGACGGAAGGGGTGGCCTTTTGAGCTGCTCGCACAAACCCCTGATCACCGGGCGCCTCTAAGCGGGTCTGCCGCATAGGCAGATATATGACCTCCTTCGAAGGAGACGGAGCAGGCTTCTGCATCCACCAGCTCGTCAAGGCACCGGCCAGCGCACCGGCAGCCAGTGCTACGCATACCCACAACCCAAGCTTACGCATTACCTACAAAGTTAGGGGGAAGTTGCTTCGTCTTGGCGTCGGCGTCGCACCGGCGGATAAAAGCTCTTGCGTAGCCTCAGGCCGACGCCCTGGCTCGTAGCCCCTAATTGCCCCCCAAAAAACGTCTGCCGATTAAAGGCTTCTCCCTCTAACTGAAGCTGGGTTGGACTGGTCGGCTGGCGCGGTAGCAATCGATAGCGGACGTTGAGATTACCCAAAGTAGGCGCCGTCTGCCCCGGGGCTAAAACCACCCCTTCCCGTTCAATGGTAAGACGGCTACCCAATCTAAGCTGGAGGCGTGCAGATAGGTCATTCCATTGGCCCATCCCAAAAGAAAGCCCTAACTGCCCTCCTACCGCTTGACCAATCAAAGACGAAAGCTGCGCAGATAAAAACTCTGACAAGGTGGACGTCACGTTTGCGGAGCCGCTATTCGTCCCTGCCGTTACACTCTGCTCCGAAGGCAAAAAAGTACCCAACGTCAAAAGGGCAAAGACCTGCCGATTGCGCTCATTTTCATCGTTTTGCAAGCGTTGTGTAAAGAGGACGATTAGCGGAGAAGGGTTGCCGGCAAGGTTGGGGATATCGATTTGAAAGCTCATTTGCGGCGCCGTGAGGGTGCCTTGTAACAGAACGCGCACTTCGACCGGTAGCGTAGCCGTATAACTCGTATCAATGAAACGAAGCGAAGTATAAGTCCGATAAATAGCCGTCATCTGAAGCTTACCATCAAACAGATCGCCATCCCAAGTGATGCGGCTTCCTGGCTCTAAGCTAAGCTTCTTGGCGGCTATGCCCTGCAAATTAAAGCGGTACTCCCCCGCATTGACTTCATAAGAGCCCGCTATGCCTAGCTGACCATCTGCTGTAATCTCGAGATAGATCGAAGCAGTACCTTGCGCTACAATCTCATCCCCTGTCCGGGAATCAAAAAGCACCCGAAACCGCACACCCGACACCGACCGAAAATTCACCTGAATGTCGACCCCACTAGGCGCTGTCAAGACCGGCTTAGAGGGCGCTTCGGGACCTACATAGCTCACATAGCTGCGCTGCTGCGAACGTAAATACGTCTCTACCGGTAACGTAAGCTCCGTACCCTCTGCCAGGCGAAGCGTGCCCTTAATGATAGGTCGATACCACGGCCCCACTAGCTCGAGGTCTGAGTAGTCCACAAGCGCTTGGCCGTACAAGTAGGTGTCCGTTGCGCCCCGAGTGGCCAGCAAGGTGAACGGCGAGCGCTGCACCCGAATATTCAAATCTAAAAAAGGAGCCCGCCAGCCCTGTAAAGCTACAAACCCATTCACCACCAATTCTTTCTGATACGGGTCTTGGACCACAACCTCCCGAAAGCGTAGCGTATCTCCGTCCCATTCTACCACGTTGTCGATTCGATACGAGAGCCTAAGGTACGGCACATAAAAGCTAACCTGATCCAGGAGAATCCGCCCTTTGAACTTAGGCGATTCAAGCTTGCCCCGAATAGCCAAGCGAGGAATCCGAATAGCACCCTGGAGATTCTGGAGATAATCTCCTACAAAAGGACTCAGCCACTCGGCAAGCAGCCGCCTCCTTGTCGATAGGTTCAATTCTAAAGGCGCGATAGAGTCTCCCAGTACATAACTACCCCGTCCGAGCAAGAGCGTATCCAAGCCAGACACTAGACCCAAGCGTAGCCACAGTGTATCAGTGACCCAGTCTGTCCTCAGCCAAAATGTGGGTAAAGCGGTCTCCTCATAACGCACCGAATCAACGGTGAGCACTAGTTCCGTCTCCGCCTCCCTTAGGTAAGTAGCAGAGATGACTCCCTCCACGGGAGCCGACTGCCCGAGCGCACGTAGGAGCGGACCAAGGGGTAAGCCCTGGGCCCTCACGCTCAGACGTTCGGGGTTCCCCTTAGCCATGAGAGCGCCCCTTGCGCTTTGCGCCTGCAGAGCCAAGTCCCAATGTCCCTCCTGATAACGAAAGCTGGGAGAGTCGGTAAAACGCCAAGACTCTCCAGCTAAAAAAAGGCCAGAAGCCTCCGGCCTCACAGCTACCACTAAGGGAAAGGTATCCCCAAGCCAAGCCCACGAGCCCGCGAGCACCACAGAGTCTTCCAAAGTGCCTACCCTCGAGCTTAGACGAATTTCGCCACCCCTCCATCCGCCCTCATGGTGAAAATGTAGCTTCCTAAAAAGAAAGTACTCCTCCCCGTAATCAACCGAAAGATCGAGCATGAGTCCATCCTGCGGAAACCACTGCCCCTGCGCTATTAAGCGGACCCCGTGCAAGTCGCCCTGCGGGAAGACAACAGAATCAACGGAGAAAGCAAGGTGCCAGCCTGTCTCGGTCCAAGTCGAATGCAGGGACGCTTCTCCCCCCTGCCATGAGCGGGGTAGCCCGACCACCTGTAGCCAGGCCCAATTCTTGAGCATCAGGCGAGCTTCTAGCGAATCAAACCCCATAGGCTCCGCCAGGGTGGGCTCTTGAGCTTCGACTATCCAGCCGGCTATGGCCGCATAAACGCTTTGGATAGCCTGAGTTAGCGCACGCCAGGAGACGTCGGTCACGAGGTCTAACGAGAAGCCTTCTGATTTCAGCGCAAAGGTTGTCTTTTTCGCCCCCCCTACCTGTAGCCTAACATCCCCCAAGCGGATAAGCGTATCAGGCAGGACCCAATCGAGATTCCGGACACGCACCTGTCCTCCGAGGTCATCTACAGCGACACCTTGCCAGGTGCCTATAAGCTGGCGCGTAGTAAGCATCCCAGCGCCCCCCCACAGATTAGCCGCTAAACGCGCAATAGACGCTTGCGCATAGCCGAAATACGGTGGACTTAGGGTCATGCGAGCTTGGAGGACCAAATCCGCCGGAAGGCTCTGACATGCTAACTGGACAGTGGCCGTATCTCTCTCTTGATGCCACACCAGGCCGACCTGCGAGAAAAGCAGCGTATCCCATTGACCGCTAAGCCTGGCCTGGAGATCGGCGCGAATATGCGGCCAGTCAAACCCGCTGGCCCTGAGAGCAACCTGACCGGATAAATGATGCAGAGGCCAGGCCGGCCATAAAGAAACCGAGGACCAATCGGCAAACTGCGCATCCGCTTGCCAGTGCCATGACTCACCGACCTTCTCCATGGCGTAATGAGCCCTTAGTCCCTTACTCACCCATTCGACCCAATAGCTGTATAAGCAGCCCACGACCCGACCCGAGAAGCACCACAAACTATCGACAGCCATGCCTTCGGGCCAATCCCCTATCTCCGTTATAGCTCGGCTCAAGTCCGATAGGGTTAGCTGGGCTGTGTCCACGCGGACATCCCAGTGCATAAGGTGGGGCTTGGCATAGTGCCAAATCTGGCCCCGAGTGACAAGGTAATGCCCGGGCCTGAGCTCTACTCGCAACCAGCGCCAACGAATCCGACTTAGGTCACCCTCAGCCACTAGCGACACAGGCCAGGTCCCTGCCAAAGGCAAGGCCCCTCCACTATACCGCGCTATATCACCCCAGTCTAACTGCCCCTGCAGACGAGTCGAAAACTGCTTGGTATCCGTATCCGCAAATAACCGACCTAGCCCCTCCTGATGGAATTTAGCCCATCCCCGAAGTCTGGTCGCCCCCGCCCGTAGACCGATCGTATCAACGAGGGTACTGTCCGGATAAGCTCGTAAAACTAAGCTGAGACTATCTAGCCGCACGCCAGCTAACGTATCACGGGCCTGCAAGGTCAATATGTACGCAAAAACAAGATCCGAGCCGACATCGATGCCGGCCTCCAAGTTGATGTCACAAAGGTGCAAGTTGGCGTAGTTCAGGTAGCCTGGCTTGGGGTCAAGGTCAGATGCCGTAGAGTCGCACCAAATGAAAGTTCCGCCCACTAAAGACAACCGGGGCAGACGTAAGCGCCAAGTGGAGCGAGTCGTGTCGGTCTCTGTCTCGTCAGAGGCCCATAAGCGATCTAGATTCGTGAGGCCTGACTGCCGCTCCGTGTAGAAGTACACGCGAGGACCTTCTAGCTCGAGGTATGAGATCGGAATAACACGGCGACCGCGCCAGTAGCCCTGCCAGAAAAGTCCAGGTAACCAGCCAACCTCTAGCCGCTCTACCTGCACAAAAGGTTGACACTGCTTATCGTACAGGGTAAGCCCCTCTAAGCTGATGGAGGTCAAGCCCGCTACACGAAGGCCCCGCAAGCTAACATCGGTTTCTAAAGCTTCCTGAACTGCCTGTAGTAGGAAAAACCGAGCCCATCGCTGCCCGCCCTTGCTAGCGAGATACCACCTCAAGCTCAGTAAACCAACCCCTAGCAGGACTAGCCAAAGACCTCCTATCCAGCCTACTAGGCGTCGGAAACGTCGCACCCGTGCCCGGAGCCGGACTCGAACCGGCACGAGGTCTCCCCCACCAGTTTTTGAGACTGGCGCGTCTACCTATTCCGCCATCCGGGCCTTGCACAAAAGTAAAACATCCGCCACAAAGAAAAGCGTTTTGTACCTTTGCTTATGCGCTTACTCGTGGCGGCTGGGGTCGTGGGGCTCCTACTAGCCCTTATTCTGCTCAACTTGGGTAAGGACCTCACGACTTACACGGACTTTCAAACTGCTTCTCAGCAACCCGGACATACCTATCACGTGGTCGCAGAATGGGTTGAACGAGATAAAGCCTATTATAATCCCGCAGAGGACGCCTTCTGGTTTCGGGCACAGGACTCGCTAGGGCATGTGAGTTGGGTACGTTATCCAGACCCCGAGCCCGTGGGCTTCGCTACAGCTCACAAGGTCGTGCTCATTGGAGCGATGCAAGATAGTGTCTTTCTAGCCGAAAAGATTCTCATGAAATGCCCATCCAAGTATAAAGAAGAGCCTCGCACCGCTTTATGAGGGTAGCACTCGTGACGGGCGCCTCCTCTGGTATCGGAGAAGCGCTGGTCCACACGTTAGCTAAGGAAAGCTGGCAAGTTTTGGCTATGGCCAGAAGACGCGAGAGACTCCAAGTTTTAGCCGAGGTCTATCCCTATCAGGTTTTGCCTTTCGTAGGGGATGTCACCCAGCCAGAGGCCTGCCAAGCGGCCGTAAATACAACGCTCGCCCAATGGGGCCGGTTAGATGCCGTTATCGCCAATGCCGGCATTTCCATGCGAGCCCTCGTACTAGAAACAGACCCTGAGGTCCTGCGGCAGGTGATGGAAGTGAATTTCTGGGGTGCTGTGCATATCATCCAGGCCGCCCTGCCAGCTGTCCTATCGGCAAAGGGGTGGATCGTGGGCGTGTCCTCGATTGCCGGCTACCGAGGGCTACCCGCTCGCAGCGGCTATAGCGCGTCCAAATTTGCCCTCAATGGCTTTTTGGAGTCCTTGCGCACGGAGCTGCTCAAAACAGGTGTACATGTGCTAACAGCCGCCCCGGGCTTTACCCAGAGCGAGATCCGAGAAAAAGCCCTAACGGCCAACGGCCAACCGCAAAGCGAAAGCCCTCTGCCCGAAGACAAGCTCATGCCAGCTGAGGCCGTGGCACAAGCCATTTACAAGGCCATGCTGGCCAGAAAAAGGAACCTCGTCCTTACCTTAGAAGGGCGCCTGACTCGCTACCTAAATTGCCTCGTACCTGGTCTTCTAGACAAGCTGGTCTACCGACGCTTTGCCCAGGAGACAGGCTCCCCCCTGCGATCAGACCTCCACCTAAAAGCCTCTTAGCCCCATCTCACTCAAAAGCAAACCCGCGCTTCGCGTGTATTACCCACTCGATCTCGTACTCGTATTCGGAAAGCCCTCCCCGCAGAACGAGGCAGATATAACCGCCGCTGTGGCGCATAGTACTCAGGATACAAGGCACCGCGTTCCCCCTGCACCGAAAGCGAGTACGGATCGACGCCGCTACCAAAATCTTCTACAGAAACAAGGTAATAAGGGCCTCGACGTCCTAAGGGGCGCACACTCGGGGCTATCGTATCAACCAAGATAGCATAGGTGCCCCATTGCCTGACGGGAATCCGTAGGGTTAGGCCGTGGCGAGTATACCCCTGGACCACGTCCCACCCGCCTTGACGGCCCCGATAGAGAGGGACTGCTTTGGCCCACTGCGGCCCTGACCATTGCCACACTAGCTCGGCCGGATAGCGTAGCCCGTCCAGCGGATCGCCGATCACCCACCCGACCCCCATAGGTGTCTCGATCGGATAAGCTATCAGATACAACGTATCACTGAGCGTCTCCGGAAAAAAGCGTAACGTGCAGCCCGATGCCAGCGGGATCGTAGCGGGATGACCAGGAAACAAAGTGGCAACAAGGGGGATCGATAGCGTCTCGCGGGCAGCAAGGAGCCGGACCGGCCGTCGCCCCCCCAGCCACAGGGGCCGCATTGGTGTCACGCTATCCAAAGCCCCCTCCCCAAAGTCCACCCCAAAAGGACGACGGCTCAGCAGAAACCCCGACTCGATAGCCCAGAGACGAGCCGGATCAAACGGCAGCGCTAGCGAGGACGAAGCGCCAGAGGAGCCCCGTAAGACCACAGATACCTCAGCCCGATTGCCTAAAAAATCCTCAGCCACGACCAAGTAAGACCGGACCTCACCGGGTGACAAGGCGATGCGTCCATCGCCCTGCGTCCACGGAAAATCCCAGCCTTTAGGCCGGTAAAGCCGTTCAAGCCCCACACGATAGAGCCGATTGTAGGGTTCGTCAATATGCCAGCGCACAAATCGCCGCCAGTCATAATCAAGGGTGTCCCATCGCACGCGATAGAGGAGCTTATCGCCTTCGTAAAGGGCCACTTGCGCGACCCCACTCCAGGCACGGCCCCCACCCAAGCGATCGCCTACGGTGTAAACAAAACCTACGGGTCCGCGTACCGATAGCGTCTCGCGAATAGCATAGACCCGGCGCGAGGTTGTCTGACTCCGAAGCCCCAAGCGAAAAAAGTGATAGCGACTCTTACCCAAGCTTCGCTGATCAAGCGATACTACCCCAAAACGCATAAAGACGGGCGGCTCTGAGTCGGTCAAACCCAAAAAAGTATACGGCGGATAGGTCCGATCGGCGCGGTCCCGCACCTCAAAGTGTAAATGCGGACCAAATGAATAACCGGAATTGCCAGCCCAAGCGATCGTATCGCCCGCCCGCACCCGCCAAGCCCCCGAGTCCAATACCGTTTCCACTTCAAAACGTCGCTGATGGCTCTGTAACGCCTGAATAATAGCCTCACCCTGGGGTGCTAAGTGGGAGAGATGACCATAAACCGTTCGTAAGCCGCCCGCATGCTGTACGTATAGCACCTTGCCATAGCCGCTGTGACTGATCCGAATCCGATACACATACCCATCTGCAGCGGCCAAAACAGGAATCTCCCCTATCGTCTCGCCAGTAGCCAGGTCTAGGCCTAAGTGCAGCGAAGTGCCTCGAATCTCACCGTAGCTGCCTGTAACCGTAGGTGGTAGCGGTAACGGATACCGCATCACTTGGAGGACTATTAACCAAATCACCGCAGCTTAAAGCGAATCGTCACCGTGAGTCGCTGGACTTTTCCCGTGGAGACCGGGCTAAAGCGCCACTGGCGAATCGCTTCTTCACCGGCAAGCTTGAGTTCCTGCGGCGCCCCTACGCCCAGAACCCGCACACGTGAGACCCGCCCATCCGGCTCTATAAAAAGCTCGTACTTGACGCGGGCTTCCTTCTGAACGCTGTACTTGGGAAGCACATAATACAGAAGCTTACGGTTTTGAAGGCCCTCTTCGCCTTCCCCAAACTCAAACATGCCAGCGGCTAGGTCACTGTCCGCAGAGGCATCGCCCTGGCCAAAAAGGGACTCCACGTCCTCTTCCTCTTCTGATGGGACCTCTGAGGAAGGAGGCGCTGGCTCAGAAGGGGCAGGTTGGGGGGTAGCCCGAACGGGCGCCGGGGCTGGTGAGGTGATAACGGGCTCAGGGGCCTGCTGCGTAGGAGTGGACACCTCCGCCTGGGGCTTGGGGGCCGACCCAAAATCGAGTCGGCCCACCACGATATAGGGTTTTTCATCTTCTGGGGGGATACTCCCCTGAAAAAGTACCCACAACGGCGCAAAGACCAAAAGGATCGCCAGGATTAGCAGCGTTACAAGGAGACTCCAACGGCGCGCCCGCCGCTCATCCTGTACATAGGTACTCATGGCCGTCGGGTAGCGATCACGACACTTCCACGATTTTCCGCGATGAGCGATAAAGCATATGCGACTTCCTCCATCGTGACACGCTGGTCGGTGCGTAACGTAATCGTACGGGCTTCTGCAGAGGGACCAGCCTGAGCCAGTGCCGCCCTCACATAAGCCCCAAGCTCTGCCTTGGCGATCCGCTTCTCATTCCAATACCATTCCCCCTGTGCCGTGATCGTAATGCTATGGCCACCTTTGGTAGGCTGCTGGGACGTGCTTTGAGGTAGTTGCACCTCGATGCCCGCTTGACTCACAAAAGAAGAGGTCAGTAAGAAATAAATCAGCAGCAGAAACACAATATCCGCCATACTGGCCATGGAGTATTCAGACAAGGGCTGCAAACGACGGCGAAACATACCTAGCGCACGGGCTCTTGTAGAACATCAATAAAGGCCATGCTCACAGCTTCCATCCGCAGGATGAAGCTCTGTATGCGATTGACTAGCACGTTATAGGCAAAATGAATCGGAATGGCGACGATGAGCCCCGCCGCTGTCGTAATCATCGCTTCATAAATCCCACCAGCTAGAGCAGACGGATTGACATTGCCCTGCAAATGAGAGATTTTCATAAAGGCCTGAATTAGTCCCGTTACCGTACCCAGAAAGCCGACCATCGGCGAGAGAGCCACTATCGTGGCTAAGTAGGAAATGTTTTTCTCAAGCTGGAGCAGTTCTAAGTTTCCTTGGTTTTGGATAGCTGCGGCGATGTCTGGCAGAGGCGATCCCAGCCGACTGATACCTTTTCCGATCATGCGAGCAAAAGGCGTAGACGTCGCCATGCAAAGGGCTTCCGCGCGCCGAACGTCTCCACTCCGAATCGCGTTTTTGACCTGCTCTACAAAGTGAGTAGGGTCTTTGTCATACTTAATGAGGAGCAAAAAGCGCTCCAAGAAAATGTACAAACCTATCCCCGCTAGTAGCACGAGCAGGATCATGGCCCATCCCCCCAGCTGTATAAAATCTAGTAACGTAAGCTCGACTTTCTGCGGGCTGACTACCTGCATTTCACCCGCCGGCACTTGTAAATGCCAAAACATCGGTCAAAGTTAGCAAGGTTAGAGCTGTCCAGAAGCGACGTAAGTACGAAGGGCTTGGTGGATTGCCTCCGCAATGGCTTCCTGGCCCTCCGCAGACGCGAGGTACTTCTCCTCTTGGGGATTGGTGATAAAGCCGATCTCGCACAAAACAGCCGGCATACTTGTGCGCCAGAGCACTAGAAAACCCGCCTGGCGCACACCCCGCGAAGTACGCTTCGTACGCTCCACCATCTTATCCTCGATCTTACGAGCCAGCGCTAAGCTCTGTTTGAGATAAGCATGCTGCAGGAGCGAAAAGATAATGTATGCCTCTGGGGAGTTGGGCTCAAAGCCCTCGTAACGCACCTCATGGTCTTCCTCGAGGAGGATAGCGCTATTTTCGCGCATCACGACGGAGAGGTTCTCATCCGTTTTGTGCGGGCCAAGCGCATAAGTTTCGGAACCGTGCACGTCTTTTTTGGGATTAGCGTTGCAGTGGATGCTGACAAAAAGATGAGCCCGAAGTTTATTGGCCCTATCGGCCCGCTGGGCCAATTCTACAAAAACATCCTCCGCTCGGGTGAGTACAGGACGGAAGAGCGGATCTTTTTCCAGGCGTGCCGCCAAGCGTTTGGCCACGGCTAAGGTAATATCCTTCTCCTTAGCGACTTTGCCAGAAGCGCCCGGGTCTTGCCCGCCATGACCCGCATCGACGACCACGAGCTTAGGTTGTAGCAGCCGAACCGATAGTAGCCACACGACCCCCACCAACCACAGCCCGCTGAATGACCAGCCACGACGAGAGCGAATTCCCTGAGCGCCTGTACACCACCCTCTATTCCACCCGAAATACCCCCTAAACCAGGCAGCCATACCACAAAGGTAATAAATCCCCCCCCTCCTAAGCTAGAGCTTGCTCAGCCTGCCCTTTCGCTTTTCACTAGTCTGACCACCCCAGGCGACGCTGGGCGAGAAGCTTTCCTTCTCGGCTCAAAACCTGGGCCGTGTAGACCCCGCTGCTAAGCTCGGATGGCAAAACAAAACTCGCTTCCAGGTCGTTCACTTGGACTGCCCATACGACACGTCCCAGACCGTCTACAAGTCGAATTCGGCTAGCCCGTGTCAGGTCTCCCTTGACGATAAGCCGATCAGCTGCTTGGTACAGGGTGATCGGTAGAGGCTCCGGGTGCAGGCTGAGGACGGAGGTACCAGCATCCTCAAATCGCACAAGGAGAGCATCAGCATCACCGGCATGGGTGCTTTGGTGCGTGCCTGGCGTGGCCAAACCCGTCGCCCCTAAGCTGACTCCTGCTATGTAAATGGCTCCTGTCGCAGTAATAGCACACCCATAAGCCCCATCAAAATTCCCTTCCCCATAATAAGTCCCCCATAATCGGGTACCATTAGGCGCAAAGCGCACTAAAAAAGCATCCGTGTCGCCACCAAAAGTCGGTTGATAGCCGGTTGAGGTGGCAATATTCAACTGGCTGCGGCTAAGGCCTGCGATCACCACATCGCCATTCGCCATGACTGCACAGGCGCTCTCACGCTCTACCCATTCCCCGCCGTAATAGGTTGCCCACTCTCGACCGCCAGTGCTATTGAATTTTGCCAGAAAGCCGTCCATATCTCCGCCCGGCGTGCTCTGATGGGCGCCCGCTGTGGCTAGCGCATTTGTACTGTAGGTGTAACCTACGAGGTAGATATTGCCACTTGCATCGACGGTGCAGCCGTAAGCATCTTCCCAATCTGTCCCGCCAAAGTAAGTCCCCCACTGGCGGGTGCCACTAGCATCAAACTTGACTAAAAAGGCATCTCTATCTCCCAAAAGAATAGGCTGATAAACACCGGTGCTGACAATCCCGCCTGTACTGCGCGTTTCGCCGGCTAGGTATACGTTTTCATGGGCATCAACGGCGCAGACACGGGCCGCATCATAATCATTTCCACCGTAGTAGCTCCCCCAAAGCCGAGTCCCACTCGCATCAAATTTGGCCAGAAAAGCATCAGTGCCGCCGGCTAAAGTCGACTGGTAAGCTGTGGGCGTAGCGATATCACTAGCGCTGTTGGTAAAACCGATCAGATAAGCGTTTCCGGCGACATCTAAAGCCACATTACGCCCCTCTTCATTCCCACTGCCGCCGTAATACGTAGCCCAAAAGAGAGGATGGAAAGCGGGATATTAGGGAGCCTCGTCGCCGTTCGACACAGGACGCGAGAGTTGATAAACCTGTACGGCCTTGGCCCGAATAGAAGCAGGGTCCAGTGTCATGGTCTTACGTTTACCTAGGGTGAAGAGGGGCACTTGGTCAGCATAGTGGGGACTCTTGGGGTCGGCGCTCACCCCCATAGGTAAAACGCTCTCTACGACTGGCAAGGGGCGCCGCCCCTGAGCATCTGGCGGATAAAAGCGCACCATTTGGATGTAGGTGTCGCCGGCTTCCACGCGCATCAGGCCCAGCTTTTCGTCCCAAGTGCCATAGGCAGGCGCTAGCTGCTCTGGCAATCCGCCCAAGGGATATAGCGTATCCCGCACATACAAGCCTTGTAGCGTACCCAAGGGCACTGCCAGGCGACCGTAATGCTTTTTGAGCTGGCGAGCAGCCCAGGCTAGCGCCTCCCAGCTGGCACGGGTAGGCAGATCAAAGCGGCCCTGCTCCAACCAGTTATACCCCGGGATATCGTGCTTGCGAAAGGCATAAGACACGGCCAAGGTGATCAGCGCGGCCGATTCGCTCTCGAGCTGGCCTGAGAAGTCCCAGGAACGAACTAAGCGAAGAGCTTCGCTGAGATGCAGGTCGTTCGTATCCGGTAGATTGGCAAAGGCCGCCCATACCGCCCTAATCGGCCCCGCCTTAGGGTATTGCTTATCATACTTGATGCGTAGAAAGTCGTCCCACGAAAACCGAGGACGTCCCTCCATCAGCTCCCGAAGCCGATACTCGCGGTTGTTATGGTGGTTCCAATTGAAACCGTGCTGGGATGGAAAATCAGCTTCACGCGGGGAAGCTTCCGGACAGCTTACCAAAAAGGGGCTATTATTAACCGAAAAGACATATCCGCAGGGCGGGTTCAGCACCTGGGGTAACTCGGCCAAGGTTAGGTAACGCCTCCAGAGGGTCTTTTCGGTGTCACCCGGCAAAAAGCCCTGCCAATCATACTGGGGCGCACGCTCTGGCAACGTCGCATTGAAGAGGTAAAAAATGGTATCCGGATCAGCATACACGAAATTGAAATGAGGGATCCCCTGAATGGCTAACGCTTGATAAAATTCACTAAACGAGCGAGCCTTGCTGAGGCGGTACCACTCATAGGGGGCCAGGTAGAAACGCTCAATAGGAAAGCGTAATGCATACACGGCTTTTTTGGTACGCACTACGGGGCCAAATCGGCTTGACTCGATGTTGCGCTTAATCGTGAGGCAAGGGCCATGCACCCGCGAAAAGCCCTGAACAGGCCAGCCTTGGACCATTCGGCCGCCTTTGGGAAAGAGCCGAACCGTTAGCCGAACCTTTTGGACCGCTAAGGTCTCCCAATGATCATCTACGCGGTACAAGCGGCGATCTTTGGGATGCATCCTAAGCTGGTACGTGTCTACAAAATCCGGCCAGTTGAACGTAACCCCCCAACCTAAATAGGGATTCGTTCCGAGACCCGGTGCGACACTCCCCGGAAAGAAGCCGCCTAAGACCTGCCAGCCCTCTTGACTGTGGAGGTAGGCTTCGTACCAGCGAAAAACACCTTCAATAGGCACATGGGGATTGATAAGCAGAAAGGTGGCGCCTTCCTCGGTATGGCTCCGGTGAATAGCGATCGCATTGGATCCAGCCCGTACGCTAAAGAGGTGGGGGCGATCTCGCATAGCCGCTTGCAGGGCTTGTCCGGCCCCTACCATCCCAGACAAGACGATAAGGTACCCCCGCAGAATATCCTCCCCGCACACGGGAAAAAGCTTTCGATCCAGGATCTGGTCAGGGTGCTTAGTCGCATAAGTATTGAGCCCTTCCGCATAAGTTGCTAAAAGCTGGCGCATGGGCGTCGGTAAGCTATCATAGTAATAGCGTGATAGCCTAAATGCCCCGATAAAATGCGCAAAGTAGTCTAAAGCCGCGCCTTCTTTGCCCATCCAGCGCCCCACCCGACCTTTAGCTAAGGCCAGCACATACTGCAACCGCGAAAAATCATCTTCGGCGTGGGCCCATGCTAAGCCATACGCACAGTCGGCATCTGTCTGGCCGAAAATATGCGGCGTTCCCAGGCTATCTCGATAAATGCTAATAGATTGTCCCCAGAGGACAAAGCCCAGCAGTGAGATGGTGATCCAGCGCACTCGCTAAAAGTACGGAATTGATAAGTTTGCAGGGTGACATGGGACGCTTTTGAGATGGAATTTACTCGGCGCTACGGGGTAACGGCGTCTGTAGAGGGGGCCCTGCTCCTAGTTGGCTTGCACCGGCTGGGTGATTGGCCCAAGCCCTTTGACCGCATGGCCAAGCAAAACCTTATTGAGTTAGGCTACCGCACTTTACTCGAAGCCGCCGGCTATGCTAAGCAGACAGGCGAGGAGGCCGGGTGGCCTACCTTCACGCTGATGGCAGAGGCGCCCCAGGATGAGCAGTTTCTGCGGGAAAGCCTTGTCGCTTTTTTTAACCGGATCTGGCGAACTTTGGACCATGCACGTGCGGGAGATCCTTGAGCGGGAAAGCGGCCCGTTCATCAGCATCGAAATCATTCCCCCTCGGCGCGGTGGGCGTGTAGAGGCCTTTCATGCTGCCCTAGAAAGTCTCCTTCCCTATAGACCGCGCTATGTTAATATTACCTCGCATGCGGCCGAAGTCCTCTGGCAGGAGCAAGCCGATGGCAGCTTCCGCCGTAGGGTGCGCCGTCGAAGCCCGGGTACCTTCGGCTTAGCTGCCGTGATTAAGTACAAATACGGCATCGAG
>CAZAXD010000001.1:42170-57988 GCA_964489015.1 uncultured Sphingobacterium sp. | reverse complement strand
TCGCCCACCTACTCTGCCACGGCTTCACCCGTGAAGAAACAGAAGATGCCCTCATAGAGCTGCATTACCTCGGCGTAAATAACGTACTCGCCTTGCAAGGCGAAGAGAAGTATGCCCGCCCACCCAGCCCCGACCGAACCGTCAATCTGTATGCGGCTGACCTCGTTGAGCAGATCATGAATATGAACCGCGGCGTTTATCTCGATGAGCTAACCGATGGCGAACCGACTCACTTTTGCGTAGGGGTAGCCGCTTATCCGGAAAAGCACTATCAAGCCCCCAACCTCCATCTGGACCTCCTCAACCTCAAGCGCAAACAAGACGCGGGCGCTAGCTATGCGATTACCCAGATGTTTTTTGACAATCAAGCTTATTACCAGCTTCTGGAAAGGGCGTACAGCTTAGGCATCTATATGCCCATCATCCCAGGGCTGAAGATCCTAACCAAAAAAGACCACCTCTATACGCTGCCTCGAAGCTTCCACATTTCTATTCCTGAGGCGCTTGCCGAGGCGGTCCTGAAAGCCAAGGACGATCGAGAAGTGCTTCAAGTGGGAATTGAGTGGGCTTATCACCAGGTGCAGGACCTCATTCAACATGGTGTCAAAAATTTGCACTTCTATACCATGCTTTACACGAAGCCCCTTATCGAGCTCATGAAAAGGCTTCGCCTGGACTAGCCCATGCAGGCACCAGTTCGCTGGCCGTTGTTATTACTGCTAGTGGGGCTTATAGTGGTGGGCGTTCTTTTTTGGCCCCAGAAAAAAGCAGCGCTGAGTGCTATACCCGCTCCTTGTGAAGCGGTAGATAGTCTAACCTACGCCAGGCAGCTTAGTCAAGTGCGTCGGCAGAAAGACAGTCTTTTTCGGGAGGCAGAAGCGTCGCCTATTCCGCCAGAGGCGCGCCCCCAGTTTGAGGGACTACATTATTATGCACCGAATCAGCAGTGGTGTTTGCAAGGTACTTTCAGAGCCGCAACGGGTAGCCTTTTGCCAGTCATTGGGTACTTAACCCTAAACCTACCTACGCTTGACAACTGCCGATCCCCAGCGACTCTGTTGGTGTACGGCGATGCGCAAGGCCAAAATCCTTACTTAGCCTTTTGGGATTCCACTGCGGCCCTGGGTGAGACCTACGAAAATGGCCGGTATGTCCCGCTTGTCGTGCGCGGCGATACCGCCGAGGTGGATTTCAACCGCGCTTACTTTCCTTTTTGCGCCTATAATCCGCGCTATATTTGCCATTTACCGCCGCCAACCAACCGCTTTTGTGTGTATATTCGGGCTGGTGAATGCTGGGCCCGAGCAGCTGATAGTAGCCCTTTCCGGGCGCTCCAACGTAGGCAAATCCTCTCTTCTCAATAGGCTGGTAGGGCGCGCCGTCGCCGCCGTCAGCCGCACACCTGGCCGCACACGCCGGGTTAGCTTATATCCTACCGAGACGATCTTATGGGCAGATTTACCGGGCTATGGCTATGCTCGCACAGCGGTCACTACCCGAAAGGCCTGGCTAGCGGAGGTAGAGGCTTTTCTCCGAAGCAGGCGCCCTCTGGTGGTCATAGTTATAGATAGCCGCATCCCGCCCCAAGCTCTCGATCAGCAATGGACTCAGTGGCTCTTGCAACATGAACTACCCTTTTGCATCTTGGCTAATAAGGTAGATGCGCTCTCCCAGAAAGCCCTTTACCAGCAAAAGCGCCGTTTACCAACAGCCTTCCCAGAACCGCTTTATTGGGGCTGGATCGCCGCGCGCACCGGTGAGGGGATTCCGGCTTTTCTAGACTGGCTTCGAAGTCGGCTCTTACCTTTGACCCCATGAGACCCCCCTACGGTCGGACCAAGATCATCGCCACAGCCGGCCCGGCCTGTGCCGACCCTCATGTCTTACGAGAGCTCATCGTAGCCGGGGTAGACGTTTTTCGCCTCAATCTCAGCCACGGCGACTGGTCTAGCCATATGCACTTTATTCAGGAGATTCGCCGACTCAATTTAGCCATGGGGACCCGAGTGGGGCTTTTAGCCGATCTCCAAGGCCCCAAGATGCGGATTGGCAAGCTCGACAAGCCGATTCCCATCGCCCCTGGCGACCAGCTTATCTTTAGTACCAGGGTACAAGCAGCCGAGCCGCCTTACATACCCGTTGAATACGAGACATTAGCAAAAGACGTAGAGCCCGGAGATATCATCCTAGTCGAGGATGGGCGGATTCGGTTAGAAGTCATTCAGAGCGATAAACGGGGAGAAGTCGCGGTTAAGGTCCTTAGCGGGGATCGCATCGGCAGCCGTAAAGGGATCAACCTACCAGGACGCCCTATTTCGCTGCCTACGCTTTCCGAAAAAGACTGGGAGGACCTCCATCATATTGTACAGGAGGGCTTAGACTGGGTAGCCTTGTCCTTTGTGCGGTCGGTGGATGATATTTTAGCCGTGCGGAGTTTTTTGCGCCGCTTCGGGGTTACGACGCGGGTCATGGCCAAGATTGAGCGTCCAGAAGCGCTGGAAAATATCGACGCTATTATCGCAGCGAGTGACGCCATCATGGTCGCCCGCGGGGACCTTGGGGTAGAGATTCCGATCGAACAGGTGCCTTTCTGGCAAAAGCATATTATCGTCCGGTGTGCAGCCCTGAGTAGGCCTTGTGTCGTAGCCACGCAGATGCTGGAGAGCATGATCCAAAATCCGTCCCCGACTCGAGCCGAGGTCACAGACGTAGCGAATGCGGTGCTAGACGGCGCCGATGCCGTCATGCTAAGTGGCGAAACGAGCGTAGGGGCTCACCCTGTCGCTGCCATTGAGTATTTACATCGCATCCTCCAAGAAGCCGAAAAGCAAAGCGCCATTTATCAGCGCTCGGGGCGTCCCGCTAAAGAGTCCGCCACCTTTGAGTCAGATGCGGTGTGCTGGACCGCTTGCGCTTTGGCTTCGGCTTTGCCAGCTACGGCCCTCGTCGGGCTAACCTACTCGGGCTATACGGCCTATGAGCTTGCTCGCTGGCGACCCGCTACGGACATTTTTATTTTTACGCCCAATCCTAAGATTCTCAACGGCCTGAGTCTGCTATGGGGTATAAGAGGCTTTTTTTATCGGCGTTACGAAACCGCCTATGACACGATTACTGATGTGTCCCAAATCCTCAAAGATTTAGGCTATGTAAAGGCGGGGGATCGGCTAGTTTTTGCGGTATCGATGCCGCTCCGTGCTCGTCGCCGCACCAATACCCTGCATATTACTATGGTAGAATGAGGCGTTGGGGCCAGCCCATCGCTTGGGGGCTTATAGCCCTGTTAGGGGGCTGGGGATTACACCGAGCTCCGCAGATTACAGACGGCTTTTTATGGCATGCAGTCGACACGTGCCGTTATCAGGTCCAAGGGCGTTTACCTTTTCACAATGCCCCCGACCTGGGATTAGGTGACCGCTTGGAACGGATAGACTACCAGGTCTTTTGTCAAAGGCCGCCGCCCCCTGCTGAGCCTGGTCAGCTTTTTTTGTATGAGATTTCCCGAGACCAGCGCCAGCACCTAGCGTTTGTCGAGATACGGGCCTACCCTACGTACGGTTGGCCTTCTACCTTGCGGGCGTGGCACGGTCTCTTGGTAGCTTCGGCCACCTTGGCCATCGGCTTCCTTTTGGCATTCAGAGCGTACTGGACGCTACGCCGCTGGCAAGGTCTGCCGATCTACCCCCTTTATCGCCTAACTGTTACGCTCCTGAGTTTGCTTCTTTTGACGAGCTGGCTCAGTAGCGCTTATCGAGTCGAAGAGCCGGGCTTAACCCTGGGCTTTCTGGCTAGCCAGGCTCTGCTTCAGCTTACTTATCCTAAAAGGCACCGCTGGGTCTGGGGTGTTTTTTACGCGGCTGTTCTAGCGTTAGGGTTTTATCTTGCGCCACGGTGGCTATATGCCCTGGTGAGTTGGTGCGGTCTGGGATTTATGCGAGCTTGGCGCCAATGGCTTTATGGGCTGGTCTGGCTCACCTGGACTTTGCTCCTCCATCCGGGTCTTGTGCTAGGCCTCATAGCGCTTTTAGGCTATGAATCGTCGCTCGTGCAAATTTTTCGGCTACTAAGTCGCAGCGAGCGCCTACTCTATCTCGTAGTAGGGCTCAGCCTTGGCGGCGTGGCCGGCGTTTTCATTCCAAAGTGGGCGGGCCTAAGCACAGGGGAGCTCATAGGACTTTGGGGTGGTCTCGTATTGGGCAGTCTTGTTCTTTTGGAGGCGGCTGAGCGGCTCCTACGTTTTAGACGACGCTGGCGGCTCAGCCGATTCTTGCGAGATGAGGCCCCCCTATTGTGGGAGGCGCCCGATGCGGGGACGCTAACCGAGCGGGTCCAAACGATACTTCGAGCGCAATTAGGCATTCCCTGGAGCACCATCGTGGAGAGTTCGGCGCCCCAACGTCTGTGGTTGGCTCGGAGTGGGGAGGCGGTTCCAGACAAGGCCTGGCCCTCGTCCGGGTTAGAAGCGGCCATCCCCCTGAGCACTCCTTATTGGCTCTTGATTGGCCAAGCCAGCCGTTCTTTGGACTTGGAGGAGATCCGATGGCTTGGGCGCTTTGCGCAGTATGTAGGTCTGGCTCGGCGACACTTGGCCCTGTATGAGACGGCACATGAAGCGCGGCTTCAAGCCTTACGCCACCAGCTTAGCCCCCATTTTCTCTTCAATGCCTTGCATACGCTCCAGGCGCTTATTGTAGAGGATCCGCCGCTCGCAGAAAAGGTCCTGATCCATGTCTCGCAGCTTCTGCGGCGCAGCTTGGACCTAGCTAAGCACGTCTTGGTCCCTCTTTCGGAAGAGATCAGCCTTCTTCGTGACTACCTCGCCATCGAGAAGCAGCGCTTTGGGGCTCGGCTAGTGATAGCCTGGCAAGTGCCAGACCCGCCACCGGAAGCCCTTATCCCGCCCTTTGCGCTGCAAACCCTCGTAGAAAATGTAATCAAGCACGTTGTAACCCGCCGCAAAGAGCCTACCCAATTGCAGATTTGCTTGGAAGAAGAGCAGGGATATTTGACTATTCGTATCCTAGATGACGGACCAGGTCCCAGCTTGCACTCTTTATCTGGAGGTATTGGCCTGTCTAATCTACGTAGTCGACTCCATCAGATTTATGGAGCGGCTGCTACCTTTGTGCTCAGCCGGCGAGCGGATGGCCTGACCGAAGCCCGACTCAGCTTTCCTCCTCTTCCTCCGATGCCCCACCTACCCGGTCATAGTCAAAATCCGGCAATAGCTCCGTCTTGACGTGATTGATCACTTGATCAAGGGCTCGCTGAAACTTTGTAAAATCCTCTTTGTAGAGAAACAGCTTTTGCTTTTGGCTGACACTACCGGAAAAGTCCCGCTTCGTTTCCGTAATAGTGATGTAATAATCCCGACCACGGGTCGAACGAACGTCAAAGATATACGTACGCTTCCCCGCTCGTACCTTGACAGAATACACCTCACGCGATTCCATAACCCAATCCGTTAGCCACGCCAAAGGTACTACTTTCTATGCATTTCCAAAGGTCTGTATTTTTGGGCCATGCGACTTAGTCTTTGGCTGGTCGGGCCCGCACTGCTTTGGGCTCAACTCCTCAACCGTTCGGGCAAAGACAGCACTATCTTCATATCAGGTCAGGTTTTTCTGCCCAACTACCCCATTTCTACGTGTGCTACACCTTGGGGCACAGCCTTAGCAGATTTTACAGGTGATCAGTGGGAGGATATTATCGTAGCCTGCCGAAGCGAAAGCAAGCTCATTTTATACATCAATAATCAGAAGGCAGAGTTTCCCCGGGTTCGAACTTTCCAGACTGTCAAAGATCCATGGAAGCCCGTCGCCATAGACCTCAACGACGACGATTGGATGGATATTGTATTATGCTCGTACGTCGAGGCCAAGGTCGTGTGGCATATCAATGACAAGCGTGGGCAATTGCCGCTCACAGGCTCCATCGGCGTAGGTAAGGGGCCACATCATCTATTTACCGGCGACTGGAATGGGGATCAGAAGCTAGACGTCGGCGTGGCCTGTCACGACGCAGGCACTATACACCTATTGACCCGTACGAGTAGCGGCGCCCTAGCGCCTTATAAGGTCCTCAATGCGCCTAATCGTCCACGAACTGCTACCGCTGACGACGTGGATAGAGACGGACGCCCTGACATTATCGTCGCCGGCGAAGAGCCTTTTATCCTCGTCTACTATGGCAAAAATGCCTATGCCGGCGAGCCCCAGCGCCTCAGTACACCGCCTTCGATTTGGGCCCTTAGCATCGGAGATGTGAATAAAGACAACCGGCCGGACATCGTAGCGGCCACTTACACGGGCACCAGTCTCATTACTATCCTCAATGCTGGCTACGGCCGTTGGAACGAACCTATCGTACAGCCTGCCGGCAACTACAACTTTGCCTTGTACTTGGGAGATTTCGATAAAGATGGAGACCTGGACGTAGTTACAACCTCGGCTCGTGATCACGTCATCAACATCCATCTTAACGACGGCAGGGGTAAGCTTTCGGATAGGCATCGCATCGGAACGGGCGACTGGCCGATTAGCCTTACCATCGGCGATGTCAACGGCGATGACAATGTCGACTTCATTACAACCAGCATTTACGACAATGCCATTAACGTCCATCGCAATATACCGGTGAACCCACCTAAGCCGATCATTATCGCCATTCAGGGGCGAATCCTCGATGGGGATACGGGACAAGAGATAGAGGGAAACGTCACCCTTATTGATACGACGGCGATGGAGCGGGTTGGGGGCGTCGACGAAGCCATCCAGGGGCAGCGCTTCCTGCCTGGCAAGCCATTCCGCTTCGAGGTAAAAGGCGGTCGGCATAATATTCTCCTAAAAGGGCAAGCCCCTGGCTACCCACCGGCTGAAGCGCGTGTCGTGATTCCACCGCTTAGACAGATACCGGACTCTGTTTTACAGCATGGCATTCGGGTCGACCTCGTGGCTCGGCGCGTGCAACGCATCAAAGTGTATGGCTATGTCACCGATGCCGTTAAGAAAACGCCGCTCCAAGCTGCCCAGGTACAAATCACCAGTCGGGAGGGCCTGATCCTCAAAGACCTAACAACCAACCAGCAGGGCTACTACGAAGCAGAGATTCCCCTGGGCTCCGATCACCGGATACAAGCCAATGCGCCCCACTACGAACCTGCCTGGCGGCTATTCTCACTAGGCCGAGAGCACCATCCCCAAGGGCTGCGAATAGACTTAGCCTTGTCGGCTTCTACCGCCCGCTCGTGTATCGAGGGCCTCATCCTGAGTCAAGCGACGCGAAAGCCAATCCCCAAGGCTGCAGTAACTCTGATCCAAGCGCGCACCGGCGAGCGTCGTCCCCTCATCGCCAATGCCCAGGGCGCTTACAAGCTGTGCTTGCCGCCCGGTGAGTACATCGTGGAAATCTTGCAAAAAGGTTTCTTTCTTTATCGGGATTCGGTACAAGTGCCAGAAGCCGGGCTCAAGCGCGACTTTCTGTTAGCTCCGCTGGAGACCGAAAAGGCCCTCGTTTTACGAAATATCTACTTTGACTATGACAAAGCCACGCTCCGCCCTGAATCGATCGAAGAGCTTGAACGTACCGTGCGCTTTCTGGAGGAAAACCCCACCCTACGTGTAGAAATCTCGGGCCACACAGACAGCGACGGTTCGGATATATACAATCTCCGCTTGTCCCAGGCTCGAGCGCAAGCCGTCGTAGATTACTTGGTGTCTCGGGGTATCAATCCGAGTCGACTAGTAGCCAAGGGGTATGGAGAGACCCAACCCATAGCTCCTAATGACACACCAGAAAATAAACAGAAAAACCGCCGTACCGAACTAAAAATTTTGGGATTATAGTGCAGCTCTCCATTGTCATTCCCGCTTATAACGAAGCCGAATCCCTGCCTGAGCTGGTCGCCTGGATCACCCGCATCACCGAGCCGCTGGTACCTGCTTATGAGATTATCGTCATCGACGATGGGAGTACGGATGCGACCTGGCCCACCTTAGAACGGCTCAAAGCTCAATATCCAACTCGCCTGCGGGCACTACGCTTTAGCCGAAACTACGGCAAGTCAGCAGCGCTCTATGTAGGCTTTCAGAGGGCCCAGGGCGAGGTTATTATTACCTTAGACGCTGACCTCCAAGATTCACCCGATGAAATACCAGCCCTTTATGCCCTGATCACCCAAGCGGGGTATGACTTAGTGAGCGGCTGGAAAAAAAAACGGCACGACCCCCTCTCCAAGACGATTCCCAGTCGGCTCTTCAATGGGACAGTTCGCCTTTTTACGGGCATTCACTTGCATGACTTTAATAGCGGTATCAAGGCTTACCGCGCCACCGTCGCCAAAAGCCTAGACCTCTACGGCGAAATGCACCGTTATATCCCCTATTTAGTCAAGGCTTCCGGCTTTCATAAAATCGGGGAAAAAGTCGTCACGCATTATCCTAGAAAGTACGGCAAAAGTAAATTTGGCTGGGAGCGCTTTTTATATGGGTTTCTGGATTTACTGACGGTAAGCTTTCTCGTACGATTTGGGCGGCGCCCCATGCACCTATTTGGAGGGCTAGGGGTCTTGTGCTTTTTTGCTGGGAGTCTCGTCGTAGCCTGGCTCATTTATGAGAAGCTAACAACGCTCCGCCTCTATGGTCACGTACGACGGGAAGTCGTCGATAAGCCGTTGTTTTACCTAGGTCTGGCGCTAGGTGTGGTCGGCGTGCAATTATTTCTAGCTGGCTTTTTAGGTGAGCTTGTCATCAGAAACGCCAGCACCAAGCACCAATACCTAATCCGGGGCGAATTATGACTACGTGGCAGTGGCTGATAGGCTTTGTGGCGCTAGGGCTTGGGGGCTTATTGGGTCTTTGGGCTTACGGGCATTTACCTGTGAAGCTTGGACGAGGCTGGCGTTTCTTCTTAGGCACCCTGCGGGCCCTGGCTTTTGCTGCCCTCTTTTGGCTCTTGGCACAGCCTTTTTACCGCCACACGCAGGCCATTTTACAAAGACCGCGGATTTTGTTTTTAGCTGACGCCTCAGCCAGCCTCTTTTGGGGAGACAGCCTCACGCCCGACTCTTATCGTCAGAAGCTCGAGCAGCTAGCCGATAAGCTCACAGAAAGGGGTTTCGTGGTAGAAAAGCTGCTCTTTGACATCCAACTGCGTCCTTGGTCCTCGCGCTTAGGCACCCAGGAGGGAACCGCCTTGCACCGGTCTCTTTTAGAGGCGTATCAGAGCTTTCCCCAGACCGAGGTTATCGTTTTATTTTCGGATGGACGAAATACGCATGAGCCCCTGGCCTTGCCCCCCCTTCCGCGTCCACTTTGGACTGTAGGCGTAGGACCTAGTCCCCTCACCCAAGACGCAGCCATTCGGACCGCTTATGGGCCCAGCTGGGTAGAGACCGGACAGCCATTCGAGGTCCACCTGCAGCTCGAAAACCTTCGGACAAACGCCACCCTTATTGTGCAGTATGCGGGTCAGACGCGCAACTGGCCCTTACCGGCTAACGCCACTAGCTATCGTCTGCAGCTTACCCTACCAGAGAGTGGTTTTTACCCTCTAAACTTTCGCCTGGAGACCCCCAACGATCCCAATCCGGCCAATAATACTTACACGGCGATCGTTCAGGTACACCCCACTCGGCCTCACATCCTTCTGTGGGCAGGTGAGCTCACCCCGGACATTGCCCTCCTGCGCCGAAGCTTAGAGCGGGTCGGACCCACTACCCTTCTGCTAGCTAAAAGACCCAGCGGCTTTAATGCCAATCCTGACACCTTAGCCTGGGATCGCTACGCGATTCATGTATTGTATAACTTTCCAGTTCGAGCAGAAGACACGTTTTACGTTCGCCGTATTCTGGCCGGTCCGGGCATAGTCTGGACGGTCTGGGGCACCACAGTCAGTGAAGCCCTGATAAAGGCCTTTCAGACGCCGCTGGGGTGGCGCCACTTAGAGCCCCTTTATAGCTTTCCCCTGAGCGGTGAGGCTCGTCTCCTTTTACGTCGGGGGGAGCTGGCCCCTCAGGCCGAGCTTTTAGAAGGCCCCGGTGGCCGGCCTTGGGCCTATCGTTACACCTTGGGAAATCATGCGACGGCGGGTCTGCTGGGCGAAGGCTGGTGGCAGCTCCGCCTCATGCCACCCCTGCAAGCTAGTTTCGACTCGCTTCTCTTCGAGCTTGCTCAGTGGAGCTTACTTTATTTTCAGTCGAGGGCCTTTATCCAACCTAAACGCAGTCCTGGGTCCATCTATGAGCCCATTGAATGGATAGGTCAATATCCTGCGGGCGCTAAACTCCGAATATGCCAGCCCAATGGGGTCTGCGATACGCTGTCAGCGCCCTTTGGCATCTGGAAACCTGCGAACGGCGGCCTCCATTCGTACGCCCTTTTAGTTGACAATCAACCCATCTATCAAGGGGCCCTGTGGATACAAGCCCAGAGTGTGGAATTCCAACAGCTAGGCGTTGATACCACCTACCTGCGTTACCTCTCCGAACGCCATCAGGGCTTATTTTGGTTATGGGCCCAAGTCGATAGCTTGTCAGAGCGCCTGGTCAGCGCTTTCCCGCCCCACACACTCGTACATTTGCAGCCGACTACAATACCGCTTTCTGAATGGTGGCCATGGTTACTACTTATATTAGCCCTTCTTTCTATCGAGTGGCTTTTGCGGCGATACTTGGGGCTGTATTGAGTGGCTGTCAACCGCAGGCAGAGGACCTACCACCCGTCGAGCTCAATGTATGGCGCGGCGAGCTCGCTCTCAAAGCTTACGCCTCGCCTGAAGACAGTCTCCGCTTGCGCGCCTTCTTTTATGCTTGTATCTACGAAGGTGATACCACGGTCCCAGACTCTATTTACGAGCAGGACATAGCCCTTTTTCGCGGAGATAGCCTCTTTCAATGGCTTATTGATACCACGCTACGGGTTTATCCACCTGATTATCGATTGGCGGATCAACTAAGGCCACTCTTTCAGCGTTGGAAACGTCACTTTCCCCAAGATAGCCTTCCGTTTATCGTCACTATCGTTAGTGGCTATCCGCCCGTCGGAGCGCTCACGCTCGAGCGTGATATGGTTCAGCTGTGCAGCAACCATCTGATGATCAGCCTAAACTACTTTTTGTCTGACACATTTGGATTTTACCCACCAGACCTACCTTACTTTATTCGGCGTCGCCTGACCCCACCTCACTTACCAGTCTTTGTAGCCCTTAGGCTCATTCGCAGTAAGATGCCCCTTCTCTCACCGCGTACCATACCCAAAATGATCGACTACATGATCTGGCATGGTATTCAGCTTTATGCACTAGAGCAGCTCTTGCCCGAGCTTCCAGACACCCTACGATTCTTTTACACGGCCGACCACTTGGCGTGGCTTACTGAAAATAAGCGTTATGCTTATAAGCTGCTCATGCCGCAGCTCTATAACAGCAAGTACAGTGATATACAGCCTTTCATCGGGGAAGAGCCTTTCACCAAGGCCCTAGGCCGAGACTCTCCACCTCGTCTGGGCTGGTATTTTGGTTATGAGATCGTTCGTCGGTACATGAAAAAACAGGAGGAGCTCTCCCTAGCTGAACTCCTTCAGCTTCCCCTCGCGCAATATCAAACAATCTTTGAGAAAGCCGCCTACCGCCCCTAGTGGCATACAAATACCTTATACCTTTGTCAACATGCATCGACAGTGTCGCCAGATCCTCGAGAAACTCTCCTTTTATCCCTACCTCATTTACTGGTGGAAGGCCAAAGCTTGGGTTTTAGGCGGTGCGTTCTTATTTGGTGCGTTAGCTGGCGTACTAAGCTTCTTCACCCCTGATGAGTACCTGAGTGAAGCCGAATTTATCCCCCCTGTCCTCCAGAAGCTACCTCTCAATGCGGGTGGCGAGGTCATCCCCGGTGAGTATGAAGACATAGACCAGCTCATCGCCTACTTATCTTCTGAGCAGATGAAAGGAAAAATCGTTAGGGAGTTTGACATCATGAGGCGCTACAAGATCCCAAAAGACCTGAGCCCGAGGCAAAAGAGCAAACGAATAACAGCCATAATCGACCAAAACGTAAAAATAACCAAAACCCGAAATGCCACCATTCAAATCAAAACCTATGACATTTCAGCAGATACGGCCTATCAGCTCAATCTCTTTCTCTTGAAAGAAGCGGAGGCTTTTTGTCAGAGAACGGCTAAATATAAAGAATACCTCGAAAACTCCATTGCTGCGCTAGATAGTCTAAAGGCCGAACTCCGTTTGATAGAGAAGACGCTGGCTGACTTTCGGACAAGGTATAAGGTTTTTACGCTGAGCGATGCCCAGGAGGCGCCTACCCAAACCGCTATTCAACTGATGCTACGCAATCCAGAATCTTTGGAGCGATACGATCAGGTCGTAAGTCTAGAAACTCGCTTGCGTCGGCTCCAGGAGCTATATGTGCGCCTTTATGAGCGGATCGATGTGGCTAGGCTCACGGTAAGCACTTATCCGAACCTGCTATTCATGATTCAAGAGCCGTATAAGGCCGAGTTTCCCGATCGCCCCAAGCGGCTGCGGAGTATCGCCCTTGCTAGTCTAATTGGCTTTTTAGCCTTTTCTGGTTTAGGGATTTATGCAGGTATCTTAGGTCTGCTCGAGCCGGCGGAGCAGCGCCAGGAGCGCGAGCTCGTATCCTAAGAGCCCAAACCCCACAATCACACCCAGACAGCCAGCAGCGGTAACTAAACGCTGACGGAAAGACTCTCTCCGGTAAATCTGACTTACATGCACCTCCACAATAGGCTTGCCCACATCGGTTATAGCGTCCCGAATCGCATAACTATAATGCGCCAAAGCGCCAGGATTGAGGATTAGTCCATCATAATGCTCCGTTTCCCATAGCCATTCGACCAACTGCCCCTCATAAGCACTCTCTAGATAGGTGAGCGAGACACGGTCCTGATAGCGTAGCTTGAGCTGGGCTAGGAAATCGGGCCAACGTTCCGAGCCGTACCATTCAGGCTTACGACCTTGTCCGATAAAGCGTACATTCGGACCGTGGAGGATACGTATGCGCCACATAAGGCCAAAGGTATCATACAGGCCTGGCTTCAGTATCTCAAGGTCCAGAAAAATCGCTTGCCAGCGACCCTACGGGCTTATGCGCAGGACCTAGAGACACTTTTGCCAGCGGATTCCTGGCCTCCCACCCAACAGGCCTTAGAAGCCCGCTTAGCTCACTTGGCGCGAACTGCCTCTTGGCAAAGCATCACCTTGGCGCGCAAAATCTCCGCTTTACGGAGCTTTCTCCGCTTTGCTTATGAGGAAGGATACTTGGCGAAGGATCTTAGCGTCTTTTGGCACACGCCCCATTTCTGGCGTAAAGTGCCGACTTACCTAACTCCTGAGGAGGCCCAAAAGCTGGTAGAAGCTCCGTTCACAGGCCGCCATCAACGGCGAAACCGCCTCCTCTTGGAACTTTTATATGGGTGCGGCTTACGGATTAGCGAAGCCTGCCAGCTTCCTCTGTCCGCCGTCCACGAGACGGAAGAGCTCCTCGAAGTGCACGGTAAAGGACAAAAGATTCGCTGGGTTCCCTACGGTCGAGGAGTACGGGAAGCGCTGGAGGCCTACTTAGCCGTTCGACCTAGCCTGTATCGCCCAGAGCAGCCCTTTCTCCTGCTAAGTCAGAAGGGGGGAGCCCTTACACGAATTCAGGCCTATATGATTGTGCGAGAAGCGGCTCACCTAGCGGGACTCGATAAGCCGGTAAACCCTCATGCCCTGCGGCATAGCTTTGCTACGCATCTACTCCTGGCTGGCATGGATATGGCCTTAGTACAGCGCTTACTAGGACACAGCAGCCTAGTTACCACCCAGCACTATCTCCAATGGCTAGGCCAGGAGCTGCGCGAGCTTATCCACCGCTACCACCCCCGAATGCACCCCCGCGCGCCAGAAGGCCCATGATCGCCCCCAATATCAGGCCCAGTAGTCCCAAAACCTTGAGCCGATCTACCATACTTAGTAGCCAGTTTTCCTCTCGGGCTCGATAGGCGACAAAGAGCGTATTTTGCAGCGTGATGACCGAATCAATTTGCGCCTCTGGCACTTCTCTTGAACGCAGGTAGGAGCGGAGGTTGACCGCTCGCTTAGCGGGGTAAGCATCATACTCGGCCTGAAGGAAATGAGCTTTAGCCAGGTCCCCTAGCGCTTTGACCGGGGCACTGCCCACACTCACGCCTAATACCCAGATAAAAACCCGCAGCGGATCTAGCCAGTATTGTCGCCTGAGCCGAATAAGTACCACCGAGACCACTACCAGAAACCACACCCACCCTGCTAAAAGCGCCGCTTGTCCGCCCATGACCTGATATACCCACCCGCTCTTCCAGAGTAGGAAGTCTATCACCAGCGCCCCGATCACATGAAGCAAAACAGCAAAAGCGCCAGCTTTCCAAAGCGCACTAAGCGGTGCGAGTCTTATCTCCATATCGACACAAAAACAATAAAGCGTAGTTGATAATATCGATTAGGTTGTCCTGGATAGCACGTTGATGACGGGCAGGATCACTATCCATTTGTCGGATTCGGGCTAACTTCATAAGGATAAATTCCACGTACGCCAATGGGCGCATGTCGCGCCAGGCATCGCCGTAGTCAGCATTTTTACGCATAGCGTAGTCTTGGGCGAGCTCAAAAGCCCGAGATAAGTGCGATTCTGTAGCCTCGTCGATGGCTTTAGATTGGGCCTGAAGCACCATAAGGGCTATGGCGCTGTAGTTCACTAAGGAGAGCAAGTCTTCTATCGGACTCTCGCCAGTGGCAGGCGTTTCAGCACGATTTTGACTGTACAGGGTCTGTAGGCGTCGGGCTTTGATGAATAGCAAGTCTATTAGAGACGGGAGCGACAAAACTTGCCAGCTCTCCCCATATTGCTGACGCTTCTGCCGAAAGACCGCCAGACTTCGCTCGAGCCAATGCGCATACTCAGCGGGTATCGCCACCCCGCAAAAGTATGGCACAGCGTCTAATCATGCCTCCGCATACGTGCCAAACACCCGGTCCCATAGGGTCGTTGTGACCCCAAAGCGCTTCTCAGGCATCCGATAGTGGTGAAAGTAGTGATTTTGCCATAGACCCTTCAAAAATCGAACCGGCGGCTGAGGATATTTGTGAATAGCAAAATGTGTATACTCGTACAAAAGATAACCGAATCCAAAGCCTGCAAAAAAAGCCCATACCCAGTCCCATCCCACTACCAAGTAAAACAGCCACCACATAACTAGCGCAATGGGAAAGGTCACAAAAGGCGAAGCCGTCACAAATCGAAGGTCATTCGGCACATCGTGGTGAACCCCATGGATGAAATTATGCCAGCGCTGAATCCATGGACTTTCTTCCACATAGTGGAGCACAAACCGATGTAGCAGGTACTCCGTCAAAGTCCAAGTAAACGCCCCACCCACAAATAATAGCCCGATCAGCCAGAGCGGCAAATGCAGCCCGCCTAAGCTATACCAGAGGGCCCATAGTATGATACCGCCATAAACATAAAAAATCCACACGATGGTGGTATTGGAGGCTCGATAACGGCTGAGATACTCCCAGGGCTGTTTGTGAAACAGGTGGGGATAGGTAAAAGCATTTTTACGAGGTTTCCCGGCCATGAAACAAAGGTACGAAATCTTAGCAACCAGCAAAGGAGCGGCAGGGCCCTACATATTGCGACGATAACGGCCCCCGACCTCGTATAGCGCCTGAGAAATCTGACCAAGAGAAGCGACTTTGACCGCTTCTAGCAAATGCGCATACTCAGCGGGTATCGCCACCCCGCAAAAGTATGGCACAGCGTCTAA
>CAZAXD010000001.1:0-42070 GCA_964489015.1 uncultured Sphingobacterium sp. | reverse complement strand
GTATAGCGCCTGAGAAATCTGACCAAGAGAAGCGACTTTGACCGCTTCTAGCAAAGCGGCAAACGTATTAGCACCAGACAGGGCAGCTTCTTGCAAGCGATCAAGAGCTGCCGGCGCCCGTTCTGCATTACGCCGCTGAAAGGCCATGAGGTTCTGAATCTGCTGTTCCTTTTCGCTTGGGGTGGAACGCACTACTTCATTCGGAATATTCGTTGGGGAGCCGTCCGGCCCTAAGAAGGTATTCACCCCTACTATCGGTAGCTGGCCGGTATGCTTGAGGGTTTCGTAGTACAGGGACTCCTCCTGAATCTTGGATCGCTGATACCCCAGTTCCATGGCGCCTAATACCCCACCCCGCTCATTGAGCCCCTCAAATTCTTCTAGAACCCGCTCTTCTACGAGGTTAGTCAGCCACTCTATGAAAAAACTTCCCTGCCACGGGTTTTCGTTTTTCGTGAGCCCTAGTTCTTTTTGAATGATAAGCTGGATAGCCACCGCACGGCGAACTGACTCTTCCGTAGGTGTCGTAATCGCCTCATCATAGGCATTGGTGTGGAGCGAGTTGCAGTGGTCCGCCAAAGCATACAATCCCTGTAGCGTAGTGCGAATGTCATTGAAGGCAATCTCCTGCGCATGAAGAGACCGGCCAGAGGTTTGGACATGGTACTTAAGCATCTGGCTACGCGGACTGGCTTTGTAGAGCAGGCGAAGGGCTTTAGCCCAAATGCGGCGCGCCACGCGCCCGATGACCACATATTCGGGATCCATGCCATTCGAGAAAAAGAACGAGAAGTTGGGCGCAAAGTCGTCAATCTGCATCCCCCTTGATCGATAAAACTCTAGGTAGGTAAACCCATTGGCTAAGGTAAACGCTAACTGGGTGATGGGGTTGGCTCCCGCTTCGGCAATATGGTACCCTGAGATGGAGACCGAGTAGAAGTTTCGGACTTTGTGCTGAATGAAGTACGCTTGAATATCGGCCATGAGGCGCAGGGCAAAGTCTATCGCGAAGATGCAGGTGTTTTGGGCCTGGTCCTCCTTGAGGATATCGGCTTGCACTGTACCCCGCACCTTCTGCAGGGTATCCGCCGCGATTTTTTGATACATCTCGGGCGGCAAGACCTCATCACCGGTCACGCCTAGCAGCAGAAGACCTAAACCGTTGTGCCGCTCTGGCAGCTTACCCTCATACGTAGGTCGCGGCAAGCCCAGCTTTTCATACTTCTCACGAATATACGCTTCGACCGTTTCTGTAAGACCATTGGCCCGGATATAGGTTTCACAAGCTTGATCAATAGCCGTATTGAAGAACATCGCCAAAATCGTAGGAGCTGGCCCATTGATAGTCATGGAGACGGAGGTTTTGGGATCGGTTAGGTCAAAGCCTGAGTAGAGTTTTTTCATGTCGTCAAGGGTGGCGATCGAGACACCGGAGTTTCCAATCTTTCCGTAGATATCGGGACGGTAATCGGGGTCTTCGCCGTAAAGCGTGACCGAGTCAAAGGCCGTACTGAGTCGGTTAGCAGAAAGGCCACTCGCTAAATAATGAAAGCGTCGATTGGTACGCTCGGGCGTCCCTTCGCCTGCAAACATGCGGGTGGCCTCTTCTTCCGTGCGTTTGAAGGGATAGACGCCAGCCGTGTATGGAAACTGACCAGGGAAATTTTCCTGGAGCGCCCAGCGTACTCGGTCTCGCCAGCTACTTAGCTGAGGAACCGCAATCTTGGGAATGGCGTTACGCGAAAGGCTCTCGGTATGCGTTTCGACTCGGACGGTGCGGTCCCGAACGGTATACTCGTAATAGGGCGCCTGATAGCGCGCCAGGGTCTCCTCCCATTTGTCTAGAATCACTTGGACGGCCGGGTCTAGCTGCTGGCGGAGCTGGGCCTGCCAGGTCTCCAGCTGGGACGTGGGGAGTTGGGCCCCGACGGTCTGGATAGCCTGCAGATGCTCCGCCAGCTGCGCCTGCTGCTCCACCCAGGCATTATAGGTTCGGACGGTTTCCGCTATCTCAGCTAAATACCGCTGACGCGCCGGCGGAATCACATAAGAAGCCGAAAGCGGCCGCTCATCGGGCTTGATTCGCGAAACCAGTTGGCCCCAGGCGTCGGGGGCTTTCTCAGCGACTTTATGCATGAGCGCCTCGAAAAAGCGATTGACCCCCGGATCATTGAAGTTTGAAGCCAAGGTGGGATACACCGGCATCGCCTCTACCGGCTCATGGAAGCGCTTGAAGTTTCGCTGGTACTGCTTCTTTACGGCATACAGCGCGTCTTGAGCCCCTTTCCGGTCAAATTTATTGAGCACGACCAGGTCTGCATATTCTAGCATGTCGATTTTCTCTAACTGGGACAGCGCGCCAAATTCCGGCGTCATGACATAGACGGTAACGTCTGCGTAATCCACGATTTCCGTATCGGCCTGGCCAATCCCAGCCGTCTCTACCCAAATGAGGTCAAAGCCAACGACCTGCAGGATCTGAATGGCTTCTCTCAAAAAAGGCGGTATAGAGCGATGGGGCGTTCTCGTGGCAAAAGAGCGCATGTACACCTGGGGATGGTAGATGCTATTCATGCGCAGGCGATCGCCTAACAGCGCGCCGCCACTCTTGCGATGAGACGGGTCTATGGACAGGATAGCAAGCCGCTTTCCGGGGAAGGTGCGCAAAAAGCGCTGCACAAACTCATCCGTTAAGGAACTCTTACCGGCTCCGCCCACGCCGGTGACTCCAATCACGACCGCTCTCTTATGCAAGACCGGGGGAATCGCTAGCCCGGGATGATTTTCTAAAAGGCTAAGGGCCCGCGCCAAAGGCTGGTAGTAAGGCCCACGGGCTTGACTGAGGGCTTCAAAGGTACCATTCACATCGGCCCAGGGCGCAAAGTCTGACTTTTGCAGAAGGTCATTGATCATACCTTGTAAGCCCATGGCCCGCCCGTCATCGGGTAAGTAAATGCGCGTAATGCCATAAGCGTGCAGCTCCTGGGCTTCAAGGGGTAAAATGGTCCCTCCTCCCCCTCCAAAGATGCGCATGTGCTGATAGCCTGCCTCATTGAGGAGGTCCCGGATGTACTTGAAGAATTCCATGTGGCCACCTTGATAAGAAGTGAGGGCCACGGCTTGGGTGTCCTCCTGCACAGCGGCAGTAACGATTTCGTGGGCACTGCGATTGTGTCCTAGGTGAATGACTTCGGCCCCGCTAGCCTGCATGAGGCGCCGCATGAGATTGATCGCCGCATCATGCCCATCAAAGAGAGAAGCCGCAGTAACGACCCGAATCGGATATTTCATCTGGTAAGGCACTTCTTCTGCCTTACCAGCCAAGCGCTGAATGGGCATACCCATAAAACAAAGTTATGGAAACTGCCACGTACGTATTTTTGCCCCATGCAAGGCTCCCACCCCATTATTGGGGTAGTTGGCTTAGGTTATGTAGGTCTCCCCGTCGCGACGGCCTTTGCTAAAAAATTTGAGGTGATCGGTTTTGACATCTCTGAGAAGCGAGTCAGCGAGCTAGCCCAGGGCTACGATCGCAATAGAGAAGTTGCGCCAGAAGCGCTTCGGCAGGACTCTCTCCGGTTTACGACCGACGCTGCTACGCTTGGCAAGGCTACCGTTTTCATCGTCACCGTGCCTACCCCAATTGATCTCTACAAGGTACCGGATCTGGGGCCCTTACGGGCAGCAAGCCAGATGATTAGTTCGCTCCTCAAGCCCGGGGATATCGTCATTTATGAGAGCACGGTTTATCCTGGCTGTACACAAGAGGTATGCCTTCCCCTGTTAGAAGCGGGGAGCGGCCTGCGAGCAGGGCAGGACTTTGGGGTGGGCTACTCGCCCGAGCGGATCAATCCCGGCGATCCCTCGCATCCCTTTGAGAAGATAGCTAAGGTCGTTTCTGGTCTCACACCCGAGATAGGGCAGGTTATTGCCCAGCTATACCAGGCCGTTCTGGAAGCGCCTGTTCACTTAGCCCCCTCTATCAAGGTAGCTGAAGCGGCTAAGGTCATCGAGAATACCCAGCGCGACCTCAATATTGCCCTCATTAATGAGCTAGCGCTCCTCTTTCACGACATGAAAATCAGCGTACATGATGTTTTAGAAGCCGCGGGCACGAAGTGGAACTTTCACCGATACACGCCGGGGCTGGTGGGCGGTCATTGCATTGGAGTCGACCCCTATTACTTAACCTATAAAGCGACAGCGCTGGGCCTTCACCCGCAGGTTGTCTTGGCGGGGAGGCGGGTCAATGACGAAATGCCACGGCGTTTAGCCGAGCTTATCTTGCAGAAACTTGCCCAGCACCACTTTTCACCGCCTTGGCGAATCCTGGTCCTTGGCTTTACTTTCAAGGAGAATGTGCCGGATATTCGGAATACCAAGGTCTTTGACCTAGTCCAGACCCTACAGCATCATGGCGCCTTGGTGGAGGTCATGGATCCCCATGCGCATCCAGAAGAGGTCCAGGCAGAATACGGCCTTACGCTAATAGCACCCCGGCCCCGACACTATCACGCTATCATCGTAGCCGTTGCCCATGATCAGTACAAAGCGTTGACGCTGTCCGATTTTGCGCAATGGGCGGTGGAGGGGGCACTCTTTGTCGACATCAAGGGGCTCTTTCGCTGCAAGATTCACGAGCCATTCATTTACTGGACGCTATGAGACCCCTAAAAATGGTAGATCTCGAGCTCGAGCTACGTCACCTCGAGCCGCTTATAGAAAAAGCCATCCGGGACGTGCTGCGGCACACGCAGTTTATCCGGGGACCGGAGGTAGAGCAGTTCGCGCAGGCCTTAGGACGTTACCTAAGCCCGGAAGGAACACCCGTTTATGTCATACCGTGTGCTAATGGCACTGATGCACTGCAGCTAGCGCTCATGGCATTAGATTTAAGACCCGGGGATGAGGTGATCGTACCCGCGTTTACCTATGTAGCCACCGCCGAAGTGGCGCGTTTGCTGGGGATCGGCGTACGCTGGGTCGATGTAGATTTAGACCACTTCAACCTCATACCAGAAGCCCTGGAAGCCGCTTATACGCCGCGGGTCAAGGCTATCATTCCGGTGCATCTATTTGGGCAGGCAGCCCCGATGGCGGCGATCCGCGATTTTGCCAAAGCCAAAGGACTGTATGTCGTTGAAGACGTAGCGCAAGCCTTGGGAGCGGTCTATTACACACCTACAGGCCCCGTTAAGCTCGGTACGTTAGGGGATATTGGCTGTACGTCCTTTTTCCCCTCCAAAAATCTTGGCTGCTATGGTGATGGAGGGGCTATTTTCACCAAGGATCCCGACCTGGCAGCTCGTCTGGCCCGGATAGCCAACCATGGGCAAAGTACCCTTTATGAATTTGTAGACATTGGCGTGAATTCGCGCTTGGACTCCCTGCAAGCAGCTATCCTTTCGGTAAAGCTACCGCACTTAGATGATTTCAATCGACGTCGACAGGCGGTCGCAGCTTTCTATGATGCTGCCTTAGGCGATGTCGCCGAGCTTCAAACCCCTAAACGCGTTTCATGGGGGAATCACATTTTTCACCAGTACACCTTACGGGTTCTTGATGGACGTCGAGATGCTCTGCGTTCGCACTTACAGGCTCATGGGGTGCCGGCTATGATCTACTACCCCAAGCCGCTGCACCTGCAGCCGGCCTACCTAGATGCGCGTTATCCATTGGGTAGCTTTCCACACGCGGAGCGCTTAGCAAGTGAAGTCCTTTCCCTGCCTATGCATCCTTTCCTGAGCGAAGAACAGCTCGCCTATATCACGCAAACGGTACGAGCTTTTTTCAGCTGAGATGGCTTGGGGCGTCGGTCTTTACGTTTTATGCTCAATCGGTGTAGGCTTGTGGGCGGCTCAGCGAGTCAAGAATAGCCAGGACTTTCTAACAGCGTCGCGTCGCTTACCGCTCCTGCTCTCGATGTCTATTCTGTTTTCGACCTGGTTTGGAGCGGAGACGATACTAGGTGCATCGGAGACCTTTGTAGAAGGCGGGCTTCTAGCCGTGATCGAGGACCCATTTGGCAGTGCTTTATGTCTTATTCTTGTTGGTTTGTGGCTAGCCAAGCCCTTTTACCGGCTACCAGTCCGTACGTTTGGCGACTTTTATGCCGTGCACTTTGGACGCGCGGCAGAGCGCATAGCCACACCGCTCATGGCCTTTTCGTACATAGGATGGATAGCGGCCCAGCTAGTAGCCATGGGCCTTGTCATCGAGCACTTTAGCGGCCTCTCCCACCAGAGTGCGCTTATTTTAGCGACGCTCCTGATCTTGTCTTATACCATGGCGGGCGGGATGTGGAGCGTCGCTGCCGTCGACATCGGTCAAAATATCGTCCTAATCGGCGGCCTTATCGGTATGCTGTTTTTTCTGCCAAGCGACTGGCTGCAGACGGATCAGCTGCCGAACGGCTTTTTGGCTTTTACGCCCAAAGCCTCCCTTCAGGGGTGGCTACAGTATTTAGCGGCTTGGATGACTATAGGGCTGGGCTCTTTACCGCAGCAAGACATGTATCAGCGAGTCGTTTCAGCCCGCAGTGAAAAGACAGCCCAATGGGCGGCGATTAGCGCCGGCCTTTTGTATCTAGTCGTGGGGCTAGTCCCCTTAGCGGGGGCTCTGTATGTACGCCTTCACCATCCAGAGTGGCTAACCGGTGACAATCATCCCCTGCTAGCCCTGGTGTCTCACTACCTGCCTGCGTGGATGCAGATGCTTTTTTGGGGGGCTCTGGTTTCGGCGATCATGAGCTCAGCCAGCGGCGGCCTTTTAGCCCCGGCTGCTCTCCTCTCCGAAAATGTCTTGCGTCCCTGGATGCGGCACCAGGATCTAATCCGGGTACGCTTAGCTGTCCTGCTGACGTCGATAGTATGCTGGGCCTTTGCCGCTTACAATCCCCACATCTACGAGCTTGTCGGGGAATCATCCATCTTTAGCCTAGTCACACTTTTTATTCCCATGGTGGTGGGACTCCACGCCCCTAAATGGCGATCCGGTGGTGGGGCCCTCTTTAGCATGCTAAGTGGACTCGGCGGCTATTACGTAGCGAAATGGTACGGGACTACCATTCCTCCGCTGTGGCATGGGATGGGGGCTAGTCTTTTAGGTTACTTTTGGGGGCATTTACTCGTAATAGCCTATGCTCGAAGGCCTTAACGTACTGGAGGTAGGGCGGCTTTTGCCGGCCCCGCTCATGGGTACGATCCTCCTGGATCTGGGGGCTACCGTTACCAAGCTAGAGCCCTGGCCACAGGGTGAGCCTACTCGAGGCACGGCGTTATTTGATCTCCTGCATCGAGGCAAGCGTTTTTTAGCCCTAGTCCCTCAGCAGTGGCCTGAGGTTTGGCCCCACCTCCTCTCCCAGGTCGATATCCTGATCCTTAATCATCTCCCCCCTACCCTCGAACGCATGGGCCTCTCCCCGGAGAAACTCAACCGCTTAGCGCCGCATCTCATCACTATAAACCTGATGGGCCATGCCGACGGTCGTCCAGGCCACGATCTCAACTTTTTGGCCGAAAGTGGGGTCCTCGACCGGCTTCGCCTTCATCCGCACACACCTCCCATTGTCCCCGGCTTCTTACTAGGGGACTTACTGGGGGGAACGGCTACTGGGCTTATTCGCCTCCTAGCTGCCTTGTATGCTAGGCAACGAACTGGTCTCGGGACCTACCTTCCCATCCATATAACCACCGAAATGCTACGCTGGAGTTATGCGACGGCTTTTCTATACAAAAGTGGGAACGGGGTGCTCCCGCCACCTAGCCAGGACCTCTTTTCAGGTGCACTGCCCGCCTATCGGCTTTATCGCACGCAGGACGATCGGTACATCGCTGTAGCGGCTTTGGAGCCCAAGCACTGGGAAGCGTTCTGCCGCCATGTGGGCCGCTTAGACCTCCTACCCCACGGCTTTGCGATGGGGGATCCAGAGGCCCATGCTGCTGTGGAAGCCCTCTTCGCCGAAAAGTCTTTTGCCCAGTGGGAGCAGCTTTTGGACGAAGCAAACCTGTGCGTGACGCCCGTCTACACCTTTACAGAAGCCCTCCAGCGCCCCTGGGCCCAGAAGGCATGGGATGGCCAATACCTACACTTCGCAGCCGTTACTAAGGCATCGCAGACCGCTAAAGCCCCCGGCGCCGATAATGAGGCCCTTTGGTCAGAATGGAAGCTCCCATCGCACCTGCGCCCTACGTGATTACAAAACGCCGAACCTGCATCACCTCGCCCCCACTTAGCCAGCGCGCATAATAAAGCCCTTCCGGCAAATGTCCCACCCCAAAAGTATACAGGCGCCCTTCTGTGGATTGACCTTCCGAGAGGGAAAAGATGGCTATGCGCTGCCCGATCACATTAAGGACTTCGATCACATCGCCAGGCTTTTGGACAGGCCCAACGACTAGGACTTTACGCCCAGGCTCGTAACACAGAACAGGGGTTGTATCCCCTGCCCCCCGTAGTCCTATTGTGGCTTTTTGGGGAGAGCCTCCTATCAGGATAAGACTGAGTAGCAACGTTAGCATAGTAAATCGATTGAACAAATTTCAGGCCAAAAACATTAGGGACAAGGGTAAGCCCGCAGCCGGATGAGTCGCACCCCGGTGACGCTATCGGGCCTCACATAGGGAGCGAGTCCAATCCGATAAGTGCCCGCCATGCCAAACCGCAAGCCTCGCGCAATAAACCGTCGGAAATGGCGATTCGCAGCATACCAGCGTCCCAGGGAGTCCATAAATACGAGCTCGAGCCGAGACTCTTGCCGATACCCATCTGGCTGCTCTACCCAGCTCATGAGATACAGGTTCTGCCAGGGATAATCAGCCTCCAGCGCGATCTCAAGCTCTAAGTCGCGGCAGGCATCAGGACGCTCTATAACCAGTCCACCCCACAAGGTATCTTGCCCATACCAAGCTCGGCCATTCAATCGCTCTTGAAAAAGCGCTTCTCCGCTCGGACTACAGCCCCAACAGGTCAGGCAGATCAGCGCTAAGGTTTTCGCAGCCCGCATCAGTGACTAAAAGGTCGTTTTCAATCCGGATACCGATCCCCTTCTCGGGAATATAGAGCCCTGGCTCACAGGTCACTACACAGCCAGCCTCTAAGGGCTCATAGCGATACCCCACGTCGTGCACATCCAGTCCCAAAAAGTGCCCTAGTCCATGAGGAAAATACCTTTTGTAAGCAGTAGGCGAGGCGCTCCTCGGTAAAAGCCCCAAAGCAATAAGCCCCTCCTGTATGTAATCCGCTACCGTTTGATGCCAGGCATGGAGGGAGAGGCCAGGCCGAAGTACAGATTGGGCATAGGCTTGCACCTCAGCCACCCACTCTACATAATGCAGCACTTCCCGACTCGGCGCACCTACTGGCAGGGTACGCGTCAGATCGGCCGCATACATCCCCAGCTTAGCCCCGATATCGATCAAGACCAGGTCACCCTCCGCCAGTGGCTGGCTATTGAAGGTATAATGCAGCACACAAGCACGGGGCCCACCTGCGATAATCGGGGAAAAGGCAACGCTAGCTCGATTTTGCACAAAAACGCGAAGGATCTCGGCCTCGATTTCGTATTCGTAAATGCCAGCCCGAAGCATCGGTAAAATCTGCCTGTAGGCGGTTTGCGTGACCTCTATCGCTTGCTGAAGCTGGGCTATCTCTTCCGGGTCCTTGACACTGCGCAGGCGATACAAAAGGGGCGCTAAGCGATAAAGACGGTGGGCAGGCAGCTCTTGCTGCAGCTTCCGGGCCAGACGATGGGCAGGCGTGGCGAGCTGACCCCGCGTTTGCCGCTCATGTTCGTTGAAGTCAAGCCCAATCCCTTCTACCAGCCCAATGCACCGACGAAAGAACGTAGACCATTCGGTCAAAGGCACAACCTGGGGCACCCCGCTCACCGCCGCTGCCTCCTCCAAACTGTAGCTCCAGCCTTCCCACAGCCGCTGATGGGCTGAGGCCACGGGAATAAACAACACTTCCCGCTGCTCTGCCAAGGGCGCCTCCGGATAAAGCCACAAGATCCCCCCCGCTTGTCGAAGCCCCGTTAGATAGTAGTACGAACTATTGACCGAAAACGGATGCGAAGCATCGGCATTTTCACTTGGCAACACATCCCCTGCAAAGATAATCGCAGCCGTACCCTGAGGTAACTGCGCCATAAGCTTTGCCCGATGCCGTTGAAATACAGCAGCTGGCAAATCCACATCACGAAACACGCCGCAAAGGTAGTACCAAATAGTCAGCTCGGGGCCGGCTCATCGGTGGCGCCATACCCCTACAGCTACCCCGATAAGCATCAGCGCAATTCCCGCCCACAAAAGCCCGATGAAGGGCTTGTACAAAACCTTCACCCCCACGAAAGCATCCGGCTGCTGACGAATCTGGATGAGGAAGTGGATCTTTTTAGCGGCCGGGTCTATGCGGTCGACGCGGATAGCAAGGCCCTGAGCCGGTACACTCTGAGACGGCGTTTGCAGTTCCCGCCCTACGATAGAAAACGAAACCGGAACGGACTGGCCTAGAGTCGGGAGCCCTCGCCAAACCCGTACCCACGCGCGATAGGTGGGATGTGGGGTCCCCTCTACCTCCGTTAGCCGCTCAAAGCGAAGACCCACCTGCTCTTCCGACCACACTTGCTCTTCCCCTATCGCCAGGGCCATACCAAACTGCCCAAAACCACGCCCCTCCAAACGCGGCACACTCACTAAGTGAACATACAGATCTCCATGCCAGAAACGTACATGCGCTGGGTGGGCCAGAAGTCCCGTCTTTTCGCTGATATCCGCCTTGAGTGTCAAGGGGTACGCGACCGTGGTATCTGAAAAAGAAATCAGCTTGAGCCGGTAACGATAGGCATTATCCGCAGGCTGGACGGGTAAAAGCGCAACATTCTCGATAATAAACCGCTCATAAATGGCAGATGAAGTGGGCAGGACCTTCGCTTCCGAAAAAAGCACCTCGGGCAACCATACCTGATAGGAGAGCCCCAGGCTATCCCGAAAGCGCCAGAGCTTTTGCCCCTCTTCTGATAGAACGACCTGGAAGTCTCGCAGAGGCGGCAAAGGTACAGTCATGCCTTCGTACGCTATCCAATAACCCAGCGCCGCCGCACGCATGCCCTTAGCCAGCAAGATGTTATCAGCGCTTTGCCCAAAACTCGGCGATATGGGTACGCTCAAAACTCGTTCATACCCGCTAGAAAACACCGCCCCTACGACCATAAGGGAAAACCCCGCGTGAGCGAGAGACCCAGCCAAGCTGCCTCGGCGCTTCGCTAGCACCACCGCTGCGACCGCTCCTAACCCAATCAAGGCGCCACCCAGTAAAAGATCATCCACGACCAGATAAAGACTGGAGCGGATGCGCGTCAACCAGTCCGCAGAAAGGCCCTGACGATAGGCCTCATGAAAGACAAAATCCCACTCTTTATACCACAGGCCAGCGATAAGGCCTAAGAGACCGACAGCTGCTGCCCACGTAACAGCCCGCCAGCCCTTGGCACGCCACGCCTGCACATAGGCATAACCCATCAAGAATAGCGCCGGAAACGTAAGCAAGGCCGCCCACTCGTAATAAACCCGTAAAGCACCGCTTCCTAACGCCCACCGCGTCCCCAATATCAGATTGAGTACGGGCAAACTCGTAAGTAGTAAAATGCCCATGGCTATAGCACCGAGCAGAAGCCCCCCTACACTCAGCGCTTCCCACCGCCATTTATAAGCCTCTCGATTTTGGGTAATCAGCCGATCTATTGCCACCGCTAAACTAATCAGCACACCATACAGGAGCCCGCCTCCCAGACCTAAATCCGTAAAGCTATGGACAGAGCTATCCGCCAAAACGCCACTTCGTGTCAGATAAGCGCTATAAAGTACGAGCGGCCAGGCCATGAGCAAAGGCGCCAAGGATAGCGTTAGGCCAGTCCGGCCCCGCCGATATAGCCATACGAAATGCCCCCCCATGACTAGCATGAGCCAAGGCGCCAAGGATGCATTCTCCACCGGATCCCAATTCCAGTAACCGCCAAAGTTTAGCGTCTCATAGGCCCACAGCGCGCCGAGTGCTATGCCAGCCCCTAAGCCGCCAACGGCCAGCCACGTATAACGCAGGAGACGCCGCGTGTCACCGGGGCTTACCCCAGCTTGATAACTAAGCCGCACCCCCTCTAAAAAAGGCAGAATAGCTAAAGCATAGCCCATAAATAACACAGGGGGGTGGATAACCATCCAGAAGCTCTGCAGGAGGGGATTTAGCCCGTTTCCATCAGAAGGCACGAAGCCAGTGGGCACCTCAGGCTTGACTTCCCAGAGCCGGAGGAAAGGATAGCTACCCAGCATCTCACCAAAAAGAGGTAACCACAACACGACAACCATGGACACCACAGGCACACGCCCTAACCAGGGCCTGCCTAGCCATGCAGCTAAGAGTCCACCCCCACCTACTAGTCCCAAGACCTGGAGGGGCAATAAGGCAGCTGCCACTGCTAAGAACCCAGCGATGCCCAGGGCTATCCACCCCTTCCATTGGCGCCCCATCAGCAGCCACCAAAAGAAAGCACCCACGAGCCCTAACAGCCAGCGATCCGCTGTCGCCCCTAACAGAAACGTACTCAAGAAGCCATTTACTAGCGCTACACCGCCTGCCAGATCATAACGGTATGTATTCTTGGATAATAGCAGCCCCCAACCTAAAACCACATGCCACAGCATCCAGAGCAGAAAGCTTCCCTCTTGGCCCTCCCATACCGCTGCAAGCCTATAGGCCCATGATAACAGTCTCGACCCGTGGGCCCATGCGTAATGATAGCTAAAATCAGACGCTAACAAGAGATAAAACAATAGCGCCATGGCCCCTACCACGCCGGCACTATGCAAGATCCAAGCCCCCCAGCCCAGCCGCCGCCATACAGGGGCCCCTCCTTCATACCAAGCCCAGGCACTCCACAACGCCCCTACCCAGCTTAGTCCGATCGCAACCAGCCCTAGTCCATCCATCATGACAAAGGTAGCCTGTACTAAAACAAAATCGGCGAACCGGGGCCTCCAGTTCGCCGATAAAGTCAGCTAAGCTAATCCTTTACTCAACCACAGTCAGCCTCGTAGAGGTGGCCCCAGCAGGGGTCTGTAGCACGACATGATAATAACCGGCAGACAAGCGTAGTATTTCTTCATGAGAGCCGGGAACCTGCATGCCCAAATGCTGCACAAAGACCTCACGCCCATCTACGCTATACACGCGCAAAGTTAACTCGGTAGGCTTCAAAACTTCATATTTCAAAGTAGCCTCCCCGTAAGCCGGATTAGGTACTACGCGGAGGTGGGATAAAACGCCTTGAACCGACGGCAAGGAGGCGGGGGCGTTAGAAATGACAATAGCATAGCGAAAGACCGTATCTAGATAGGCAGGCTGACCAAGTAAGACAGGCATGAGGTTCGTTGTATCCTTGTTGGCTGCGTCCGTCAAGGACGTGACAAAAACACGCACTTTTACGCGCAGGGTGTCGCTACCGACAGTGCTGCTAGTGCGAATACAAACGCGAGCACAACCAATGGGGGGCGTCCGACCAGCAGTACCACCAGGGTTTTGGTAGACTATGAAATTCGCGTACTGAACCGGATTAGTCCGCCACTGCTTATAACGATGTAACTGGTCAAAGTGCATAGGACCTGCAGACGGATTGGAGACATCATAGGCAAAAGGTGAACCGTCTTGTTCAGTAATTAGACCCACATCTAGCCGCAGCGAGTCCACCCAGATCGCATAATTGGGCGTGACAAGGTTGCCAGATGCCCGAGCCGTGTCAGGAAAAGTAAAGTAAATCACCAACGAGGTATCTATACCGGGCGGCAGCTGCAGCGGATCAGGTCTAAACCCATACGGCAGCGGACTCTGACTGGCATCTGGCGTACATTGATTACATTGCCCATACAAAAGGGCAGCCCATCCTACGACAAGTGTAGCAAGGTATCGCATATCGTAGCGAAGGTACAAAATTTCCCAAACTACCAAACCCCACCCTCTATATATCAAAATCCGGTTGGCTTTAGCGCGGAGGATATAGAGGCAAGTCGCTACTTTTGCAGCATGCACTTCCCTGCTAATCTGCGCTACACCAAGGAGCACGAGTGGATCCGTCTCTTGGCTGATAATGAAGCGATAGTAGGTATTACTGATTTTGCCCAGAAGGAGCTAGGTGACATTGTGTACATAGATATTCCGACGGTAGGCCAGACCCTACCTGCCGGCGCCGTATTTGGCTCCGTCGAAGCGGTCAAGACCGTTTCCGATTTGTACCTACCCGTGACTGCTACTATCTTAGAAAAGAACCCCATCCTAAACCAGAGTCCCGAGAAGGTCAATCAAGACCCTTACGAGGAAGGCTGGATGATCCGAATCCGCTTAGAGGATCCTGCCGAATTAGAGGGTCTTTTGAGTTCAGAGGCCTATCAGGCCCACATTGGCTAATGCATGTTCTAGTCGTTGGGCCTGGGGTCATGGGAGAAACCTTGGGCACAGCGATTCGGGAGGCGTTTCCCGCAGCCCATATTACCTTTTTAGGAAAACGCGGGGGGCGTGCGGCTTATCTAGCAGAGCGGCTGGGCGGAGCCACGGCCCTATCCCCAGAGGGGGTCACTGCACCGGTCGATTACGTAGTACTGTGCCTGAAGCCCCAGCAGGCCAGCGGCGCCCTACCGCCCTTACAACCCCTGCTTCATCCTGACTCCTATGTGCTTTCCGTCATGACGGGCTTCGCTATGGCACAAATAGCCCAGCTGCTGCAGGTATCGGCCATAGCTCGGGCTATGCCTAATACGCCAGGTCGGATAGGGGCCGGCCTCACTGTCTGGACCTCACAAGCCCTGAAGCCTCCTGCCCATGCAGTGATTACCACCACCTTGAGTCGACTGGGCGAGGCACTCTATGTAGAGGAAGAAAAATACCTTGACATGGCCACAGCCCTCTCCGGTAGTGGGCCGGCTTATGTCTATCTCTTTATGGAAGCGCTTATCGATGCCGGTGTCCACATGGGGCTTCCGCGATACCTGGCCGAACGGATGGTGCTCGTAACTCTTAGGGGGGCTATTGCTTATTACGAGCAGAGTGGCAAGCTGGTCACCGCGCTTCGACACGAGGTTACCTCACCCGGCGGCACCACGGCCGAGGCCATCTATCAGTTGGAAAAAGCGGGGCTGCGCCCTGCTCTGTCAAGGGCGGTCTGGGCGGCTTATCAGCGAGCTTTGGCCCTACGACCTAGCTTGCAGTCCCCATTTACGGCCCAATCAGCCCAGGTACTGCCGGAGCAGCTCTAACACGGCAGGATTAGTGCGGAGCTTACGGAGCGCTTTTTCCTTGATTTGACGGACGCGCTCACGAGTCAAGCCGAGCTTTTCAGCGATCTCCTCCAATGTCATCGAATAGCGCTGATCGATACCATAGTGCATACGAAGGATCTGGGCTTCGCGCTCTTCGAGGGTAGCGAGGGCCTTAGCCATCTCCTGCCGTAGGCTCTCCTGCATGAGAACCTGATCGGGCTGGGGCATTTCGGTGTCTTCTAGCACATCAATAAAGCGAGTCTCTTCGCCCAGTGCAATCGGTGAATCTAAAGAAACATGCGGGCCTGCCTGACGCAGGATCTCGGCCACCTCCTCGGGTGTATGCAGACCCTGCATGGCTTCGGCTATTTCCTCTGGCGAAGGCTCCCGTTCATACTCCTGCTCAAGCCGTGCATAGACTTTATTGATCTTATTGAGAGCGCCGACGCGATTGAGGGGTAGGCGAACGATGCGGCTCTGCTCCGCCAAAGCCTGCAGAATACTTTGCCGAATCCACCATACCGCATAAGAGATGAACTTAAACCCTCGTGTCTCATCAAAGCGCCGGGCCGCCTTGATAAGACCCAAATTCCCCTCGCTAATTAGATCATTAAGGGGCAAGCCTTGATTTTGATACTGCTTAGCCACGGACACGACAAAGCGCAAATTGGCCTGTACAAGCTTCTCTAAGGCCTCTTCATCGCCTTGCTTGATACGCCTAGCCAGCTCCGCTTCCTCATCTACCGAAATAAGAGGAACTTTACCAATTTCTTGCAGGTACTTATCCAGTGACTGCGACTCCCGATTGGTGATTTGCTTCTGGATTTTTAGCTGTCGCATGCCCATAGGTTCGATCTTAGTTAATGCGAAAAAGAATAAAAAAGGTTGCACTTATCCATTGGCCAACGCTTCCGCAACGCCTAAGGTAAGCAGCCAGCAGCAGCTTTTTCATCCCGTCTCTAACTACTCGCTTCTGGAAATAACAAAAAGCAACCTAGAGTTTGACTTAGGGCTTAGTAGTAGCGGGCCGAATAAGCTTAGGGTCTGGCGTGACCAAATAGTCGGGTATCGAGTCAAGGTTTTGCTTACGATGATCCGATTCACAATCTACATCAATCTTAAACTCGGCGTAAAACACCATGGGAAGCGGAACAGGTTTATAACGCATCCCTTGGAGCACCCGAGGCGTGACATCTGCGACCAGCTTGGAGTTGGCATTGAGAATCCGATAACCCCGGATTTGGCCATTCTGATCGATGGCAATCTCGAGCAGAACGTGCACTAGGCCGCAGGCGCCTAGCTCACGATAGGTCTTTTTGAGGTAAAGGGCTTTGGCAATCGGCCCACTAATATAGTCCGGCTCCATATAACGGGGACCGGCTGTATTGGCATAAGAGGTCACATGGGCCTCAGGTGGGCGCTTCTCTCCGGTGCTCGTGTACTTCTTAGGGATGGCGACCGCTAGGGTTTGGGGAACAGAGTCTGTAGGCAAGGAGCCAACGATCGCAGGCGGACGGGGGTCTCCTGGTTTATCAGGCGGAGGCGTCCCCGGTTGAAAGCCACCTTTTCGAGCGGGGACATCGCTAGGTTGAGAAGGAGTCGGCTTGGGCTGGGCGGGTTTCTTTTTAGGAGCCGATGGCGCAGGCTCTGAAGAAGGGGTAGGTGCTGGCTCTGACTTGGGTTGCGCCTTGGGTGACTCAGAGGACAAACGCGAAGTACCAGACTCTTTCGTTTGGGGGATCGATGGCGTAGGTGGAATCGGCGTAGGTTCTTCAACCGCAGCCGGCGGGGTGACAGCCTTCGGTGCTTCTGGTGCTTTAGGCTCTGCCTTAGCAGGCTCCGGTTTAGCAGGCTCTGCCTTGGCTACCTCTTTGGCAGGCTCAGCCGGCGTAGCCCCCGCGGCTAATCCGCCTGGCGCTGGAATCGGCTTGTAAACATTATCCTCAGCGCTTCCTTGACATTCCCGCGCAAGCCGAAACTCATAATACACCGTTCGAGTCGTCTGAAAGCCCTCCGCTTTCCAACGCAGCGGACGCAGAATATCCTGTACAGACTTTTTATAGCAGTCATTACGGCCAGTCATGGGGCGAACACCCTCCAAGGTGCCTTCTGGGGTAATCCTTAGCTCAACGTAGATACCATCTTGCCCGCAACAGGTACTATGCGCTTGAAGCTGCGCTAGCACATAATCCGTAAGCGTAGTGCGACCATCCTCAAACAAAAAAGTGCTAGGGTCCACTCGATATTTAGCAGGGTCTACGGGCTGTGCGACAAGCAAAGCAATACCCAAAAGGAGCGCTAATCTCTGCGCCATAGCGCGAAGGTAATCTTTTTCACGCTAAATTTGTGCACATGCTGACTACAAAGGCTTTTTGGGAAGGAATCGGTGGCCTGGCATATGCCTTTGCAAAAGCCGATGGTAGCATCTCTGAGGAGGAGATGGTTACGTTTGCTAATGCCATCGAAGAAGCCTTTCGCAAGATACCCACAAACTTCCCAAAACGCGCCCAAAGCATTCTTCAACTTTTTGATTTGCTAGAGTACGACGCCGATAAAGCCCACCAGGAAGCCATCCACAAGCTGGCGCTTGTCAAAGACGAAGTGCGGCAGTATCGGTTTGATATACTCGATACCTTTCGTAAGGTCATCCGCTCCGATGGCAAGGTGCACCCTACAGAAGAAAGCTTCCTGGCCAGACTCGATCAGGACTTGGCTAGCATTACTGCATGAGGTTTATTCTTACGGTCTCCCAGATACCGGCTGGCACCAGCACCCAGGAATGGCCTCTAAATGAAGACCTCTTTGCAGAAATAGGCGCTAATTACGAAATAGAAGCCTTATCCGGCCAGTTTAGGGTACACATTGTGCGAGATAACCAGTATTTGCGGCTAACGGTTTCCGTGCAAGCAACAGTCCGCGTACCTTGCGACCGTTGTCTAACGCCCATAGACCTATCCGTATCAGCCAGTTACGAGCAGATTTATGCGCTGACAGATCGGTACTTGCCTGTGCCCAGCGCTTCCGAGTTTTATGTGCTGGGCCCACGAGAAGATCGCATCGATCTAACACAAGCCGCCTATGATTACCTCTGCCTATCGCTTCCGCCTAAGCGAGTACGCCCCACCTGCCCTGATGAGAATTGCCCTCCCTACATCCGCAACCTCATTTAATCAGAAAACGCCTAAAAATTTGTACCTTTGCCGAGCATGAATCAACCGGAAATTAGAAAAGGCTGTTTGTATTGATAATGGGCCTACTAGCCATGCCATTCAACATGTTATGGGCACTTATAAAACCTTGTGCACAGATAGCTATATTCTTAATTACACGGATTACATGGATAGCTATTCCCATCGCATTGCTATCTCTTTTGATAAACCTCGCCAAGAAAAGTACATCCAGAGACGAATTTGCAGAGCTACTCATCCCCTATCACAATGACTACTTCCTTTTTCAGGAATACTATCTAACAGTTCCAAGCCTAAATAATTACTGATTTTCTCGCTTTTTACTATTCTTTATTGTGCCACTTCTTCTTTCTGCAGTTATGTTTTGGATAATTTCTATAATATTATCCATAATAAGAAAAAAAAGATACAGAAATAAAAGACTACATTCGAAAATCATATCTGCTCATCTTACTAATATGGGGGATTATAAAAGTATTCTTTGTACCGGAGATTTTTACAAGCTTTGACACACAATCAAAAACTCTATTTCGCACCAAGACTAACTTACTTGGGCTGCCCATAGAAAGGCAAGAAATTTTATTTCAGGATCTCGATTCTATTACTTACGTCATAAGATTAGTACCATTTCGTAATAATCTCATCGAATTATTAAAAATCTATGCCCATACTCGCTCACATGGAAAATTACTAATCGGTTTAGAGGAAATGCGCTCTTTTAGGCTATTATCCATCCAGGCCGAAAAGCTGGCTAATTATGAAGGGGCTCCCATCTTCGAAGAACAGAAAGCGAGGGGCGAATCTGTCATACGTGCCCTTTACAAAGTCATTGGACATTCAGACACCCTGAATTAGGCTGGGGATATAGCAACTAAGGCAGGGGCTTTTTACCAATTACCAAGGCATGGACTTTCACCATCGCTAAGAACGGGCTGGTTGGGTGCTTCATTAGGCGCATTTTTACGGGCGACTTCGACTTAGGCCGGGGGTCGCCGCAGTTTATTCTTTTACAAGGGCGCGTTTCACTTGTTCTGGGGCCAACTGCCTCTTTCGGGTTTGGGCTTTGCTCCCAAACTCGTAAAATCTGTACCTTTGCCGAGCTATGGCTAATCCAAAACGTCGGCACTCAAAAAGTCGCCGGGGCAAGCGTCGTGCGCATCACAAGCTCCCTATACCGGCTTATTACATTGATCCACAAAGTGGGGAGCCTACCTTATTACACCGGGTTAACCTCGTGAGCGGTTATTATCGGGGCAAGAAGGTCCTGGCGACGCCAGAAGATCTAGAGGCCTGATGCGCATAGGACTAGATGCGATGGGGGGCGACTTTGTGCCCCAAAACCCTCTGCAAGGTTTAGCGTTGGCTTTAGCCAACCTGCCGGGCCATGTAGAGGTATGGGTCATTGGGCCGTCAGAGGTCGTACAGCCGGCCTTGGCCAGGTATGGCCTCCAAAACGAGCCGCAGATTCGGTTTATGCCGGCTTCTCAGGTTATCACCATGAGCGATAATCCTGCTCGAGCTATCGTTCAAAAGACCGACTCATCCATCAATGTCGGGATTCAAGCCCTCAAGGAAGGTCAACTTGATGCTTTTATTAGCGCCGGAAACACTGGGGCGATCGTGGCGGCTTCGGTTCTCAAACTGGGGAATCTCCCGGGCGTCTCCCGTCCTACGCTTGGGGCCTTGTACCCCTATGAAGAAAATCGCTACTCGCTTATTTGCGACGTGGGGGCCAATGTCGACTGCAAGCCGGAGCACCTTGTTCAATTCGCGCTCTTGGGCAGCGTCTACATGCGTGAGGTTTTTGGCATGGCTAGCCCCCGCGTAGCCCTTCTCAATATCGGAGAGGAGCCCTCCAAGGGTAATGTACTAGCCCAGCAGGCCCATGCTTTATTAGCTGAGTTTCCCCATATACACTTTTTAGGCAATGCTGAGGGGCGTGTACTCCCGACCGGCTTTGCCGATGTATATGTCACAGACGGCTTTGTGGGTAACATCCTACTCAAATTTGGGGAGTCCTTGTATGAACTGCTGCGTGAAAAGGTCCCCTCTAACCCCATTTTAGAACGACTCAACTACGAGCACGTGGGGGGCTTGCCGTTTTTAGGCGCTCGCGGCCATGTATTGATTGGGCATGGCATCTCTTCGCCTAAGGCCTTTCGAAATATGATTTTTCGGGCGATAGCGCTGGTCGAAGCGCGTCTTCATGAGAAGATAGCGGCGGCTTTTGAAACCTATGCTTAGGGCCGCTATCACGAGCGTAGGGGCGTACCTGCCCGAGCGCCGCCTTACCAATGCTGACCTAGAGCAGCTCGTAGAGACCACGAACACTTGGATCCTCGAGCGGACAGGCATTCGGGAAAGGCGCATCCTGGAGCGAGGAAAAGGTAGCGCGTACATGGCTATCCAGGCCGCGCGAGAAGCTCTAGAGCGGCGCGGCATAGACCCCATGACTATAGACCTGGTTATCGTGGCGACGGTGACGCCAGAGCACCCCTTTCCAGCCACCGCTAATATCGTGGCTCATGCTATCGGCGCGCATCGCGCCTGGGGCTTTGACGTCGAAGCCGCCTGTAGCGGCTTCATCTACGCCCTAAGCATCGCCGCTGACAGCATCGCAGCGGGTCGCGTCCAAAAAGCGCTGGTCATCGGCAGCGACAAAATGTCGTCTATTATCGATTACCGCGATCGGGCTACCTGTGTCATCTTTGGTGATGGCGCCGGCGCCGTACTGCTCGAATCTACCGAAGAAGCGGTCGGGGTGATGGATTATATGCACCAGGCCGATGGCGCCGGGTGTGCCTTCTTACACATGAAAGCCGGCGGCAGCGTTTTGCCCCCCTCTGTCCGCACCGTGCGCAACCGCCTACACTATGTCTATCAGGAGGGGCGCCAAGTCTTTAAGCAGGCTGTCACCCAAATGGCCGCTATCTCCGAAGCCCTCATGCAAAAACACCATCTAAAGCCTGAGGAGATTCGCTACTTTGTCCCCCATCAGGCTAATCGCCGCATCATCGAAGCGGCGGCCCAGCGGCTAGGCCTTCCCCTTGAAAAAGTCATGATTAACATCGAGCGCTACGGCAATACGACCTCGGCCACCCTGCCTTTATGCCTATACGACTACGAAAAGGATCTGCGCAAAGGCGACAACCTCCTTCTAGCCACCTTTGGCGGCGGCTTTACATGGGGGGCGCTCTGGCTACGCTGGGCTTACTGAGCAGTTGCCACTGGGATAACGACGAAATTTATCAGCCTCGTCTCATAGGCACCTACCTGCTAGCTGACAGTGCACTATTCTTTATTCCGCCCACGGGATCCTTGGAATTACTTAGGTATGCTCAGGCTCTAGCCGGAGATGGCCAAATGGTTGGTATTTTGAGTAAATATGGGGAGGAGGTTCTCTTTTATGAACCAGGGAAGCGCGAGCCCACCTTAGGTACTCATGTTATCCTGGCAGCAGGGGCGGCGACAGATATAGCCCCCAAACCAGAGAAAGCGGGGTTTTACGTGAGCGGTCCGAGCTACTGGGGTAGTACCACGCGATTTTACTTTGTGGAGTTCCATGATGCGCTGCCTACTGATCGCATCTATAGCGGCAGTACGTTTTTACTGCGGCAGGTAGGAGACAGCGTACTTTATGCCGCCCCTGCACAGAGTCCCCTTGTCCCTTATGCTAGGGCGGCTTTGCCTGGGCCGATAGCGGCTGTCTGGAATGTGCCCCCACTCGGCATGGAAGGGACTTTTCGGTATCGAGACACGCTCTACCCCTGGCGCTATCATGCGCCTAGTCGGACCTTCTCCTGGGACACTACGAGCCCCTCTCGTTGGGTTTACGTAGCGCTTTCACCTTACCTAAGTCAGCGGCTAGGCACCGAATACTTAGGCCGGGTAGAACTCAGCTCACAAGGAATGCTAAATCCCCTAGGGTTGCCTGCGGTGGAATGCTTTGCAGTAGACTTTTTGGGGGCTCGGGTTTACTATATCCGCCGTGATACATTGTGGGAATACCACCTACTCACGCGACAAGCTCAGGTACGCAGTACGCCATTTTCCGCAAAGCGGCTGAGCTTAGTCGCTGCTTACACCTATGGCGAGGCGCTGATCACCACGAGATAAGGCGGGTGTGCGCTTTTCGACCCGGACAGGACCCAGCGCGTGAGGGTATACTGACGGCCCGTGAGCCAGATAGCCAGAAAAGCCGGAGGTGGCTTCTGACCAATGACGATGCCCTGGACCGGGGTAGTCACGTCCACCACTACAGAATCTCCCACAAAGTCCCCAACGCCCCAGTTTGCTGTCGCAACCTCTTCTAAGGTATCCGCATACAGCGAGAGGGCACTGGGCCTAGGAAAGAACGGCGAGTAAGCTTGACTAAAGCCGCTGGCTGCGGGCAAGATGAGCTTAGCTGCTAGGACTGGGCCCCGAACGAGCCGTTCCCAGCCCTCGACTCGGAAGCGCACCCCCACTGGCTCGCCACCCGCTAGCAGCAGTTGACTATCTTGCCGACCCGTCTCCTGCTCTAGTAAGTCTCGCAAGTAGGGCGGACTTGGGGTTTGACGCACGAGCCGATAGGCCCACACACAAGAATCTGAAATCAAGAAGCTATACTGCTGCGGGACCTCTTGGCCCTGGATCTGCTCGCGATAGTACACACGCAGCGCGGTCAGGGCACTCCGAGGAAAAAGGGTATACATAACTCCGCGCTTTTGGGGCTCCGCGGAGACTGCCACCACATGTAAGCCAGCAAAGGCCGCGGAAAAAGCAGACTGATTAGCAAGCGCACTAGGCGGCAGGGTCAGGAGATAGCGTCCTAAGGCCGTATCCAGCCGTAGGCGCTTAGCGCCCGGTGTAAAGGTCGCATACGAAACGGTATCCCCACCGCTTAGGACTAAATTGGTACCGTCATTCGAGAAGGTAGTATGGGCATCGTATGAAGTACCAGCTACCAGCGGTTGCGTTAGTCTGTAAACCCGAAAGGCCAACGGCATACTAATGTCCCCGTAGGAACTGGCTATAAAAAGGTCCAGAACTACGGAGTCCACAGCGACCAGCTGCTGGGCGACTAGTTGGACATTTGTGCCGCCCAGGGCAAACTGTGTAGCCCATTCCGCTTGCCAGGTACCCACTAACGTGTCGGCCACCTCTCCCACAAAGACAAAAGGCGCCTTTTCGGTCTTCTGTGGAGGCAAAAAGACGTTTTGACAGTCTGTCAGCGGAAGGGTATCAGCTCGTACAGACGGCGGCGGGTAGATCGCCTCGCCTAAGCGATTGGGGTTTCGGCAGCTGAGGAATATCAGCAGGCTAAGCCCCCCTAAAGAGAGAGCTCTACTTATGGCTGGCATGTCTAACAAAAATATGTCCCTGCAAGCGCATCATGGGTTTTGTAGGCCATAAGAAGACTTAGCCCGCTTAGAGGATGGCTAAGCCGTCTGATGCGTCAGAAGCTGTTCGTAACAAGCAGTCCAAGCTTCCGGATTGGGCGCCCCTTCTAGCGATTCTGCGCAAGAGCGCCCCGCTTCTAAAAGCCCCTCGTAGGGATCCCCCGCTAATTCGCGGAGGATGTCCGGGATGTAATTATCTATTTTGGCTTTCTCTGGGAAGGAGGTAGAAAATCGTAAGCCCGGGATCTCTTCGTGGTAGTTTGTAAAGAGCAATTCCGCCTTTCCGAGCTGGGGATCCCCGCGCAGCTGATGACGGATGTACAAGGGCAGGAGGCCAGTCATCCAGCCATTGCAGTGGATGACTTGGGGAAACCAGCCTAGTTTCTTGAGCACCTGAATCACGCCTTTGCTAAAGAAGATAAGGCGCTCGTCATTGTCCGAATACGGCTCACCGGTTTGCAAGTCTGTAAAGGTACCGCGCCGAGCCCAGAGCTCGTGATTGTCTAGAAAGTAAACTTGGGTTCGGGTACCTGGGATGGAAGCGACCTTTACGTTGAGGGCATAGTCCATGGTGCCGAGCCGAATCGTGATGCCGGAGAGCCGCTTAACCTCATGCAGACGCCATTTGCGATCATCGATGATACCATACTTCGGCATGAGGATACGCACCTCGTACTGCTGCTGAAGGCGTCCTGGAAGCTCTGCGATGAGCATGGCTGCCGGCGAATCTTCCCAGAAAGGGGCACACTCCGTAGTCGCTATTAATATCCGCGGTCGCTCTTGCCACACCATGATATACCGAACTTTGGACAAAGTTACGAAAAAATCAGGAATTTTGAAGGTGCAAAAAATAGACCTAGATCTCCAAGTTCGGCAGGCGTATCAGCTCATGGTCGCCCTTCGGCGAATGGCTGAGTTGTATGATGAGCATCGGGACACATGCCGTTACGTGCATTCGACAGCTCGCGGCCATGAAGCGATTCAAATTGCGATGGGACAGCTACTTACGCCTATTGACTACGTTTATCCCTACTATCGGGACGAAGCTCTTTTATTAGCGATGGGCTTTTCGCCCCGAACACTTATGCTGCAGCTTCTAGCCAAAGCCGAGGATGTCTTTTCGGGGGGACGTACTTATTACAACCATGCTAGTTATCGGGGGCCTGATCATCCTCAGATCCCGCATCAGTCTTCTGCTACGGGGATGCAGGCGATTCCGGCCACGGGAGCGGCGCACGGACTCGCTTATCAGCGCGAGCAAGGCCTGCGCCAAGATGACGCGATCGTAGTATGCAGCTTAGGGGATGGGGCTATCACCGAAGGCGAAGTCGCCGAAGCCTTTCAAATGGCCATCCTCAAGCAGTTGCCCATTCTTTATGTCATTCAGGACAATGGCTGGGCCATCTCTGCCAGTACAGAAGAGATCCGCGCCATGGATGCACCGGCTTATGCGAAGGGATTTCCAGGGCTCAAGGTCTTCACGGTGTCGAAAGGGCATGACTATCTGGCCTGTCGAGAAGCCGCCCAAAAAGCGGTCGCTTACGTTCGAGCGGGGCACGGCCCTGCCCTACTCTATGCGAAGGTTCCGCTACTCGGTCATCACACGTCGGGTGTACGTCGGGAGTGGTACCGCTCCCCGGAGGAGTACGCCCAAGCTACTAAGGCCGACCCGTACTTACACCTTCGACGTCACCTACTCACGTGGCTCAGCGAAGCGGAGATAGAGGCCTTAGAAGCGCCCGTGCTGGCGGAAGTGGAAGCAGCTTTCTCGGCCGTCTCCCAGCTGCCGGAGCCTAGCCCCGAGACGTTGTCCCAGCACGTTTACGCTCCTACACCGATCACCAAGGAGCAAGGAACCCGCACCCCGCCGGGGGCGCCTGAGGTCCTCATGGTAGATGCAGCTTTGCATGCCGTCGAAGAGATCTTAGCCAAGCACCCTGAAGCTCTTTTTTATGGACAAGATGTAGGGCGGCGCCTGGGCGGTGTCTTCCGAGAGGCGGCCACCTTAGCCCAAAAATTTGGTGATGCCCGTGTATTCAATACTCCCATTCAGGAAGCCTACATTATCGGGAGCACGGTCGGCATGGCGGTCGTCGGTTGTCGTCCGATTGTAGAGATTCAATTTGCAGACTACATCTGGCCTGGGCTCAACCAGCTTTTCACAGAGCTTAGCCGGTCTTACTATCTTAGTAACGGCAAATGGGAAGTGCCGGTGGTGATTCGCGTCCCTTGTGGGGCTTATCAGGGGGGCGGACCGTATCATTCCTCCAGCGTGGAGAGTGTGCTGACCGCTATTCGCGGTATCAAAGTCGTATACCCTTCTAATGCGGCGGATATGAAGGGACTGCTCAAGGCTGCGTTTTATGATCCTAATCCGGTAGTCATACTTGAGCATAAGGGGCTTTACTGGTCCAAAGTGCCCGGCACGCGCCGCGCCAAAACGCCAGAGCCGAGCGCTGATTACATCGTACCGATCGGCCAGGCGCGCTGGGTTAAGGCGGCCACGCAAACCCCAGCTATTGCCATTATCACGTATGGTATGGGGGTGCATTGGGCCTGGCGCGTGGCAGAAAAGTATCCCGACACTATCGCCATCCTCGACCTTCGGAGCTTGGTCCCGCTAGATTATGACCAGCTTCTCGAGGCAGCCCGGCGCTACCACCGCATTCTGGTGCTGACAGAAGAGCCCCCAGCGCATAGCTTTGCGCAGGCGATCGTCGGATGGCTAGCTGAAAACGCCTTTGAAGCCTTAGACGCCCCACCTCGTCTAGTTGGCAGTGCCGAGGTGCCGGCCGTCCCCCTCAGCCTGCAGTTGGAAATGGCTTACCTCCCGAGCCAAGACCGCATTGAAGAGACCGTGCGTTGGCTCCTAGCGTACTGAGTCAGTTTTGAAGCGTCCGCACTTCGTAAGGGATAGTGCCGGCGTAGCGGTCTTGATTAGGACGTATACCCTCGACCCGCCAACGGCTCAAGAGGCGGTTATCAGGACCCCGCCGCTCCCATTGCAAGGGCAGCCCTTCTACGAGGCCGGCTGCCAGTATAGCTCCTAGCGTCTCATCTCCCAAGAGCTTTCGCCACGCTTGCCAAGGGTAACTTACTTCTTTAGTCCACAAGACTCGTACCTGTGACGTATCGGAAAGCCGCAGCAGGTACCACTGCGCTTGATAACCCAAGTACTGCTCTGTCTGCTGCGCCAGCGGCTCATGGGCAGGAAGAGTAGAGCCAGGTTGAATCTGCACAGGATAACAGACACGCTTTTCATGATCGATCCAGTACGTCTCGTCTTTTTTGAGCAGAAAGTCGAGCATTCGCACCTCGCGCCCCCCCCATGTACCCTGGTATAGCCATCGCTGGTATGCGGGCTCGAGGACGGCTTCGACTTGGAGGGTAGTAGACTTGGGCGGCTCTTCTATATACGCCTCGACCCGCCATTGGGCGCATGCCAAGCTTAGGACTAGCCACGAAAAGAATAGCTGGTATCGCATAGCTACGTGGATTAAGGGCCAATTCGACCTTTGATAAAGTTAGTCAAATAAGGGGCATCTGGATACGGAATAAGCGGCGCGCCCCCAATGCGGCGGACGGCATAGCCCGGCTGTCCGCCTGGTTGAAAGGATACCCCCCCTGAAGGGTAGCACCCCAGTGGTACTGTAATAGTACCTATGATTGGGACGCTCGCCGAAGCCTGCGCACAAACGAAGATGAAACCAGTAGTACCTGGATAGCCGTAGTGGCCACCATCCCCGCCCTGTGCAGTCGGTGTAAGGGTAATATTTACAGGCCCCAGTGGGAAGTTGATAGGGGTATACATACGTCCACCCAAGCCGCCTAAGCCAGTAAGGCCACCTGTGCCACTCTGACCAGGGAAAAAGAGAGGCGGTGGTGTGGCGGAGGTTCCACCTGGGCCATTTCCAGCACCACCTCCCCCGCCGACCCCAAAGTCAAATGAGAAGTTTCCTAGCACCGGGATATTGAAGCTAAAAGTAACGCCAACGGAGGCGCCTCCTCCCCCACCGCCAAAGAGGTAGCCATTGCGCAGATACAGGTACGTTTTGCAGGTAATGTGCATGGCATCGCCACCGTTTCCGCCGGGATTGCTAAAATTAGGCGAGGCACCGCCTGAGGCGCCAGCCCCCCCTCGTCCAAAAAAGCCGCCCTCATGCACAAGCGCGACGATAGATTGCGGATGCAGAGAACCCGTCGTAAAAGCAGGCTGCGTAGGACTCGTGGCACTTAGCTCGACTCCAGGGTGCGTATGCACGACGACGCAAATCGGCTGTGCCGTGGGCAGGTTTGGATTCTGGGCTGTGAGGTTGTAGTCGGTCCCGCTATTGAGGATCGCTACCTGGTAGCAGCTATCGATCGTGAGGGTGTATACGATGTTTTTGATCGTGCGACCACAGACGGCTTGAATGATAAGGGGATAGGTTCCCCCCGGCGCTAGCGGCTCGGCTCGAACCGTTAGCGTGGCACTGCCAGACCCCACAAGCACAGTGGGATTGAAGGCGTAGCTTACATAGGGCGGCAGGATAGAGTAAACCTGTAGTGCAATATTTTGGGGGGCACCTGCGATCTGCGTCACGGTAACGGTCACCTGGACGGAGTCCGTATTTACTCGGTCTATGGTGCCGCTCGAGCTGGATAAGCTAAGCCGAATATTACAGTCATCACAGCTCTCTTGATAAGCAGCAAGCCAGCAGCTTCCGTTGAAGTACTGGACCACACTATCCGTCGTGTTGAAGATAACGAGCCCCCAAGGTGGATTGGAGATAGCGTCCCGCTGCTGGGTGGAGAGCCTGGGCAGGAGGAGGCCTTTATTAGTAGATTCGAGATGTAAGAGGGCGGCGGAATCCGGCTGCAGGATACCGATTCCTACTCCCTGCGCCCAGAGGGTTAGCGTTACACAAGCCCATAGCCACTGCTTAGCCATCTCGAGCAAATATAAGGGCATTTCAGCAGAATCTGGAGCGGGACTTGTGGACGAGAATTTTTCATACCTTTGCGGGCATTCGGGGAGTTGCCGGAGCGGTCAAACGGGCCTGACTGTAAATCAGGTGGCACTGCCTACGGAGGTTCGAATCCTCCACTCCCCACTACGCGGGAGTAGCTCAGCCGGTAGAGCATCAGCCTTCCAAGCTGAGGGCCGCGGGTTCGAATCCCGTCTCCCGCTCTGTAGCGCGCATGTCTGCCCTCCGTCACAAGTTCGCTCTTTACAATAGGCTACTGGTCCTTCCGCATTCTGTCTTTGCGCTACCCTTTGGCTTATGGGGGTTTAGCTTGGGTGTAAAGGAACAAGGCTTCAATTGGCTCAGGCTTGGACTAGTCGTCGGGGCTATCGTCATGGCTCGTACAGCCGCTATGGCATTCAATCGGTATGCCGACTTTCGATGGGATGCGCAAAATCCTCGTACCGCCAACCGAGAAATCCCACAAGGACATATTAGCCCCCGAGAAGCCCTCTGGCTAAGTGTGGGGGCTAGTGGGGTTTTTGTGCTCCTCTCCTGGCTTCTTAGCCCGCTATGTGGCCTTCTTTCGCCCGTTGCGCTTTTGGTGGTATTAGGCTATTCGCTGACCAAACGGTTTACGAGCCTGTCTCATTATGTGCTGGGCTTAGCGCTTGGATTGGCTCCAGTGGGTGCTTTTGTAGCAGCAACGGGCGCCTTCCGCTCTGAAGTGGTGCTCATCGGTTTATCCGTGCTTGGGTGGGTAGGCGGGTTTGATATTTTGTATGCGCTGCAGGACATGCACTTTGATCGGCAGGTGGGGTTATATAGCATTCCGGCTCGAATCGGCGAAAAGCCTGCTCGTCTTTTAGCCTTTGGCACGCACCTGCTTGCGATCCTCGCCTTGGCGTGGATAGGTTGGCGGCTTTATGGGCTCAAAAGCCTCTACTGGTTAGGGTGGGGCGGTTTTACTGTTTCTGTATTGCGGCAGCATTGGGTGGCTCAAGACCTCAGCCAGATAGATCGGGCCTTTTTCACGCACAATGGCATCGCTTCGATTGTCCTGTCCACTGCGGCTATTCTCGCGACATTCACGTAGGGCGAGTACTTTTGCCTGATGACCGAAGCCAAAAAGCCGCAGGATTCGTTCACGGTCCTGACGGAAATGGTATTCCCAAACCATGCCAATGCCTTGGGGAACCTCATGGGCGGACAGCTCCTATACTGGATGGATATCGCGGCGGCGGTAGCCGCTTATCGCCACTCCCAGCGGGTTTGTGTAACGGCGGCCGTAGATTATGTGAGCTTCCGCTCTGCCATCAAGGTCGGGGAGCTAGTCACGATTGAAGCTTATGTCACACGAGCCTTTCACACATCGATGGAAGTTTACTTACGAGTATACGCCGAAACGCTGCCTAATAACACCAAGCGCTTATGCAATGAAGCGTACTATACCTTTGTAGCGATCGATCAGAGCGGATGCCCTATCCCGGTACCGCCGATCGAACCCCAAACCGACGAGGAAAAGCGTCAGTACGAAGGCGCGCTCCGTCGCCGGGAGCTAAGGCTTATCATGGCTGGCAAACTGGATCCAGCCCAAGCTTCTACGATCCAACTGCGATGACAATGTGGCAACCGTTTTTAGAGAAGGTGGAGGCCGCTTGGGAAAAGCCCCAGCTCCTTAGCCTCAAACCTTATCAAGAAGCCGTAGAGGCCATCGTAGCTGGGCTGGATAAGGGTGCCCTTCGGTGTGCCATGCATAGCGACGACGGGACTTGGCAGGTCCAGGAATCAGTCAAGAAGGCGGTTTCCCTCTACTTTCGGCTACGCCAGGCTCAGCCTGAGGTCGTGGGCCCCTTTGTCTTTCAAGACAAGATTCCGCTCAAGAAGCCGCCCACCGGTGTGCGGGTCGTTCCGCCGGGCGTTGCCCGCTACGGCAGTTACCTTGCGCCGGGTGTCATCCTCATGCCGGGCTATGTGAATATCGGCGCCTACGTCGGCGAAAATACCATGATCGACACCTGGGCCACCGTGGGCTCCTGCGCCCAAATCGGCAAAAATGTACATATCAGTGGGGGCGTTGGCATCGGAGGCGTGCTAGAGCCGCCGCAGGCCAAACCGGTCATCATCGAGGATGGGGCCTTCATTGGGAGTCGGGCGATTATCGTAGAGGGGGTCCAGGTAGGCGCTGGGGCTGTCATCGGAGCCGGGGTCATTCTTACGGCGAGTATGCCGATCATTGACGTCACCCAGGCCTCAGCCCAGGAGTATCGTAGCTACGTGCCGCCCAATGCTGTGGTGATCAGCGGAACCCGCCCTAAACAATTCCCAGCTGGGGAGTGGGGGGTGCCCTGCGCGCTGATTATCGGCTGGCGTCGCCCTGAGCACCAGGAAAAGCTAGCCCTCAATGCGTTACTTCGGGAGCTGGCTGTGCCTATGTAGTGTGCTGCAAGCCCAGCAGGGCTTTGGGTTAGCCTTCCAGGGCCGACTTAACTATCTAACTGACCGCGCCGAGCCGGTACCGACCGGGTGGTTTTCGGATGCCGCCCTTGGACTTACTTACAAGAGCTACTGGTGGGGAGCGGGCTTTGAAGCAGGGCTTTATTGGGTCTATAAGGGGGGCCCTTCCGAAGTGCGTTTACCCATTGTAAATCAGGATTTCCAAGCCGGGCAGACCACAGCTTACAAGGCCGCGGAAGCTGGCTTTCGCTTTGGGCCCCGCTGGCAGGTCTTTTATCCGCGATCAGGCCTGCTGGTGGGCTATCGCTATCAGGCCCAAGGGCTGGTGACCGATGCAAACCGAACCCTAAACCGCTGGTATGCGCTGCTGCCACTGGGGCTCAGCCTCGAGCTGCCCACCAGTTTCGGCACGACAGGGGCTAGCTTTTATTACGATATCGGCCTTACCAATCACCTACGCCGTCCAGCCAGCGCCAGTAATGGCGCCTACGAGGGGGCTAAGCTCCGCCGTATGACTATCGAGATTCACGTCATGTGGGGCGAAACTCGGTGAGAATACTTCGTAATTTTGCTCCATGAACTTAAAGGATAGCCTCCATGGGGCTCTCAGGACCCAGGCCTTGTTAGCTTCGGCTATAGAGCTCATAACCTGGGACCAAGAGGTGATGATGCCCAAAGGAGGAATACAGCATCGAGCCGCCATGGTGGGAGAATTAGCGGCTCTGCATCATCAGAATCTAACCAGCCGAGTCTTGCCACTGATTCGGGAAGCTTTAGATAAACGGGACAACTTTTCTCAGGAAGAAGTAAGCCAGCTGGAAATATACCTGAAAGAAGCCCAACCTGCTGAAAAGCTGCCTGGCTCTTTAGTAAGGGCCTTCTCAGAAGCGGCCGCCCAGGCACAAGCTGCTTGGGTCGAAGCCAAAACTCAGGCCAATTATGCTTTGTTTGAGCCCCACCTCACTAGCCTCGTACGCCTGTCTCGCGAAAAAGCAGAGGCCCTCGGCTATGAGGAAGAGCCCTATGAAGCCCTGCTCCATCTCTATGAGTCAAGCCTCACGCCCCGAGCCGTCGAAAGCTTATTTGACGAGCTAAAAGGCTTTTTGATTCAAACGGTGCAAGCCTGCGCCGATCATCCGCTCGCTCATGCTGATCTGCCAGCCCTGTCTCTGGCGGAGAACGCCCAAAAACAGCTTGTCCAGGAGGTCCTTACCCGCATAGGCTTTAGTCCGGCTGCGAACCGAATCGATCTCTCGGCCCATCCCTTCTGCACCGGTATCAACCCCCAGGATGTGCGGATTACTATCCGGATCTACCCAGAAGATCTGCTCATGGCCCTCAGCTCGGGTCTCCACGAGATGGGGCATGCTCTCTATGAGATGGGGCTGCCGGCCGAGCCGCTAGGCTGGCCCCAGACCATGCCAGCTTCGCTCAGCATTCATGAGTCGCAGTCGCGCTTTTGGGAAAATCACGTAGGAAATACCCTCGCTTTCTGGGAGTTTTTGTGGGCGCATGTGCTACCGGCTTACAATCCTACCTGGCTCACCAGCTATACACCCCTCATGCTCACTCAAAAAGCTAACCTCATTCGTCCGCATCTGATTCGCATTCAGTCTGACGAGGTCAGTTATCATCTTCATATCCTCTTGCGGTTTGAGCTTGAACGCGCTCTGATCAATGGGGATCTGAGCTCCGGGGATTTACCCGCCGCCTGGAATGAGAAAGTTCGAGCTTACCTAGGCTTGGTGCCGCCCTCCGATGCGCAAGGCGTCTTACAAGACATTCACTGGTCCTTAGGGAGCTTTGGCTACTTCCCCACTTACTCGCTGGGGAGCTTTTATGCGGCGCAGTTTGCGGCAGCGATCGAAGCTGCTCACCCGGATTACATAGAATCTATGCAAAGGGGGGACTTCTCTATACCCTTGACCTGGCTCAGAACCCATATTCATAGTCGGGGCCGAACCCGTTCCTCGCAAGAACTTTGTCAGGATGTTACGGGGGAAGCGCTAAATCCCGCTTACTACCAGACTTACATCCGCAAGAAGGTAGCTCAGCTCTACGAGGGCTTAGCCCTACCCGTATGAAAAGCAGGCAGGTCGTATACCGCCTCCTTAGGGAGATGGCGAGACGGCCAGGCCTCATAGCAGGCGCTTTTTCCTTGGTATTATTAGCCTCGGCGCTCCAACCCCTTCGCCCTTACTTATACCGTTACATGATCGACCACCCCATTCGCCAAAAAGACCTTACAGCTTTCTGGTTCTGGGGTGGGATTATCCTCCTGGTCACGCTGATACATCCTTTAGTACAGCGGTGGCAGATCTTGGCTACCCAGCGCTTAGCCTGGGACCTTATTCACCGTCTACGACTCCAGCTTTTTAGGAAAGTACTGAGGCTCAGTATCCCGGCGCTAGAGCGCTACCCGGCAGGCTTACTTTATACGCGTCTCCTGACGGATACCCAAACCTTGCAGTCGACCCTCTCAGAAACGCTCCTCGTCATAGCTGGCGAATTGCTCCAGCTGGCCGTACTGATTAGCCTCATGTTTCTGCTCGACCCCGTCCTAGCCCTAGCAACCCTTGGGATCATGCCACTAGGACTATTGATCTCACGATACTTTTCCCTGCGGATTCGGCAAAGCTTTGCACGGGTGCGCCACTATATCAGTCTCATGAATGCTTATCTCCACGAATTTTTACGCACACGCGAGCTTTCTTGGGCCCTGTATTTAGACTCCCAACTACTTAGACGCTTCCACCGCCTCAATCAGCTCTTTTACAAAAGCTACCGGCGCACGATTGGGTACTTCAGCTTTTTCTTTCCGGCCATGGATCTCGTCACGGTCGTAGGCATGACCGCTGTCCTCACCTTGGGAAGCTATCGGCTCGTAGAAGGACAAACTAGCATGGGGACCCTTGTCGCGTTTAGCTTATACTTACAGCTTTTTTTTCGCCCCTTTCGCGTTTTGGCTGATCAGGTAAATAGCTTACAGATGGGCATTGTAAGTAGCGAGCGCATTTTTCGCTTATTAGATAATCCACACATGGAAGCAGTTCAGGGTCAAATCCCAGCCGGGCCGCGGCCTTACCAGCTCGAAGTACGTGGCCTGCGCTTCGGTTATGACCCGGCTCATCCCGTGCTACGAGATTTATCCTTTCAGGCTAAGCCCGGTGAAGTGATTGCCCTCTCGGCTCCAACGGGCAGCGGAAAGAGTACCTTCTTTTATCTGCTTTTGGGCTATTACCAGCCGCAGGCGGGCGAGATCGTATATGGGGGGGTTTCGATCACGGCTTGGGATAAAGCGCGCCTTCGCCAGGAAATAGCTTATATTCCACAGGAGCCTGTCCTTTTTGAGGGCACCTTGCTAGAAAACCTCACCCTCTACGAACCTTTTACAACCAGCCAGATAAGAGAAGCGGCCCGACTTATTGGCATTCCTTTGCAAGATTGGTCCTTGGACATGAGGATAAGCACGGGGGGCCAAAACCTCTCGGCGGGACAGCGTCAACTCATCGCCTTGTGGCGGGCCTCCCTGCGTCGCCCCAGCTTATGGCTCTTAGACGAGCCCACGGCCCGACTAGACCCCGAAAGTGAAAAGCTTATATATCAGAGCCTGCGAGCTCTGGCTCACGAGGCTATCGTACTCCTGATCTCGCACAGACCAGAGGCCCAGGCTTACCGTGATCGCGTGCTCGTTATTCTCAGGTCACATGCTGCCTAAGCATTGGGTCATCCTGCCTACCTACAACGAGGCGGAGAATATCGAGCGCATGCTTCAGACTCTGCAAGCTTTAGCACTTGCACCTGGCGTCTTGGTGGTGGATGACAACTCACCGGATGGCACGGCGCAACTGGTTCGGCAGTTTTGTGCGCAACACCCTGAGACACCTATCGAGCTGCTGGTACGTCAGCGAAAAGAGGGGCTGGGTCGGGCCTATGAAGCGGGCTTTCGGTGGGTACTTGCGCATACACCAGCAGAGTACATTTATGAGATCGACGCGGACTTTAGCCATGCGCCGAGCGACCTAGAGCGGCTAGCGCAGGCTTTACAAGAAGCGGATTTGGCGATCGGCTCGCGCTACGTGCATGGGATCACTGTAGTAAACTGGCCCCTTAGTCGAATCTTACTGAGTTATGGCGCAAGCTGGTACGTGCGGGCTCTGACGGGATTGCCTGTCAAGGACCCGACGGCGGGCTTTATGGGCTACCGTCGGCAGCTCCTAGAGCGGATTTTGGGGTTAGGACCAATTCGCTTTCGGGGCTATGCCTTTCAGATCGAGATGAAGTACAAGGCGTACGTTCTCGGCGCGCGCTTGGTCGAAGTACCGATTGTCTTTGTAGAGAGGGCGGCAGGCCGCTCTAAAATGAGCTCTGCCGTTATTCGCGAGGCGATCTGGGGGGTGTGGTGGCTACGCATGCAGCGAAGACGCTGGCATAAGGCCTCCCCTATCCTGTCTCCTGCCGCTTCACCCCAACCAAAATGACCACTTAGGTATCGGCTTTGCCCATTCGGTCGCCAACTGAGTCGTAAGCTGACGAAGGACGAGCGTGACCTGCAGATTGGCCTGTAGCTCATCGATAGTCCTAAGGAGCAGATCGATGGCATAGGTCTTTTGAAGCGGTGAGAGATTCGGGTGCTGCCGCACAAGGCTGATAGCGACTTCTAAAAGGGCTAGCAAATCCGGCGATTTTTGTAGGGCTTCCAAGAGGGGATTAGGGTCGACTTGGGGCTGCGGGCGCAAGCACCAGCCTAGCCATTGACGCAGGGTATCGAGGCCTTGGGCACCAGTGGGTGCAAGTAGAAACTGCAAGCGAGCCAGACTGCCTTCTGCTAAAGAGACGAGCAGAGGCGTTGCACCCGGCTGAGCCAGCAGGGTCTCAGCCGATAACGGCGAAATGCGCCAGAGCACCGACCGCGAGCGGATAGTCGCCGGTAATGCCTCTAAACGCGTCGTCAAAAACAGAAAGAACGTCTGAGCGGGCGGCTCTTCGACGAGCTTGAGAAACGCATTAGCGGCTTGGCGGGTGAGGCGTTCAGCATGCCAGAACCACACGACTCGCCAACTGCCTTCCGCTGACGTTAGCGCTAAGTGGCTATGAAGCCTACGCACACTCTCCACGCTAAGGCTACCACTACCTTTGACTAAGGCGTCATACTGAGTCAGCGACAGGTAAGGATTTTCGAGCAAAGCCTGTCTAAGAGCCACGGCCGCGTCCTCCAAGGAGACTTGAGCGGGCGCAGGCGGCAGCAAGTATAGGTCAGGATGCTGGAGGACCTTGACTTTTTGACAAGCAGGGCAATGGCCACAGGGGGGCGTGTCCCCCGTGCAGAGCAGGGACTGCGTTGCCCACCAAGCTAGGGCGGTCTTACCGATTCCTTCAGGTCCCACCCACAGCATCGCCTGAGGAATGCGACCGGACATCCGCATCCGTTCCCAGCGCATCCGAATGCGTTCTAGCTCTAGCACCTGCATTGGCAAACGAAGTAAAGGAATTTTAGACAGCGTAATTTGTTAGAGCCTTTGTACCTTTGCCTAGAGTTATGCTAACGACCACGCAAGATTTCAAGGTAGCAGACCTCTCCTTAGCGGAATGGGGCCGTCGCGAGATTCGCCTCGCTGAAGCCGAGATGCCAGGGCTGATGGCGATCCGGGAACGTTATCGTCACAGTAAACCCCTAAAGGGCGCTCGGATCGCCGGCTGCTTGCACATGACGATCGAAACAGCTGTGCTCATTGAAACCCTCGTGGAGTTAGGAGCCGAAGTACGCTGGTCCTCTTGCAATCCCTTTTCCACGCAAGATCATGCCGCCGCTGCGATTGCCGCGGCGGGCATCCCGGTCTTTGCTTGGAAAGGTCAGACCGACGAAGAGTACTGGTGGTGCATTGAGCAGACGCTCTTCTTTGGGAGCTCAGACCGCCCGCTCAATATGATCCTCGACGATGGCGGGGACCTAACTCAGCTCATTATCGAGAAATATCCCGATCTGGCCAAGCACGTGCGCGGCGTCTCCGAAGAAACTACTACCGGCGTTCGCCGTTTATACGAGTACGCAGTGAAGGGGCTGCTGCCTTTCCCCGCTATCAACGTCAATGACTCGGTTACTAAGTCCAAATTTGACAATATTTACGGGTGCCGAGAATCCGCCGTTGACGCAGTTCGCCGCGCAACGGGGATTATGATCGCCGGTAAAACGGTCGTCGTAGCGGGGTACGGGGATGTAGGGGCGGGAACGGCTCAAGCCTTTGCGGGTGCCGGCGCGCAAGTCATCGTAACGGAGATCGACCCTATCTGCGCCTTGCAAGCGGTCATGGATGGCTTCCGCGTCATGAAGATGGACAACGCCGTGCGCCTGGCGGATATTGTCATTACAGCTACTGGCAATCGTGACATCGTCGTCGGCCGCCACTTCCTCGCCATGAAAGATAAGACCATCGTTGGGAATATTGGCCATTTCGACCTCGAGATCGACGTGGCTTGGCTCAATAAAAACTACGGCCAGACCAAGTACACCATCAAGCCGTATGTCGATGTGTACAACGTCGAAGGCAAGGAAATCATCCTCTTAGCAGAAGGGCGCCTCATGAATCTAGCCTGTGCGGAAGGCCACCCTTCCTTTGTAATGTCCTGTTCCTTCTCCAATCAAGTCTTGGCCCAGATCGAGCTCTGGACCCGCAGTGAGCAGTACGAAAATCAAGTTTACACGCTGCCTAAGCATCTGGATGAGATGGTTGCCCACCTCCACCTGGCCAAGCTTGGCGCCGAGCTCGACGAGCTCACACCTGAGCAAGCCGCCTACATCGGCGTGCCTGTCGAAGGTCCCTACAAGCCAGAGTGGTACCGCTACTAAGCCGTTCCAGCCACTCTCTATAGGGGCAAGCTTTTGGCTTGCCCCTTTTCCGTTTAAAGTCGAATCATAACTTTGTGAGATGCGATGTTTACTTTGGTTAGCAGGGGCCATAATCAGTTGGGCCCAGCCTTATGCTATAGGGCATCGAAGCCTAACCTATACGGACCCTAGCCGTTCAAATAGACCAATCCTTACCGAGCTCTACTACCCCGCTCTCTCGGCAGGTGATAATGTCCCCGTTGCCAACGGTAGCTTTCCCCTCGTCGTATTTGCCCATGGATTTGTGATGAGTTGGGAGGCTTATCAGTGGCTGTGGGATAGCCTAGCGCGGGTCGGTTACGTTGTAGCGCTACCGCGGACTGAATCCGGCTTTAGCCCAAGCCATCAAAACTTTGCGCTCGACCTACGATTTCTCAATGAGAAAATTCTCTCCGAAGGCAGTAGTAGCAGTTCGTTTTTATATCAGCGTCTAAGTGGAACGAGTGCCATAGCAGGCCATTCCATGGGCGGAGGCGCCTCCGTGCTTGCGGCTCAGAACTATACAAATGTCACGGTCGTCTTCAACTTTGCGGCGGCGGAAACCAGTCCCTCCGCCATCCATGCTGCAAAGCACGTGACGGTCCCCATATTATTCTTGGCTGGGGAAAATGATGGCGTCACTCCACCTAGCGCTCATCAGATTCGCATGTATGACAGTTGTCTCAGTAGCTGTAAGACGCTGGTCACGATCAAGGGCGGGGGCCACTGCTACTTTGCTAATTACAACTTCAACTGCAGCTTTGGCGAAAGTACGACCAGCCCCCAACCTACCATCACGCGAGAAGAGCAGCTTGCCCGGACCATGGCCGTCTTGCGGCCTTATTTAGATCACCACCTCAAGGGCGATGCGAATGCACTCTCTCTCTTCCTAAGTCGTATCCAGCACGCCCACTACACCTATCAGCGCACATGCGGCACGACGACTTTGCTGAATCGCGATTCGGGCCTACTGCGGATTTACCCTGACCCAGCCCGTAAAGAACTCATTTTAGAGACTAAGACGCCTTGGCATACGATTCAGCTTATGAATCCCTTAGGCCAGATCCTAGGTCATTGGGACAGGATAGAGGTGGGCGTACACTACCTGAGGTGGGACGATTGGAGAACGGGTTTATACTGGGTCCGAGCTTGCACGAGAGAAGGGCGGCTCTTCACGGCTCCGCTCCTGCTGCATTTATAGAGTAGCCAAAAAGAGCTAACGGAGGAGGGTCACCGTGCCACTGCGCGTAAAGCTCATATTATCTGGGAGGGTTGCTACGAGCTTGTAGGTGTAAGCGCCTTCAGGACACTCTTGGCTATTGCGGTTGCGACCATTCCAAAGGCGACTGCTACTCCCCTCAAAAACGAGATTACCCCAGCGGTCATAAACCCATACCTGATATGGAATGCCGCTTGTGCGGATGACCCACTCATCGTTGATGCCGTCGCTATTGGGCGTAAAGACATTCGGGATGAAAATATCTAGTCCTGGCTCAATGATCACGGTGCCGCGAGCAGTATCAGTACAGCCCTGATCATTCCGAGCCACAAACAGCACTGAATAAGTGCCAGGATTGGGATACTCGGTCGTGAAGCTGGGCTCGGTGGTAGTCACCCCATTCCCAAAGTCCCAGAAATAACTCGAAGCGCCCTGCGATTGATCGGTGAAGGTGACCTGTGTCTGGGGCTGACGCTGGGTGACCTGCCTTGGGGAAAAGTCTGCCTGTGGCCTCGGATATACAAGAATTGTCGTCTCTAGCGTGTCGGCGCAGCCATCTGCGCTAAGGACGATCATCCACAGCGGATAACTGCCTGCGGCTGCATAGGTGTGGAGGCCATTACCCGCCCCACTAACAGTATCTCGGCTCCCATCTCCCCAGACCCAAATGGTGCTAGAGATGACAGCTCCGTTTGGATTGGCATTATTGAGCACGCTAAGCGTAAAAGGCGCACAGCCTTCCGTAATAGGAATAGTCCAGTCCGCTATGGGCCGTCGGACGACCGTAACCGTACGTTGTACCGTGGTGGAGCAGACTCGGTTGTGACTCCAAGCCGTCAGCGTAACTGTGTAAGTGCCCGAAGCAGCGTATATATGCTGAGGGCCGGGCTGCGTGCTGGTTTGCCCGTCCCCAAAGGACCAGAGATACTGATAGCCATCTTGGCCAACATCCGCGAACTGAATAGGCTGGTTTTCGCAAGCGACGGAGAGAAGGCCGATTTGAGGTGAGGGGGTTCGGTATACCCGGATAAAGTGTACCTTTTCTACGGTGAGCCAGGTGCCGCCAAAGCGCGCCCCTAGACGAACGGTATAGTAACCTGGCTGGTTGTAGGTGTGTTGGACAGGATTTTGGGTGGTAACGAGAGGCGGCGTACCGTCGCCAAAGTCCCAGCGGTACTCATCGGCCGCCGGCACCGCCGTAAAGGTCGCGGTAAGCTGGTCACACGCCTCTTGTCTATCGACGGTAAAATCTACCGTGGGAGGCGGGGAAGCGGCTATGTTGACTTGCACATTACACTGAGCCCGACAGCCATTGGCATCGGTCAGGGTGATAATCGCCGTATACGAGCCTGATCCACCATAATTGGCCGTTTCCGTAATGGGCAGACTTGTAGCCTGTCCGTTGACCGAGAAGCCATTGCCTAACGCAATCGTATACGTGAAAGGCGGTGTGAGCTGCGCCGCATTGTTGGCGTCTAGGCTAAAGGTCACCGGCGAACCTAAATAACCGGTGAGTGGGCTCTGACAAGCAAGCTGAGGCAGTGGGAATACAGTAACCGTGACAGGATTGGTCTGGAGAGGGCTATTGCTGATACAGGGAAGGCTAGAAGCGACTTCTACGACGTAGGTATCGCCATTTTGAGGATTAGGATCGGTGTAGGAGTCGCCCGTCGCACCGGGAATGGTATTCCCATTTTTACGCCAGACATACGTGGGCGTAGCGCCGACGTTGCCCGCGATTACTGTAAAGCTAATAGGTGCCCCCTCGCAGACGGCTGACGGCGCCGCAATGAGCTGAGCCGTCATAGTCTGGGTGGGAATCACATCGAAGCTAAGCGAGTCGCGCAGGCTCCAGCCGCAGCAGTCTGAACGCACCCGCAGATAAACCTTGTAAGTGCCAAGCTGCGTAAGCGGCGGTGTGGTGAAGGTACTGGTAGTAGCTCCTGTTACAGGTCCTACATTGATAGGGCCTGTGAGCTGCCATTCATAATCTTGAATAGGGCGATTAGCGGGATTGGTGAGGTTAGCCGAAAAGGTAGCCGTAGCCCCTTGGCAAACGGGAAGCGCCGTTTGCGGCTGGATCGCTGGCACTACCCCCGGCTGGGTAGGGGAAACCGTCAGCGTATAACGGAAAGGCACGCCATTGACCCGTAGAATGATAGTCTTGAAGCCGGGCACCGTAAATACCGCTGTAGCAGTAGGCGTATTGGCAAAAAGTGGCTGCGCATCCGCCCCAAAAGCCCACTCGTACTGGGTAAGAGGATCGGCATTCGTTACCGTGAAGATCAACTCGGAATGCGAGCAGATGGGGTTTTGGATTTGGATAGGCGGCTCCGTCGCTACGAAGGCATTAGAGACGAGGGGGGGAGAGCCGGCCAGGTTTTGATAGAGGGGCTGAGCGATGCCGCTGCTACCATCACCGCCTTTACCACCTTGGCCGCCATTGCCGCCACGACCGCCATTACCACCGGCGCCGCCTTGGCAGCCGGCCCCACAGCTATTGTCAGGTCGCGGGGGCGCGCCACAGAAGCGCTGACAGGGAGAGCCCGCACTACCCCCGCCGCAGCCACCTTCCCCGCCTTGCCCACCATTGCCGCCTAGCGAGCCGGGCGCTCCATTTCCTGGATCACCAACTGACAGAGGACAGTCCCGGATGACGCCATTCGTTCCGTTATTCCACAAGAATACAGCGAAGGCCCCTCCCCCGCCGCC